>CAYJPQ010000089.1:0-12972 GCA_964372085.1 uncultured Bifidobacteriaceae bacterium | reverse complement strand
CTAGCATACGTGGTACCGTTTCGCCACACGAACCCTCTAAAGATGGCTGCGAGTCACGCAAACGGCACCTCGTCCCGACGCATGGTGCTCTCGCCACTGGAGCCCCTGGTGGCCGGAGGCCCGGCCGAGGAGCTGGAGAAGCGCATCCAGCACGTGTTCCGCACCGGCTACGAGCACGTGGTGATCGACCTGCGCGGCGTGCCGGCACTCGACAGTGCGGGCGTCCGGGCGCTGGTGCGCGGGCACACCACGGCGCACCGGCTCCACCACCGCTTCACGCTGGTTTCGCCCAACGCCAAGGTGCGCGAGATGCTGGAGATCTCGCTGCTGGCCAACGTGCTGGAGGTGGTCGACAGCCTCGTGGAGGCCAAGGCCAGGAGCCTGCCCTGGGACAAGGTGCTCACCGGCGTCGCCGTGGCGGTGGCGGGGCTCGGGCTCGTGGGCGTCGGCACGGCCTGGCCGGCGTTCGGCCCAAGCGCCGTCGAGAGCCAGCCATTCGGGGCCGCGGGCCAGGGCGCCATTCCCCTCGCGGCCTCGCAACCGCTCTTCGAGCTGGCCAAGCTGGTGGCGGCGGCCGTCATCGGCATGCTGGTCACCATGGTGCACCGCCAGTACCGCAGCGAGCGCCAGCCCAACCCCTCGATGGACCAGGCGCAGGTGCTGCTGTGCATCTCGGGCGCCATGGTGATGATTATCATCGGCAACTCCATCGCGCGGGCCTTCGGCATCGCCGGCGCCGCCAGCATCATCCGGTTCCGCACGCCGGTGGAAGACGCGCGCGACATCACGATCCTCTTCCTGCTGATGGGGCTCGGCATGGCCGCCGGACTGGGCGCGCTGGCCGTGGCCGGCCTGGGCACCGTGTTCCTGTGCGCGATGATTCCCCTGCTCAACCTGTTCAGCGCCGACCGTCCGCGCACGATGCTGGTGGAGATCGTGGCCGAGGAGCGCGACTTCCCCACCGCGCACGTGCTGCACGTGTTTGCCCTCAACGGCATCGTGTTCGAGCCCCGCGAGGTGTCGCAGGGCGACGAGGCCACGGTGCGCTACCTCACCACCCTCAAGCCCTCCGATTCGCTCGAGGACCTCAGCAGCCAGCTGATGGGCGAAGGAAAGAAGGGCATCAAGCATGTCTCCTGGTCGCCGCCCAAGCGCGGCTAAGCGGGCCCCGCGCGCGGCGCCCGGCCGCGAGCACCTGGTGCTCGATCCGGGCGAGCGCAAGGCCGCGCTGCTGGACGTGATCGGGTCGGCCCGCCGCCGCCTTGTGCTGTCGCTGTTCCGCTGCGACGACTTCAGCGTGCTCGACGCGCTGGCCGCCGCCCTCGAGCGCGGGTGCGACGTGGAGGCCATCCTCACCAAGCGCGCCAAGGGCGGCAAGAAGCGCCTGCGCAAGCTCTGGGGCGCCCTCGAGGAGATGGGCGCCGTCGTCACCTGGTACGGCGACCCGGTGGTGAAGTACCACGCCAAGTACCTGGTGGCCGACGAGACGATCGCGATCGTCACCACCCTCAACCCCACGCGCAAGTGCTTCACGCGCACGTGGGACGCGCTGCTGGTGACCGACGACCCGAAGGTGGTGAAGGGCCTGCACGCGCTGTTCCACGCCGACGCGGGCGGCGCGCCCCTCACGTCGCACCGCGCGCTGGGAGACCGCCTGATCGTGGGGCCCGAGCGATCGCGCCACCACATCCGGCGCCTGATCAGCGGCGCCAGGAGCAGCATCCGCATCATCGACCACAAGCTGTCGGACCCCGACCTGGTGTCGCTGCTCAAGGACCGGCGGCGCGACGGCATCGTCGTGTCGGTGCTGGGGCGCAAGGCGATGGGCACGATCGAGCCGCACGGCAAGATGATGATCATCGACGAGCAGGTGGCGGTGATGGGCAGCACGGCGCTGTCGACGCTGAGCCTCGACTTCCGCCGCGAGGTCTCGGTGGTCATCAGCGACCAGGCGCTCGTCACGCGCCTGAACGCGTCGTACCAGCAGCTGGCGGCGAAGGCCGGGCCCCAGGCGGCCCTGCTCCCGGGAGATCGGATCGCATGACGAGGCGTGGCGTAGTGTCCGGCTTCAGCCGGACCATCCTGATCGGACTGGCGCTGGCCGTGCCCGTGGCGGCGCAGGACAGGCGCGGCGTCGTGTGGGACGACCGGCCGTCCATCGTGTTCGGCGACGACATCAACGTCGACCTCCGGATGAAGCTGCAGCTCGACTGGCGCACTTTCGACCCCGAGATCGACGAGGACGTGTTCGACTTTCGCAACCTGCGCTTCGGGCTCAAGGGCGAGCTCACCAAGCACGTCGACTACGAGATCGAGCGGGAGGTGTCGGAGGACGGCGAGTTCACCGACTGGAAGGACGTGTACATCACCTGGCGCACCTTCGACGGGCTGTCGGTGCGGGGCGGCCGCTTCAAGGTGCCGTTCGGCCTCGAGCAGAACACCGGCCCCACCGAGACTGACTTCGCGTACCGCAGCCTGGCCTCGTCCACCATCGCTCCGGCGCGCGACAAGGGCGTGATGGTGTTCGGCCGCCCGTTCGACCGCGCCCTGACCTACGAGATTGGCGTGTTCAACGGCGACGGCGACAACGGCAAGCTGACCGAGCCGCAGTTCGTGCCGGAGGGTGAGCCCGAGCCCGAGGTGGGCCCATCGTTGGCCGGCCGGGTGACCCTCACGCCGCTCAGCTTTCTCAAGGGCATGGGGAAGCTCGACAGCCTTCGGATCGGCGTGGCCTACACCAACGCGGAACTTCCCGAGGGGCTCAACAGCCTGCGGGGCGAGTCGCTCTACGGCACCGAGGAGTTCTTCGAGCCCGTGTACGTGAAGGGCCGCCGCCAGCGCACGGGCGTTGAGCTGGAGTGGACGCCGGGGTCCACGGGGATCAAGGCCGAGTGGATGCAGGCCCGCGAGGATCGCCGGGAACAGAGCAACCGCGACCGGGACATCTCCGACGTCGTCAGCACCGGCTGGTACGTGAGCGGCACATGGATCGTCACCGGCGAAGACAAGGACTCGAACATCAACCCGCGCACGCCGCTCTTCAGGGGCGGTGCGGGCGCCATCGAGTTGGCCGTGCGCTACGACACGCTGGGCTTTGCCAGCGCCAACCAGGAAGGCACGCCGTACTCGAATCCGCGCGCCGACCCCCTGCTCGGCAACACCGACTCGGTGTGGACGTTCGGCGTGAACTGGTCCCCCATCCGCTGGGTGAAGGTGGTGGCCAACGCCGCGCACGAGGAGTTCGAGGATCCAAGGCGCTCACCGGAGCCAGGCACCTCGTCGTACTGGTCGGGGCTAATCCGGCTCCAAGTGGTGTTTTGATGATCCAGCACGGAAGACGGAGGCGCCAGTGGGCGCTAGCGGCGCTGCTGATCCTGTTGGCCGGGCCCGCCTTTGCGCAAACGTCGGACGATCTCTTCAACCCCGACGTGCTGCAGCGCGTGGAGTTGTGGTTGAACTCCAGGGACTGGGACAAGCTGAAGGAGAACTTCCAGGAGAACACCTACTATCCGGCCGATGTCACGTGGAACGGCCAGACCGTCCGCAACGTCGGCATCCGGTCGCGCGGCCTCGGCTCGCGCAGCGGCACTAAGCCCGGCCTGCGCGTCGACTTCGACCGGTACTCGACGGACCAGACGTTCCTCGGGCTCAAGTCGTTCGTCCTCGACAACCTCACGCAAGACGCCTCGGGCGTGCGCGAGACCGTCGCGATGCGCCTCTTCGCGCGCCTGGGCATTCCCTCCCCGCGCGAGACGCACGCGAAGCTGTACGTGAACGGATCGTACGCGGGCCTGTACGGCCTGGTCGATTCGGTGGACAAGACCATGATGGGCCGCGTGTTCGGCAGCATCGGCGACGACGTGCAGAACGACGGGTACCTGTTCGAGTACAACTACGTGATCGGGTCGCCGTGGCGCTTCACGCACCTGGGTTCGGCCCTCGATCCGTACAAGGCGTACTTCGACATCAAGACCAACGAGAGCAAGAGCGACAGCACCATCTGGGGCCCCATCGAGGAACTGGTGCGGCTGGTCAACGACACGCCGTCGGCCAGCTTCGTCTCGACCATCAACGACCGCCTCGACCTGGCCGCCTTCGTCCGCTACGTGGCCCTGCAGAACTTCGTGGCCCAAAACGACGGGTTCGTGGGCTACGACGGCATGAACAACTTCTATTTCTACCGGATCGAGAACCGCGACACGCACGTGTTCGTCGCGTGGGACGAGGACAACGCCTTCCTCTCCACAGACTTCCCGCTGAACACGCGCCACGACGAGAACGTCTTGATGCGCAAGGTGATGGAGCTGGAAGAGTACCGCTCGCAGTACTACGCGGTGCTGCAAGAGGCCGCGACCGCGGCGGCACAGGTGGCCGAGGGTCAGGCCCAGGGCTGGCTGCGGCAGGAGATCGAGCGGCAGCTCGACATGATTGCCGACGCGATGCGGGAGGACACGGTGAAGCCCTACTCCAACGAGGAACACGCGGCCGACCGCGAGACGATGCTCGCATTCCCCGACCCGCGCATCGCCTACGTGCAGTGCGAGGCCGCCCGGCAGGCCGGCGCAACGCTGCCTACCGGCTGCCAGTAAGCGCCTTCGCGGCCCCCGCCAGCGTCTTGCCGTCCAGCCGCCACACCTTCGCGGTGTGGCCCGCGTCGAGCGCGGCCATCATCGCCTCGCGCGCCCGCTTGCGCCCGAAGGCGCGCCCGGCCGCGTCGAGCACCATCGCGCAATACTCCGGATACCCCCGGTCGGCACGGCGCTTCCACGCCTCGCCCTCTTTGCGTTCGGGCGCCAGTCCCCTCGCGCCGGCCGCGGGGGCAAATCGCAGCAGGTCGCGCATCCACCGCTCGGGCAGGCCGGCGGCCACGCCAAAGGCCGTGGCCGTCTCGAGATACGGGGCCGCGATCACGATGTGCCCGGCGGCCAGCGCGGGCCGGATCTCCCACCGTAGGCGAAACGCCAGGTCGGCGGCGTACAGCAGGCTCAGGGTCCGTGCCGACACGTCGAGCGTCTCGATAGGTGCCGACGCCAGCTCGGTGAACAGGCCCGAGGCGTCCCACCGGCTCACCAGGCACGTGCCGCCGCGCGCGCGGATGCCGGCGGCCAGCGCCTCCGCCGCGGCGGCGACGTCGGCGCCGCGCGATCCGTCGACGGCTACGAGGCGGCCGGGCGCGACGGCTTTCGTAGCCATTCTTCAACAGCCTCCTGGCTGAACTCGGGCCACGGCCGCTTCGCGGCCTTCTCGACCAGCCGGCGCACGCGCTGGTGCTGGCGGTACACCACTTCGCCGGCGTCGACCTTGACGAACTGGAAGATGAGCGACAGGTTGTCGTACTCGGTGACCACCCGGTTGATGAACCGCCCATAGCTGTCGAGGGGATCGTCCAGGCCCGTCACGTCTTGCCCGGCTTCATAAAAGCGCGGCTCCCGCGTCGACGCCAGGCGCCGGCTCGAGACGGACGAGGCCATCGAGAAATACACCACCAGGTCGGGCCACACCATGGGCGAGTAGACGTGCAGCAGCCAGTCGAGGTCGAGGCCGCGTGCAGCGTCTCGCGCCAGCGCGGTGAAGAGGTACCGGTCGGCCAGCACCACCTTGCCTGCCCACAAGGCCGGCAGGATGCTGGTTTCCACGCGGTGCCGGAAGTCGACCGCGTGCAGCAGCGAGTACTCCTCGGTGGAGAGCGCGTGGATGCGCTTGCGCGCCTTCAACAGCGGCTTCACGATCGGCGACGACGCCCACCGGGTGGAGACCACCTCCTTCCCGGTGCTCTCGAGCCACCGCTTGAGGAGCTTGCGCTGCGTGGTCTTGCCAGAACCGTCTGGCCCCTCGAAGGCAATCAGCAGCCCACGCGACCGATCGTGGGCGGCAATCGACCGGCGAAGCCCGCGGGTTGAACGTGAGTGCATTCGACCGATACGTTACCACTCGCGAAAAGGGGACAGTCCCCTTTTTTAGGCGTCGAGCACCATCGAGGCCGGGTCCTCGATGAACTCCTTGATCTTCACCAGGAACTGCACCGCTTCGCGCCCGTCGACGATGCGGTGATCGTAGCTGAGGGCGAGGTACATCATCGGCCGGATGACCACCTGGCCGTGCAGCGGCACGGCGCGGTCGGCAATCTTGTGGAGGCCGAGGATGCCCACCTGCGGCGGGTTGAGGATGGGCGTGCTCATGAGCGAGCCGAACACGCCGCCGTTGGTGATGGTGAAGGTGCCGCCCTTGGATGCCCGCGATGTGCTAGGCTCGCCGTACCCCCCAGAACGGGATGCTCGAGAGCAATGAGCACGTCTCCCGGTCCGATACCGATTCGCCTGCACGCGGCGGAACGGTGGGCGAGGGTGGTTGTGCGCGGCACCCACGCCAGCGAGGATCCCACGACCTTGGCCCTGTGGGGGCATGCGTCCGGAGTTAGTGCCGGCGCTTTGCGCACCTGGTGCCGAGCGGCTGGGATCCAGCCTCGCCAAGCCCTGTTCTTCACGCGAATGCTCCGAGCGATCATTCTGTCGTCGGGGACACCCGTCGAGCTCCAGAATGTGCTGAACATTGTAGACGAGCGAACGCTGCGCAGGTTCCTGGCACGATGCGGATTTCGCAAGCCGTACAGGTCGCTGGATCTGTCCGTTGGGGCCTTCTTGAGGATCCAGCCTCTGATCAACGGCCAAGCCAACATCGATGCGGTCGTAGCGGAGCTGGAAAGGGTGGGGGCCTTCGGAAATCGTGCGCAGTGACGACCCGGCGCCGTACTGGCTTAGCTTCCCGCGTCTGCCTTTGTCTTCTCAGGGCCCGCAGGAGCGCCGTCAACCGCCTTCTACCGCCACTTCTGGCGCCGGAATTTACAGCACTTGTTGTCTTCTCTTTCCAGTAAATCAGCGCGGAAATGATGGCAATGCGTGATGAGTCACCGTAGCTTCCCAAAGTCTTGGGGGCAAAGGAGGTTGTCACAGTGACAAGCCACAGGAAGTTGTTCATCGTAAGCATTGTCTTCGCGATGTTGATGGCTGTATCCGGAGGTGTCGCGAATGCTCAGAACATGTACTCGAACGATACGATCAGTATTGGGCAGACGAGATACTCAAGCAACGGGAACTACAAGATTGAGTGGGTATGCACGTTCTACTGCGGGCTCGTCCACTTCTCTTGGACAGGCAGTTCTTGGTACGCCGGCGCGCTGATTCTCTCTACGGTAGCGCCCTACCCCTACAATCCGTACGCAGTAATGCAGGGGGACGGGAACTTTGTCATCTACGACCAGTACAGCACCGTCTACGGCGAGACGAACACAGACGGGAACTCTGGTGCGTGGTTGAACATTCAAGACGACGGCAATGTCGTCGTCTACAGTTCATCGGACGTGCCTTTGTGGGCACTGTACTGATCGGCTGACCAAGGGAGCCTGCCGCGAGGTTGAGCCGATGCGTCGGTCCAGCCTCGCGGCAGGCGGCAACCGAGAACCCTACCAGGACCGCTGAAAGTGGATCGACCTGCTCTGGCCCACACGGACGCCAATCGTGACGTACGGCCGAGCCGAGTCTTTGCGCTGCCGGACGCCCCACCAGATGGCTCCAACTCCCAGGCCAACGAGGCCCACGCCGGTGAGCGCCCTCGAGCCGTGCGGCGAATCGTCCTCTATGGCTGTGACGGGTAGGACTATGACCCCGGCGGCAATGAGTCCCGCGCCCAACCACAGCTTGCGGGTTCCACTGCTGTACTTGGCTGCCTGCTCGGCTGTAATCTGTTGCCCCACAGCCGGTACCGCGAACAACGCGACCATCAACAGAGCCGTGATGATTCTCATGAACAGCCCCTTTTCAGTGCGGCGGCAACCCCGGCCAGCACGAGTACCTGGTGCCAGTTTGTGCCCACTAGATCGTGCATCCAATTCACGCAGCAATCAAGCTGGTCAGGGGCTGGCCTCAGGCCCGGCTGCGGATCAACCACCCAGCACCATCGAGGCCGGGTCCTCGATGAACTCCTTGATCTTCACCAGGAACTGCACCGCTTCGCGCCCGTCGACGATGCGGTGATCGTAGCTGAGGGCGAGGTACATCATCGGCCGGATGACCACCTGGCCGTGCAGCGGCACGGCGCGGTCGGCAATCTTGTGGAGGCCGAGGATGCCCACCTGCGGCGGGTTGAGGATGGGCGTGCTCATGAGCGAGCCGAACACGCCGCCGTTGGTGATGGTGAAGGTGCCGCCCTTGAGGTCGTCGAGCGTGAGCGTGCCGTCGCCGGCGCGCTTGGCGAAGTCGCGGATGGCCAGCTCGATGCCGGTAAAGCCCATGCGGTCGGCGTCACGCAGCACGGGCACCACCAGCCCGCCCTCGGCGCCCACCGCCATGCCGATGTCGTAGTAGTGCTTGTAGACGATCTCGTCGCCCTGGATCTCGGCGTTGATCTGCGGGAAGGCCTTGAGCGCCCCGATGGCGGCCTTCACGAAAAACGATGCGATGCCGAGGCCCACGCCGTGCTGCTTCAGGAAGGCTTCCTTCCGCCTGGCCCGTAGCGCCATCAGCTCGGTCATGTCCACCTCGTTGAAGGTGGTGAGCATGGCCGCCGTATGTTGTGCCTCGACCAACCGGCGCGCGATTGTCGCCCTCCGCTTACTCATTCGCTCGCGGGTTTCGGCTCTCACGGCAGGTGCAGCAGGTGCAGCAGGTGCAACGGGTGCGGCGGCGCGCAGGACATCTTGCTTCGTGACTCGCGGGCCTGACGCGGCCACCGAGTCGAGCTTCACGTCGTGCGCCTTGGCGACGTTCTTCGCGGTAGGCGTGACTTTGGCATCCGGTACAGCGGCCGGTTGCACCTGAGGCAGCGCGCTTGCTGCACCTGATGCACCCGATGCACCCGATGCACCCGATGCACCCGATGCACCCGATGCACCCGATGCACCTGACGCACCCGACGCACCCGACGCACCCGACGCACCCGACGCACCCGCGCCAGCCTCCTCTTCAAGAATCGCGAGGACCTCGCCCACTTTGACGTCCGCGCCCGCCTCATGTTTGATGACGGTGAGAGTGCCCGCCCGATCGGCGCTCACCTCGAGGTCGATCTTCTCGGTTTCGAGCTCCACCAGCGCGTCGCCGGCGGCCACGCGGTCGCCCGCCTTCTTCAGCCACTTCGCCACGCGGGCCTCGACCACCGACTCGCCCAGTTCCGGTACCACGATATTCGTCGACATGGTCTATACCTGCTTCGAAAGCACGCGATCGGATTCTTTCTTCTCGGCCTTGGCCTCGAAGACCTGCTCGACGATGGCGCGCTGGTTCACCGCGTGCCAGGCCGCCGACCCTTCCGATGGGCTGGAGTTGCGCACGCGGCCGATGTAGCGCAGCGGCCACCGGCCGTCCACGACGGGCTCCACGAGCGGCCGAACGAAATCCCAGGCGCCCATGTTCTCGGGCTCCTCTTGCACCCAGCACACCTCGCGGAGCTTCGGATAGCGATCCAGCAGCGCGCCGATGGCCTCGGCCGGGAACGGGTAGATCTGTTCCACGCGTGCGATGGCCACGTGCGGGTTGTCCTTGCGCGCCTCGCTCGTGAGCAGGTCCACCGCGATCTTGCCGCTGCACAGCACCAGGCGCCGCACCTTTGCCGCCTGCTTCGCGGCGTCCTCATCGTCGATCACCACCTGGAAGCGGCCCTCGGCGAGCTCGGCCGGCGTCGAGGCCGTGAAGCCGTGGCGCAGCAGGCTCTTGGGCGTCATCACCACCAGCGGCAGCGGATCGGTGGTGAGCAGCAGCGCCTGCCGGCGCAGCAGGTGGAAGTACTGCGCGGCCGTGGTGCAGTTGGCAATGCGCATGTTCGTGTCGGCGGCGGCGTTCAGGAAGCGCTCGAGCCGTGCGCTCGAGTGGTCGGGACCCTGGCCCTCGTAGCCGTGCGGCAGCAGCAGCACCAGCGACGGCGCCATGCCCCACTTGGCGCGGCCCGACGTGAGGTACTCGTCGAGGATGATCTGCGCGCCGTTGATGAAGTCGCCGTACTGCGCCTCCCACATCACGAGGCACGCCGGCTCCTGCAGGTTGTAACCCAGCTCGAAGCCGACGCACGCGTACTCCGACAGCGGGCTGTTGCGGATCTCGAACGACGCCTTCGCCTGCGCCAGCACCTGCAGCGGTACGTGCCGGGCGCCGCTCACGGCGTCGTGGTACACGGCATGCCGATGGCTGAAGGTGCCGCGCTCCACGTCCTCACCCGTGAAGCGGATGGGGATGCCGTCGGCCAGGACCGTGGCCAGCGCCAGCTCCTCGGCCGTGGACCAGTCGATGGACCGCTCGGTGGGCGAGGCGAACACCGACTTCCGCTTCTCGCGCCCGCGCTCGAGCTTGCGGTGCACGCTGAAGCCCCCGGGCACCTGCACCAAGTCGGCGTTGATGGCCTCGAGCCGGTCCATCGGCACGGCGGTCTTCGCCTTCTTCGCGGCGCCGCTCGGCGGCACCTCGGGCACCGGCGGCACGTAGTCCTGCTCGGGTTTGAGCGACGCGTACGCCTGCTCGAGCGCCGTCATCCGCTCGCGCACCATGGCCTCGGGCCGGTCGCGCTCGACCTGGCCGTTGTCCACCAGCACCTTCGCGTACAGCTCGCGCACCGTGGGGTGCGTGGCCACGGCCTGGTACAGCTGCGGCTGCGTGAAGGCGGGCTCGTCGCCCTCGTTGTGGCCGTAGCGTCGGTAGCCCACCAGGTCGATGAGGTAATCGAGCTTGAACCGCTGGCGATAGGCGATGGCCAGCCGCGCCGCCTCGACGCACGCCGCCGCATCGTCGGCATTGACGTGCGTGATGGGAATCTTGAAGCCGCGCGCGAGGCCGCTGGCGTAGCTGGTGCTGAACGAGTCGTTGGGGTCGGTGGTGAAGCCCACCTGGTTGTTGGCGATGACGTGGATGATGCCGCCCACGTCGTAGCCGTCGAGGCGCGACAGGTTGAGCGTCTCGGCCACGATGCCCTGCCCTGGGAAGGCGGCATCGCCGTGAATCAGGATCGCGAGCACCTTGCCCTTGTCGATGATGGGCGCGCCAGGATCGCCGGTCGCCGTGGCGACGGCACGCGCCATGCCGTTCAGCACGGGGTCCACTGCTTCGAGGTGGCTCGGGTTTGGTGGCATCGAGACCACCACCGACCGGGGCAGTCCGTCGGGCCGGGCCTCGACGCGCGCGCCCGCGTGGTACTTCACATCGCCCATCCAGCCCAGGTCGATGCGCCACGATCGGGTGAAGAGGGGGTCCTTGAACTCCGCCAGCACCTGCGCGTAGGGCTTCTGCAGGATATGGGCAAGCACGTTGAGCCGGCCGCGGTGCGCCATTGCGATCATCACGTGCTGCACGCCGTTCTCGGCGGCGTCGTGGATGATCTCGTCGAGGATGGGCACCATCATGTCGAGGCCTTCAATCGAGAAACGCGTCTTGCCCGGGAACGTCCGGTGCAGGAAGCGCTCGAAGGTCTCGACCTGGGTGATGCGGTCGAGCAGCTCTTCGCCGTTGATGGGATCTTTCGGCGCGCGGAACTGACCCGATTCCACGGCGTGCCGCAGCCACACGCGCTCGTCGGGGACGAACACGTGGTTGTAGTCGTGGCCGGTGGTGGAACAGTAGGTGGCGCGCAGCCGCTGGATGGCGTCGAACGCGTTGGCGGCGCCGTCGGCCGCCGGCCCGCCCACGATGGATGCGGGCAGCCGCCGCAGCGTGTCGCTGGTGAGGCCGTGCGCCTGCGCCGAGAGCGAGGGATCGCCGATGGGCGCCTGGAAGCCGAGCGGGTCGAGGCTGGCGGCCAGGTGGCCGAACCGCCGGATCGACTCGGCGTAGGTGTACGTGGCGATGGCGGCCTGCAGGTCGGCGGCGGACACCGCGCCGGCGGCCGGCGCGGCCGAGGGGCGAGGCTCCTCGTCCTGGCTGGGCTCGGGGGGTGTCCAGGTGCTAAACGCCCGGCGCGTGGCCTCGTCCACCGACAAGGGGTCGCGCTCGTAACGCTCGTACAACTCGTACACATACGCCGCGTTGGCCCCGGTAAACTGGTCCCACGGGTTCATAAGCTTTCCATGGTACTTCAAAGACGGCTTACGGCTTAGGGGCTCAGGGCGTGATTCAACTCGTCGCCATCGACATCGACGGCACCTTACTCGACAGCAAGGGGCGCATTCCCGAGGCCAATCGCGAGGCCATCGGTGCGGTCATGGCGCGGGGCGTGCGGGTGGTGATTGCCACGGGCCGCAGCTTTCACTTTGCCCTGCAGGCGCTCGACGGCATTCCCGAATCGATCACCCTCATCCTGCACAACGGCGCCATCGCGCGCGAGCGCGGCGGGCACACGCTGCTGCGCCGATTGTTGCCCCGGCACGCGGCCCACCGGGTGCTGGAGGCCACCACCGCCTGGCGCGAGCATACGGCCGCGGTGTTCGACCGCCCGGCCGGCGGGCAGTTGGTGTACGACCACATGGACTGGACGCATCCCAACCGGTGGCGGTTCAAGCAGCGCAACGAGACCATCCTCCAGGAGGTGGCGCGCCTCGAAGACGCCCTGGTGGAAGACCCGGTGCAGATTGCCTTCAACGGCGGCGTCGCCGACATGCGTGCGATCGCCAGCCACCTGGCCGCGCTGCCCATGGCGGCCCAGCTGGAGGTGGCGCTCACCGAGTATCCGCGCCGCGACTTCTCCATGGTGGACGTGTGCGCTGCGGGCACCAACAAGGGTACCGGTCTGGCCGAGGTGGCCCGCCAGTACGGCGTGCCGCAGGAAGCGGTGATGGCCGTCGGCGACAACCACAACGACCGCGACATGCTCGAGTGGGCCGGCACGGGCGTGGTGATGGGCAACGCCGAGCCCGAATTGCTCAACGCCGGCTTCCACCAGACCGCCACGAACGACGAAGCGGGCTTGGCTCTAGCGCTTCACCGATTCATCTTGAACCCGTAGAACCCGTAGAACCTGTAGAACCCGTAGAACCCGTAGAACCCGTAGAACCCGTAGAACCCG
>CAYJPQ010000088.1:0-13171 GCA_964372085.1 uncultured Bifidobacteriaceae bacterium | reverse complement strand
CCCTCTAACGCGGAAGTGGCGGAATTGGCAGACGCACCAGCTTGAGGGGCTGGCGATAGCAATATCGTGGGGGTTCGAGTCCCCCCTTCCGCACCAACAACTTACGGCGATTTATTGAGTTCACAGATGGTCAAGTGGTCAAGTCTGTGGTCAAGAAATCGCCTAATCTGACCAGACAGCCCCTTCCTCCAAACTCGGGCGAGCGTTGACGCTGGCGCTCCTGAAAAGGTGTCCGGCGTGCGTTCGTTGCTGCGGTGGCCCGCCCAGGGCTGCCTCGAAACAGGTCTGGCCGTTGTGTTTCTGCGTATGAGGCTGGGTCCTGCTGGCCGTGAAGCACAATAACCTGCGTTTTGCTTGACGCAATAACCTATAAATGTTACAACTTAATAACCTATAATTAGCGCGGCGCCATTACCTATGAATGGCCCTCAGCGCCCCTGACACTGGAAAGAAGCGATGGCAACGCCGCAAGAAAAGCTGGCTGAGTCTCTTGATGCCCTGCACGCGCTGCAGGCGCGCAGCGTCGTGGCAATCCGCTCCGCTGATTTGAGCCGTACGCACCGCGAGCGCCTGCTCGGCGCCGGTTTCCTGCGGGAAGTGATCAAGGGCTGGTATATCCCCGCGCGGCCGGACGAGGCGCCTGGCGACAGCACGCCGTGGTACGCCTCGTTCTGGGATTTCTGCGCCGCCTATCTGGCCGCGCGCTTCGGGAAGGCCTGGTGCCTTTCTCCCGAGCAATCGCTCTCATTGCACGCCGGTAACAGGACCGTGCCGGCGCAGTTGCTCGTGCGCACGCCCAAGGGCGGCAACAAGCCCACCGCGCTGCCCCATGGCACGTCGCTGTTTGATGTGCGCTATGCGATGCCCAAAGAAAGCGAGGTCGTCGAGCGCGATGGTCTGCGGCTGTTCTCCGTTCCGGCGGCACTGGTGACGATATCGGAGCAGCACTTCGGCCGTGCGGCAACGGATGTGCGCGCAGCCATGGCGGGCGTCAAGGACGCCTCTGACGTGCTTGCCGTCCTGCTCGAGGGCGGCCACAGCACGATCGCCGGGCGCCTGGCCGGCGCGTTCCGCAATTTCGGGCAGGAGCGTATCGCCGACGAGATTCTTAAGACGATGGCAGCGGCCGGCTACACGGTGCGGGAGAGCGATCCGTTCGAGGACCGGCCGGGCATCGTGCTGGCCGGGCGTGACATTTCGCCCTACGTGAACCGCATTCGCCTGATGTGGGATGCGATGCGTCGGCCTGCGCTGGATGCGTTTCCTGCCGCACCCGGACCCTCCCGCCAGCTGGAGACGTATCTGAAAGCCGTTGAGGACGTGTATGTGAACGATGCCTACCACTCCCTGTCGATTGAGGGCTACCGGGTCAGCCGCGAGCTCATCGAGCGTGTGCGCAGCGGTGCGTGGAATCCCGATCAGAACGCCGAGGATCGTGAGAACCGCAGTGCACTCGCCGCGCGCGGGTACTACGATGCGTTCGGCGCAGTGAAGGCGAGTATCGGGAACGTGCTGCGCGGCGATAATCCGGGGATAGTCAGCCGCGATGATCACTCTGGCTGGTACCGGCGGCTGTTCGGACCGAGTGTGAGCGCGGGCATCATCCGCGCTGCCGATCTGGCGGGCTACCGCAGTGGACCGGTTTATATCCGGCGCTCGATGCATGTGCCGCCGCCGCGCGAGGCGGTGCGCGATTGCATGCCGGCGCTGTTCGAGCTTCTTGCGTCGGAGCCTGAACCGGCTGTGCGCGCCGTGCTCGGGCACTTCGTGTTCGTTTACATCCATCCCTATATGGACGGCAACGGAAGGATGGGGCGCTTCCTGATGAATGTGATGATGGCTGCGGGCGGCTATCCGTGGACCATCATTCCCCTTGAGCGGCGTGACGAGTACATGGCCACGCTCGAATCCGCGAGCGTGAAACAGGACATCGGCCCGTGTGCGGCTTTCATCGGCGGTCTGGTGCGCGACGGCCTGCAGGGCAAGCCGCCGCCGCCCGTGCCGCTTCCGCGCGCGCGGTCATGAAGGGTGCGGCGGATCGAGGCGTAAGCAAAGGGATGTGATTGGACGATGGTGCAGTTCCTGCGCTGGCAGGATGGCGGGGTCATTTTTGCTGCGCGGCGAGCTGCCGTTGGAGATGTTGCTGGTCTTTCTCGGGCCGGTTGCAGCCAAGAGCGGCCTCGTGCGCCGGCCGGGGCTGCAGATGCCGGATGAGACGAGCTGGGTGGTCAAGAAATTCGCCGATGAAGGGTCATCCTCCCATTCATGGCGCGCTTGCTCCTGAGCCTGTTCAAGCTGCGCGATGCGGCGTTGCCCGAAGGCGATCCGCGCGACCGGTTCGACAAGGCGTATCAGGCTGTCACGGCGCCGCTTCTCGATGCGAGGGCGCGCGTGAAGAAGATCGGTGCGTTGTGGGAAGACCATGTCCGGCGGGTGCAGGCGGGCGAGGCCGCGCGCGTGCGGGGTCACGCCATCCACGTGGATGAGAACGTCGATCACGAACTTGGGCAGGAAGCGGATGGGTTCTTGAACGCGGCGGTGCGCGCGGGCCTCGCGGGGTCAGGCCTGCTGAAGACGCTGGACTGGATCGATCGCGTCAATCAGGGCGACCTGGTTGGCCTTCGTTCGTTGGATCAGCTCTCGAATAGGCTTCTGGCGAGACCGGACTGCCGGATGATGCTGGAAAGCGTTCCGGTCTTCAGTTCCGAATGGTCGGGGACGGGCACCGTCGTGGTCGTGTCTCCCGACCGTTTCTGCATGACGACATGACTGCCGCGCTGCCGAACTACTGAGAAGCCCTCGGCCTCCAGAATCTTGCACACCTCGCGGCCCGACAGGACACGCAACTTACCCAACCGCGACCTCGACCCGGGTGATGAAGACTTCCCCATGCAAGCGCCGTGCGACTTCGGTCGGGTCGGCCGACTCAAAGAACAATTCCAGCGCCTCGATGAGGTTCGTCCTCGCGGATTCGACCGTGTCGCCCTGGCTCGCAATATCCAACTCGGGGCACAGGGCTACGTAGGTGTCGTCCTCGCGTTCGATGATGGCGGTCAGCTGGCGGGTGGCCTTCATGGGCCGATTGTAGCCCACCAGGCCGGTTCGGCCATGCCGAACCGGGTCTCCACCTGCTCGGTCCAGGCCGCGGCGACCTTGCGCGCCTCGTCCAGGCCCAGGCTGTGTGTGCGACTGATGCGAATGTCGGCCATGACACCCGCGTCGTGGCCGAGCGAGTCGTTGATGTGCTTGAAGTGGTCCAGACCGAGGAACAACGCGGCCGCCATCTGCCGGTCACGCTGGGCCTGGGCCGATGTCGTGGCCAACGCCGCGATAGCCCGTGAACGCGCCGAGCTCGTCGAACACCGGGTCGCCGCTGATCGAATTGCCAGACGTCGGTGCCGTTCATGGCCTTGCGCTTGACCACGAAATCGCGGAAGGGCCCGTGCCGCTCCAGCAGCGCGCGAAAGCGCGCCTCGGTGGCTGCCATGTCCGCTTGGGCGTGGCGCCTGATCCTCGTGAGGAGGTAGGCCAGCGTGCCGCAAGTCACGACAAGCGCCAACGTCGTCACGAGAAGCAGTTCCCAGCCCAGTATGTGTGGCGATTCTGCCACGCCCGGGTTAGAAGCCTCGATAGATAAACGTCGAGTCGAACGACGCAAACAGCATCAGCACGATCACCACCAGCGCCAGGCCCACCCCGGCCGCGAGATCCATGAGCCACGCCCTCACGACGCGCCTCCGAACATCAGCCACAGCAATCGACGGGCGGTGGCCAGGTCGGCCATGAATGGCACCCATCCCACGGCCACGCACACAAACGTCACGAGGCCCGCCAAGACCGAGGCGGCTTTGGATCGATACCAGGGATGGGCCGCGATCGCCACCGGCAGCCGGGCCCGCCACACGTGGTGCGCCGACAGCAGGACTCCCTGGTACAGCCCCCAAACCAAGAAGGCCCCGGTCAGGCCGTGCCAGGCCCCCACAACGGCAAACGTGAGCAGGTAACTCAACCCCGCGATCAACGCGGGCCAGGGCCGGAGCACCGTGCCGAAGAGGGCGCGCCCCGTGGGCACGAAAACGTAGTCGCGCACCCAGGTGGAGAGCGTGATGTGCCACCGGTTCCAGAAGTCGCGAATGTCGGTGGCGAGATACGGAAACGCGAAGTTCTCGGGCACGGCAATACCCAGCACCCGGGCGAAGCCGATGGCGAGGTCGGAATAGGCACTGAAGTCGAAGTAGATCCGGAACGTGTAGGCCAGCACGATGGTCCACGCATGCGCAGTGGAGTTGACGTAGGCCAGTTCGGGGCCGGTGAGCGCCAGCGTGTCGGCGAGGATCAGCTTCTTGGCGAGGCCCGACAGGATACGCAGCAACCCGTCGTGCAGGTTCGCCGCCGTAGGCCGCGCGTCCGCCACCGCCGCCGTGAAGTCAGGCAGCCGGCGGATGGGTCCGGCGATGCGGCACGGGAAGAACAGGGCATAGGCCATGAGGTCGTCGAGGCGGGTGCCGTCCAGCCGGCCACGCCGGCGCTCGATCACTACATGCAACAGCTCGAACGAGAGGTACGAGAATCCCAGGGGCATCAGCCACCCGGCCCCCGGCGGAGCGACAAGCCCGTCTGCCACGGCCTTGAACGCCACCAGCAGCCCCACGATGAAGCCGCCAGCCACCCACGCGGCGCTCCGTCGCCCGGCGACACTCGCGGTCGCCACCAGCGCCGCCACAAGGACGAGCATCCATCCAGCGTAGAGGGCGTAGAAGACCGCCCCCCACCCCGCCAGCACGACGCTCCGCCAGCGCGCCGGCGCGGCGTGGAAGTTCACCCAGCAAGCCGCAAACAGGGCCAGGAAGCGGAGGTCCGTGAAGATCACCGGCCGCGCGCCTCCCACAGCGCGCGCGCCACCTGCGCCGCACCCTCGTTGGTCAGATGGAGGCGGTCGAGCGTGAGCGCTGCCGGAACATCGAGCACCATCACCCGCGCGTAGGGGGCAAAAGCATGATTGAACCCCCCGATGGCCTCGTCGGACATCGCCACGGAGTGGCCGGGAAGGTGCAGCACCGTGAGCTGCTTCCGCGCGCCGGCCACCAGGTCCCCGAACTCCCACAGCAGTGGCCGCTCGCGCCGCCACGCGGCCACACTGGCCGCGTCGGGGCTCTCCGCCATTCGCGGGACCTGCACCATGGGCGCCGGAAGGGGCGCGGCCGCGGCGGGCAGCGCTTGCGCCCCAAGCGGCCGCACCACCGCGCGCGCCAGGCGTCCCTTGTTGAGGTAGAGGTACTGGCGGGTCGCGGTGCCGAAGAACGCAGCCTGCAGCCGATAGCTGTCGCGATACAACCGCCAGTGGTTGGCTCCAGTCGACAGCCATTGCTCGAGCGCATCCGGCGCCGTCAGGCTGAACCGGCGCCGGTCGTCTTCGCTGACCGGTATCAACAAGGGCAGCCGCGGGTTGGCGGTGCTGTCGGTGTGGCTGAGCACGAAGAACGAATCGGCGGCGTCGATCGACGCCTTGGCAATGAGCAGGGCACTGCCCATCTCGAAGCCGTTGATGCCGGCGTTGTACACCTTCTCACCCGGGTCAAGACGTTGATAGTGCGCCGGCAGCGCCGCGGAGGCCGGCAGCAGGTACCCGTAGGTGACCGAGTTGCCGAGGAACACCACACGAGGTTGACGTCCCTTGGGGTGCTCGCGCCAATAGCTTACGAGCGGGCCGAGGCCGAAGAGGTCGGAATTCTCGAACCGGAACACCCGCTGCGGGTCTTCATAACGGGCCTCTTCGAGCGAGTGCAAGATGCCGGGTTCCACCCGATCGACGGCCGCCAGCACGACCACCGCGACGAGCAGCCGCCGCCAGGTCACGCCACGGCCTTGATGGCTTCGCTCAGGGCGATCCGCTGCCCGTCCTGCTGCCGTTCGATCGTGTACCGGATGGCCAGGCATGCGGTTCGAAGGGGATGCGTCAACACCGACACACGCACGCGAATCGTGTCGTGCGGATCCGCGTTACCAAAGAATGCCGTGCGCCGGTGGCGCAGCGATCGCTCGCCGGACGGCATCGGCGCCTGCCGGAAGGCCCAGCGTTCGGCCGCCTCGGCAAACGTGATGTAGTTGGCGAAGTATACCAACCCGGCCCCGTTGGTATCACGGTCGGCATCAATGGCGTACTGATACTCCATCTCGCCGGCCACCGCCGCCCACGACTCGTCGATGAGGCCCAGCCGCCCGGTGTCACGGGCGTCGCGCGTGAGCGGGTACGGGTTCTCCTCATTGGGCAGCGTGGCGATGCGGGAGAAGTCAGCATTGACCGGCGGTGCCACGCGCAGCTCGCTGTTGCCCTTCACCGGCGTGATGAAGATGTTACCGAACCGAATCGACGGGTGTGCCGCGCCCGCCTCGGCCATGCGGCTGGCGCGGTCGAACGTGACGCGGCCCTCCACCGCCAGGTTCTTGAAGCTTCGCAGCGCCACCGTGAAACGCAACGTGTCGTCCAGCGTAAACGATTCGATCGGCGCCGCCTCCGGCACGACTTCCTCGATGAAGTAAAAGGCCGGGTAGACCTGCCCCCCGACGCTCGAGCGCAGCTCCGACAGCGGGCGGCCGATGGCGTGCGCGATCGACTGAAAGTGGACGTGCCCGGCCTGCATGAGCAGCAGCGGCTCCCAGAGCCCACGGCGGTTGGTGTGCGGGAACCCGAGCGTGAGCTCGTACTCGAAGGGCGACATCATGCCCCGTGTCGCACCCGCGTCACCAGGTCGACGATGCGGTTGACGGTGTCGAATTCCGTCAGGTCGTGGCGGGCGGTATCGATCGACATGGCGAACTCGTCCTCCAGAAAGGCGATGAGTTCGAGCACGCCGAACGAATCGACGACGCCTGATGAAAACAGCGGATCGTTCAGTCCCAAGTCGCGCCCGCCAAGTGCGGCTCGGAAACGCGAGGTGATGAACGCGGTTACGATGTCATGCATGCGTGAGGCCTCATCGTAACCGCGCTCAAGGTCCTGGGCGGGAATCGGGCGGGGTGAGAGACTCCAGCCGGGCCGTGCGGACCACCCACGGCGGCAAGTCCCTCGCGAAGACCAGCCGCCGAAGGTAGTTCGCCAGCACGCCAAAGGCCAGCAGCTGCAGGCACCCCATGGTCATCACCGTCAGCACGGTGCTCGACCATCCGGGCACGGTGTTGCCGTGGGCCGATTGCCACGCAACAAAGATCCCGTAGCTGATCGAGAAGACCAACCCGGCGACGCCAAGGCCGCTGATGACCTGCAGTGGCAGGTGCGAGAACCGGATGATGCTGATGGCCGCGAGTTCCACGTTCCTCCTGAACGTGAATCGCGTCTCGCGGTTGCTGCGCACGTGTTGGTCGTAGGTGATCGACGCCTTCGGCCCCGGCATCCACGCGGCGAACACCCGGAGCGAGCCGAGATGCGGCAGGTAGCCGGCCACGCCCCGCAGCACCTCGGCGTCCCAGAGCCGAAAGTCGGCCTGGCCCGGCGAAAGCCTCAGGCCGGTGAGCGCCGCCGTGATGCGGTAGAAGAGGGCGGACGGCAGCCGCTTGAACACCGGCAACTGCCTGGTGGGCCTGCGGATGGCGTGGACGATGATCGCGCCGGTCTCCCGCCATGCCCGCACCAGCTCGGCGACCACGGACATCGGGTGCTCGAGGTCTGCGTCCATTGTCACGATCACGTCAGGCCAGGGGCCGGCATGACAGAGGCCGGCGAGCAACGCCGCCTGGTGACCGGCGTTGGCGGCCAGTGAGACGTACGCCACGACCGAGGGATGCGCCTCGGCGGCGCGGCGCAGAAATGCGCTCGTGCCGTCGGCCGATCCATCGTCCACGACGAGCAGGCGCACGTCGACGGTGGCCGAGAGCTGGTGCCGCAGCGCGAGGACCGCTTCCAGGAATTCTGGCAGCACGGCGGCCTCGTTGAACGCCGGCGTCACGATCAGGAGCTTGGTCATCGGCACGCCCCGCTAATGTACATGATGTCCAGCCGCTTCAGAGACCCGCCGACACCCACGCCCCTCACGCGCCGGCTCCATGAGAAGATTCCCCAATGTGCCCGGCGGTCCCCATCGCTTTTCTGTCGCTGGCTGGTTGCTCCGCAGAGCCGGGCACGGTGCTGGCCGGGGAGCGCCGGTGAGGCCGCTGCTCGCCAGGACGCTGGCTGTCGGCGTCTCCGGCCTCGTGGCGCTGCTGCTCGTGGAGGCGGCGCTCCACGCCCTGCGTCCGCCGGTGGAATACCAGTACGCGCCGCAAACCATCGAGGTGTCGCACTTCAGGCCGAGCGACCTGCTCCCCTACGAGCTGCGCGCCAGTCATGAATCGCGGTTCCGCATGCTGGAGTTCGACACCACCGTGCGCACCAACCGCCTGGGCCTGCGCGACGACGAGGTGGACATGGGCAAGCCACGGGTACTGTGCCTGGGCGACTCGTTCACGTTTGGCTTCGGTGTCGAGGGCTCCGAGACGTTCTGCGCGGGACTTGAGCGCCTCTTCGACGGCCGGTACGATTTCGTGAACGCCGGCTTTGCGGATGGCAACGCTCCCGACACCTACGCCGTGTGGCTGGCCAGGCACCGCGATGCCCTGGCACCGCGCGCCGTGCTCGTCAGCGTGTTCCAGAACGACGTCGGGGACGTCGCCCAGCACCACTGGACAGGGGACGCGCCGGCATCGGGCGCGCCGCCCACCCGGATCGTGGAGCCCGGCACCATCGTCACACCCGACGGCGCCTGGCTGCGCGACACGGCTATTGCGCAGTGGCCGGCCTGGGCGCGCTCGTGGCTGAAGCAGTCGTACGTCGTGGCGCTCATCCGCGACCGGGTGTTGAAGGACGTCCCGTCCACGCCAGAGGCTGACCTGCCCGCGGCCCTTGAATCCCCGGCTCCGCCATCGCCATCCGCCCGTTCGCCCAAGGACGCACGGTTCCTGGCCGCCCTCGAGATGCTTCGCGTGGCCTCCGGCAACACCCCGCTGTTCCTCCACCTCATCCCGCGGCGGGGCCAGGCGTACCCCTCTCCGATGGATGTCATGGTCCAGGAGTTTACCAACCGGCACGGCATCCCCGTGGTGTTGGACTACGCAGCATTTTCCGAGTCCGACTACTTCGTCCACGATGGGCACTGGAACGTCAACGGGCACGCCAAGGCCGCGCGCGCGCTGCACGACGCGCTCGCGGGCATGGGGTTCTAGCGTGCCGCTGCCCCCGGTCTCGTTGCTGCTCATCGTCTTCCTGGCGTCGCTGGGGCTCGACTGGCCCGAGTTGCCGATGGGGGCCCGGCTGCCCGACCTGCTGTTCCTGTGCGTGCTGGCGGCGGCCGCCCTGGGGCCGCGGCCCCGCTTGGCGTGGCACCGTCTCGACCTACTCGTCGCCCTGTATCTGGCGGGGTCGCTGCCGTCGTTCGCCACCACGCCCAGCGTGACCGCCAGCGCAACCGAGTTGGTGCGCCAGGTCTATCTCGTGGTCGTGTACGCGGCCGTGGCCGGCGCCGTGGCCGGGGGCCACACGCGAGTGGTGGCGATGGGGCTGGCCTGCAGCGGCGCCGCTCCGGCTGTTGTTGGGTTGGCCTTCCTGTTGGCGCAGGCGGTCACCGGCCTCAACCTGCCCGCCGCGGGCGCGGTGATGTCGCTGCCCTACCTCGGCGATGTGCTTCGTCTGCGGGCGTTCGCATCCTCCCAGTCGATGCTGGCATGCGTGCTGGCGATGGCGGTGCCCTTTGCCCTTGGCCTCGCCGCGCGAGGCGCCAGCGCCCGTGACCGCGCCGCCTGGGCTGTGGCGGCCGCAGCCATTGTCGTCGCCGCCCCCTTCACCTTCAGCCACTCCATCGCCGGCGTGGCGGTGGCGGTGGTACTGGGCGCCTGGCCCTATGTCGCCGCGTACCCGCGCTGGCGGCTGGTGGCGGCGGCCGGCGCCGTGCTGGTGGTCCTGGTGTTCAACGTGGCGGCCATCGCGTCGATTCGCCGAGTGGCCGTCGCCGGCCGGTCCCTGTCGGACGACACCAGCTACCACCACGGCGTCGGTGACGAGCGCGTTCAGGTGCCCGGCATGACGGTCGACTACAGCGTGATGAGCTACTTCCGGCTGAAACAGGTGGCGTGGGCGGCGTTTGCGGCGCAGCCGCTGACGGGCGTCGGCCTCGACCGCTTCCACGACGTCAGCGAGCGGGCGTTCGCCGACGGGCGATTGACAGCGGCCTATCGCGTCATCGACCCGCACTCCACCCTTCCGGGGCGGCTGGCGGAAACCGGCCTGGTGGGCGGCCTGACGCTGGTGCTGCTGTGGGCGGGCGTCGCGGCGGCCGCCGTGGGCGCGGCGCAACGCGGCGGCCCGGATCAGTGGATCGTGGTAGCCGTGGTGGCAGGTTTCACGGCGCTGCTGGTCAACAGCGTCAATGTGGACATCATGAACTTCCGATTCGTCTGGGCGGCGCTGGGCCTGCTGCGAGGCATCCTCGCCCGCAGCGACGCCTGAGCGGCCGCTAGAATCTCCAGTCGAACCCGAGAATCGGGAAGATCCCCTGCTGCTCGCCGAACTGCCGCGCGTTGGTGCGGCGGTTCCAGCTGTAGCTGGCGAAGTTCTGGCGATTGGTCAGGTTCTGCACGCCGAAGAAGATGTTCAGCGGCTGCCCACCCACGGTAAACGTGCGGTCCACGCGGATGTCGACACGGCCGTAATCGGGCGCGCGCTCGGCGTTGACGCGGGCGAGGTCGTACACGCCGCGCCGCTGCGCCGTCGACACGGCCTGATCGTAGGGCGTGAACGGGCGCCCCGAGAGGAACGAGAGGCGGGCCGAAAACTCCCACACGGGCGACAGCCGGTAGCCGCCGATCAGGTTGAACACGAACGGGTAGTCGAACGAGCCGGGCCGGAGCACGCCGTCGAGCCCCGCATGCCGCGTGCGCGAGAACGACAGGTTGCCCTGGCCGTAGAGCTTCGACAACAGGCGCTTCTCCACGAAGAGCTCGACGCCCTCGGAGCGCCCCTCGCCCGCGCTGGTGAGGGGAAACAGGATCTCCCGCACGTCGAAGGTGTCGCCGATGTTGGCCAGCGACACGGTGGGCAGCTCGCTCGCCACCGGGTAGTCGGTGTAGCGCTTCCGGTACGCCTCGGCCGTCACCCGCAGGTCCGCGCCAGGCGACCAGGCCAGGCCCGTCACGAAGTGATCGGCGCGCCACGGCACGAGCGCCGTGTTCCGCGGGAACGCCGACACGAACAGGAACGCCGGCTGCTGGTAATACGACCCGACGCTCGAGCTCCACGCCAGCGTGTCGGTGAGCCGCACGTCCACGCCCGCGCGCGGGCTGAAGCGAGCCTTCGACAGGATGTCGTAGTGATCGAAGCGGCCGCCCAGGGTGACGTTCACGCGAGACGCCACCTGTGTGGTGGCCTGCAGGTAGGCGCCCGTCTGGTACGACCGGAACTCGGTGTCGAGGTAGAACGGATCGACGCCGGGCACCGGCGAGTACGGCGTGTCGTTGCCGTACGGCGACTCCGCCACGTAGTCGATGCGGAAGGTCTTGAAGCTGCCGCCGGCCTGCACCGAGTCGAGGAACGCCAGGTGCACGGTGAGGTCGTACTTGATGGTGGTCTCGCCCTCGCGCGAGTCCTCGAAGTACACGACCGGGCTTTGCGCGATGATGTCCTCGGGTGGCACGCCCGCCGGAGGCACGCCGCCGGCCACCAGGTCTTTCACCTGCTGGCCCACCTTGGCCTCGGAATGGGTGATGCCGAGCAGCCCCACGCCCCGCTGCCCGAAGATGCGCTGCCAGTTGAAGCCGGTGGCGCTGCGCCAGCCGTCGTAGCGGATGTCGAAGTTGGCCAGCTCCTCGCCGGGGTCGGTCGTCTGCGACAGGCCCAGGCGAATCTCGTCGATGCCGGCGATATTCACCACCCAGATGCGGTCGCGGGCCGACAGGTCGTACACGGCCTTGGCGTTGAACGAGTAATTCACCGGCACGCCGCCGAACCCCACGTCGTCCGTGAAAACATCCACGAAGCTGCGGCGCGCGGAGACCACCCAGGATCCCTTGCCCGCGTTGAAGGGCCCCTCGAGAATGGCGCCGGCCCCCGCGAAGCCCAGCGTTGCCCATCCGCCGAACTGCTGCCGGTTGCCCTCGCGCTGCGTCACCTGCATCACACTCGACGTGCGGTTGATGTAGGGCGCCGGGTACCCGCCGGTGAGGAACGTCACCTCCTGCAGCAACTCGGCGTCAAGCAGGCTCACCGTGCCGCCGGCCGACGCGAAGTTGGCGAACGCGTTGATGTTGGGGATCTCCACGTTGTCGACGACAAACAGGTTCTCGAGCGGGCTGCCGCCGCGGACGATGATGTCGTTGCGGAAGTCGTTGGAGCCAATCACCACGCCGGGCAGGCCCTGCACGTAGCGCGACACGTCCTGCAGCGCCGCCGCGCTCTTGAGGATCTCGCGTGGCTCCACCAGGAAGCCGGAGTTCTTCACTTCTTCAGGCGCCTGGAAGGCGGGAGCCGTGACGGTGACGGTCTGCTCGAGCGCTTCAAGCTTGGGCAGCGTCACCTCCACGGCGCCGTCGAGGCCGGCGCGCACGTCCACCGGGTCGCTGGTGAAGGGCAGGCCCGCCAGAGGCAGAATCTCCAGTCGGTACGATCCCGCACGCAGGTCACCGATGCGAAACGTGCCCTGGTCGTCGCTGGTGACGCAGGCCGGGGTATCGAGGGCGCACACGCGCACGCCGGCCACCGGCTGGCCGGCGGCATTCACCACCACGCCGCTGATGGCGCCCGCGCCGGTGGTGTCCTGGGCTACAGAGGGGCCACAGATGGCCACAGATAAGACACAGACAAATGCCGCTATGCGACCGAACCGCATGTTCGGTATGACCCCCTCCCGGGTGTCGAGGTTCCCCGATGCTTCTCCCGCCCTATCTCCGCTCCCGGCAGTATCCTGTAAGCGTGCCCCGCCTCGATCAGCGCCTGCGCTCCCTGAATCCCTCGTTGTCGTGGCGGCAGGTTCGCGAGGCCATTGAAAAAGGACAGGTCACCGTGGGCGGAGGTGTCGAGCGCGACACCGGCCATCCCGTGTCGGCCGGTGACGTCGTCGTGCTCGACCTAAACCGCCCGGCCAAGGTGAAGGTGCAGGCGCCGATCGACATCCTCCACGAAGACGAGGAGATCCTCGTCGTCAACAAGCCG
>CAYJPQ010000087.1:0-13262 GCA_964372085.1 uncultured Bifidobacteriaceae bacterium | reverse complement strand
TACGTTGAGAACGACCGTCGCAGCGCGCGGATGATCGGCCGCCCACTTGCGGGCAACGGCCGTGGGGGCGGGAGCCTGGGACACGAGAGTGCAAGCCTACCGGCTTGCTAGCTGGCGGCGCAAGGGCGGCCGTCGCCGGGGCGGCCTGGGTCGGGACGCTGGCGGTGAGGCTCAGTCAAGGACGATTCGGCGCCCGGGCGGGAATGAGGAAGGCGCCCGGAATCCCGGTGTCGAGCGTGGCCAGCTTCGCTCCGTGTGCCGCCGCCAGTTCCAGAAGGTGCGCGTCGGTGGTCCGCGATGCGGAGGAGCACCACTCCGGGAACTGACGGGCGGCATGGTCGTCGGCCAGCAGGGAGTGCCGGGCGCCCAAGGCGGCCACCATGCCGGCCAGCGTCTCGGCGGCCTCCGCGACGGTCACGCGGCCTCCCATTCGCTGCACCGATACGCGCACGAAGCCGAGTTCCGGGATGGCGGAGGTCATCAGCTTCGTTGCCGGCTGTCTCCTGGCCGCGGCAACCCACGCGGCGGTTCGCTCGTGGTCGACGTGATCGGACCAGCCCCAGGCGACCAGGACGTTGACGTCCAGCAGGTAGTTCACGGGAAATCCGACAGCAGTTCGCGCACCGCGTCGGTGGTCAGCGGCGGCAGATTGTCGGGCGAGGCAAAGATCATCGCGCCGGTGTGAGCGCAGCGCACCTTCGCCGGTTTCCGCGCAGGAGCGAGCGAAAGGCTCGCCCGGCGTCGAAGGTACTCCGACACCGTGATGCGCTCCTTTCTGGCCCTGGAACGGATCAACCGAGCTTCTTCATCGGTGACCTTGAACGTCAGCGTCGCCATGGGTAATACCGTATTACCCCGCGTCTCGCGCTGTCAAGCTGGCGCACGAACCTGCGTTCGTGCGGCGATCAGCGGATCTTGGAGACGGGCATTCAATGGGGAAATTGGCGGTGAGGCAGGGATTCGAACCCTGGGTAGGGTTTTAAAGCCCTACAACGGTTTAGCAAACCGCCGCCTTCAGCCTCTCGGCCACCTCACCGTAGACGTTCAAGTATACGAAATACGTGCACTTAGGTGAAAGGCACTTATAGCAAAGCAACGGCGTTGAAAACCGCCGCCTTTGATGCGTAAGTATTCAGCGCATGAGTGCTTTGCGGCGTTGCACGCAGTCGTGGGTGTGCTTGGCGGCAGCGGGCACACTTCCGGGCACACTGCGCTCGATGCCGACGCGTTCCGGCGAGGATTCCGGGGAAGAAGAGCGAAAGGCGGCGGTTTTTCAAACCGTCGCACTTGCCCCATTTCCTGCGGGAAACTCGCAATCGTCGGTGACGATTCTGGGCACACTCGAGGAGAGGAGTCGAGAATCGCCCGGCAGTCACCGGTCTCAAAGACCGCCGGGCCCGGACCTTCGTCGCGGTCGTAATCGTGGAGTCTCACCGTATCGTGGAGCGAGGCGCGTCTCGTTCCGGCGCCACACGTCGGACCACGGCAGAGAAGACCACCAAGGCGAGCGCCCAGCTGATTGAAAGGCGGAGCAGGCCATGCATCAGCGGCTCCAGGAGCGTAACCGCGCCGAGGCGCTCGCCGGCGAGGAACGCGATGGGCCCCCCGATCGCCCCGAACAACGCCGCTTGCGGTGGCCGCGAGATCACAGTCCGCAGACTGTGACGAAACGTCGTCGCAAACTGCGCCCACATCGTGAGCAGCCACGCGGGCGGCAGCGCGTCGATCACCGTTCCCGACGTGAAGCGGTACGTGCCCATCGCGATCTGTACCATCTCGACCATAGCTCCAACGGCGGCGGCCAGGGCCATCAGGCGGACTTCGATGGAGCGCTCGAGCGATCGCATCAGGTGCACGCCGACAAGGGTCAGCGCAATCAGGCATCCTGTCCACGGACGATGCGAGGCCCCGCCCAGCACGCAGGCGAACCATCCGACTTGGTAGAGCGCGTAGTTGACCAGATGAGCGCGCCGCTTGGCTCACCGCGGAACGCGCGGAAACCATGGGAAGAATGCCGGCGTGCGGGCGATGTAGGCGGTGTAGTCGGGCCTCGACGCTTTCAAGCTCTGCTCGAGTAGCGTCACCCCTGACACGCGCATCAACAAGAAGGTCATAACGGCCGGGCTCAGCACGGTGAGCCATCCGCTGGGCGTTGCGGCCGCGATGACATAGAGGCCCCACCACAGCGTCGCGTCTCCGAAGTAATTGGGATGCCGCGTGTAGCGCCACAGCCCACGGTCGAGCACCTTTCCGCGATTGGAAGGCTCGCCCCTGAAGCGCTCGAGTTGATAGTCACCCACGACCTCGAAGCCGAACCCGATCGCGAAGAGCAGAACTCCCAGGCCGTCGACGGCGGTGAGGGCGGCCGGTGAACTGGCGCGCACCGCGACAAGGAGCGGAAGGGCGACGAACCACAGGATCGTGCCCTGCAGCCAGAAGACGGTGAAGAGGCTCCGCCACCAGAATGCCCACCCATGCGAGGCGCGCATCGCCCGGTAGCGCGGGTCCTCCTCTTTGCCATGGTTCCGGCGGAAAATGTGCAAGGAGAGACGCGCGCCCCACAGCGTGATCAGGGCCGCGACCAGCCACGATCGTGGTGTCAACGTCGGCGACAGCACGCAGTACAACCACGCCAGCAGCACAAAGCCGAGCCCCCAGCAGATATCCGCGATGCTCGCATCCTCGAGCCTCACGCTGATCATCCACACGAGGGTCAAAGCAGTGAGGATGGTGCCCAGGCCGATGAGTGCCGGCGTGAGATCGATCACGATCGTGACAGCGCGCGCCTGGCGATCGCGCGGCGCGCCTCTCTCCGTTCGTGCCGGTGCGGTACGAGCGATCGACGGGTCCCCAACCGCTCGTCACGGTGGTGCCGCCGCCAAGAGCTTCGCGGGAGGCGCGTCACCGCCGCTCCTGGCGCAACAGGCGATGCTTGAAGACATGCCACAAGGCGGGCCCGGGAGGGCCTTCAACGAATTCCGCGAGCAGAAACGTCACGTCGTCATGTGCCAGGTCGTCGGACGCCGCATGTCCGTGGAGGGCCGCCAGGAGGCGGCGCGCAAGGTCCTCGCAGCTGCCGGTTTCCCTGTTGAGCAAGGTCTCGATCCGGTGAGTGTCAAACGGCGTGTCGTCGGGCGATGTGGTCTCGAGCACGCCGTCGGTGAAGAGCAGCATGCGGTCGCCGGGAGATACCCGGAAGCGATGGCGGCTGTAGGTCGGCGTGAACCCGATGCCCATCGGTAGATCGACGAGGCCGGGTTTCCGAGGCGGCGGTACCGGCACGCAGAGCGGTGCCCACGAGCCGGTGCCCGCCCGAAAGAGCCAGCCCGTGGGATGGCCCGCGTAGCTCACCGTGAGCCGCCGGCGCGGCGGGTAGTAGGTGGCAAGGACCGCCGTCGTCATCACGCCCACGCCACTCTCATTGAGGCGTCGATTGAGTCGGCCCAGGACTTTTCGTTCGTCGATGACATCCACACTGCGCCGGAGATGGGCGTGCATCTCGGTGTCGATGGCCGCCACGGCCGAGCCATGTCCTGCCACATCAGCCAGGCAGACCCGGGCCATCAGGCCTGACCCGCATACCGACAAGTAGTGGATGTCGCCCCCGGTCGCACCCGCGCACGGGCGTGAATACAGCACGCCGCGCAGCCCCGGCAGTGCCACTTGCTCATGGATGGTGCCGTTGCCGCCTTTCACTTCGCCGCAGGCGAACGCCGTTGGCGGCGCAGGATTCGATTCAGAAGCGATCACAGCGGCATCCCTACTCCGGCCCGATGACGATCAGCATCCCCTTCAACCGCGCGCCGGTCGATCGCGCGCAGCAAGCCTCCGAATATCAGGGTGTGGACCGGCAACAGGACATACCAGTAGAGCAGCCCGGACAGTCCGGTCGGCTCGAACACGGCGGTCTGATGGACGAGCGCGCCGCCACCGTCCGGCACCACTTCGAACTCGAGCCACGCGCGCCCCGGCACCTTCATTTCCGCCGCAAGCCTCAATCGTCGGCCCGGTTCGTACGCCTCGACCCGCCAGAAGTCGAGAGTGTCTCCGACGGCCGGCGCTTCAGGATCGCGCCGTCCGCGACGCATCCCCACGCCGCCGATCAACAGGTCGATCGCGCCCCGAATTCGCCACAGCCACGTACCGAAATACCAGCCGCGCTCGCCCCCGATTCTCGCGATGGGCACAAACGCGCGGTCCGCGTCGACCGCCACGTGAATCTGGCGTCGGTCGATCAACTTGCCGCCGAAGCGCGTGTCGGCCGGCGACGCTGGGGCTCCTCCCGAGGACCGCGCATCGGACCATCGCGTCAGCGCGAACGCACGATCCTCGTAGCGGATGGCGCGACCGATCGCTTTGCGCAAGCCGATCGGTTCAATCGGGAATACCGCAAGCGCCGTGGGGTCGGTCACGACGGACTGGTTCTTCAGTCCCGCGATCAGTTCGCGCCCGACCCGTGCGTAGACGGGCGTGACGAGCCCCAGCCAGAGACTCGACAAACGAGGGGTCAGCAACGGAACCGAGATCATCACACGCTTCAACCCGCGCTGCCTGGCGTACTCGCGCATCACGTCGCCGTAGCTCGCTCGATCGGCTCCGCCAATTTCGAACGTGCGGCTCTCGCCGTCGGGCAGGTGAAGCGCCGCGGCAAGATACGCGAGCACGTCATCGATGCCGATCGGCTGTGCCAGGGTCGAAACCCACCGCGGGCAAATCATGACTGGCAATCGCTCGACGAGCGCACGGATCAGCTCGAACGAGAGGCTCCCGGACCCGATCACGACGGACGCGCGAAATTCCACGACGGGGACTCCGCTTTCGCGCAGCACCTGTCCGGTCTCGATCCGGCTCTCGAGATGCTTGCTGAACGCCTCGTCGCCCGTTGCGAGGCCGCCGAGGTAGACGACCCGGCGAACCCCGGCGCGCCGCGCCGCTTGGCCGAAATTACGGGCGGCAATGCGATCCGTTTCGCGGTAGTCGCCGTGCGCCCCCATGGAGTGCACCAGGTAATAGGCGACGTCGATGCCCGCCAGGGCTCGATCGAGTGACTCCGGATCGAGGAGATCCCCTTCGACCACTTCCGTCGTCTGCGACACGCGCGACGCGAGCGCGGCCGGGCGACGGGCAAGACAGCGAAGCCGGACGCCCGCGGCTTCGAGAACCGGCACCAGCCGTCCCCCGATGTAGCCTGTCGCGCCCGTGACGAGCACGACCGGGGCTCCCGGCGACGCCGGCTTCTGCATCACGGCTCACTCCCCCGATCCACATGGTCAGGGTCTGCCGCCACGTGAGGTCTGCCGGGGAGGGATGCGAGGATCTTCTTCAGTTCGTCGGCGCGCGACTGGTCGAACACGCCGTGATGCAGCCACCGCACCACTCCTTGCGTATCGAAAACGCTCAGATAGGCATCGTCTTCGTGACCTGTGGAGTAGGACAGCCGCTGTTTCCAGTCGCCCGTGCCTCCATAGACGGTGATGACGTGATCGTGGAGCTCTGCGGGCGTGCCGCTGCCCATGCCTCGGTTGATGAACCATCGGCCAAGAGTGGCCATCCCGCCAATCATCGGTACCTCGAAGAAAGTCACCCCCGTCGCCGGATCGATGGTCGTTCGGTACCAGCCGGCCCACGCTTCGACAGGAAAGCGAGACTTGTAGGTGAAGCCCATCGCGACGAGCGTAACCTTGCCCGCAGACGTCCGGGGCAGCACGACCGTACGCCCCGTCAGGGTCTGCCCCTTGAGTTCCGGCATCCGGTCGCCCACACGCAAGGGATCCTGCGCGGCGCCGGCGCTAAGGGTTGCCATCGCCATGACGAGAACTCCAACGCCACATACGGCAAAGATGCGGGACATGGTCATTAGAACCGCCAGTCGAATCCGAGAATCGGGAAGATGCCCTGCTGCTCGCCGTACTGCTCGGCGTTGGTGCGGCGGTTCCAGCTATAGCTGGCGAAGTTGCGGCGGTTGGTCACGTTCTGCACACCAAGGAACACGTTGAGCGGCTGTCCGCCCACGGTAAAGGTACGGTCAACGCGTATGTCGACCCGGCCGTAGTCTGGCGCTCGTTCGGCGTTGACGCGCGTGAGGTCATACACGCCGCGCCGCTGTTCCGTAGACACCGCCTGGTCATAGGGCGTGAACGGTCGACCCGACAGAAACGAGACCCGGGCCGAGACTTCCCAGGCTGGCGACCGCCGATAGCCGCCGAGCAAGTTGAACACGAATGGGTAGTCGAACGAGCCTGGCCGGAGCACGCGGTCCAGCCCCGCGTGCCGCGTGCGCGAGAACGACAGGTTGCCCTGTCCGTAGAGCTTCGACGACAGGCGCTTCTCCACGAAGAACTCCACGCCCTCGGAATGGCCCTCGCCCTCGCTCACGAGGGCAAACAGGATTTCCCGCACGTCGAAGGTGTCGCCGATGTTGGCCAGCGACACGGTGGCCAGGTCGCTCGCCACGGGATAGTCGGTGTAGTTCTTGCGGTATGCCTCGACCATCAGGCGGAGATTCGCATCGGGCGACCAGGCGACGCCGGTCACGAAATGATCGGCGCGCCACGGTACGAGGGCCGAGTTCTGCGGAAACGCCGACACGAACAGGAACGCCGGCTGCTGGTAGTAGGACCCCACGCTGGAGTTCCACGACAGCGCGTCGGTGACGCGCACGTTCACGCCGGCGCGCGGGCTGAACCGCGCCTTCGACAGGATGTCGTAGTGATCGAAGCGCCCGCCGAGCGTGACGTTCACGCGCGACGCCACGCGCTTCGAGACCTGCAGGTAGGCGCCGGTCTGATATGACCGGAAGCGCGTGTCGAGAAAGAACGGGGCGATGCCGGGCACCGGCGAGTACGGCGTGTCGTTGCCGTAGGGCGATTCCGCCGTGTAGTCGATGCGGAACGTCTTGAAGCTGCCGCCGGCCTGTACCGTCTCGAAGAACGGCACGTGCACGGTCAGGTCGTACTTGAGGGTGGTCTCGCCCTCGCGAGAGTCCTCGAAGTAGACGACGGGGCTCCGCGCGATGACGACCTCGGGCGGCACGCCCTCGGCCACGAGATCTTTCACCTGCTGGCCGACCTTGGCCTCGGAGTGGGTGATGCCAAGCAGGCCCACGCCACGTGACCCGAAGGTGCGTTGCCAGTTGAAGCCCGTGGCGCTGCGCCAGCCGTCGTAGCGGATGTCGAAGTTCGCGATCTCCTCTTCGAGATCGCTCGACTCCGTGAGGCCAAGGCGGATTTCGTCGATGCCGGCGATGTTCACCACCCAGATGCGATCACGGGTCGTCAGATCGTAGACCGCCTTCGCGTTGAACGAGTACACCACCGGCACGCCGCCAAACCCCACATCGTCCGTGAAGAGATCCAGGAAGCTGCGTCTGGCCGACACCACCCATGATCCCTTCCCCGCGTTGATGGGGCCTTCGAGAATGGCGCCGGCGCCGGCAAAGCCGAGCGTGGCCCACCCGCCGAACTCCTTGCGGCTGCCCTCGCGCTGGGTCACCTGCAGGACGCTCGACGTGCGGTTGATATAGGGCGCGGGATACCCGCCAGTCAGGAAGGTCACATCCTGCAGGAGCTCGGTATCGAGCAGGCTCACCGTGCCGCCGGCCGATGCGAAGTTGGCGAACGCGTTGATGTTGGGAATCTCGACGTTATCCACCACGAACAGATTCTCGAGCGGGCTGCCGCCGCGGACGATGATGTCGTTGCGGAAGTCGTTGGTGCCGATCACGACGCCGGGAAGGCCCTGGACGTAGCGCGACACGTCCTGCAGGGCCGCCGCACTCTTGAGGATTTCGCGAGGCGCCACCAGAAAGCCCGAGTTCTTCACCGCCTCGGGCGCCTGGAACGCCGGCGCGGTCACCGTGACCGTCTGCTGAAAGTCCTCCACCTTCGGCAGCGTGATCTCGAGGGTCCCGTCCAGCCCGGCACGGACGTCCACCTGGTCGCTGGTGAAGGGCAGGCCTTCGAGGGGCAGAATCTCCAGCCGATACGCTCCGGCGCGCAGCTCGCCGATGCGAAACACGCCGCGGGCGTCGCTGGTGGCGCAAGCGGCGGTGTCGAGGGCGCACACGCGCACCCCCTCTGCCGGCCGGCCGGCCGCGTCCACCACGACGCCCCTGATGGCGCCCACGCCGGTGGTGTCCTGTGCGGCCGCGGAGGCGGCGACGACTGCCAGCACGATGGCGCTCAGTGCAGGAACTCGGGACGCGAAAGAAGGCAACAGGCGGGAGAGTATGGACATCACGCGATGTGTTCGCCGAGGCGTACGAGTTCCCGTTGGTACGCGGTGTAGTCGCCGAACATGCGTCCCCGCGGGGTGATGATCGAGGCGTAGCGTCCGGCCCCGTGGCCACCGGCCCATAGTTCGACGTCCGGTGGGAGATCGCGAACGATCGCGCGCAGTTCCTGCTCGGTCGCTCTTCCTCCCGACACCCTGGTCAACCCCAGGACCATCACCTGGGCACCGGCTGCCTTCACACTCTCGACAAGGTCGTCAGCGGGAAGATCGGGACCGAGATAGGCGACGCCGAGGCCACTGCTGGCCGCAAGCATCGCGGCGCCAAGCGTCCCGAGTTCGTGGCGTTCACCTGCGGGTGTCGCAAAGAGCAACCGCGCCGGCACGTTGGGTCGCGCGTACACGCGCAGGAAAGAGCCGAGAATGTTCCGCACGGTCGAGGACATCAAGTGCTCCTGCGCGATGCTCGCGCGCTGGCGGTGCCACTCGTCGCCCACCTGCGCCAGCGTGGGCATCAGTGCGTCGCGGAGCAACTCGAGCGGGCGCAGGACTGCGGCAAGTCGAGCCATCTCGCGATCGATGGCTGACGCGTCGTAGCTCTGGAGCGCGGCGGAAAGCGCGGCTGCATCGACTGCCGTCCCCCGAGTCTGGTCCGGCGGCGGCACCGCACTCGCGGCGGGCTCGCCGGCCAGGTGGTGCAGCTCCTCGTTGGTGAGCGGCGCGAGTCGGCCGATGCTGTGTCCGTGCGCCAGCGCACGGTGCAGAAGGCGCAGGCGATCGACGTCGGCATCCGTGTACATGCGCCCGCGGTCGTCTCTGATGGGCGTGACGGCGGCATGACGCCGCTCCCACGCGCGCAGCGTATCGATACTGATCCCGGTCAGCTTCGAGACCGCGCGGATCGGATAGCGCGCGAGCGCCTCGCGTTGCCGACTCACCGAGCTGTTCTTCTTCATCGGCCCACGATCCACACGGCCATCGACGCCGCAGCCGTCGCCAGCGCGCCCCATGCGACGTCCACGAGTGTCAGCGCGAACGGCCACTGACGCAGCGTCGCGTAGTTGGTGAAATCGTAGACGCCGTACACGACCAGCCCGAGCAGAGCCCCAAAGGCGGCTGCGGACGAGGCCGTCGATGCCCGCGGGATGACGAAGAGCGCGATGCCCGTCCCGAGCAGCACGTAGACAACGAACGCTGCCGGCCAGTTGGGTGCAATGCCGCCGTCAGCGAGACGCACGATGGGCGCCAGCTGATCGCGGTAGAAGCCCTTCATCAGGAGTCCGAGCCAGACGCCGTCGAGCACTATGAAGGCGATTGCGCCGATCGCGGCGAGCTTGAGCGTGTGTCCCATCGATATCCCCGCTTTTCGAGGTCAGTGTTCGCCCAGCGTATCGCGACGCAGTCATGTTGTCAATGATTTGTCATGGACATATACTTGACACAATGCAGCCGTAACTGGTATTCGTGAACAGCGATGAAGACAGTCGCGGTGATCGGCGCGGGCATTTCCGGATTGGCCGCCGCGCACGTCTTGAGCCGCAAGCACCGCGTGCACCTCTTCGAACAGGAGAGCCGGCTGGGCGGCCACACGAACACCGTGCTGATTGAGGGCCCGACGGGCACCGTGCCGCTCGACACGGGGTTCCTCGTGCACAACGACCGCTCGTGAGGACCTGGAACATCGCCGGACGATCGGTTACGGGCGAGGCGGCCCGGGCGCAAGACGAACTCTGCCGGCAGGCCGACAGAATGGCGGCCATGCTCGAGAAGCAACCGCGAGCGGCCCTCAGCTGGCTCCGCGATCGACAGGTGTGAACCGCGACCGCCGTGAGCGGTCCGCACGGCCGACCGTGCCGGTCGTACGCTCGCGCGGTCATCGCACCAGCGGCGTAGCTGTTGGGCCCGTATGAACTGACATTCGTGGTGGAGATGCGCTGATGATCTGGGTGTGGGTAGGCTTCGTTCTGTTCGTGCTGCTGATGCTGGCGCTGGACCTTGGCGTGTTTCACCGGAGCGCCCACGTGGTCTCGATTCGGGAGGCGCTGGGCTGGAGCGCCGTGTGGGTCGGTCTTGGACTCGCATTCAGCGTGTTCGTGTACTTCGGCTACGAGCATCACTGGATGGGGCTCGGTCTCGCCGTGGACGCGGTCGACGGACAGCTCAACGACGGGACTTCCGCCACCGTGAAGTACCTGACGGGTTACATCATCGAAAAGTCATTGAGTGTCGACAACGTCTTCGTCATTGCGATGATTCTTGCGTTCATGGCAGTCCCGCGCATCTACCAGCACCGCGTGCTGTTCTGGGGCATCCTGGGCGCGCTGGTCATGCGCGGCGTGATGATTGCCGTGGGCGCGGAGCTAATCGCCCGCTATCACTGGATTCTCTACGTCTTCGGCGTCCTTCTGCTCGTGACCGCCGTGAAGATGCTCGTCATCCGGGAGCATAGCGATCCGGCACAGAGCATCGCGGTGCGCTGGGCAAAGCGGTGGTTGCCCGTCACCGATCAGTTCCATGGCGAGCATTTCATCGTCCGCGCCGGATCGGCTCGGTCGAGGAAGGCGGCGGCTCCCGGGTTAGCACCTCTCCCCGATGCCGCGGTCGACAGGGCTGTACCTGGCACGTTGATGCTGACGCCCTTGGCGTTGGCGCTCATCCTGGTGGAGACCACCGACCTCATATTTGCGGTGGATTCGATCCCCGCGATCTTCGCCATCACCGCGGACCCGTTTCTGGTCTTCACGAGCAATGTCTTCGCCATCCTGGGGTTGCGAAGCCTGTACTTCGCATTGGCGGACATGATCGCCAAGTTCCGGTTCCTGAAGGTGTCATTGGCCATGGTCCTGGCGATCGTCGGCCTGAAGATGTTGCTGGCAGAGCCTCTGAAAGCCGCGCTCGGGCCTGCGTTCAACCTCTATCTTCTGCTCGTTGTCGTCGTTGTCCTGGGCTTCGGCGTGATGGCGTCACTGTGGACAGGGCCAGCGATCGAGCCGGAGGAACTGCTGGAGGAGCCCACCAGCCATAAGCCGCCGGACGCCTGAGATTGCGACCGAGGCCGACAAGCGCAGAACGAGCTGGCTTACGTTGCCCGGCGAAATCGAACGCCGCCCTTCAGACCTCCTTGAGCCGGCCGGCCGCGTACTTGTGCAGCAGGCTCGAGATCAGCGTCTGGTACGGCAGACCCTCCGCGAGCGCGCGCTTCTGGATGGCCTCCAGGTCCTTGCTCGACAGTCGAATATTCAGCCGCCGATCCTTACGAAACGTGGCCTTCGCGTAGCGGGAGTACCGGGCGCGCTCGCGCTTGCCGCCCTTGGCGGACTTCCACTCGCCTCGCTCGACGGATTCCAGCAACGCTTTCTCGTCAGCGTCCATCTTCATCGTCAGACTCCTCACCGAGATACTCCTTCGTGGCCTTCCGGCTCGGGATGATCGTCTTCAGGAAGACCATCTGCTCGTCCTCGACGAACGGCACCAGGTACACGTAGTCCTCGCGCCGAACGACGAAGATGCGCTGGCCGGCGTAACGGCTGGGGTTCGGGTGTTCCAGGATGTCGAGCAGGTCGCCGCGCTCGATATGGAAGACGATCTCCTCGAACCCGATGCCGCGCTCGGACCTGAGCTTCGCGTTCTTCGCGTCATCCCAATCGAAGAACTTCACCGCCATCTAGGGTAGCACAATGTGTGCTTAGTAGGCACACATTGGCGTCGGCTCCAGTGTGCCCGCCAGTGTGCCCAAACCCGGTCCGAGATCCATCCATCGCCAGCCAACGCCAACCAAGCTACCAATGAAAAACGGGCCCGAAATCATCGATTTCAGGCCCGTTCTTTAATCTCAGGCGACCTTAGCAAACCGCCGCCTTCAGCCTCTCGGCCACCTCACCGCGGACCTCTAAGTATACGGCCCGCAAGCACTTGCGGATCCCGTAAATATTTCTCGTGAAGGCGATTTCACGGTGGTGCCGGTGTGAAAAACCGTCGCCTTTCCCGTAAGCCAATGATGGAGAACAAGTTCCGCAACTTGGTGCATGCCGATCGACCGCCCCGCGTGGGCACACTCTTTGGTTCCGTTCGGATCATATTCGAATCGCCCGCGGCCCGATGCTAACATCCGTCTATGTCGCTAGACAGGTTGTGGAACTGACTTGTAAACTGTGTCGATGACGGCCAAGGATATGCGGCGAATCCTCAGGTCGTTCGGCTGCATCGAGGCCCGCCAGCGTGGTTCGCATCTGCGCATCGAATGCGGGCGGTGCATAACGACAGTACCTGTGCACACGGGCGAGGACATCGGGCCCGGACTTCTCCGCCGCATCGAACGTGACCTGGAGCCGTGCCTCGGAAAGGGATGGTTGAAGAAGCTGTGAAGACCTACAAAGTTGCATTCGAACGAGATGAGTCGGGTTGGTGGGTTGCGTCGGTGCGCGGTTTGCGTGGCTGCCACACCCAGGGCCGCACGGTCGACGAAGCCCGGCGGCGCATCGTCGAAGCAATGGAGTTGTTTGTCGACGATGCACGCACGGCCAAGATCGTGGACGACGTCAAGCTTCCGACGGGGGCCGCGCAGGCGATCCGCGTGTACGCGACACTTCGCAAGAAGGCGGAGCGCGAAGATCGCCGCGCGGCGCTGGCGGCCAGGCACGCCGTACGTTTGTTGCGCGGAGGACGGCTAAAGATGAGCGCTCGCGATGCCGCACGGCTGCTGGGGCTGTCGCACCAGCGCGTGCATCAGCTTACGCAAACTGATGCGAAAATTAAGCGCCTGCGTGGACGCTGATCCCTGGTCCCATGCCCATGGACGGAGCATCGCCCGTCGTCAACCAGCAGTCTTCGGCCGAGTCGAAGATTCACCTCTTTCGGTCGTTCTTCCGCGATCAGAAAGGCCACGAATGCGACCTGGTCATCGAGTCGTTCTGCACCACGCGTGCCTAATCATAAGTCTTGGCATTGGAATCAATGCCGTCTCCTTCAGCGCATTCGGCAGAGTCGAACGGTCACCGTTCGCTTTCCCAAATCCTGACAACGTCTTGGCCGTC
>CAYJPQ010000086.1:0-13268 GCA_964372085.1 uncultured Bifidobacteriaceae bacterium | reverse complement strand
AGAACCCGTAGAACCCGTAGAACCCGTAGAACCCGTAGAACCCGTAGAACCCGCCCCCAGCGGCACATCCGGCCGCCCGTCCTTGAGCAGCGGCGTCGTGTCGAGCAGCCCGACGGTGGCGCCCGTCGCCCACCGCGAGGCCTCGGCCAGCGTCACCAGCGTGCCGCCGGCGCGCAGCCAGTCCTTGACGCGGTTCAGCACGGGCTCGCCGATGGCGCCGGCGAAGTTGCCAGAGGGCATCACGATCACGTTGTAATCGTTGAAGTTGGCGCGCGCGAGCGCGCTCGTGCGGACGGCCGTCACCGCCTGGCCGAACCGGCGCTCGAGCACGTAGCGGGTCCAGCCCGCCGAGAGCGTCTGCGTGGGCGTGTCCCACACGAGCAGCACCTTCGGCGCCTTGAGCGGCGCCACGGTGTTGCTGCCGAGCGACGTGCCCTCGTCCACCCAGGTCGAGTCGATCGGCACGATCTCCGCACCGTGCGCCGTGGCGAGCGCCGACAGCCGCGCCTGCAGGTCGGCGGGGTTCTCGGCGTTGCGGAACAGCGCCGTGCCGATGGGATAGCGCCGGCCGTTGTGGGTGAAGGCGCCGCCCACGCTCCGGATGCGGAGGCCGTGCTTCAGCGCGTCGGCCGACAGGGCGGCCGCCGCCGATCCCCACGGCATCAGGTAGCCCACCTTGCCCGCCGCCACCTGCCGCGGCGGCCTCGGCGCGTCGTACTGCGACGGCACAGGCGTGGTCCGGACGGTGATGGGCGCCGGGCTGGTCGCCACCTCCACGTCGAACAGCATGGGCAGGTTCCAGGCGGTGATGTCGTAGATCTGGTCGTTCAGCCGCATCTTGCGGCGCGCTTCCTGCTTCTTGATGAACTCGGCCGACTGCTCGGTTGTCGGGTCGAGCAGGTTGCGCGCCATGCGCGCGGTGGGCTGCGCGTTCGACACGAGGTACGCGCCCGCCGGCACCGTGCGCGCGGCCAGCTTGACGGGCTCGTCGGCGCGGCGCACCTCGATGCCCTGTGTCGCCAGGTTGCGCGCCAGCAGGTCGGCGCGCGACGGGTCGGCGCCGGGCACGATCACGTACTCGCGGATGGGCCCCTTCTCGCCCTCGGCCACCGCGCTGCGGCGGTACTCCAGGTACTCGCGCAGCAGCCGCTCGCGGTGGCGCGCCGCGGTGACGGCCGTGGTGATGGCGGCGTTGAAGTGGTGCATCACGCCGTCGCGATAGGTGAGCGTGTCGCCGTCGCGCCGCGAGAACGCCAGGCCGCGCGCCGACGCTTGCTCGTACGTCATGCCGATCGAGCCCTGGAAGGTGGGCCACGAGTCGCCGTAGCCCGGGTAGAACGCGTCGTACACCTCGCGTACGAAGTACGCCCAGCCGCGCTCGTCGAAGCGGGCGGCATTGGCGCGGCCGAACAGCTCCCACGCCGCAACCTGGCTCCTGGTGACGTGCGGGTTGATGGCCTCGGCCGGTGGCGCAAAGTAGTAGGCGTTGTCGCCGCCCTGCTCGTGCAGGTCCACGGTCACCTGTGGCTGGTACTCCAGGCCAATCGTGATGCGGCCGCGCGTCTCGGGCTGCGACTGCGCAAACCAGTCGCGGTTCATGTCGAACAGGTAGTGGTTCACGCGCCCGCCGGGCCACGGCTCGTCGTGCTCGGCGCTGTAGGGCGCCGGGTCGGGCGCGGCCGCCCGGCCCAGCAGGTTCTGGTACACGAACCGGGCGCGGCCATCGGGGTTCTGCATTGGGTCGATCAGCACCAGCGCGTCGCGCAGCACCGTGTCCACGCCCTCGTCGCCCTGCGCGGCCAGCAGGTGATAGGCCTCCATCAGCGCCGCGTCGGCCGAGCTGACCTCGTTGCCGTGCACGCCGTGCACCAGCCACACCACCACGGGCAGCTCCTTCACCAGGCGCTCGGCGTCGGCGGCGGAATTGGAGCGCGGGTCGGCCAGGCGCCGCATGCCGGCCTTCACCTCGTCGAGGCGGCCGATGCGCTCGGGGCTGCCGACGATAAACAGCCACAGCGGCCGGCCCTCCCAGCTGCGCGCGTACTCGATGAGGCGCGTCCGCGCGGGCGCCGCCTTCTGCAGCGCCTGCAGGTAGGCCGCCACCTGCTCGGGCGGCGTGATGGCCTCGCCCGGCGCGTGGCCAATCACCTGCCGGAGCGTGGGAATAGCCGGGTCGTACTTCGCCCCGGGCCACAGCGGCGGCTCCTGCGCCTCCACGGACGAAACCACAGAGACACAGAAACACAGAGTCACAAGCCGTAAGCCGTAAGCCGTAAGCCGTTTCATTTGTCGAAATACTCCACAAAGTTACCGGGCAAAGCGGTCGACGTGATCAAGCCGCCGCTGCCCCGCCAGCTGCGCGCGCATCATGCGCCGCATCGCATCGCGGCCCAGAGCCCAGAGCCCAGAGCCGGTCATCCGTTTCACGGCCATAGCTTACCGCGCTCCGGGCCTGCCCCTGCCGGGCGGGTGCTCGCATTTCGTCCCGGCCGTGTTGCACAGGAACAGGCGGACGGCTGTCGCGGCGGGAACACCCTGGCGGGTGTATGCTGCCTGTTCCGACATGGCTCCCCAGCCAGGACGGACAGTAGGCGCCTACGAGCTTACGGAACTGCTTGGGAAAGGCGGCATGGGCGAGGTGTATCGCGCCCGCGATCGCCGCCTCCACCGCTGGGTGGCCGTGAAGTTCGTGTCCGCCGACCGGGCCGCCGACGAGGAGGCCGCCGAACGCCTGGCGCGGGAGGCCCGCGTCGCCTCCTCCCTCAATCACCCCGGCATCGTCACCGTCCATGACATCGGCGTCTTCGAGGACCGGCCGTACGTCGTGATGGAGCTGGTCGAGGGACAGTCGCTGGCCGCGCTCCTGCGGAGCGGCGCGCTCAAGCTGCGGGAGGCGCTCGCCATCGCCGGCCAGGTGGCCGATGCCCTGGCCGCGGCCCACGCGGCCGGCATCGTGCATCGGGACCTGAAGCCGCAGAACGTGATGGTGACCGCCGATGGCCTGGTGAAGATCGTCGACTTCGGCCTGGGCAGGGCGGCGGCGGTCTCCCAGGCCGGGGAGGATGGGGCCACGGCCACCGTCGCCCTCACGGGTCCGTTCGCCATTCGCGGAACCGTCGGATACATGGCGCCCGAACAGGCCGCCGGCAAGCCAGTTGACACGCGCGCCGACCAATTCGCCTTCGGCGTGATGCTGTACGAGATGGTGTCGGGCCGGCGCCCGTTCGATCGCGAGACGGCCATTCAGACACTGGCCGACATCCTCGAGGCCGAGCCACGGCCGCTTGGCAAGGTCTGCCCGGCGGCGCCCCCCGCGCTGGCCAGCATCGTCCATCGATGCCTGCAGAAGGATCCGCGCGAGCGCTACGCTTCAACGCTCGACCTCGCGCGCGACCTGCGAGACCTCCTCAATCAGACGACGACCAATACGCGGCTGCGCCAGCGAGTTGGCCTCCCCTCGCGCCGGATCTGGCGGCCCGCGGCCGCGGCCCTGGCGGTGGCCGCCATTGCGCTGGCGGCACTGACATGGCCGGGGCGGCCGCCCGGGGCGAAGTCGACCGCCACCCCCGCGGCGGTGCAACGCCTCGCCGTGCTGCCCTTCACGGACCTGAGCCGCAGTCTGGAGGGCGGTGCCTTTGCCGACGGCCTCGCGGAGGTGTTGACCAGCCGCCTCGCCGCGCTCGAGCACTTCGGGCACCAGCTCAGCATCGTGCCCGCCAGCGAAGTGCGGCGGGAGGCCATCACCAGCGCGCGCGACGCGCGACGGGTCTTTGGCGCCACGATGGCCATCAGCGGATCGGTGCGGCGAGACGCCTCGGCGATGCGGCTCACGCTCAACCTGATTGACGCCGGCACGCTCACGCAACTGGCGGCCAACACCGTGGACGTGCCCGAGCGGTCTGGTGTCGATGCGGAGGAGATCGTGGTGAGCGCCGTTGCGGCGCTGCTCGAACTGGAGCTCGCACCGGAGGAACGGGAGGCCCTCACGGCCGGCGGCTCCACCGCGGGGGGCGCGTACGCCCTGCTGGTGCAGGGACGCGGGTACCTCCAGCGCTTCGACCGGGGGGCCGACAACGTGGACCTCGCGATCGACGCCTTCTCGCGCGCGATCGGCCTGGACCGCCGCTACGCCCTCGCGCATGCCTCGCTCGGCGAGGCGTACTGGCGCAAGTTCGAGCAGACCCGCCAACCGCTGTGGCTCGAGCGCGCGGCGGAGAACGCGGAGCAGGCGCTGGCGATCGACAGCCGCCTGGCTCCGGTGCACGTCATCCTCTCCGTTGTAGCTCGTGCGCGGGGCCGCTACGAAGAGGCCGTGGCCGTGGCACAGCGCGCCGTGGAGCTCGACCCGGTGAATGCGGACGCCTACCGCGAGCTGGGCCGCGCCTACGAAGAGCTCAAGCGGGTGGACGAGGCGGAAGCTACCTATCGAAAGGCGGTTGCGGTACGGCCCGATGACTGGCTCGCCTTCAACACCCTGGGCGGCTTCTACTTTGGCAAGGGCCGCTATGCCGACGCGGAAGCGGCCTACACGCGCGTCGTGGAACTGACCCCAGACAACACGCGTGGCCACAATAACCTGGGCACGACCTACTACAGCATGGGCCGGCTCGACGAGGCCATCGCCGCCTGGCAGCGGTCGGCGGCAATCCGGCCGACGCCGGCGGCCACGTCAAACCTTGGCGTCCACTACTTCGCGCGAGGACAGTACGCCAACGCCGCCAGGGCGTTCGAGCAGGCGGTGCTCCTCACGCCCAACGATCGCCGCCTGTGGCGCAACCTCGGCGCAGCGCTCCACTGGGCGCCGAACGAACGCAACAAGGCCCGTGCGGCGTACGAGCGCGCGGTGCAGTTGGGCAAGCAGGACCGTCGAGTGAACCCCCGCCAGCCTGCGCTGCAGGCTGAGCTGGCCGATTCGTACTCGATGCTCGGACACCGCGCCCAGGCGCTGGAGGCTGCGGCCGCAGCCGAGCGCCTTGGCGGCGGCGATGTCAACGCCCTGTTCCTGGTGGCCGGCGCCTACGAGCAGCTGGGCGAGCGCGCGCTGGCGCTGCAGTGGCTGCAGAAGGCGATCGCCGCCGGCTACGATCGCAGCGCTATCGAGCGGTCGCCCGGACTGGCCGCGCTGAGAACAGACGACAGGTACCCAGGTCTCTTCGGCAAATCCGCACCATAGCAAGGAGTGCTCCATGCCAGAAAAGAAATCACACGTCAAGGTTGTCATCGTCGAGCGGGAGGGCGAGTTCTTCGTCCAGCCCGCCGTTGCCGTCCTCGAGAAGGATTCGTCCAAAGGCAGCAATGGGCCCGACCACGACAGGCTGAAGATCTACAACGCGACCGACGAGGACGCGGAGTTTCGCATCGGCAAGGACCGCCCGATCGGCAGCGACCTCCCGTTCGGCAACGTCGCGCCCCAGACGGCCCTCATTCGCAGCAGGAGGTCGATTCAGCTCCAGGTGGTCGATACCGCGGTGGAGGGCAGCTACATCTACGAGGTGTGGATGGTGGCCAGCCGCAAGAAGGCCCACGGCAACTCCGACCCGATGCTGATCATCGAGAACTGACACACTGGGCGACGGGCGGTGGCTCATCCAGCGGATGACCACCACCCCGCCCGAAGGCCACAGACAGGCCACAGACAAAACACAGATGATCTGTGTTTCATCTGTGGCCCAATGCGCTCGTGGCCTAATGCATCTGTGGCCCGCCCGGCGTGATGACGACCTGGTAGCTGCCGCTGTTGTCCTGCAGGTTGTCGTCGTTCACGCCCAGGAACAGCTCGCCGGTGGCCGGCATCACGATTGAGAGTTGATTGCCGATGCCGAACGCGGCGCCGGTGCCGATGCGGCCCAGCAGCGCGCCGGCCGACACGCCCGACAGCGGCCCGTTGGCCGACACGCGGCCCTGGGCGGAGCCGCCCGGCGTGGCGGTGTCACCAGCGTTGCCCGACAACTGGATCTGCCCGCTCGACTGGAAGCCCACCCGCTGGCCGCGCTGCACGAACACGCCCGTCGACACCCACCGCACGTTGGCGGGCACCGGGATGGCGCCGGCGGGCGGCTTCGCCACGGGGGCCTCGGGTTGCGGCGCATCCGTGAACTGGAAGTCGATCAGGTACAGGCGCGCCAACTCGCTCGGCTTGTAGCGCATCTCGTCGCCGTCCACCGTGCGGAAGCTCAGGATGCGCGGCTCTTCCGGCTTGGCCGAGCCGGGACCGCCCTCGATGTTGAGCAGCTGTCCCTTGATGCGCTGGCCATTGGCGAGCACCAGCAAGTGGTGCGGTCCGTCGGCGTCCTTGAACTCGTCGCGATACATCCGGGCCGACCCGGTGAAGTCGATGAGGTAGATGTCGCGCATCGGGATGCGCCGCTGATCGTGGAGCGACACGCGCACGTACACGGTGCCCGTGGCGCGGGTCCAGTCTTCGAACTCGCCGATGACGGTGTCGGCCCTGAGGATGACGGCCACGCGGTCTTGCGCTGCGGCCGGAGCCGCCGGCAGAGCCAGCCCGAGGAGGATGAGCGTACCGGCAAAGACTGCCCGGCAGAGGTGACGGAAATCCGTGGTTGTGGTCATGGCGTGGTTACCAATGCAAAGACGAAGCCAGAAGCCTACACCCCGTAGCGGTCCGGATCCCACGCAATTCCCAGTTCCGTGGGCGGCGCCATGTAGCCGGCCAGCGCCGACGCCGCCACCACCGAGGGCGAGGCCAGGTAGCCCTCGCCGCCGAAACCCATGCGGTTCTGCCAGTTGCGGTTGAACGACGTGATGGCGCGCTGGCCCTTCTGCAGCGCGTCGGGGCCCTGGCCGAAGCACGGCCCGCACCACGATTCGCGAATCTGCCCGCCGGCGCCGCGGAACACGTCGGCGATCGACTCGCCGCCCAGCCGGGGATCGGGCCGCTCGATGAGCCGCTTCACGCCGCCCGACCCGGGGAAGATCACGAACTCGCGCACGGTCCGGGTGAGGCCCTGCGCGCGCGCCGCCACCAGCACGAGCGCGGCCGACAGCAGATCGTCGTAGCTGCCGTTGGTGCACGAGCCGATCATCGCCTTGTCGAACGAGATGCGCTCGCGCGCCACCTCTTCGGCGTTGAACGCGTTGCCGGGGCTGAAGGGCTTGGCGATCATCGGCGTCACGTCGCCGAGCACCAGCTCCTCGTCGATCTCGAACACCGCGTCGACGCCGCAGCGGAACGGCGGGTACGGCAGCCCGGTCATCCCCTTGGCGCGATACCACGCGTCGGTGATGTCGTCGGGCGCGAAGATGCCGTTCAGCGCCTCGGCCTCGGCCATCATGTTGGCGATGGTGTTGCGGTATGCGATGGGCAGTTGCTTGTCGCGATCCACGAGCTCCACCGACATCCCCTGCGATTGCTTCGCGCCCCACCGCCGCAGCAGCTCGAGCACGATGTCCTTGCCGGTCACCCACGGGCTCAGCGTGCCGGTGAACGTCACGCGGCGCTCTTTCGCCATCGTGAAGTAGATGTAACCGGTGGACCAGCCGAAGCCGAGCGTGGTCGACCCCACGCCCATCCCCACCGCGCCGTAGGCGCCATAGGCGCGGCTGTGCGAGTCGGCGCCCGGGATGAACTGGCCGGGCAGCACCAGGCCCTGCTCGGGGAAGTAGAAATGGAAGATGCCGTCGCCGGGCGTGGCGTAGTAGGGCTTCTCGATGCCGTGGAACTTCGCGAACTGCCGCCCGATGCCCGTCTGCTTGTCGTCATCATCCTTGCCGGTGAAGACGAAGTGGTCGTTGGCCACCGCGGCCTGGCGCGGGTTGATGGCGTTGCCGCCGGTGATCTGGTTGAAGGTGTGGATGGAAAACGGTGCCGTGCCGTCGGAGGCCGGCAGCAGGTCGGCGTACACGCGCAGCGTGGCGCCCGGCGCCACCTCGGCGTCCTTGTCGACGCGGTGCGCCCAGATCACCTGCGCGGTGGTCGACATCGTGCGGGCGCGGCCGGCGTCGGGAAACACCACCTCGGGCGCGCGCGCCACCGACTCGCGGAACTCGCGGCGGCCCACGGCGAAGATGCCGCCGCTCTGCCGGATCTCGTCTTCCTTGGCGCTGAGCGGCACGGGCGCGTAGGTCTTGCCCCGCGTGACGTTGACGACCTGCCGCGACGCCGGGTCGAAGGTGAACTCGTCGCCGTCGCCGGCGTCGGCCACCGCCTCGGGGCTCTGCACCACGTGCAGGCCGAGGTTGAACGAGTTGCGGCGGAAGATGTCGCCCATGTTGTGGCCGCAGATGATCACCATCTCGAGGCCCACCTCGTCGCCGATGGCCTTGAGGCCCGCGGGCGACATCTCGCGCGAGCTGCCGATGGCGAAGCGGTCGCCGGCAATCACGAAGGTCTCGCCCTTGTGCACGCGGGCGCGGAAGTCGGGCATCAGGTGGCGGAACGACCCGGCCTTCCAGCGCTCATCCAGCGTGTCGAGGCTCTCCGACACGCAGTCGGCGGCCGGCGTGATCTGGTCGGTGTCGATGGCGTCGAGCTTCTTCCCCGGCTGCTTGGGGTCCCAGATGATCAAGGCGCGCCCGCGGATGAGCCGCCTGGCCCCCGGCCCCGCCAGGTCGGCCGGCCGCGGGCCGGGAAGGGTTTCGAGGGTGACACCAGGCTTCAAGATGGCGGGGGCGGCGATCTGCATAACTTCACGATCTTAGCAGGTGCAGGGCCGAGCCACGGAAACACGGAAACACTGAAGGAAATTGGGCTACCGATACCTTTCGGCCGCGCCGCTAGAAACGTTGCTCGTAGAGGTTGGAAATCCTAACGAGGGCTGCGCCGTAGTCGGCGGCAGTGCCTCGTTCGTCAATCCACGAGAATGGGAATGGCTCCTGGTTCGTCGCCTTGAACCTCAGCAACACAAACTCATCAAAGGCGGGGCGCGCGATCTCGATTAAACGTCGAGAGGTCTCATCCGACTCTTGAGCGGCTCTTTGGGGCTTTCGCTCAACCGGAAACGAGCGCGTGCCCTCGATTCCGGTCCACCGCTCGGAATAGTTCACAGCAGCGAACCCTACCGTTATCGCGCTCTGACTCTTCTCCTTGAGGCTGGATGCCGAACCGGTCAAGTCCGTCAGCACCCGGTCGATCTGTTTCAAGTGAGCCGTAGCGATGATCTTGAACTCAGCACCGATATGAGTCAGCGCCACCATGCCTTGAAGAGCTGCAAATCCCTTAACGTGCGTTGGTCTTGAACCCGGCACGACGGAGCCAAACGTTCCATCCCCGCGGCGGGCCATCACACCTCGTGTGGAACCATCAGTATTCACGGCGCACTTCCCGTTGGTGACGCGATCGATGAACTTCGCCGAGTCGCCGTGCTCGAGCAAGTCCTCGTATAGATGCGTGGCCACGTAGTTGCCAAGCGTTGATACGCGATGTTTGTACGGTGTGCCCAGGAACAGGGCCTCGAAGGCCGCCAACAGCCGAAACGTGACGGGCATCTGTTTCATCGGCTACCTTCGCGGCCTTGTATGTGACTCCTCAAACGTCACGGATGCGTTACCGGGGACCGCCAACACCCCAAATCGATCGCGTGCTGCCTCCCAGTACTCTCGCGCAATCTCGAACCCTACGCTGCTTCGCTGACACTCAATCGCCGCCTCGGTTGAAGTCCCTGATCCCCAAAACGGATCGAGCACCGTGTCCTCCGTGTAGGAGGACATCCGGATGATCCTCGATGCCAACGCCGTCGGAAAAGGCGCGGGGTGCCCCCTCCTCCGGGAGGCACCGGGGATGTCGGACCAGACTTGTCGCATGGCGGCGTCATACATCACCGGAGGCATGAAGCTGCCCGCGCGCTGGAGGGGCGTGGGCTTCCGATATGGACCAGCCTTCTTGAAGCGAAGAATGTACTCGACGTCATTCTTGACGACGCCGTTTGGTTCGTAAGGCTTGCCCAAGGTCGCCCCAGGGCCACCGACCTCGGTCGTTGCGTTCGCGATCTTGTGCCAGAAGACTGTCGCCAGGCCTTCGAAATCCAACTTGCGGCATTGCACCTGGATATCCGCGTGAAGGGGTATCACCTCGTGCCTGCCAAATCTCCGGCGCGACCGACAAACATCCCCTACGACAATACAGAGACGTCCCCCCGGAATGAGGATGCGCATGCACTCACTCCAAACCTTGCTCAGTTCATCCAGAAAGGTCTCGTACTGGTGAAGGTGACCAAGCTGCGATTTGGAATCCGCGTACTCGACAAGATCGAAATACGGTGGCGAAGTCAGCACTAAGTGGACCGATTCGTCTTTCACCACGCTCATGTCTCGCGCATCGCCCAAGATGACTCGGTGAGTGGTCTTGAAGGGCGCCAAGGCAACCACCTTCCGATGCGTCTCAAACTTAGACGCCACGGACGGTTCCTTGCCATTCCGATTGACGATGCCGATGTCGCGCTTCAGTTGGGCCATCTGGGAGAGCCCAATTATACGGGACTTAGTTGCCCGTTCGGCCGCCCATGGATCGCGTGAGCCTCACCAATATGACCTGATCTGTCATATCGGTCCCGGGCGCCCCGCCGTTGCTAGCTTCCGATTCGGAAACGGTTCCGTGCTTCCGTGCTTCCGTGGCCGTGGACTAGAATCCCCGGATGAGAACACGCAGCTTCGCCCTGGCTCTCGCGGTCGTCACCGCGTTCGTCACGGTCCCGGCCGCGCAGGAGAAGGTCGACCAGGACATCAACTGGAAGATCCGCCGCGAGGCCACCGACAACTCGCAGATCCTCAAGACCCTGCACGTCCTGACCGACCTCTACGGTCCCCGCCTCACCGGCTCGCCCAACCTGAAGGGCGCGCAGGAGTGGGTGGTGACGCAGACCACCGAGTGGGGCCTCAAGAACGCCACGCTCGAGCCGTGGAGCTTCGGCCATCCCGGCTGGGCCAACGAGAAGCTCTCGGTGCACGTGGTGTCGCCCGTGAAGGACGCCCTCGTTGTCGAGGCGCTGGCGTGGACCCCGGGCACCAACGGCGCGGTCACGGCGCAGGCGGTGATGATCGAGGTGCCCACGCGTCCCACGAAGGACGCCCTCGCGAAGTTCTTCGAGGCCAACAAGGACACGGTGAAGGGCAAGGTGGTGATGGTGGGCCCCGCGCAGACCGTGCGCGTCACCATCCTGCCCCCCAACAAGCGCCGCGAAGACAACGAGGTGCGCGCGCAGTTCGCACCCAACGCGCCGCCCCAGGGGCCGCCGCCCTTCGTCAACGCCGGCCCCCAGGGCCCGCCCGACCCGAACATCGTCCCCGCCCCGCAGGTGGCCGAGCAGTTCGACCAGTTCCTGGTGTCGGCCGGCGCCGTGGCGCGCGTCAACGACGCGGGCCGCGAGCACGGACAGATTCGCGCCTTCAACAACCGCACGTTTGACGTGACCAGGGCGGTGCCCACGGTGGTGATGCGCAACGAAGACTTCGGCCGCCTCGCGCGGTTGATGGGCAACGGACGCACGGTGGAACTCGAGGTGAACATCGTGAACCGCACCTACCCCGAGGGCGCGACCGCGTACAACGTGGTGGCCGAGATTCCCGGCACCGACAAGGCGCAGGAAGTGGTGATGCTCGGCGGGCACATCGACTCGTGGCACTCGGCCACGGGCGCCACCGACAACGCCATCGGCAGCGCGACCATGCTCGAGGCCATCCGCATCCTGAACGCCATCGGCGTGAAGCCGCGCCGTACCATCCGCGTGGCGCTGTGGGGTGGCGAGGAGCAGGGCCTGCTCGGGTCGCAGGCCTACGTGAAGGAACACTTCGGCACCTTCGAGGACCCCAAGCCCGAGTATGCGAACTTCGCCGGCTACTTCAACATCGACTCGGGCACGGGCCGTGCGCGCGGCATGACGGTGTTCGGCCCGCCCGAGGCGGCGACGATCGTCCGCGAGGCCACGGCCGGCTTCGCCGACAACGGGTTCTTCGGCGTCAGCGCCACCAGCAGCCGCCGGCGCGGCGGCACGGACCACACGTCGTTCAACGAGATCGGCCTGCCCGGCATCGGCGTGCAGCAGGACCCCATCGAGTACAACTCCCACACCTGGCACACCAACCTCGACACCTTCGAGCGCATCATCGAGGACGATGCGCAGCAGAGCGCGATGGTGATTGCGGCGGCGGTGTACCACCTGGCGATGCGCGACCAGCAGCTCCCGCGCATTCCCAAGGACAAGATGCCGGCCCGGCCGACGCAGTAGCGAAAAAGGGGACTGTCCCTTTTTCCACGGCACGCCTCTTGCCTCTTCCGGGAGGCAAGGGGGTGCCGTATGGTTCGCCTGTCCTCGGCTCCGGTCGTTCTCGCCGTTATGGTGTCCTCGATTGTGGTGGAGGGGCGGGGCTTCAGCCCCGCCCAGGCCGGGACTGAAGTCCCGGCCCTCCTGGATCCGGCCTTCCACGTCACGTGCGACCCGGAATACCTCAACCGCGACAGCTATCGCCTGGCCACCGACGCCCAGGCGCTCAACGTCACGCGGCCCCGCACCGACTGGTGGGACGGCTTCGACGCGACGCTCCGCACACACCGCGACGCCCTCGGCGATCTCAACGAGGCCGCACTCACCATCGCGGAGCGTGCGATCGCGCTCGATCCGCGCAACCAACTGGCCCACTCGCAACTGGCGCGCCAGTTGGTGATTCTCGGGGCCGAGGGCGACCGTGCTCGCCAGGAGATCGACGCGCTCTTCGCCTCGACCGGCGCGCTCGTGTGGACGGCCACGCTCTACGACGTGGACGCGAAGAGCTTCTTCCTGATGGCGTTTGGCCGCGAGGGCATCCGCGTGTTCCGCTTCGGCGAGGCCGCGCCGGCCTTCACGCGCCGCCTGGGCGTGCCCGAGTTTCCGGGGCCGGAAGCCGCGGCGTTGTGGCGCGCGTGGGGCGGCTGCCTCGAGGGCCTGCGCGCCGAGGCGTTCGTGCCCTGGGCCGACGTGCGCGAGATCGCGGCCGGCAACTTCGTGCTGTGGTTCCGGTTCAACACGCCGGTGACGGTGACCTCCGACAACCAGAAGAAGAAGACGGTGCGCGAGTTCAAGGTGGCGCTGCACGGCGCCATGGGATCGGTGGAGTACCACGTCACGCCGGGCGACGACTGGTGGGACGAGCCGTCGGTCACCGGTGTGGGGATTGGGCCGTCGAACTACCAGGACCGCATCCGGCGCGTGCTGGTGGAGGCCGTGGACCCCGGCCGGCGCATTGCGCTGCCGAAGCAGAAGCGCGGGGCGGAATGGTAGGAGGGCCGCGGGACGGGCGGGGATTGAGCCCCGCCCCTGGCCCTTGGCCGGGACTAA
>CAYJPQ010000085.1:12293-14299 GCA_964372085.1 uncultured Bifidobacteriaceae bacterium | reverse complement strand
ATGCACCTGATGCACCTGATGCACCTGATGCACCTGATGCACCTGATGCACCCGCCGTACCTGCTAAGATCACCATGAGAATGGTTTCCCGCCCCCCCCTCCGCATCCTGGTGGCCGAAGACGACCCCGATATCGGAAACCTCCTGGATCACTACCTGAAACGGGCGGGCTTTGTGCCGACGGTGGTGACCACGGGCCGCGAGGTGCTGCCCCAGGTGAAGCGGGACACGCCCGACTTGATCGTGCTCGACGTGATGCTCCCCGGCCTGGATGGGCTGGCCGTGTGCCGCGCCATCCGCTCCGACGCCACGATCGCCTCCGTCCCCATCATCATGCTCACCGCCAAGGCCGAGGAATCCGACCGCATCGTCGGGCTCGAGCTCGGGGCGGACGATTACATCACCAAGCCGTTCAGCCCCAACGAAGTGGTGGCGCGCATCCGCGCGCTGCTGCGGCGCGCGCACCGGTCCGCGCCGCCCGACAATCGCCTCAGCTACGGCGGGCTCACGGTGGACGTGGAACGCCACCTCGTGAAGATGGGCGCGGACGAAGTGAAGCTCACGGCCAAGGAGTTCCTGCTGCTGCAGTACCTGATGCAGCATCGCGGGCGGGTGCTCTCGCGCGACCTGCTGCTCTCCGACGTGTGGAGCTACTCCTACACGGGCGGCACGCGAACCGTCGACGTGCACGTCCGGCGCCTGCGCGAGAAGGTGCCGATGCTGGCCACCGCGATTGTCACGGTCAAGCAGTTCGGCTACAAGCTGCTCGACCCGGCCCCTGCCTGATGTCGGTGCCAGTCTTCTTCGCGTTCCTGGCCGGCGCCGCGCTCGCGCTGGCGGTGGCGGCGTTTGCGCGGGCCCGCTACCTGTCGCGCCAGGAGACGCGGGTGGCCGCCATGCTCTCGGCCGCCCGGCGCTACGCGTTGGGGGATCTCAGCCGGCCGGCGCCCGATTACGGCGACGACAACCTGGGCCAGGTGGTGCGCGGCATGGACCAGGCCGTGCAGGAGCTGGGCCGCCGCCTCGACAGCCTGGCGCGCGACCGCGCCCGGATGGAGGCCATCCTCGCCAGCATGGTGGAAGGCGTGCTCGTGGTCGACGAGCAGGGACGCCTGCAGTTGGTGAACAACGCCGCCCGGCGCATCCTCAAGCTCGAGCAAGGCGCGCTCAACCATTCATACGTGGAGGCCATCCGCCACCCGGGCATCGTGGAACACATCGGCCGCGCGCTGGCCGGCGAGCAGACCGACGGCCTGGAGCTGACCTTCACGCGCGACACCGCCCGCACGCTGGTGGCCCGCGTGGCGCCCGTGGAATCGGCGGGGCGCGGCGCGGTGCTCGTGATGCACGACATCACCGACTTCAAGCGCGCCGACCAGATTCGCCGCGACTTCGTGGCCAACGTCTCGCACGAGCTGCGCACGCCGCTCACCGCCATCAAGGGCTACGCCGAAGCGCTGCTGGACGATCCCGAAGACGACGAGGCGCGGCACCGGTTCCTCGAGATCATCCATCGCCACTCGACGCGGATGGAGCGGCTGGTGAAGGACCTGTTGCGGCTGGCGCGCCTCGACGCCGGGCAAGAGGGCCTGGAGCTGGCGCCCTGTGATGTCGATGCGCTCATCACCGGCATCGCGGCCGACTTCGCGCCCGCGTCCGACAGCAAGAAGCAGCGGGTGCAGGTGTCGGTCGCCCCGGACGCGCGGACGCTCGTCACCGACGCCGCCAAGCTGCACGACGTGGTGCGCAACCTCGTGGAAAACGCGGTGAACTACACGCCCGAGGGCGGCGCCATCACGGTGCACGCCGCGATAGACGCCGGCGCCTTCGTGCTCACCGTGAGCGACAACGGCATGGGCATTCCGCCCGATGATCTGGGCCGCGTGTTCGAGCGCTTCTATCGGGTCGACAAGTCACGCACGCGGCCCGGCACGGGCCTGGGCCTGGCCATCGTGAAGCACCTGGTGCAGGTGCTGGATGGAGAGGTGACGGCCGCCAACCGGCCCG
>CAYJPQ010000085.1:0-12193 GCA_964372085.1 uncultured Bifidobacteriaceae bacterium | reverse complement strand
GTGACCGCCGCGATGAAGGCCGACGCGGGAATGGTGAGGATCCACGCCCACACGATGCGGCCCGCAATGCCCCACCGCACGGCCGACAGGCGCCGCGTGGATCCCACGCCGACGATGGCGCCGGTGATGGTGTGGGTGGTGCTCACGGGCACTCCCATGGCGGTGGCGGTGAAGAGGGAGATCGCGCCCGCCGTCTCGGCCGCGAATCCGCCCACCGGCTGCAGCCGGGTGATCTTCGATCCCATCGTGTGGATGATGCGCCACCCGCCCGCCAGGGTGCCCAGCGAGATGGCCGCATGCGCCGCCATCACCACCCAGAACGGGATGTAGAACTCCGACAGGTAGCCGCCGGCGAACAGCGCGCCGGCAATGATGCCCATCGTCTTCTGCGCGTCGTTGCCGCCATGCCCGAGGCTGTAGAACGCGGCCGACACCAACTGCAGCTTGCGGAAGTGGCGATCCACACGGGAGGGCGCCGTGTTCCGGCAGATCCACCAGATCGCCACCATCAGGGCGAAGCCGAGCACGAACCCGATGCCGGGCGCCAGCACGATGAAGATGAGCGTCTTGGTCCAGCCCGCCGGAATCAGCGCCGACGTTCCCACCTTGGCGACGGCCGCGCCCGCGTAGCCGCCAATCAGCGCGTGCGAGGAACTGGTGGGCAACCCGTAGTACCACGTGATGAGGTCCCACGCGATGGCGCCGCTGAGCCCCGCCAGGATGACGCCCGTGGTGACGATGGAGATGTCCACCATCCCCGAGCCCACGGTCTTGGCCACGGCGGTGCCGAACACGAACGCGGCGACGAAGTTGAAGAAGGCGGCCCACACCACGGCCTTGCCCGGTGACAGCACCCGGGTGGAGACCACGGTGGCAATGGAATTGGCGGCGTCGTGGAACCCGTTGATGTAGTCGAAAACGAGCGCGACCGCGATGACGAGGACGACGAGCGCGAGGGCGGGATCCACCGCGCTACCCGTGCTTCACCACGACGCCTTCGAGCACGTTTGCGCAGTCCTCGCAGCGGTCGGTGGCCTCCTCGAGCAGGTCGAGCATTTCCTTCCACTTGATCACGGTGATGGCGTCCTTCTCGTCCTCGAACAGCCGGCGGAGGGCCTCGTCGTGCACGTCGTCGGCCGCGTTCTCGAGGCGGTTCACCTCGACGGCCAACTGGTGCACGCCGTCGCGGCGCTCGAGCGCCTCGACGGCCACCTTCACCTGCATGGCCGACTGCCACGTGAGCGAGGCCAGCTCGCGGGCGCCGTAGCGGAGCTGCGCGATGCGGTAGCGGCGCGTGACCCCGGCGGCCGCGTCGATGGCGTCCATCACGTCGTCGAGCGAGGTGGCCAGCGCGTGGATGTCTTCGCGGTCGATGGGCGTCACGAACGTCTTGTTGAGCCGCTGGATGATGTTATGGGTGAGGCTGTCGCACTCGTTTTCGACTTGCTTGATCTGGAGGGCCATGTCCCAGGCCGGGGGGTCCGACGACAGCATTCGTTCGAGCAGGGTGGCGCCCGAAACGATGCGGTCTGCCAGGGTGATGAAGTCGCCGAAAAACTTTTCTTCCCGGGGAATCAGGCGGAAACGCACGAGGTGGAGTATGCCACATCCGTGTTACATGGATGTTACATTGTTGTGACCACGAGCCCGTGGTCGGTTCCGGCCTAGTCGATGATGTAGCTATAGACCTTGCTGCGGCCGTCCTGACGCACCCGTGACCCGAACAGGCGGAGACGCCTGGCGCCCCCCGAGGCATCGCTTACGATCAGGTGCGCCTTGCGGCTCACCTCATAGGTCCCGTGCTCGGTGGTCGCTCCACCAAACTCCACACGCTGGAGCACGAACCGCTGGCCCCCGAACGCGGCCAGCGTCTGGGCCAGGTGGCCGCGACTTTTCTGGACGGTGTCCTGCCACACGTAGCTGAGGGGCATTCCCACCTCGGGCCGGCTGACCGGCAGGGTGGGCCAGATGATGTCCTCGAACTCCTCTTTGGTGACGGCCATGGCCATCAGGGCCTGGCCGTCGCGCCGCTCGACGGCGGCCAGCACGGCCCGCGCCAGATCCTCATCCGACGCAAAGGTGTTCGTGAATGCCGGGGCCGGGGAACAGGCCGGAACGAGGCTGGCGAGGAGTGCGCAGGCCAGGATCCACCGCGAGGCGCCCCGTGGGGCCCCTCGCGGACAGGCCATGTCAGTTACCGTTGGTGATAGCTCGTCCACCCTGTGGTCCAGTCTTGCGCAGGATCCGCGCCCAACGCGCCGATGAACATCGCGACTTCAAAGAACCCATCGTTCGGCGGCACAGCCGGCGCGTGGGTCATGGCGAGCGACGTCGTCGACGCCGGCCGGTAGTTGGGGCTGGCGTGATTGTACGGGTCCACGAGGCCCGGGTTGTTCGAGCCGCCCACCAGGATGGTCGGGTTCGTCCCGAGGATTGGCAGCGCCGTCGAGTCGAGGTTCGCACGCCCGGCGATCAGGCCGTTGTTGAAGACGATGGCGTTGCCGAAGTTGAGCGCGCCGCTCGTGGCCTGGGCGATCGTGGCCGAGTGGTCGATATTGACGCCGTACTCCTTGAACCCCGTGACGATGAAGTTCCGGAACGTGCCGGCCGTGCCTTCGCGGACGAGCATGCCGTCGTCGCTTTCGCCACCCTCCGAGGCGTCGGGGTCGCCCACCAGGGTCATGTTGTAGATCGTGGGGTTCGACCGGGGCAGCAGGTCGTTGTTGTTGCCGTTGTTATCGGCCTCGATGCCGTTGTCGGCGTCGTCGCCCCGCTGGTGCGCGATCACGAACTGCGCACGGCCCGACCAGCCGAAGGTCCAGTCCAGACTGTCGTCGCCGATGCCGGTCAGGATGACGTGCTTGAGGTCCGTGGCGCCCCCGAACATCTCGATCCCGTCGTCCTTGTTGAAGCTGACCTGCACGTAGTCGACGACGGTGCCGCGCCCCGTGCCCTGGAAGGCGATCCCGTTCAACTCGTTGTCGGGGCTGAACTCGATGCCGGCGTGCTCCACGCGCACGTACCGCAGGGTGCCGCTGTTGTCGTTGGGGTTGTTGCCGCCGTACTGGCCGGTGTCGCCTTCGCCGATCCCGATGCCGCCCGGGATGTTGATGGGCGCTTCGCCGTTGATGATCAGGCCGCCCCAGTCACCCCGGCCGCGCTGGCCGACGGGCTGGTCGCTGGTGAACACGATGGGCGCGCCGGCCGTGCCGAGGGCATTGATGCGCCCACCCTGCTCGATGACCAGGGTGCCCAGGGTGGCGAACTCGCCGACGATGCGGGTGCCGGCCTGGATGTCGATGGTCGCGCCGCGCGCGATGAACACCGCCCCACGGAGCACGTAGTGAAACGTGTCCTGCAGGGAGATGGACGAGGTGAACCGCCCGGAGATGACCCGCACCGGCTTGTCGATGCCCGGCACGTTGGTGGGATTGCCTATGGCGCCCTGGCTCTGGGTGAGCACCGGTGTCGGCGCCACCGCCACGCCGGTCACCAGGAGCAGGGCCGCCAACAACTTCATCGAACTACGCATCATGAATCCCTCTGCTAGGTTGGGCGCCCGGCCTAGAACGCCGAGAAGCCAAAGTTGATGGAGAACGTCCGGCCCATGTCGAAGCTGCGCTGCGGCAGCCCGCCCTGGAAGAACTCGAACGATTCGTCGGTCAGGTTGTCGGCACTGAACCGCACGTTCAGCTTGTTGAACAGCCGCGCCGAGAGGATGACGTCCAGCGACCCGCGGCCGTCCTCGATGATGTCGGGCAGGCCGAGCGAGCCCACGTCGCTGATGCGCTCGCCGAAGAAGTTGTAGAGCACGCGCGCCGACCAGATACCGCCCCGCACTTCGCCCATGACGTTGAGCAGGTTCTGCGACTGGCCCGCGAGCGGGCGTTCGAGCGAGGTCTGCACCTGCGCGGCCGCCGGCGCCAGGGTGATCTGCGAATCCACCCAGGTGTAGTTGGCGCCGAGGGCGACGTGCTCGCCCAGGTTCCGGCGCGCTTCGAGCTCGAAGCCGACGTTGGTGGCCGATTCCGCGTTCGTAAAGGACGTGCGGAGCTGCGAGGTGGGTTCGACAATCCGCTCGATCGGCTGGTCGAACCGCTTCAGGAACACGCCCGCCGACAACACCTGGTCGCCGCCCGGGAAGACCTCCCAGCGCGCGTCGTAGTTCTGGATCAGGGCCCGGTTCAAGTTGGGATTGCCCACGACCGCGCGCCCGCCGACCACGTCGGTGAACTCGAAGGGCGCCACCTCCCGGAACTCGGGACGATTCACGGTCTGGCTGAAGCTGACCCGGAGGTTCTGGTTGGCCTTGAGGGCATACACGAAGTTGACGCCCGGGAAGATGTCGGTCTCGTCAATCTCCGATCGCACGACATCGGGGGCGCCATCCAGGTCGAACGGATCGAAGGTGTCGACGATCTGCCTGAAGCTCTCCACGCGAGCGCCCAGGATGAACCGCGCCTTCGTCGACACGGCCACGTCGGCCATGCCGTAGAACGCCTGTGTTTCCTGGTTGGCCGTGTAGGTATCGGTGGCGCGCGTTTCCTCCTTCACCTCGTACTTCGGCCCGATGTTGGCCGGCGTGAAGATGGCCTCGGGTTCCGCCGTGAGGTCCACGCCCGACGTGCTGACGGGCACGAAGCGGAACCGGCGCGACAGGAAGTCGCGGCTGCGATCGACGTACTGCCCGCCGAACTTCAACTGGAGCGGAAGCTCGTTCACGGTGCGGTAGACGCTCCAGTTGGCGGCGATGTCGACGGTGTCGTCCTGGAGCGAATTGAACATGCGGAGGCCCGACTGCGATTCGTCGGAGAGGACGAAGCGCGTGCCGTTGCGCTCGTAGAGCACCTCGCGCAAGTCGGGTTCGTCGCGATCGGCGGCGGCCACCGAGGCGCGCCAGTCAATGCGGCTGTTGGCCAGGCCGGCGAAGAAGTGTTCGCCCGTCACCCCCGACGTGACGAGGTCCTCCTCCACCCAGTACAGCCGCTGGTTGCGGATGTCGGTGTTGATGTCGCTGTTGAAGCCCGCAAACGTCCGCGCTTCGTCCTTGCCGGTGTGCGAGTAGAAGTTCTCCCATGACACGCGCTGGCTGGGCGTCAACTGCACGGCCAGGTTGCCCACGGCGCCGATGGTCGACTTGGCGGTGGCATAGGTGAAGTCGTAATCGCTGAACGCCGACAGCCCCGTGTCGGTCGTGCGGTAGTAGGTCTGCTGCTCCTCGTTGTACTGCTCCTTGTAGGCCTGCGAGTAGCTACCGAGGAAGCCGAACTTGCCCAGGCGGCCGCCCACCGTCGCGCTGCCGGTCTGGTTGGGCCTGGCCTTGCGCTCGGCCAGGTTCCAGGTGTTCGGGAACGATTCGCCGATGGCCTCGAGGTCCGACCGGAGCACGCCCACGTCGGGTGTGTAGATGCCGCCGCGAATCACCTTCTTGTCGGGAACCGCCGACGGAAGCGCCCGCGTCCCATCGTCGAACCCGCGCCAGTCGGCGCCGCCACCCGCGTACCCGAGCACGCCGTTGCCCGTCGTGATGCTGTTGGCGCCGAAGCTGTAGGAGAAGTCGGCCACCGTCTGCCGGGGGAACTTCAGCGAGACCACCTCGACCAGGCCGCCCGCAAACTCGGCCGAGCGATCCGGCGTGTAGGACTTGACGACCGACACGCTGCTCAGCAGGGCCGAGGGGAACAGGTCGAGCGGCACCACCTTCTTGTCGGGCTCCGTCGTCGGCAGCACCGCGCCGTTCAGCGTGGTGTTGCTGTACCGCTCGCCCAGCCCGCGCACGAACACGTACTGGTTGTCCACCACCGAGAGGCCCGTCACGCGCTGCATGGCGGCGGCGGCGTCGCTGTCGGCATTGGCCTTCATTTCCTCGCCACCGAGATTGTCGCTCACCACCTGGGCGTTCTTCCGCTCCACCAGCTGGGACGCGGCCGAGGAGGTGATCGAGTCCAGCGGCGCCTCGCCCCGTACGACCACCGTCTCGGCGAAGGCGTTCATCGACAGCCCGACGTCGGCGGTCACGGTCCGGGCGTCGCCGGCGGCCACGTTCACCGTCTTCGCGGTGTAGCCGTCGAGCGCCACCTTCAGTTGGTGGTTCCCGGGCGGCAGGTCGAGCGAGTACCGGCCGTCGACGTCCGTGTAGACAACCTCCCCGGTGCTCACCACCTCGACCGGCACCCCCGGCAAGGTGATGGCGTTGAACTCGTCGCGCACCACGCCGGTGACGCGAACTTTCCTGGTTGACGCCTGGGCCGCTGGCGGGGTCTGCTCGGCCAGCAATGGGGCCGCAAAACCAACCGCGAGCACGGCCGCCAGGGCGGTGATGCGCGCAGAATCTCGGATAGTCATGCAGCGAGACTACCGAGGGGCTGTGTATCGACGGTGACAGGGGTGTTACAGCGGGGTTAACGATCCGGGAATGGGCAATTGACAATTGGGAATTGCCAATTGGAAATGGCAATTGAAAATTGAAAATTGAAAATTGAAAATTGAAAATTGACGAATTGACGCCCCCACAGGGGGTCTGGTCTACTGCAATGGTCGGTATCACTTACAGGAGTCCCCATGAACCGGAAACTCTCGATCGTTGCGCTTGTGCTGGTCGTGGCGTCGCCGAGCCTCGGCGCCCAGATGATTCATGTCGACCTGAAGGACGCCCAGGGCAAGGTGGTCGGCATGGCCATGCTCGCGCCCGCCACGGGCGGCGGTGTCAGCATTTCGCTCGACCTCAAGGGCCTGCCGCCCGGCCCGCACGCGCTGCACTTCCACCAGACCGGCGTGTGCGAGCCGCCGTTCACGTCGGCGGGCGGGCACTTCAACCCCGGGGCCAAGAAGCACGGCCTCGAGAACCCCGAGGGCCCTCACGCGGGTGACATGGCCAACTTCACCGTGGCCGCCGACGGCACGGCGAAGGCGACGATCGTCAACACGCGCGTGGCGTTGGGCGCGGGCGCCAACTCGGTGCACGGCACGGCCCTCATGATTCACGCCGACGCCGACGACATGAAGTCGGACCCGGCCGGCAACGCCGGCGCCCGCATCGCCTGCGGCGTGGTGCGGAAGTAGGACTAACGGCTTGGGGGCTTGGGGCTTAGGGCTTAGGGCTTGGGGCTTGGGGCTTGGGGCTTGGGGTACTTCCAAGCCTTCAAGCCTTCAAGCCTCCAAGCGTTCTAAGAGCAGCAGGTCGGTCCGCAGCACGCCGTCGCCCCACCAGGCTTCGTGGCGCGCACGAAGGCGCTCATGAACTTGCCGTCCACCTGCCCGGCCATCTCCACCAGGCCCGGACCGGCGCTCGCGAGGAACGCCTTGGCGTCCTCCATCTTGTAGATGCGCGTGGGCTCCACGTCCACCTGCTCGAAGCCGGCGGCGGCGAGCTTGGCGCGATACTCGGTCTCCTCCAGCGCGCCCGCCACGCACCCGATCCACAGCTCCATGTTCTTGCGCACCGCGGCAGGCACGTCGGCGCCGCGCACGACGACGTCGGAGACGGCGAAGCAGCCACCGGGCTTGAGCACGCGGAACGCCTCGCGGAGCACCTGGTCCTTGTCGGCCGAGAGGTTGATCACGCAGTTGGAAATGATCACGTCCACGCTGTTGTCGGGCAGTGGGATGTGCTCGATCTCACCACGCAGGAACTCCACGTTGGCCACGCCCGACTTCTTCTGGTTCTCGCGCGCGAGCGCCAGCATCTCGTCGGTCATGTCGAGGCCGTAGGCCTTGCCGGTGGGGCCGACGCGCCGCGCCGACAGCAGCACGTCGATGCCGCCGCCGGAGCCCAGGTCGAGCACGGTCTCGCCAGGGTTCAGCCGCGCCAGCGCCGTCGGATTGCCGCAGCCGAGCGAGGCCTGCATCGCCTGTTGCGGCACTTCGCCGCTCTGCTGCGTGCTGTAGAGATTGGAGGTGATCGGGTCGCAGGATCCGCTCACGGCGGAGCCGGTCCCGCAGCAGGAAGCGCTGCCGCCCTGGACCCGCAGCGCGGCCTGACCGTATTTCTGCTTTACGACGTCGCGGATGTTTTCCGTGCTCATGTGCATGCTCCTTGTTTAATCGGTTGAAACGCCGCGCTCATTCGGGGCTGCGGCGGGATTGACGGGCGGGGGCCGTACGCCGCCGCTTTAGCGGGATGGCGGCGGCCTTGGGCCGGCATTGCGCGCCCTGGCAGCAGTTGTCGGTGAGATAGGCCAGCAAGGCGCTCATCGCCGCGTAGTCGGCGACGTAGAAAATGAATCGGCCCTCCTGCCGCCCGCAGACCAGACCGACCCGGGAGAGGTGGGCGAGATGGAAGGACAGCGTCGCCGGCGCAAGTTCCAGCTTCTCGCCGATCAGGCCGGCGCTCACGCCCTCGGGTCCCGCCTGCACCAGCAGGCGAAAGATCGCCAGCCGCGTTTCATGTCCCAGCGCGGAGAGGCTGTTGCTGGCGGATCCCATTTCCATGTTTCGAGTATTGTCGAAATAATAGAGCTTGTCAACTGCTCCCGCGTTTGCGCCGGAGCGGCATGGGAGGCGCCTGGTCCGCGGCGTCCAGCGAAAAATTTGAGTTTTGTCAATGAACCGCTCCATCCAGACCTCAGACTGATCATTGCAGCGTTTGCGCAGCAGGTCGCCGGGATCCTTGCCGGAGACCCGCGCATGCCTTGAATGCCGACTAAATGTGGGGCCAACATGGCTAAGACATCCTTACCCTTGTCCCGTGTCTATCGACTGCTCGAGCCGGGTCCGGTAGTGCTGGTCACGACCGCCCAAAAAGGCAGGGCGAACGTCATGACCATGTCCTGGCACACGATGATGGAATTCGAGCCGCCGCTCGTGGGTTGCGTGATCAGCAACCGCAACTATAGCTTCGGCGCGTTGAAAGCGACCAAGGAGTGCGTAATCAACATCCCGACGGCCGAGCTTGCGGCGCAGGTGGTGGGCTGCGGCAACACCTGCGGGCGCAAGCTGGACAAGTTCAAGCACTTCGGTCTCACGCCGCTGGCGGCCTCGCGCGTCAAGGCGCCGCTCATCGACGAATGCTATGCGGCTCTGGAATGCAGGGTGACCGACACGAAGCTGGTGAGCAAATACTGCTTTTTCATCCTGGAGGTGCTCAAGGCGTGGATTGACGCCTCGCGGAAAAATCCACGGACGATGCATCATCTTGGACGAGGCACCTTCATGGTTGCCGGCAGGACGATGAAGCTGCCCTCGAAAATGAAATAGCGATTCTCGCGTGCGCCATGGACATCGGGTCGCTTTTCATCAATGCACTGCAGGGCGGGCTGGGCAATCTCGCCGCCTACCTCGCGGCGCATGTGCTGCTTTGCCTGCTGCCGGCTTTCTGCATCGCCGGAGCGATGACCGCCTTGATCCCCAAGGAAACCATCACCCGCTTGCTCGGGCGCAACACGCCCAGGCTCATATCCTACCCGGCCGCGGCCCTGGCCGGATCGCTGCTGGCGGTGTGTTCGTGCACCATCGTTCCGCTGTTCGCCGGGATATACAAGAAAGGGGCGGGCATCGGCCCGGCCATCACCTTCCTGTTCTTCGCGCCGGCGGCCAATGTGCTGGCGCTGGTGTATACGGGCGGCGTCATCGGCGTGGACCTGGCGTTCGCGCGCTTTTTCCTCTCGCTCGTATTCGGCATCGGCATCGGCCTGATCATGGCCCTGCTGTTTCGCGCCGAGGACGCGGCGCATGACCAGGCCACCGACGCGATGTTCGCGGCGCAGAGCGCGACCGGGATGCATCGCGCCGCGCTCGCCTTCCTGCTTGTATGGGTCGCACTGCTGCTCGCGGGCACCTTGAAGCTCGGCCTGCTTACCGGCACTTATTTTCAACTGAACCTGCCACTGGCAGGGATGGGGCAATTGCAGTCGGCGCTCGACCAGCTGGTGCCCTACGATGCCGCCAGGGGCGAGGAGGGCGTTTCCGTGCACGGGGTGACGCTGATCCTGCTGCTCGCAGCCATCGGCCTCGCCTCATGGCGCGGCATCGAGCGCGTGCACGAGGGTTACAGCCGCTGGACCTGGATCGCCATGGGGTTGAGCACGTTCACTCTGCTCGTGGCCACGCTCGACATCCAGGCCGGTGCGGCTGGATTGAGCGTGGGCTTTAGCGGCAAATTCTTTGGCGTGCTGCTCGCGCTGCTCGCGCTTTTCTGGCTGGGCCGCGCCCGCCTCGCCGAGGATGAGCTGCGCGACTGGCTGTGGGAATCGTGGCGCTTCGTCAAACAAATTTTTCCTTTGCTGGTGGCCGGCGTGTTCCTGGTCGGCGTCATCCGCGTTTTCATCCGTCCGGAATGGATCGAGAGCCTGGCCGGAAGCAACACGCTGCTCGGCAATCTGGCCGGCGTTGCCTTCGGCGTGTTCATGTACTTCCCGACGCTGGTCGAGGTGCCGATCGCCAAAATGTTCCTTAGCCTGGGCATGCACCGCGGACCGCTTCTCGCCTATCTCATGGCCGATCCGGAGCTGAGCCTGCAAAGCATCCTGATCCTCGCGGCGATCATAGGCAGGCTCAGGACCTGGACCTATGTCGGCTGGGTTGCGCTTTTCAGCACCTTTGCCGGTCTTACCTACGGCGCGTGGGTGGACGGTGCGAGTCTTGGCCTGCCGGTGTCGTACCTTGCGGCGTTCGCGGCCGCCCTGGCGCTGGTCCTGTGGCTGGCGGACCGGCGCATGCATCACGATCACGCGCCCGGTGTGCCGGGCTGGTGAAAAGCTGCCGCGACAAATTAACTATGGAGACTTTGCGATGCTGACAATAAAGGTACTCGGTCCCGGTTGCGCCAACTGCAAGCGCCTGGAGGAAATCGCGCGCAAGAGCGCGGCCGATCTGGGCGTAGAGGCGGAGTTCGTCAAGGTGACGGACTACCAGGACATCCTCGCCTACAACGTCCTCTCGACCCCGGGGCTGGTGGTCAACGAAAAGCTGGTCAGTTCCGGCCGCATACCGGCACCGGCTTCGGTGACGGCGTGGATCGCGGATGCGCTGAAGGCGGCGTGAGCCGCGCGGACTGCGGCCAGGCGAGGAAGCGCACGCGCCCGCGGGCGGTTCAGGCTGCGGCGCACCCGGGTGGCATAATGAGGCTCGCCTGCGTCTGTGTCATGCAGGTCTGGTGCGCGCATCGATTGGGATCCAGGTGAGCTGAATGGCTATGAATGCCACAAAGAAGATGGCCTTGCTTTCGATCGCCACGTCGATCGCGACGCTGGCGCTCAAGTTTGGCGCGTATTTCCTGACCGATTCGGTGAGCCTGTTGTCGGATGCGCTGGAGGCTTTTGTCAATCTCGCAGCGGGGCTGGTTGCCCTGAGCGCGATCACCATCGCCGAGCAGCCCGCGGACGATCGCCACACCTATGGCCACGACAAGGCCGAGTATTTCTCCATCGGCGTCGAAGGCACGCTGATACTGTTCGCCGCGGCTTCCATCATGTACGCGGGATGGAGCCGTTTTCTGCACCCCGTCGTTCTGGAAAACCTCGGTTGGGGCATAGCCGTCGGGCTGCTCGCGGCGGCGATGAACTTCGCCACCGCCCGCGTCATGCTCAAGGTCGCTGCGAAGCACGACAGCGTCACCATCGAGGCGGACGCCAAGCACTTGCTGACCGACGTGTGGACCTCGGCAGGCGTATTGGGCGGCCTGCTGGTCATTGTGTTCCTGCCGGGCTGGCAGATACTCGATCCGCTGATCGCCGTCGCCGTCGGGCTGCATATCGTCGCCACCGGCGTCGATTTGCTGCGCCGGTCTATCGACGGTCTGATGGATACCGCCTTGTCGCCGCTGGAAATCGGCAAGACGGAAGAACTCATCCGCGCCGGGCTGCCTGCGGGGGCGAGTTTTCATGCGCTGCGCACGCGCAAAGCCGGCGCCACGCGCTTCATCGAGTTTCACCTGCTGCTGCCTGGGAACACCAGCGTGCGCGAATCCCACGCGGTGTGCGACCGGCTGGAGGAGTTGATCGCGAGCCACCTGGCAAAGGCCTCGGTGACCATACACGTCGAGCCGCACGAGGCGCATGAACCGCCGGCATGACCGCCCTGATTCGCGGTTCGCTGAGGAGCGATAGATGAAGTACAAGGACTACTACCAGATACTCGGGGTCGAACGCGATGCGGGCATCGATGCAATCAAGAAGGCCTACCGCAGGCTCGCGCACAAGTATCATCCGGACGTCTCCAAGGATCCGGTCGGCGAAGAGAAATTCAAGGAGATCGC
>CAYJPQ010000084.1:0-14407 GCA_964372085.1 uncultured Bifidobacteriaceae bacterium | reverse complement strand
CTACAGGTTCTACAGGTTCTACAGGTTCTACAGGTTCTACAGGTTCTACGGGTTCTACAGGTTCTACGGGTTCCTGGGCTTCTTAATCCGTTTGCGCGCCTCGCGCTCGAGGTCGGCCAGCAGTTGGTCGCGCTTCGCCAGCAGGTTCTTGCGGGGGCGGCGGCCGTTCTTGTGGCCGACGGCGTACTCGCAGAAGAGCGGGAACGCGATCGTCGAGTCGCAGTAGGCCACAACCGTGTCGGGCAGCACGGACGGGTTGATCTTGCCCCAGCTCACGGCCTCGGCGGGCGTGGCGCCGGAGAGGCCGCCCCACACCACCGAGTCGGTGGTGAGCTGGATAAAGTAGTCGTTGCCGCCCTTCTGGATGCCGTAGACCTCCCACAGCGTGGGCTGGCCCTGCAGGTAGAAGTTCTTGGGCGACCCGCCGCCCAGGATCACGCAGCCGTTCTTCTCGGCGGCGCGGATGATGGCGCACACCTCGTTGACGTCCTTGTTGGGGTCGACCTGCAGGGTGCTGCCGTTGATGAGCGCGTGGTACGCCAGGTTCATGCCGATGGAGCTGTCGCCGGGCGACGAGGTGTAGACCGGCACGCCGTACTTCGCGGCGCTGGCCACCACCGAGTACTCCGCGCAGCCGGACCGCACCGTGAGCAGGTGCCGGCCGAGCGCCGCGTGCAGTTCCGACGAGGCGATGGGGCCCTCGAGGCGGCTGCTGATCAGGAAGTCGCGAATGAACGTGTCGGTGTCGAGCAGCACCTGCGCCGGGAACAGGACGTCGTAGATGCGAATCACGCCCGCGTCGTAGAGGACGCGGTCGTCCACGAAGGGCGAGCCGCGGCGCAGCGTGAAGTTCAGCGCGTAGTGCAGGTCGTGGTACAGGTTCGCGCCCGTGCTGATGATGAAGTCGACGAGCCCGCGCTTCATCATCTCGATCATGCAGCCGCCGAGGCCGGCCGGCGTGAGCGCGCCCGCCACGGTGAGGCCGATGGTGGTGTCGTGGGTCCTGGCCAGCATCTTGTCGCCGAAGATGCGGCAGGCCTCGCCGAGCCGGGCCGCGTTGAAGGCCTGGAACCCCTCGTCGATGAGGGTGCGCACGGCGGCGCTTCCCTTGGGACGGTAATACCGAATCGGCTTGCCGGCGAGAAACGACTTGGGGCCCTTGGGTGGACTACCGGGTGCACGGTGCGGCATCAGGACAAGGGTAGCACCGGACGGGCCACCACCGCATGCCACTTTGCGGTAGCATCTGCGTGTGGCCGACGTGTGGATGCCCGTGGGGCTGACCGGGGCGGCGGGGGCCGTCGCGGCGGTCCTGTTCCTGTGGTGGAAGGGCCAGCCCTTCGCCCAGGGCGAGGTGTTCCGCGCCAGCCGCCTCTCGCGGGGCAACCGGCTGTTTCCGACGCAGGTGCTGATCACCCCGACGTCGGTCGTCCACTACACGCCGGAGCCGATCGGCCGAAAAGAACATTCGATCCACATCGCCCACGTCGCATCGGTGGGCATCGACACGAATGTGTTCTTTTCGAACGTGATCATCGAAACCAGCGGCGGTACCGAGCCGGTGCGCTGTCACGGGCACTACAAGAGCGACGCGATCCGGATGAAACAGCTCATCGAGCAGCACCAGACCCAGTACTACCGCGCGGCGCCCGCCGCCGCGCCCGAGGTGTCACGTGGATGATGTGACCTTCGCGGCCCGGCGCGCCAACGCGGGGGCGGCCCGCCACGAGGTCGACGTCGAGACGCGGTTCAAGACGCTGGTGCAGTCGCCGCTGCGCGCCGGCATCCTGCGCTTCCTCTCCGCGCGGCCCACCGAGGTGTTTGACACCGAGCACATCATGTCGACCTTCGGGCGCATGCGGCTCGACGTGGACAACTGCCTGCAGGAACTCGTGGACTTCGGCGTCGTCCGCAAGGCGGGCGCCGCCTCGCCCACCTTCGGCATGATGCGGCCCGAGAACCCCGCCGCCGCCGCGTTGCTCGACACGTTCCTCGAGGGCCGTGCCCACCTGGGCATCGAAGAGGCCTCACCCTCGGTGCAGCGCTTCCGCGAGATGATCGGCAAGGACGAGAAGATGATCACCATCTTCGAGTGGATCCGCACCGCGGCCAAGTCGGACATCTCGGTGCTGATCCTGGGGCCCACCGGATCGGGCAAGGAAGTGGTGGCGCGCATGATTCACGAGCTGTCGCGCCGCGGGAAGGAGAACTTCCAGGCGGTGAACTGCGCCGCGCTCCCCGACACGCTGTTCGAGTCGGAGATCTTCGGCTACGAGAAGGGCGCCTTCACGGGCGCCGCCGACCGCAAGCCCGGCCGGCTTGAGCTCGCCAACGGCGGCACCCTGTTCCTCGACGAGGTGGGCGACATGTCGCTCATGGCGCAGGCCAAGGTGCTGCGCGTGCTCGAAGAGCGGCGCTTCGAACGGCTCGGCGGCAACAAGGCCATCCACGTCGACTTCCGCCTGATCTCGGCCACCAACCGCCCGCTCGACATGTTCGTGCGCGAGAGCCGGTTCCGCGAAGACCTCTACTACCGCATCAACGCCTTTGCCATCCGCCTGCCCTCGCTCCGCGAGCGCGCGGTCGACATCCCCGTGCTGGCCAACCGCTTCCTGGCGCGCTACTGCGCCGCCAACGGCCTGCCCCTCGACGCCAAGCAGTTCGCCACCGAGGCGCAGGAGCTGATGGCCACGTACCACTGGCCCGGCAACATCCGTGAGCTCGAGAGCACCGTGGCGCGCGCCGCCCTCTCGGCGCCCGGCCGCGCGATCCGCGCCGCCGACATCGAGTTCCTGCACGGCCACGCCATGCCGCGCGCCGAGGAGGCCTCGACGCGCCTGCCCACGCTGCGCGACGCCGAGCGCGCGCACATCATCCGGGTGCTCGAAGCCACCGAGTGGAACAAGCTCGAAGCCGCCAAGGTGCTCGACATCAGCCGCGGGACGCTCTATCGCAAGATCGACGAGTTCGGGCTCGAGCCGAGCGGAGGCGCCGCGCGCCGGAAGATTCGTTCCTAGCAGCTCGGTGGAAGTTTTTTCGGACTTCATTGTCATATCCTGTCATGTCGATATGGGCATGGAGCGACACGTTCTTGACCACCAAATATCCGTAAACATCTGAAAAATAAAGTATTAGCTCGCATAGTCGAGAACCTGTGCAAGAAATGAGTAAATTTGCACTTGAGTATGACTCTAACGTCATATATGCTCTCTCTGCCTTGACGACTTGCGCCGACTGCAGCCTCCCCAGCGTTCCCCATCGGCATCCGTCTGTGTTGGCGGCGGCCAGTAGTACCCGGGCCAAGGCGGTCTGGGGCGCTTAAGTCGGGGCAGCGCATCATGCGCGCTCTACCGCTCGCCGCCCGTTTGTACGTTGGCGCCACGATTGCCGTCGGCGCAGCGCTGGTGGTGTCTCTGGGCCCCCGCGCCACCTTCGCGCAGCCCTGGCTGTTCCTCACCCTCCTCGCCACCTCCGCCATCACGTCCGCCTTCAAGGTGAACCTGCCGCTCGCCAAGAGCGGCTCCACGATGTCGGTGTCGTACGCGGTTGACTTCGCGTCGCTGCTGCTGCTCGGCCCCAACGAGACGATGCTCGTCGCGGTGACGAGCGCGTGGAGCCAGTGCACCTTCAAGATGAAGGTGAAGAACCCCGCCTACCGGACGGCGTTCAGCATGGCCTGCCTCGCCATCACCGTGCAGGCCGCCGGCTTCGCCTACGAACTGGTGGGCGGCGTGCCCGGCGCCCTGGCGCACGACATCCAGGGTGTGGCCCGGCCGCTCGTGGCGGCGGCCACCACCTACTTCGTGTTCAACACGTTCCTGATCGCGGTGGCGGTGGCGCTGGCCACCAACCAGCGGTTGATGGCGGTGTGGAACCAGAACTTCCTGTGGAGCGCGCCCAGCTACTTCGTGGGCGCCAGCGCCGCCGCCATGGCGACGTGGTGGGTCGGCAGCGGGGGCCTGTGGGTGTTCCTGCTCGGCACCGCGCCGCTCTACCTCACCTACCGCACCTACAAGGTCTACCTGGGCCGCATCGACGACGAGCGCCGCCACGTCGAGGAGATGGCCGACTTGCACCTGGCCACCATCGAGGCGCTGGCCCTCGCCATCGACGCCAAGGACCAGACCGCGCAATCGCACATCCGGCGCGTGCAGGTGTACGCCACCTCCATCGCCCGCGGCATGGGCATGTCCGAGACCGAAGTCCAGGGCGTGAAGACCGCCGCGCTGCTGCACGACATCGGCAAGTTGGCGGTGCCTGAGCACATCCTGTCGAAGCCGGGCCCCCTCACGCAGGAGGAGTTCCAGAAGATCCGCGTGCACCCGCAGGTGGGCGCGGAGATCATCAGCGCCGTGCCCTTCCCCTACCCCGTGGCCCCGCTCATCCTGAGCCACCACGAGCGCTGGGACGGCAAGGGCTACCCGCAGGGCCTGAAGGGCGAGGAGATCCCGCTCGGCGCCCGCATCCTCTCGGTGGTCGACTACTTCGACGCGCTCACCTCGGATCGGCCGTACCACAAGGCCATGACGCAGGAGGCGGCCATCGCGCTGCTGCAGCAGGAAGCGGGCCGCGCGCTCGACCCCGCGGTGGTGCTGATGTTCGTCAAGATGGAGGCGGAGATGGCGGCCGCCATGGCCAGCATCGACTCGGTCACGCCGCGGCGCCTGTCGCTCGAGTCGACCTCGAACCTGGGCGGCCCCGCCGTGGGCTTCCTGCCCGAGACGGCCAAGGGCAACACGGTCTTTGAGGACATCGCGCTCGCCCACCGCGAAATCTACGCGCTCTACGAGATCGCCCAGACCATGGGCACCAGCCTCGGCGTGACCGACACCATGGCGCTCATCTCGTCGAAGCTGTCGAACCTGGTGCCGTTCTCGTCGTGCGCGCTCTTCCTGTTCGACGAGGAATCGGAGACGCTGCGGTGCCGGTTCGCCACCGGCGCCGAGGCGGACGTGATCGGCACCATGACGGTGCGGGGCGGCCAGGGCCTCACCGGCTGGGTGGCGCGCAACCGGCGGCCGCTGGTCAACGCCCGGCCCGCCGCCGAGTTCGAGGCGGCGGGCCTCACCGCGCGCATCACGGCGCTCAAGTCGGCGCTCGTCGCGCCGCTCGTGTTCGGCGACCGGTTCATCGGCACCCTGGCCGTGTACCACACGACCCCCGACTTCTACACCGACAACCATCGCCGGCTGCTCGATCGCGTGAGCGAGCAGGCTTCCGCCGTAATTCACAACTCGATCGTCTTCGAGCAGACGCAGGAGGATTCGCTGACCGATGCGCTGACGGGCCTGCCGAACACACGGTTCATGTTCATGCACCTCACGCGGGAACTGGCGCGCGCCGAGCGGTTGAAGGCCGAGGTGGCGCTGCTCGTGATGGATCTCGACCACTTCAAGGACATCAACGACAACCACGGGCACCACGTGGGCGACCGCGCGCTGCGCGAGGTGGCCACGGTGCTGCGCTCGGCCATCCGGCCCTACGACATCTGCGTGCGCTACGCCGGCGACGAGTTCATCGTCGTCCTGTCGGGCTGCGGCGCCGACGAGGCCGACCGCAAGCGGCAGGAGCTGCAGCGCACGGTCGACGAGGTGCTCTTCGAGGCGCGGCCGGGCCGCCGCATCCCGCTGGCCATCAGCGTGGGCGCGGCCATCTACCCGCACGACGGCGACACCTACGAGGCGCTGCTGGCCACGGCCGACAGCCGCATGTATCGCGACAAGACCCGCCGCAAGCAGGCGGCACAGATCCAGCCGGCCGCGACCGGCACCGACGGCGTGCCCGCCGTCGCCGTGCCGCTGCCAGCCCCGGTCGAGGTCACCGACATCGACATTCAGCGCGCCGCGTCGGGGGTGTTGTAGACGGGCTCTGGGCTTTGGGCGTGAGGGCTTGGGGCTTGGGGCTTAGGGCTTAGGGCTTACCGCTTGCGGCTTACGCGCGCTGCGTGTAGTAACGGCTGGCGGGGATTCCCACCTCCGGCAGCAGCCGGCGGACCTCTTGAATCAGTGATACCGGGCCACAGGCGACGCAGCACGCATTCGGCGCGGGCAGCGCCGACCGCAGCAGCGCCGCGTCGAGGCGGCCGGTGGTGCCCGTCCAACTGGCCTCGCCGTTCCTGGTCAGCGTCAATCGCAGCCGCAGGCGGCCGGCCTGGTTGAGCGTGTCCAGTTCGTCGCGAAACGCCAACTCGTCGGCGGTCCGCGCGGTGAAGACCAGCCCCATTGGTGGCGGTGCAGCGCCCGCCAGCCACTCCCGCATCAACGAGCGCAGCGGCGCGATGCCCGTGCCGCCCGCCACGAAGAGCGTCGGTGGCGGCGCACCGACCGGAATGCCGAAGCTGCCAAACGGACCCTCCAGGTCAACCGCCGTCCCCACTATCGCCCGCTCGAGGTGCGGATCCAATCCACTATCCTCGACCTGCAGGAGCAAGTCGATGAGGCCGGTCTGTTTCAGGTCGGTGGGAGACGACGCGATTGAGTAAGGTTTGCGAAGCGGCGCGCCGTGCAGGCCAACCATCACCGCCTGCCCGGCTTCAAACGCGAAAGCCTCAGGGTCGATCCCGAGCCGAACGAGGCGCGTGCGCGCAGTGGCCCGCGCCAGTTCGCGCACCGGAATGACAAGGGCCGGCACGAGACCGTCCTAGCCCAAGCCCCAAGCCATAAGCCTCGAGCCCTGTTACAACCCGACGACGTGATACCCGGCGTCGACCATCATCACCTCGCCGGTGATGCCCCGGGCGGCGTCGCTCAGCAGGAACGCGGCTGCGTCGCCCACATCGGACGACTCGATGGCGCGGCGCAGCGGCGCCCTCTCGCGCACCACGCTGAGGATCGACGAGAATCCCCCGACGCCGGCGGCGGCCAGGGTCCTCACGGGGCCCGCCGAGACGGCGTTGACCCGGATGTTCTGCGGGCCGAGGTCGGCCGCCAGGTAGCGCACGCTCGACTCGAGCGCGGCTTTCGCCACGCCCATCACGTTGTAGTTGGGGAAGACGCGGTCGCTGCCCAGGAACGACAAGGTGAGGAGGCTCCCGCCCCCGCGCGCCGCCATCAGCGGTTGCGCGCCGCGGGCCAGCGCGATGAGCGAATAGGCGCTGATGTCGAGCGCCTGCCGGAAGCCCTCGCGCGAGGTCAGCGAGAAGGCGCTGGTCAGTTCCTCGCGCGGCGCATAGGCCGCGCCGTGCACGGCGAAATCGAGCCCGCCGTGGTCCTGCTGGATGCGCGCGAACACCGCGGCCATCTGGTCGTCATCCTGCACGTCGAGCGGCAGCACGACCGGACGCGGCGACAGCGTGTCGGCCAGCTCGCCGACATGCTCTTCGAAGCGGCCCTGGTAGGTGAGATACAGCGTGGCGCCGGCGGCGGAGGTGGCTTGGGCGATGGCCCACGCCAGGGATCGGTGATTAGCCACGCCGACGATGAGGCCAACCTTGCCGGTGAAGTCTGCCATTTATCGGTTCTTCTTCCCGCCGCGGCGGCGGCGTCCGCCGCCTTGCCCTTGCCCTTGCCCCTGCGGCCGGCCTTCGCCATGACCACCCGGTCCGCCGCCGTCGCGGCCAAACCGCATGGGGCCGATGTGGGTGTCCATCGGGCCGGCGGCGCGCCGGCGATGACGGCCCTTGCCGTGCCCACCACCGCCGTTGCGCTGCGCCCCGGCCGCGCCATTGCGGCCGCGGTTGGCGAGCGCTTGGACGGTGAACTCGGGCATCGCGCGCGGGATGGGCGCCTGGCCTTCGATTTTCGGGAACGTGGCGCGAATCAGCGGGCGCCGGACGGGCCCTTCTTCGCGATCGTCCACCGGCGATTCCGGATTGGTCACGGCGACGTCATCGGCTGGCGGCGTCTGTTTGGATGGGGTGCCGGGAGAGGCGGCCAGGGCTGGCTCGCCAGGAGACGGGTCGGACGCGCCGATGGCGGGTGGCGAATGGGGACGCGCCGTGGGACCCTGCAAGCCCTCGAGCACCTGGGTGAACAAGGCCGGGGGCTGCGTCTTGCGGCGCGGCGCCGGCACCTTGCCTTCCTTGTACTCGTGCTCGGTGTCACAGCTGACGCATCGCGTGCGTCGTATTTCGTCTTCGATCATCGCGACGATTGCGTGATCGGTAATGCGGCGGTCGCGTGGACAGTAGTCGTCCAGCACGTCGCCGGGCCGAAACCGGCGTTCTTGCATGCAGTTCTCCCAAAAACCTACGAATGGCCCGCTTGGCGGAATCTGTGCTCGGGAAGCACAAGGCCTGTTCGGTCGATAGACCGTAAAGCGCTGGGCAACCGGACTATATCAGACCCCCGGGTAACGGGCAAGCCACGTTCGCGTCTCGGCCAGAGCCGCCGCCACGGCATCGGGATGGGTCGATTGGGGCGTGCGCCGGGCCCGCACCGAGGCGGCCGCCGTAATCCGCTCCTTGACGTCGCTGCCAAACAGCTCGCTCGACCGCTGCCACTCGTCCAGCGACAGCGCCTCGAAGTCGCGGCCCTGGGCCAGCAACTGCCGGACCATCGCCCCCACCACCTCGTGCGCCTGGCGGAAGGGCATGCCGCGCGCAACCAGGTAATCGGCTGCGTCGGTGGCCAACAGCAGCCCGGCCGCGGCACGCCCGGTGCGGGCGGGGTGCAGCGACAGCTTGCTCACGACGGCGGTGGTGGCGTCGAGCGACACGGCCAGCGTGTCCTCGGCGTCGAAGAGCGGCTCTTTGTCTTCCTGCATGTCCTTGTTGTAGCCGGTGGGCAGCCCCTTCATGGTGACCAGAAGGCCGGTGAGGTGGCCGATGGCACGGCCCGCCTTGCCGCGAACGAGCTCCAGCGGATCGGGGTTCTTCTTCTGCGGCATCATGCTGCTGCCGGTGGCCGACGAATCGGCCAGCTCGAAGAAGCCGAACTCCTCGCCCGTCATGAGGATGAAGTCCTCGGCGATGCGTGACAGGTGCACCATCGAGAGAGACACGGCATGCAGGAAGCTCACCGCGAAGTCGCGGTCAGACGAGGCGTCGATGCTGTTGGGCACGACGCGCCCAAAGCCCAGGCGCGCCGCCAGCGCGACGGTGTCCACCGGGTAGCCGGTGCCGGCGATGGCGCCCGACCCGAGCGGCAGCGCGTTGGCCTCTTCGCGCGCGGCCTCGAGGCGCGCGTGGTCGCGGCGGAGCGGCGCCGCGTGGCTCAACAGGAAGTGCGCCACCGTCACGGGCATGGCGCGGCGCATGTGCGTGTACGAGGGCATCAGGCTGTCGCCGGCGCGCTCGGCCTGATCGGCCAGGGCGGCGACGACGGCGCGCACCTTCTGCTGCAGCCGCGGGATGCGGCGGCGCAAGTAGAGGCGCAAGTCCACCGATACCTGCTCGTTGCGCGAGCGCCCCGTGTGCAGCCGGCGGCCCGCATCGCCGATGCGCGCCACGAGCTGCCGCTCGACGAAACTGTGCACGTCTTCATCGGGCCCGCTCACCCACGCCGGGTCGAGCCGACCCTGCTCGAGGATGGCGCCCAGCCCCTCGGTGATGGCCCGCGCGTCCACCGCCGACAGTACACCCGCCTTGGCCAGCGCCTCGGCCCACGCCAGGCTGCCCGTCACGTCGTCCTCGAAGAGGCGTCGGTCGAAGGGGAACGACACGCCGAAATCGAAGGCGGCGGGGTCGGGAGCGGAATCGAAGCGGCCGGACCAGAGGTGTTGGGACATAAAAGGTTTCAGAAAGGTTCAGAAAGGTTCAGAAGGGTTCAGAAGGGTTCTGGGAGGTTCTGGGTTCAGGGGTTCTGCCGTGCGGGCCAGGACGTCGCAGTGGCCCTGAAAGAGGCGCACGCACGCGCGGCCCGTGACGTCTTCCTGAATAGTATCGGTAAAGGCGTCGAGGGCGCGGCGGAGGGGCGAAAACCACTCGCCGGCGTCCACGAGGCCGGTGTAGGCAGCCGAGGTCACGCGCGCGCACCTCGGCCAGATCGTCGCCCTGCCCGAGGTCGGCGGTGAGGGTCACCACCTCGGCGCCCGGGCTCCGCACCAGCCACGACAGGGCCCGGGCCGAGGCGGCCCCGCCCGAATACGCCAACACGATGCGCGTGGTCACCAGATGCGGCAGGCCTAGTCGCTGTCCGCCAGCGCGTTGAGTTTCTTCACCACCGCCCGCGCGCTCCTGGCATCGCGGGCGATCACGAGGACGGTGTCGTCGCCGGCCAGGGTGCCTACCACCTCGGGCAGCCGCGAACGGTCGATCGCCAGTCCCAACAACTGCGCCTGCCCGGCCCCGGTGCGCAGCACCACCAGCTGCTGCACGGGCTCGGCACTCACCAGATACTCGGCCAGGGCGCGGCCCAGCGTGCCCAGCGCCGTGCCAGGCGCGGTGGCCTCGGCGTCGCCCGGTTGGTAGGCCCCGTCGGCCGACCGCTTCACCAGCCCCAGCTCCTTGACGTCGCGCGACAGCGTGGCCTGCGTCACGACGAAGCCCCGGGCGGCCAGGCGCTGGCGGAGCTGCTCCTGGCTGCGTACGGCCTCGTGCTCGACGACATCACGAATGACGGTTAGGCGGCGAGCTTTCATATTTATGCGTTTAGGTGAATCAGTATACATAACGGCCACGCGTTTGGGAGCATTTCTCGTATTGACAGGAGAGGAAACCCGTGTGTATAAGTATTCTTTGCGCTGCATAAACTTTCAGCGCTGGGGATATCCAACCGATGGAGACGCAGGGAGCAGACGACGCAGGGGGAGACCAGCGAGGCCCGCGCATCCGCGTGGCCCTTGCCGGGGCCACCGGATTTGCCGGGCAGGAATTGCTCCGCCTGCTCGCCCGCCACCCCGCCACCACCATCGTCGCCGCCACCGGCTCGCAGGCCACCAGCACACCGCGACGCCTGCCGGCCCTCGCGCGTATCTGGGACGGCACCGTGATTCCGCTGGACCTGGCCGCCATTGTCGGCCACGCCGACGCCGTGTTCCTGGCGCTGCCTGAGGCCGCCTCCGCGGACGTGGCGCCGACGCTGGTGGACGCCGGCCTGCGCGTGATCGACCTGTCGGGCGCGTTCCGCCTGCGCGACGCCGCCGCGCGGGCCAGGTGGTACCCGGCCACCAAGGGCCTGCCCGCGGGCGTGGCCTATGGCCTCACCGAGTTCGAGCACGACGCCATCCGCACGGCGCGCCTGCTCTCCAACCCGGGCTGCTATCCCACCGCATCGCTGCTGGGGCTGCTGCCGCTGCAGCGCGCGGGCCTGCTGCTGCCGGGCGCCGACGTGATCATCGACGCCAAGTCCGGCATCTCGGGGGCGGGCAAGGCGGCGACCGAACGCACGCACTTCTCGGAGAACCACGGCAGCGTCGCCGCGTACAACCCGTTCGGGCACCGGCACACGCCCGAGATGGAGCAGGCACTCGGCCGGGGCGTGACGTTCGTGCCCCACCTGGTGCCGCTCGACCGCGGCATCCTGGCGAGCCTCTACGCCCGGCTGGCGCCGGGCACCACCACGGCGGCGGTGGCCTCCGCGTTCGAGCGCGCCTACGCCGGGGCGCCGTTCGTGCGGCTCACCGGCGAGGCGCTGCCGGAGATCAAGCACGTGGCGCACACCAACTTCTGCGACATCGGGTGGAAGGTGGACGAGGCCGGCGGGCGCGTGCTCGTGGTGAGCGTCATCGACAACCTTGTGAAAGGCGCCGCAGGGCAGGCCATCCAGAACTTCAACCTGATGTACGGCCTCGACGAAACGACAGGGCTGATGTGACGAAGGTGCCGCGCGGAGTGGTGGTGCTGAAGCTCGGGGGTGAGCTCATCGAGACGCCCGAGAAGGTGCGGGCCATCGGCAAGGCCGTGGCCGCCGCGGCCAATCGCACGCCGCTCGTGGTCGTGCACGGAGGCGGGCGTGAGATCGACGCCGCGCTGGCGCAGGCCGGCATTGCCAAGCGCCAGGTGGACGGCCTGCGCGTGACCGACGAGGCCACGCTGGGCGTGGTGGTGGCGGTGCTGGCCGGGTCGGTGAACACGCAGTTCGTGGCGGCCATCAACGCCGCCGGCGGACGGGCGGTGGGTCTGTCGGGCGCCGACGCCGGCGTGGCACCTGTGAAGAAGGCGCCGAGGCATGCGGCGACGAACGGCGGCACGGTGGATCTGGGCCTGGTGGGGCTCCCCATCGCCGCGCCCGCGCCGGCGCTGGTGAACACGCTGGTCGGCGCGGGCTACGTGCCCGTGATCGCGTGCATCGGCGCAGGCCGCGGCGGGCAGTTGTTCAACGTCAACGCCGACACGCTGGCAGGAAGCCTGGCGTCGCGGCTCGGGGCCGCGCGGTTGGTGATGGCCGGGGCCACCGCGGGTGTGCTCGACGCGCAGGGGCAGACCGTCGCGGCCCTAGACGGCCGGGCCATCACGGCGCTCGTGGCGTCGGGCACGGCCAGCGCGGGCATGGTGGCGAAGCTCGCGGCCTGCAAGGCTGCGGCGAAGGGCGGCGCCAAGCAGGTGGCCATCGTCGACGGACGTGACCCGAAGAACCTGCTGCGGGCCATTGAGGGCAAGGCGGCGACGGGGACAGAGGTCTTGAGGTCTTGAGGTCTTGAGGATTTGAGGGAATGAGGAAATGAGCCTTACCGCAGCCAGCGTCATCGCGCTCGAAGCGCAGCACGTGCTTCAGACTTACAAGCGCCTCCCCGTCGTGTTCGTGCGCGGCGAGGGCCCCCGCCTGTTCGACGAGAGCGGCCGCGCGTATCTCGACTTCATCTCGGGCATCGGCGTGGTGGTGCTCGGCCACGCGCACGCCGGCCTGGCCGCGGTGGTGGCCGACCAGGCGAAGACGCTCGTCCACACGTCGAACCTGTACTACCATCCGCTCCAGGGCCAGCTGGCCGCGCGGCTGTCGCGGATGTCCGGGCTGCAGCGCGCCTTCTTCTGCAACAGCGGCACGGAGGCCGTGGAGGCCTGCCTCAAGTTCGCCCGCCGGTACTGGTATTCGAAGGGCGTAAAGGGGCGCACGCGCTACGTCGCGCTCGAGCACGGCTTCTCCGGCCGCACGATGGGCGCGCTCTCGGTCACGGCCAACGCGCACTATCGCGAGCCGTTCGAGCCTCTCATCCCCGGCGTGACCTTCGTGGCGCCCGGCGACATCGCCGCCCTCGAGGCCGCGGTCACCGACACCACCGCCGCCCTCATCGCCGAGCCCATCCAGGGTGAAGGCGGCGTGCGGCCGCTCACGGCCGAGTATGCCGCGGCCATCGCGCGCGTCACGAAGGCCACGGGGACTCTGCTCGTCGCCGACGAGATCCAGTGCGGCCTGGGCCGCACGGGCTGGCCCTTCCACTACCAGTCGCTCGGGTGGACGCCCGACCTCGTCACCGTGGGCAAAGCCATTGGGTCGGGCATCCCGGTGGGTGCGGCCCTCGTGTCGGAAAGGGTGGCGCAGCAGATCTTTGCCGGCGACCACGGCACCACCTATGGCGGCAACCTGCTCGCCATGCAGGCGGCGCTCTACGTGCTCGGCGAGCTCGAGGGCCTGTCGGGCCACATCCGTGAGGCCGGGGCCTTCTTCGAGCAGCAGCTGGTGGCGCTGCAGCGCAAGCACCCCGTGGTGCGCGCGGTGCGCGGCGCGGGCCTGATGCGGGGCCTCGAGCTGGCGGTGGACGCGCAGCCCGTGGTGGACGCGGCCCTCAAGGCGGGACTGTTGGTGAACCGGACCGCCGAGCGGGTGGTGCGGATGCTGCCACCCCTCACCGTGACCGAATCGGAGATCGTGGAGGCCGTCGCCATTCTTGACGGCGCGCTGGCGATGCTGCCAGCCGAGGGTCGGAGCGTCGAGGCGCCGTCGTGAGCATGCGGGTTGTCGTCAACAACGGGCCGGCCGCGGGCCGGCGGGAGACCGCCCGGAGCACGGCCGTCAATCCCGTCAAGCGGGCGATGCCCGCCATCACGGTGCGGGCCGCGGCGGCGGCCGATGCGCCCGCCCTGCACGCGCTCATCGCGGGCCACACCGAGGAAGGCCACCTGCTGCCGCGCACGCTCGGCGAGCTCACCGTGCACGCGCCGCGCTTTGTCGTGACCGTACGACCGTCCGCGAACGGGGACCGGATCGTCGGCTGCGCCGAGCTGGCGCCCCTCTCGGCCTCGGTGGCCGAGGTGCGATCGCTCGTGGTCGCCCACGAGGCGCGCAAGCTGGGGCTCGCCCAGTGCATGGTGAACGAGCTGGGACGCCGCGCGCGGCGCGAGGGCTTCGTGCGCCTCTGCGCCTTCGCGCACGACCCGGCCTTCTTCGTGCACCTGGGCTTCGGCATCGTGCCGCACACCTGGCTGCCGGAGAAGATCGCGCACGACTGCCACGTGTGCCCGCTGTTCCGCAACTGCGGACAGCACGCGCTGGAACTCGACCTGGAATGGTCCGCGCAGAACCTTGTGCGGAACCCCGTGAGGAACCTTCGTGAGGAACCTTCGTGAGGAACCTTCGTGAGGAACCTTCGT
>CAYJPQ010000083.1:0-14515 GCA_964372085.1 uncultured Bifidobacteriaceae bacterium | reverse complement strand
CCGAGGCGCAGACCTCTTACGTGCGCAGCGTGTGGCAGCGGCAGTTCGGGTTGATTACGGTCGGATAGCGCCCGCGGGCCGCAACCGGATCAGCCGCGAGCGCGCCATCGGCTGCCCGCGGTGGAGGGCTTCGATCCGAAGCCATCCGTCCGCCGCCCCAACTGGCAGCACAAGCGGCGAGGCGGCCGCCGCCGGCGGTCCCATGGGGACGCCGCCAGCGTCGTACAGCTCGAGCCGGTATTCATCCGCGCCGGCCAGAGGGGACCAGATCAGCCGGCCCTCGGCGATGGTCGGCGCGAGCGCCGGCTGGGCGTCGCCGCGGTCGGCCTGCGACCCGGCGTCCCACAGTGTTGACCGCGCGGGCCATGGCTGCAGCATGATGGCGACCACAGCGAGGCCGGCCCCGGCCAGCACTGGTGTCGGCCAGGAGATTCGCCAGCGGGCGCGCGCCAGCCGCATGGCCACGCCAGCCACCAGCAGGACCACAGCCAGGCCGGCGGCGAGGCGTGCCGAGATGGCCCGCGGATCGACCCGACCCGTCACGCCCGCCCGGGCGCTCGGGTTGCCGGTCAGCGTGTAGGCGGCCCAGGCCCGCGGCTGGGCACCGCGCCGACGGAGCTCGCGACGCGCGCTGGCGGTCGCGGCGCCCAGCGGCCGGCCAGCGCCCAGCTCTCGGTAGAGGACATCGGCGAACACCGGACCGGGCGCGTCTGGTACGGCCCACAGGGTGCCGATCGTGGCGCCAGCGCCGGCATAGAGGAACGCCCGCGCCAGGCTCATCACGCCTTCGCCGGATACCTGCGCGCCGGCCGCCGTATCACAGGCCGAGAGCACCACCAGGTCGGCGCCGAGCGTCGTGCGGTAGATCTCCTCCGCACTCCACCTCCCATCCGCTCCAGGCGTGCTGGGCGCCAGCACCAACGCCGAACGCAGGGGCAACGCCTCGTCGATCAGGGCGTGGCTCGCGAAGTGGAGCACCGCGAATCGGCCGGGACCGAGCGCGTCAAGTCGCTCTCTGGTCGCGCCGGCGCCAGACAGTTCCGCGATCTCCCCCCTGAGGCGGCGGTGGATGGCGGCGGCCTCGGCGGGCGCCGCTGGGAGCGTGGCGAGCCCGGCCGCGGTGGCGGGCGCCGCCACGACGAGCGCGGCGGCGGAGGTCGTCATGCGCCGGACCCGGTTCGCCAACGCCGATGCCGACGGCATCGTCACCACGTCCCATCGATCGATCACCCGGGGCGCGTCGCCCAGCGCGTCGAAGGGCAGCCGGTGAAGTGGGCCGTCGGCGGCAATGATAAGCGTGCGCACGCCAGCCCCGATGTCCGCCAACGCCGGCGCCACAACGTCGGCGTACAGGCGGCGGGCCGCGGGCGCCGCGGCGCTCTCGTCGCTCTCCTGGACTAGGGCGCTGAAGAAGTCGATGCGGCGGCCGAGCTCCGCCGCGGTACCGGCGCGCGGCAGCGCGGTGAACGCGAGGCGGTCGCGGGTGACAGTGACGGCCAGCAGGCGGTCCGTGGCCGACACGTACTCAACAAGCACCTCGTCGGCGCCGAGCGTGGCTTGCACCGCCGCGGCGCTGAGCGTGGGCGCGGCCGCACCGGCGACCTGTGCCGACGCCAGCGCATCGAGCAGCGCCCGGGCGCGTCCGGCCTCGGCGATCTCCAGGGCGGCCGATGCAGCGGCCGTCCCCTCCGCGTCCCAGCGGAGGGACACCAGATCGCGATAGACCGCGGCGTGGGTTTCCGCGACGTTGGCCCGGGCCGTGGCGCCTGCCACGGAGATGCGTTCGGCCTCGACCCTGCTGATGGCCTCCTCCAGGGCGGCCCGAGCGCCGGCGAAATCGCCGAGCCGCCGACGGGCCCACGCCAATCCGCGAAAGCCGTAAATCGAGACGAAGTGCTCGGGCGAGCGGCTGGAGGTGGCAAAGTGGCGCATCGCCTCGGCGGGGCGCTCGGCGGCGCGCTCGAGCTTGGCCCACTGGTGCTCGACAAGAGGCACGAGCCCAGAGAAGAAACGGCCGGCGGCGATGTCGCGATCGATGGCCTCGAGATCGGCCCGCGCCTCATCGAGCCGGTCGAGGGCGATCAACTGGCTGGCGACCAGGCTCCGGGCGATGGGCCCCCTCAACGCGCCGCCCGGTCGGGCCGAGAGCATCACGGTGCGCCGGAAGTCGGCCAGCGCACCCTCGACATCCCCCTCATCGTCGCGCAGCAGACCTCCGACATACGCGAGGTCGAGGTCCAGGTAGAAGTCCTTCGATCGCGCCAGGTGGGCGCGGGCCCGATCGCACGCCTCACGCGCGCGCGGCAACTCGCCTTGAACCTCCTGGTTCCAGCAGTCCCACACCTCGATATTGGCGAGCTCTTCGATATCACCGGAGAGGCGCGACTCCTCTCGCGCACGCTCGAACTCGGCGGTTGCCTCGTCGTATCGAGCGAGCTGGATCAGCGCCACGCCGCGGCCCGTGCGGGCGCGCCGCACCGGGCGGGCCTCAGCCGTGGCGGGATCGAGACCCGCGCCGCGCGCGATGATGCTGGCGATCATGGGTTCAGCGGCCGCGGGGTTGATGGCCCTGAGCGTCAGCTCGCCCGCCAGGCCGTCGATCGTAAGCTGCACGTCGAGCAGCCCGGTGGTCTTGGCCAGCCGGCGCGCCTCGGTGCAGTCGGGCGAGGCCATGCGCCAGTCGGGGCCGACCAGCGTGTGCCACACGCACGCCATGGCGGCATGACGGGCCTGGCTCGGGACGTCGCCGCGGGCGGCGGCGGCCGCGCCGAGCCTGCGGTGGAGCGCGGCGCGCTCGGCGAGGTCGAGCGGGCCGTAGTGGATGAGATAGGCGGAGGTGCGGGTTTCGTCCTCGGCGAGGAGCGTCGCCGGGCTGCCGGCGAGCGCCAACGCGATGGCCAGCCGCACCGCGAGCACGCGCGCTCGCTTTGGCCGCTTCATCGCGTCAACTCGAGTTCTGCCAGGCGAGAGCGGGCCACCACCTCGGTGCCAGCCAACGCCTCGACCGTCCACCGGTACGCGCCCGCGGCGCGCGGCACGTCGTTGGGCCAGAGCACCGGCGGCGCCTCGACCTCGCGGACCCAGACAGGCCGTCCGTCATCGGTGAAGAGATCGATGCGGTAGCGCGTTGCCGCGGCCAGCGGCGTCCAGCCGAAGGCCGGCACGCCGTCGGCTCCGATCGTGACCGGCAGGAGATCCACCGCGGCGGGCGCTGGGCCGCGCACCGTGGAGTTGTCGCCCGTCTGGCGGAGAGGCACGACCCAGACGGCGACGATCACCGTCGCCGCCACCAGGGCGGCGACGCCGAGCGGCCGCCACCGCCGCGCCGGCACTAGTGGCGCCGGACGAACGTAGGCGTCCACGAGCCGGGCCAGCCACCCGCTCCGATCCGATGTGTTGTCAAGATCGGCGTTGACCGTCCGCAGCAGCGACACTTCGTCGCGGCAGTGCGAGCAGACAAGCACGTGCGGAGCATCGAGGCCGCCCGCGGCGGCCGCCACGACTTCCTCCGCGGTGAGGTGCAGCTCCGAGAAGCCCCTCACAACAGCGAGTCCTTCGACGGCGGCCGCGCGACATTCGGCACAGCTCTCGACATGGCTGGAGACCAGCGCCGCATCGGCAGGACTCAACGAGCCCGCCAGCCAGAATGTGATGAGCTCGCGCGGCGCCTCAGAACAACTCACCGGACCTCCTCTTTCGATGGACGGCCCACGCGGCCGGAGGTTACAGACTTGTATTCGAGCACAGCTCTTTCACGGCATCGGAGCGCCCGAACCTTGATCGCGCCCTCCGTGGTCTGCAAGCGGCGCGCGATCTCCGCGTAGCTCATTTGATCGAACACGATGAGGTGGAAGAGCGCCCGGCACGGCTCGTCGAGCCGCTGGAGCACGCGCGCACCGAGCGCGCGGCGCTCCTCCTGCAATAGGGCGCCCTCCGGCGTCATCCCCCGATCCGACGGCGCGGCCACATCGTCGATCGACAGCGGCAATGGTTGCGTCCGCCGGTGGCGCAAGAGATCGATGGCGGCGCGCTGAGCGGCGCGCCACACGTAAGTCCGCAGGCTGGCGGTGCCCTGGAAGCGGCCGTCCCGGAGCGAGGTGAGCAGCTTGCGCCGCACCTGTTGAGCCACATCCTCCACGTCGTTGCCGAGCCGCAGGCCGGGGTGACGCAGCACCTGGCCGATCCAGGCGTCGATCTGGGTGTGGCACTCGACGCGGCCTGCGAGGAAACCGTGAACCAGTTCCCGGTCTGACGGCGGCATGCAGGGCCCACTGTAGCCCCCGCACGCCCGCGCGTCCACAGCGGATCGAAGTGGCGGTCGACGCTACGAGAAGCTGATGACCACAGTCACCTGAATGATCTGCCCGGCCACGACAGGGATCGTGACGACAGTGCGAGTGAAGGCACTGATAGAGAAGCCCTGCATCTCCGCCCCGGGGACGCCCGCCTGGCCGCAGATGGCCGGGGGAACCGTCGACAACGCGCCTTCAATCGATAGGCCGGCGCGGTTGCAGTAGGTTAGGTCGGTATTGACCACTCGGATATCTTCAGTTGCGTTGGCCGTAGCCGTACCTGTGAGCCCAATCCCAAAGGTCGAGACCCGCCGCACTGTAAGCGTAGTGAAGACCGACGAGGACGCTGCCTGGTTTTCGTTGTCATCCTCGGGCATAATTGAGCATTTTACCGGTATTCCCTGGTATCGACACCCACCCTCCAAACCGATCCGCCAGCGTCCAGGAGTGATCGCTCGCGCCAGTACCGCCACCAGAAACCCGCGAGCATCCGGTTGCAGGGCGTTCTCGAACTCATGATGGCTGACCAACGTTCCGTCAGGCTGCCGGATGTCGATCACCCAGTGGCCGTGGACCTTGATGCCTTCCTGCGGCCCTTGAGCTCGCAGATCCGCGAGCCCAAGTTGACACAGCCCGAGGACCACCATCAGGAACGCCGCCGTCGTCTGCTTTTTCATCGTCTCGTCTCCCCTGCCTTGTGCCGATCCGGCAGTCTGCTGGATTGGATGTTGCCGCCAGTCAACGCACCCGTGACGGTTGCGGCGACCGTGCCCCGGGCGTCGCGAATCGTGATCGCAAGCGTGTCGTGCCCGCGTCCCGGCTCGCCCTCGTCGGCCGCGCGCGCCTCGAACGTGAACCCCGGTGCGCCGTTCCACTTGCCTGTTCCCGAGAAGATCGCCGAGTCGACGATCGGCCTTTGTCCCCGACCCGCCTTGAAGGCGGGGTCATCCCAGAACACGATCGACCCGATCGACGTCGACTCGAAGCGATCGGCGCGCTCCTTTTGCTTCCCGGCCTTCGGCGTCTTCACGCGGTAGTGCAGCGCACCACGTTCCAGACCGACACGACGCTCGGCGATCCGGAACTCAAACTTGTGCTCCCGGCCGTCCGGCGTGCGGATCTCGCCCCCACCTTCCATGCGCCCCTCGACGCCCATGACGATGTAGGTCACTGCCGTCGTCGCCGCGTTGCCGGCCTCATCCTGCGCAGTGACCGCGAACGTGTGCGCGCCTTCGCGGCTCGTATCGAGCGGGCTTCCCGACGGCACGGGGCCCGTGCACGACGCGACGCCCGAGCCGGAGTCGGCGCACGCGTAGCTGGCCACGACTGTCTGGTTGAATGCGTACGTGACGCCGGCCGGGTTGGCGATCGTGACCGTCGGCGCGATCGTGTCGCGCACGATGACGACGATTTCGTCTCGAGAGGAACCGCCGTGGCCGTCGTCGACGTCGAGCACAATCGCGTTCGGCCCGAGCGGCAGCAGCACGGCCACCGAGCGGCCCGTGGCCGTGCCGAATGGTCCGGTCCACGTGTAGGTCAACGGGTCGCCGTCGAAGTCGTACGAGCCCACGGCATCCAGCGAGGTCAGCGTGCCGTCGGCCGCCGACGCCTCGGCGAGCCGATCGCCACCCGCGTCGGCGACGGGGAAGTGGTTCGATCCGACGGCGACCGCGAACGGCGAGAATGACGTGACGTCGGCGCAGAGGATGTTGTTCTGCCGATCGACGAACGACGTGCGATCAACCCACACCCCGCCTTCGAGGTGCAGAATCCGCCAGTCGTTCTGACGCTGGACACCGCGTCCGAGTGACAGGCAGACGCTCGCGCCGTCGAAGCCGGACGTCGTCGAGAGGTCGAAGTAGATCGGCGGGTCGCCGAAACTGAACCCGCCGGGCAACGTCGGCTCTTCCGGCAACGGGACTGCCACCGTGAAGCCCGGCGACGACACGGTGTCGTAAGCCACAGTGACGCCAAACGCCGGGTAGCTTGAAACGCGGGCGACTGCCGTCACATTCTGTCCGGGCAGCGTGTTGATCACGCGCCAGACGAAACTCGTGGTCGCCGCCCCCCCTGCATTCGAGGCCGTCACGTCCACCGTGTGCCACTCGGTCTCGTTCCACTTGACCTCGCCGCTGACGAGACCGGTCTGGGAATCGATGCCAAGGCCGGTCGGCAGGCCGGCCGCCGAGAAGGACAGGGGATCGGAGGCGGCGCCGGTGGCGTACACCTGTAACTGGACGGCCTCGCCGACCTGAGATGTCTGGTTACCGACGCTCTGAATCTGTGGCGGGGTTGTGGCAGGGCCACCGCCACAAGAGAGGCAACCTATCGAACGGATTGCGAACTCGGCGATCTTGGCATCCTGCTGGGTGTAGGACGCCATGGTCGTGAAGACATGGAGCGCCCGCGTCGGCGTACCGTGTGGAGTCCGCAGAGTGACAGAGACCGTTTCCTGGCCTCCCCACGTGTTCCCCGGGATGGTGATCGGGATGTGCGCCTCTGTCTGGCCCGCAGCGAAGACGATCGTGCCCGTGTGCAGATCCTGATTCGCGTTCTGACGGTGGACCACGTAGTCGACGCTGACAGGTTCGCCGACCGCCTCGGAGAGCAGCAGCGTCACGGGCAGATCGATGGCGCCCGCATCCAAGGCTTCGAGAATCCCTCGACTCCTCGCCGGGGTGCTGACATTCAACGGCTCGACGACAGTGAAGGCGCTGTTCGAATTCGGTGTGTAAGATTGACCGCCCTCATAGGGTGGAAGACCCTGGACATTGGGAGGCAGCGATCTGTAGACGGATCCGATCGCAAACAGCCCAGGCAGGTGCGGAGCATGAAAGCGCACCGTCTGACTCACTCCGCGCCGATCCAACGCAGGGTCGACGTAGATGCTCTCTACTTCGGATGTCAGCATCTGATAGAGGGGGTTGTCGGGCGTTGTGATGCCCGCGTAGAACACCGACGGTTCATTCGGCGGGCCGAACGTCAGGAACTCGCTGACCATGTCGCCGGGCTGCACGCGCGCGGGCGAGACACCTGTCACGTACAGGGCCCGGTCGTCATCGAGAATCGTGGCCGAGGCTTCGGGTGTCGTGACCTCTGTGCCGGCGGTTGCGGATAGCAGGTGGACCACGAAGGTCCGGCTCGGGCCTGCAGTCCGGTTCCCTGTCACCGGCACGCTGATCACCTTCTCCTGTTCGCCGGGCTGGAAGACCATCGATCCGCTTGTCGCCGTGTAGTCGACTCCGGCGACGGCCGTGACGTCCCGCGTCTCGTACGCGATCGTCACGGGCGTGGCGCTGGAGTGCGAGAGCGTCACGTGGAAGTCGATCGCACGCGGGTCGCCATCCCCCTCCCGAATCGAGCCGCCACGAATGGCCACGCTCGGCTGTTTGACGACGGTGAGGAGCGCGGGCCGGCCGCGGAACGCCTCTCCCGGCCACGCGTCGCTGGACTCGAGAAGACGCAGCTCGAACCGCCCGATGGCGTTCGGGACCCGGAATGGCACCGTCAGAGTCCCCTCCGAGTCCGGAGGGAAGCCGGCGAGGGGATAGCTGGCTACGGCCAGACCAGCCTCGTAGGGCGCTCCTTCTGAGAACAGGGCCACGCGCGTGCGTGCCGGGTCCGCCACGCCCTTGACGAGCATGGTCGCCGCCGTACCTCCGGCGACCACGGACGGGGGGAATACGACCACTTGAAGATCATCGTCTTGCACGCCGACCTTCAGCGTCCGCCCACCGCGGTAGAACTGGCCGTACTCCCTGGACGCGGACAGCTCCTTGAAGAACAGCGCCGATTCCCCGGGACCGACGGCGTTGAACAGGCGGATGCCCACGGCGTAGTCGCCCTCATAACGACGATTCCCTGGCACCAGAAGAGAGAGCTCCTTGGAGGTCTCGCCAGGCACAAACGTCACCGTGCCGGACTCGAGGTCTTGAACTGGTTGACCGGCGTTGAGTTCCTTGAATGTGACGTACGACATCGACACCGGCGCATCGAACGGCTGCGACAGAGTCAGCCTGATGGGCAGGCGCTGATCCTGGTCGGTCTCGCTGAATCCCTCGACCGTACTCGGCACGCCGATGTCCACCTTCGCGTGGTAGAGCGGCTCCGTGACGGTGACCCAGCCGACGTGCCTGGACCCGACGACAACCGAATAGAGGCCCGGGAGCGCCCGCGCAGGCGCCGGCCGGCCGAATGACTCGGATACCGGGTACCCGGACAAGGGCTCGACGAAATAGACGTGATCGCCACATCCTGGGCAGTCGGTCGTAACCTCGGCTCCGGGCTCGACGCGGGTCGGCCAGACGCTTCCTTGCGGATCGTCGTCGTCGAGGATCCGGACCGTCAGCACGGCATTCTGGCCGAGCTCCATCACCGCTCCCCGCGGCGAGAGATCGACGAAGAAGAACCTGGCGTCTCTGCCTTGGTCGGGGGACCCGTGCTGGCTCAGGAAGTTGCTGATGACGAAGGCGTCCAGCGTCTTGCTGGTCTCGCCCGGGTTGAACACGATCGTCCCGGACGAAGGCGCGTAGTCGATGTTGGCGCGGCCGGAGGGCTGGCTGTAACCGCCCTGGTCATAGATCAGCCCGTCGCGGGTGGCGTAGTCGACCGACACCGGCGCGGTGGACGGGGCCGAGAGCGTCAGCACGAAGCGCGCCGGTCGCAGCCCCTCGTCCCCTTCCCAGACGGACAGAATCGTGCTGGACACGCTGACGACGGTTTCTCGCGCCAGGACGCGCCATGGAAACACCTGGGCATCCTCGAGTCGACCGTCTGTCACGCTGGCCGTAACGTCAAAGATCCCGGCGACGCCTGGCGCGATGACACCGCCGATCCGACCATTGGCGGCGTCCAGCGTCAGGTCTGGAGGCAGGCCGGTCGCCGAGAAGGTCAACCGGTCGCCATCGGGATCTGCGGCGACGAGCGGCAAGTCGATTCGATCCCCGGCCGTGCTCACCTGTGCGCCCGGACTCACGAGCTGCGGTGCCCGATTCGTGTCGGTCACCGTAACGTTGAAGGACGCCGTCGCCGTGCGCCCGCCCGCGTCAGTGGCCGAGCAACTGACCAGGGTTGTCGCGATCGCAAACGCCGAGCCCGACGCCGGCGTGCAGGTGGGCGAGAGAGCCGCGCCGGCGAAATCGACCGCCGCTGCCGCGAAGCTCACCGTGGCGCCCGCCGCCCCGGTGGCCTCCACGGTCATGTCGGCTGGCACGGTCACGGTCGGCGGAACCGGCAGCGTTAGCGTCGCCGCATCCGTCACGTGAACCGTCTCCGTAACGCTCAGCATCACCGACGGCAGTAACGTCGCTGCATCCGTCACGTGCACCGCCTCCGCGATGTTCAGCATCACCGACGGCAACAGCGCCGGCGCGTCCGTCACGTGGATCACCTCCGCGATGTTGATGATGGCGGGCGGTGGGGTTTCCACGGTGATCGTGAAGCTTCCGGTGGTTTGATTGCCAGCGTGGTCTGTCGCCGAACAGCTCACCGTCGTCGTTCCGATCGGGAACGTGGTGTCGCTCGCCGGTACGCAGGTGGCCGACACCGCGTCGTCGACGAAATCGGTTGCCGTGACGGCGAACGACACCGGCGCACCGCTGGCGTCTGTCGCCGTGGCGGTCATGTCCGCCGGCAGCGTGAGCGCCGGCGGGGTCGTGTCGCTCACCGTCACGTTGAAGGACGCAGTCCCCGTGCGGGCGCTCGCGTCGGTGGCCGAGCAACTGACGGCGGTCGTCGCGATGCCAAACACCGAGCCGGAAGCCGGCGTGCAGATGGGCGATAGGGGCGCGCCGTCGAAATCGAGCGCGGTGGTCTCGAACGTCACCGTGGCGCCGTCAGGCCCGGTGGCCTCGACGGCCATGTCGGCCGGCACGGTCACGGTCGGAGGACCCGGCGCACCGCAGGCGACCGAGTTCACGTTCGCGTAGAGCGTCGCGATCTCATCGCCGCCGAGGGCTCGCGTGTACCACGCCAGGTCGTCGATCTCGCCGGCGAGGAAATAGTTCGGCGTCGTTCCGTAGAACGTGTACAGAAAGCCGACGGAGAATTGAGAGTCGTTCCCGCGGTTCCGTTGGATGCTGCCTTGTGCACCTCCCACCAGGGACTGGCTTGCGGCCAGCGCGCCATCGAGATACAGGCGCAGCTCGAGCACGGCCATGTCGCGCACGAGCGCCACATGGTGGAACTGGCCGTCGGACACGCTGGGGCCCGTCAGGCCCGTCTCCCCGGAGTTCACATCCCTGATATACGCACTGAGCCGACCGTCATTGACGCTCAGCCAGTAGGCGGCGGGCCCGTAGTTCCAGGGGTCGCCTGCGGCCTGGGCCCAACCCGCGATCACCTGCCAACCTGTTGTCCTGCTCGTGCGAATCCACGCCTGCATGCTGAAGGAATTCGGGCCCGGCACGAATGTCGTATCCTGATGCCACCAGAACGTCGTACGGGCGTACCCGGTGCCGTCGAAGCTGAAGGCCCGGCCGATCTTGCCGGGCGCGTAGCCGGCCCCGCCGTACAGGCCAAGGCCAAAGCCGTTGATCACATCGGTGCCGTTCCCTTCGGCGGGCCACCACGACTTCATGCCGCTGCGCGGCGCGAAGCACTGGTCGCCGCGCACGTCGACGACAAGCTGGGCGGCGTTGTCAGCGGCGTTCGCTTCCGGCTCGACCGCGGTGGCCGTTCCCTGCAACGGCAGCTTGCCTTGCGTGATCGCCCGTGCGTTGATCGAAACTGACGTCCCCACTCCCGAATGCAGGCCACCGAAGTTGAACGTCAGGCTTCCGCCGCTGGCCGACGCAGGCGCGGGCGACGCAGACACGTACGTGAAATTCGCCGGAACCGCGACGTTCAGAACGATGCCGGTGGCATCGCGCGCGCCTTGGTTGACGAGCGAGACGGTGTAGGTGAGCGTCGCCCCGATCGGCGCCACATTCTGGCTGGCGGCAATCGACACCCGTAGATCCGCCGGGGCATCCCCAGCGCCACCGCCGCCCTCGGCCATCGGACGCGCGATGCGCACGCGCTGGGCCGACCAATCCGCGAACGCAATCGACGGCGTGTTCGCCGAGTCGACACTCAGGCGCAGCCGCGACGATTTCTCGGCGCCGGCCCACCCCGGCGGACTGAAGACACGGCTGAACTGCCAGGCGCCGCTCGCGCGAGAACCGTAGTAGAGCCCGTTGCCCCAGCTCCAGAAGGCCACGGCGGGGATCCCGTTGCGATCGAGGGCGAGCACCGGGTACAGCGCCCCACGGCTGGCATCGATCGTCTCCGGCGCCGACCACGTCGTCCCGCCGTCGGTCGATGTGAGATAGACCAAAATGCCGCGGTCGCCGTCCCAGGTGCTGCCGTAGCCGCGGATCACCGCGTGGAGCGTCCCCAGTAAGTCGGCTTCGATCTGGACGTCGCCGGAGAAGCGATCGATCCCGAAGACGGGCGTACCAATCCCACTGCCGTTCGAGTGGCGCACAGCACCGGAGTCGGAGTAGAGGATGTGGTGCCCGCCGTCGGGAGAGATCGCGTAGTCGGCCCCGTTGACCCAGCCAAGGTCGCTCGCGGCGTTCACGCCGTTCAGGATGAGACGTGAATGGAAGGGGTTGCAACCGTTGAGATAGCGAAGATCGCTCGGCGCGCCGCCCGGTGTGAACGCCAACGTATGTTCCCCGTACGGGCAAACACGGATTGAGACCAGGTGGCCGATGTTCGTCGAGAGCGTGGCGCCGGTCGGATCCGCGTTCAGATCCGTGAGCCACATGTAGTATTCCTCGCCGATCGCCCCGTCGAACGCCATCCAGGGGGTGCCGTCCGGCGCGAGCGCCATCTCGTGACCCAGCGCGGAATCGCCGCTGCCGGGATAGAGCTTGTTGGGATTGAAGACCGTGGTCGCCCAGGCACCGGCGTCCTTGCGGCTCCAGAACGGATGCGGCGCCCCGGCGTCGGTCCAGGAAACGACGGGGCGGTCGCTCGGATCGATGCCGTACCCGTTCACCCGAACGCCGCTTCCGGGCGTGGTGGTGCTCACGTCCTCGAACACCCAATAGGCGATCGGCAGGGCCTGGGCTCGGGCGACGATGGCGCCCGCGGTCGCACACGTGGCCGCCACTGCGCCGGCGAGGGCCAGCAACCGAAATCCCTTGAGCACAGATCCGTAAGCCGCGAGGTTGGCGAGCATAGAGGCAAGGCTCCCGACGGGGAATCGACGCTTGCCATGGATAGACGGGAGAGGCCGACCGAGGTTACGAGGTTACAGGCCACCGGTGTAACCACGATCGGGCTTTTCCGTCCATCCATGGCGAGTGTGGGGTTTCGTGAGTTGTTCCCGGAGCGAGAGGCAGCCATGAACGATTTGATGCGAAGCAAGGGCGCCCGTGTTGTTCGATTCATCGGGTTGTGGGCGATCTGCGCCCTCGCCGCCGCACCTGTCAGCGCGCAGACCGGCGCTGGCTACATCGCCAGGGATCTTGGCACCCTCGGCGGCACCTATAGCCACGCGGCGGCGATCAATGACAGCGGCCAGGTCGTGGGATGGGCCTTGGCCGCCGACAACCGGCAACACGCCTTCTTGTGGACGGCCGGCGGCGGCATGGTCGATCTCGGTCGCGGCGCCGCGATTGCGATCACGGGGAGCGGTCTCGTGGTAGGAAACGACCCTTACGCCGGCGGTCAAGCGTTCGTGTGGACGGCGGCACGCGGCAGGGTCGACCTGGTGGGCCCCAGGAGCGTGAGTTCTCAGTTTGGGCCCCCCACGAGCGTGGCGACTGCGGTCAGCGAGAACGGGCACGTCGTGGGGTACGTCCGACTCAACGACGGCACGAACCACTCCTACGCCTTTATGTGGACGGCCGCCGGCGGAATGGTCGATCTCGGCGTTCTCGTGAACGGCTTGTCGAGCGCCGCGACCGGCGTGAACGCCAGCGGCCAGGTGATCGGGACGGTCGTTCGCTTGGGGGCACCGACGTTCTACTACGGCGTCATTGAATACCCAGAGGTGACCAGCGGAGTCGCCTGGACGCCGGGGGGCGGTGTGATCGACCTGTCCTACATGCCGATTGCGGTTCTCGATGACGGCCGATTCGTCGCCAGAGATCGGTTGTTCGGGACGACTTGGGAATACACCGCTGTCGGGGGAGACGTGATGCTAGTTTCCCCCACAGGGCAGCTTGTCGCGTGGGCCACCCGGGATGATGGACTCCGATACGCGTTCTCGTGGACATCGACGGGCGGGATGGTCGATCTCCGCACCGATCTCGGGCTGAATGAGAATGGAGGGCCGACTGCGCTCAATGCCAGCGGTCACATCGTCGGAGTGACACACGGCGTCGACGGCAGCGGCGCCCAAGACACGCGAGGGTACTCGTGGACGCCGGCCGGGGGGATGATCGATCTCGGCGCGATTGGTGACAGTGGAGTGGTATCGGCGGTGAACGCCAGCGGCCAGATCGCCGGGACCATCGGCCACATTCCTCACCATGCCGTGCTCTGGGAGCCCGTCGCCGCACCGGTGGTCTCGTTGACGCTCTCGAGCCTGGTCGCGGCGCCGAACTTGATCGGCGGTCCGGTCTACTTCACCGTCAGCAGCACCATTGGCACCCCGGAATGCACGGCCGACGGCAGTCCCTTCTCGTCGGGTGGGCTGCTCGCGCTCGGTACGCACACCATTGCTTGCACGGCAACCGACCCCTCCACGCTCCTGCAGGACAGCAAGAGCGCTGAGGTCACACTCGTGCTGTCCGGACCCGCCGGGGCGCCCGGAGCGCCGGGGCCGCAGGGCGACCCTGGCGTGCAGGGACCGCCAGGGCTTCCAGGTCCGACGGGCGCGACAGGCGCCACCGGCCCACAGGGTCCAGCTGGCCCGCAAGGTCCGCAAGGCCCGAAGGGCGACACGCAGACTGCGTTCCCCGGCTCGATCCTGCTCCTGCCGGCCGGCGTCAATCCACCTGCCGGTGCCGGCTACGTCCGCCTGGGCTCCTACCGCGAGGAGCGTGTCGACGAGGACGGCCGGCGCGGTCGGCGCCCGTTCAACATGATCATCGTGATGTGGCAGAAGCAATAGGCGCGAAGCGACGCTGATGGATGACGCCCGGTGGACCGCACATCCATCGGGCGGGCACCACCGACAGGCGATTGCGCGACTCTCGTATTCAGGCACTAGACTCTAACCAGAAGCCTGGCCTGAGCCCAGAGCCGATATTGCCATGCGCATCATCGCCGGAACCAATAAGGGACGC
>CAYJPQ010000082.1:8408-14625 GCA_964372085.1 uncultured Bifidobacteriaceae bacterium | reverse complement strand
CTAAAGATCAGAAAGTACTGGTAGGGCAGGAAGGGTTCCTGGCGGACCAGCCGGAGGCCGGCCTGCTCCGCATCCTTCACCACCACGTCGGGACTCACCCGCTCCGCGGGGTCGGGGCCCGGTCCCGTGCCCTCCAGCCTGAAATCCACCACGCCAAGCCGGCCCTGCGGCTTGAGGGCGCGCGCGATGTTGGACAGCATTGCCACGCGGTCTTCGATCTCGTGGTACGCGTCCACCATGAGCACCGCGTCGAGCGTCGCCTGGGGCAGGCGCGGGTCGCTGCCGCGGCCCAGCACCGGCTGCACGTTGGTGAGGCCCTCGCGCTGCACGCGGCGCGAGATGGCGTTGAGCATCTCGGGCTGCACGTCCTGGGCGTAGATGACGCCCCGCGGGCCCACGCGCCGCGCCAGGCGGATGGTGAACCAGCCGCTGCCGGCGCCCACGTCGGCCACCACCGACGCATCGGCGATGCCGAGGGCATCCATGATCTGATCGGGCCGCTGCCACAGGTCGCGATCCGGCGCCTCGAGCAGCCCCAGGTCCTGCGGCGGGAAGAGCCGGCCATGCGGCCGCCCGCCGCTCTGCTGCGCCTGTCCACGTACGGGCCACAGAGACACAGAGACACAGAGAATGACAATCAGGCGAAATGCCACGCGCATGGCTGATGGTCGAATTATACGGCCGGGACCCTCAAGACCTCAGGACCCAAGACCTCAAGCCCCAAGCCCCAAGCCCCAAGCCTCAAGCCCTAAGCCCTAAGCCCCTACTCCGCCCTCAGCGCAATCATCGGATCCACCCTCGTCGCCTGGCGCGCCGGCAGCCACGTGGCCACGGCAGCCACGAGGCCCAGGCTCACCACGACCGCCGCGTAGGTGAGCGGGTCGAACGGGCTCACGCCGAAGAGCAGGGCCGACAGCAGGCGCATCAGGCCCGCCGCCGCGCCCACGCCCACCAGCAGCCCGAGAGCCGCCACCCGCATGCCGCGGCCCACGAACATGCGCTGCACATCGCCGCCGTTGGCGCCGAGCGCCATGCGGATGCCCACCTCGCGGCGCCGCTGCGACACGATGTAGGCAATCACGCCGTAGATGCCCACCAGGCCCAGCAGCAGCGCCACGCCGGCCGCGATGCCCAGGATGACGAGGGCAAACTCGGTCTCGGCCATCGAGCGGTCGTACAGCTCCTGCAGCGTGATGACGCGCGCCAGCGGCAGGTTGGGGTTCACCGACCACACCGCCTGCTGCACCTCGCGCACGAAGCCGGTGGTGTGCACGCGCGGCGTGCGAATGGCGTAACTCAGCCAGCGCTGGACGAAGATCTCCGAGTCCCAGAAGTCGTTCATCACGATGGGCCAGTAGATCGTGGTGGGCGCCGCGCGAGTGACGCCGTCGTCGCGCGAATCGCCCACGACGCCGACGACCTCGCGCCAGGGGTTCTTCGGGCTGTTGCGAATGCGCTTGCCGAGCGCCGCCGCGGCGCTGCCCCAGTGCTCGCGCGCGAAGTTCTCGCTCACGATTGCCACGGGGATGCGGCCGTGCACGTCGTCCCACGTGAGGTCGCGTCCCGCCACGACGGGGTTGCCCAGCGTGGCGAAGTAGTTGGGCGCCACCCACTTGTAGCGGCGAATGGGCGGCATCTGGCCCTCGGGCGCGGGCTTGTCTTCCAGCCACACCGGGTCGTTGCTGTTGCCGCCGTCCATGGCGATCGTCGAGCCCATGCCGACCGAGGTCACGCCGGGGATGGCCTCGATGCGCCGCATGATCTGCTCGTGCGCGAGGGCCGCCTCGATCGGGTCCTTCACCACCGCGTCTGGGATCGAGATGCGGAGCGTGAGCACGCTGGAAGGGTCGGTGAACCCGGGCGACACGTCGCGCATGGCCATGAAGGTGCGCACCATCAGGCCCGACGCCACGAGCAGCACCAGTGCCATGGCCACTTGCGCCACGACCAGGCCGTTGCGCACGCGGTGACGCTCCCGGCCTTCGCTCGAGCCGCGGCCGCCTTCCTTGAGCGCCGTTGCCAGCCGCGGGTTGGCGTACTTCGCCACCGGAATGAGGCCGAACAGCAGGCCGGCGGCCACTGAGATGGCAACCGCGAAGGCGAGGACGATCGGGTCGAGCGCGATTTCGTGCAGGCGGGGCAACTGCGCCGGGTTGAGCGCCACGAGCAGTCGAATGCCACCGGCGGCCAGCCCCACGCCCAGCGCGCCCGCCGCCAGGCTCAGCACCATGGCTTCCGACAGCAGCTCGCGCACCACCTGCCCCCAGGAGGCGCCAAGCGCGGTGCGCACGGCCAGCTCCTGCTGCCGGCCCTCGGCCCGCACCAGGAACAGGTTGGCGATATTGGCGCAGGCGATGAGCAGCACGAGGCCCACCGTGCCCAGCAGCACCCACAGCATGTTGCCGATGTCGCCCACCACGTCGAACGCCAGCGGACGCACGGTGGGCGCGATCTTCGTCTCGTTGTACATCTGCCGGCTAAACCCCGGCGGCATGGGGAAGTGGTCGGGAATGCCGGGCAGCAGCCGCGCGATGTCGGCGCTCGCCTGCTCCATGGTGGTGCCGGGCTTGAGGCGCGCGATGCCCATGTAGCTGAAGTTGCCGACGAAGAGCTCGGCGCGGTTGAAGCGGAAGGGCAGCACCAGCGTGGGGTCCTCGCGGAGGAAGCGGAAGCCCCTGGGCAGCACGCCGATCACCTGGTGCGGCTCGCCGTCGACGATCAGCGACTGGCCGATGGCCGACGGGCTGCCCCCAAATGCCCGCTGCCAGTAGTCGTGGCTGAGCATCACCGTCTGGGCGCTGCCCGGCGCGTCGTCGTCGGTCGTGAACAGGCGGCCGAGGGCCGGCTGGGTGCCAACCAGCGGCAGCGTGCCGTCGGTGACCCTGAGCACATCCACGCGCTCGGGGTCGCCGTGGCCCGTGATCGAGGCCGCGCTGCTGTCCCAGAGCCCCATGTCCTTGAAGACGCCGGCCTCTCGGTAGGTCAAGTAGGTGGTTGGCGACTGCGGCAGGTCCCCCTGCATCACGCCCGGCGCCACGTGCCACACGGCCACCAGTTCCTCGGGGTTGGCAAAGGGCAGGGGCTTCAGCAGCACCCCGTTGACCACGCTGAAAATCAGCGCGTTGGCGCCAATGGCGGCTCCGAGTGTGACAAGCGCCGTCAGGGCAAAGGCGGGACCGGAGATGAGGCGCCGTATCGCGTGTTTCACCACTGGTGAGACGATGACGCGGCCGGTTAAGTTCGCCTAAACTGGCTGGATATGCTGCCCGCCTTCTTCGATTCGATGGTCGCCCTGATCGTCAAGACGTCCACGGACCTCCCGCCCGACGTGCGGGCGGCCATGAAGCAGGCCACGGCCAGGGAGGAGGAGGGCACCCGGGCGGCCCAGGCGCTGGCCATCATCGGCCAGAACATCGACCAGGCCGCCGAGATGGAAGGGGCCATCTGCCAGGACACCGGCATGCCCACCTTCGAGATCAAGACGCCGGTGGGCGTGAACCAGATCTGGCTCAAGGAGCAGGTGAAGGCCGCGGTCGCCGCGGCTACCAAGAGGGGCAAGCTGCGGCCCAACTCGGTGGACTCGATCACCGGCGAGAACAGCGGCAACAACCTGGGGGCCGGCACGCCCATCCTGCACTTCGAACAGTGGGAGCGCGACGACATCGAGGTGAAGCTGATCCTCAAAGGCGGCGGCTGCGAGAACATGAACGTGCAGTACTCGCTGCCTTCAGAGCTGGCGCATCTTGGCCGCGCCGACCGCACGATCGAGGGTGTGCGCAAGTGCATCCTGCACGCCGTGTGGCAGGCGCAGGGCAAGGGCTGCGCCCCGGGCGCCATCGGCGTGTGCGTCGGCGGCGATCGCACCAGCGGCTACACCGAGGCCAAGCAGCAACTGTTCCGCACGCTGGACGATGTGAACCCCGACCCGCGACTGGCGGCGCTCGAGGCCGAGATCATGAAGACGGTGAACGGGCTCGGCGTGGGCACCATGGGCTTCGGCGGTCGCGTGTCGCTCATCGGCTGCAAGGTGGGGGCGCTCAACCGCCTGCCCGCCAGCTTCTTCGTGTCGGTGGCGTACGACTGCTGGGCCTTCCGGCGCCTGGGCGTCGTGATCGATGCGAAGACGGGCGCAATCAAGGAATGGCTCTATCGCGATCCGTCGGTGCCGACCATCCCGATGATGGACCAGGCCGGCTTCCAGCGGACCGGCCGCGAGGTGGTGCTGCAGGCGCCCATCGACGAGGCCACCATCCGTTCGTTGAAGGTGGGCGATGTCGTGCTGCTGAACGGACCCGCGTTCACGGGCCGCGATGCCGTGCACCATCACCTGGTGAGCCACGATCCGCCCGTGGACCTGAAGGGCGGCGTGATCTACCACTGCGGCCCCGTGGTGGCCAAGCAGCCTGACGGGGGCTGGAAGGTGACCGCCGCCGGCCCCACCACCAGCATCCGCGAGGAGCCTTACCAGGCCGACATCATCGGCAAGTTCGGCGTGCGCGTGGTGATGGGCAAGGGCGGCATGGGCCCCAAGACCCTGGCCGGCCTCAAGCAACACGGGGCCGTGTACCTCAACGCCATCGGGGGCGCGGCACAGTTCTACGCCCGGTGCATCCAACAGGTGGATGGGGTGTCGTGGCTCGAATTCGGCACGCCCGAGGCCATGTGGCACCTCCAGCTCAAGGATTTCCCGGCCATTGTGACGATGGACGCCCACGGAAACAGCCTTCATAAGGACATCGAACTGGCATCGGCCAGCCAACTGGAAATGCTGAGGGCGCCGGCCGTGGCCGAAGGGGCCTAGGGGGCTTCCCGTAGGGCGGAACTTCAGTTCCGCCCCCTGATTGGGGTAGAATTACGACTAAAGTAGTCCTACAAAGAGGCATATCGACATGCAGACTGAAACGCAGACGGTTACCCCCGAGATGCCGGTGGCGACGCCGAGCCTGATTACGGTCACCGAGGCGGCGGCCGGCAAGATCCGCGAGTTGCTCACCGAGGAAGGCAAGGCAGAGAGCGGCCTGCGCGTGTTCGTGCAGGGCGGCGGATGTTCGGGCTTCCAGTACGGCCTGATGATCGAGGAGGCCGGCGGCGTGGGCGACCAGCTGCTCGAGAGCAACGGCGTGCGGCTCTTCGTGGATCCGGTCAGCGTGAGCTACCTGAAGGGCGCGGAAGTGGACTTCGTCGACACCATCACGGGCGGCGGGTTCACCATCAAGAACCCCAACGCGTCGTCGACCTGCGGCTGCGGATCGTCGTTCAACGCGTAAAATAGGGCTCATGGCCACGACGGCGGCCGTTCCGGACATCGAGCGACTCCGGCCAGCCGGGACCAAGCGGTCCAGCAAGCGCGATCTCATCGTCAACGTGTTCCTCAAGCAGGAGGGGCACTTGAGCGCGGACGATCTGGTGGATCTCATCAAGCGTGAGGATCACCGGATCAGCCGCGCCACGGTGTACCGCACCCTGCAGTGGATGGAGGAGGCGGGCATCGCCCGCAAGGTGGATTTCGGCGAGGGCCGGTTCCGCTTCGAGCATTCCTACCGCCACCCGCGGCACTTCCACCTGATCTGCAAGGCCTGCAACCGGTCGTACGAGTTCCTGAGCTCCGACATCGAGGCGCTGGTGGAGGAAGTGGCGGCGGCGCGCGGCTTCACCGCGCGGCAGAGCGTCGTCCAGATTTACGGGACGTGCGAGGCCTGCAGCACCGGCCGCGCCCCCGCCGACGAGGGGTCGACCAGCGAGTTGCTGTTCGCGCGCGATGCCCTGCGCATTGCCATCGCCACGGAGCGCAGCGGTCTGGAGTTCTACACGCGCGCGGCGCGCCTGGTGACGGATCCGCGCGGCAAGCAGATCTTCCAGAAGCTGGCGCTCGAGGAAAAGCATCACCTGGGCACGCTGGAATCGCGCTACCAGGACCTGCTGAAGAAGGATCCGCAACTCGAGTCGCGGCCCACGTTCCTGTTCTTCAAGGGCGCCGCCAACGGCTTGTTCGCTGCCGCCGCCGACCAGTTGCGGCGCGACGGGGTGGACGATCTCGAGGCGCTGCGCATCGGCATCCGCTGCGAGCGGGGATCGCACCGTTTCTTCAAGCGCTACGGCGAGCGCTTCGAGGATTCCGAGGGCAAGCAGATCTTCCTGGAGTTTGCCGACGAGGAGCGGGAGCACCTCGAGATGCTCATCCGCGAGTACCGCGCGCTCGTGAAGCGCCAGCGCACGA
>CAYJPQ010000082.1:0-8308 GCA_964372085.1 uncultured Bifidobacteriaceae bacterium | reverse complement strand
GTGGCCCGCGTGTCGGCCGCCGGCATCACGACCATGGCGGTGACCGATCACGACACCGTGGCCGCGGTGGCGGACGTGTCGGTGCTGGCCGCGCCCCTGGGCATCCGGGTCATCGCCGGCATCGAGGTGACGGCCGTGGACCACGGCCGCGACGTGCACATGCTGGCCTACTTCGTGGACGTCGACAGCCCGGCGCTCTCGTCGTTTCTGGCACGGCAGCGCGAGTTGCGCGTGGCGCGCGTGCGCGAGATTGGCAGGCGCCTGGCCGCGCTCGGCGCGCCCGTGGACGTGGACGGCGTGCTCGTGCCCGCGGCCCTGCGCCCCGGCGCCTCGGTGGGCCGCCCGCAACTGGCCCGCGCGCTGGTGGCGGCCGGGCACGTGCGATCGGTGCAGGACGCCTTCGATCGCCTGCTGGCCACCGGCCAGCCGGCGTTCGTGCCGCGTTCGGGCCCCACGCCCTTCGACGTGGTGCGCGTCGTGCACGACGAGGGCGGCCTGGTGTCGCTGGCGCACCCGGGCGTGACCAAGCGCGACGACCTGATTGCCCCGCTCGCCGAGGCAGGGATGGACGCCATCGAGGCGTATCACTCGGACCACGCGCCCGAGGTGGAGCGCCTGTACCTCGACATGGCCAATCGCCTGGGCCTGGCCGTGACCGGCGGATCCGACTTCCACGGCGAAGATCCGTCCAGCCCGTCACCACGGCCGCAGCGCGCCGTGCTGGGCGCCGTGACACTGCCCGCCGACAAGCTGGCCGCCCTCGAGGCCCTGCGGGCCTCGCGCCCCGGACGGCCGTGATGGCGCCGCCGACGCTGGTGGAGGTGGCCGGCCTCGTGAAGGACCACCAGGCGCTGCGCCCGCTCCGGATGCGCGCGCTCTCGGTTTCGGCCGGCGACGTGGTGGCAATCTCCGGCATCGACGCGCTGGGCGCCGAGGCCTTCGTGCACCTGGTGACCGGCGCCATGCTGCCCGACGCCGGCGTGGTGCGCCTGTTCGGCCAGGACACTCGCGCCATCCCAGACGGCGACTCGTGGCTGCGGTTGCTCGAGGGCCTGGGCATGCTGGGTTCCCGCGCCGTGCTGCTCGAGATGTTCTCGGCCATGCAGAACATCGCGATGCCCTTCACGCTGAACGTGGATCCGCTGGACCCCCATTTCGTTCCCCAGGCCGGCGCCCTGGCGCGCGAGGCGGGACTCGGCGACGAGTGGCTGGACGTGCCGGTGGGACGCCTCCCGCCCGACGCGCGGATGCGCGTTCACCTCGCGCGCGCGCTGGCCCTCTCCCCGCGCCTGTTGATGGCCGAGCACCCCACCGCCACGCTGGCGCGCGACACCGTGCCGGGCTTTGCCGCGGACCTGGCGCGCGTGACACGCGACCGCGGCCTGGGCCTGGTCGTGCTCACCGCGGACGAGGAATTTGCCAAGGCGCTCGGCGGCCAGCGGCTGAAGCTCGACGCGGCAACGGGAGAGTTCAAGAAAGGTTCTGAAAGGTTCTGAAAGGTTCAGAGAGGTTCTGAAGGGTTCTGGGAGGTTCTCGTGAGACCGGGGTTGTTGTTATTCGACATCGACGGCACGCTGCTCTTGAGCGGGCGGGCAGGGTTACGGGCCATGACGCGCGCCTTCGAGGCGGCATTTGGCGTGCCCAACGGGTTTGCCGGCGCGCAGTTTGCCGGGCGCACCGATTCGTTCCTGGTGTCGCAGGCGCTCACGGCCGCGGGCCTGCCCGACATCGCGGCGCAGCACCACCGCTTCCGCGAGGCCTACCTGCCGCTGCTCGCCGAGGAGATTGAGCACCCCGGCACCGGCGACAAGGGCCTGATGCCAGGCGTCCCCGAGCTGCTGACCGCCCTCGAGGACTACGAGCACCTGTATCCGGCGCTGCTCACGGGCAACTACCGCGACGCCGCCGCCATCAAGCTGGGCCACTTCGACCTGTGGGACTACTTCGAGTGGGGGGTGTTCAGCGACGACGCGGCGGACCGCAACCTGCTGGTGCCGCTGGCCCGCGACCGGGCCGAGACCTACGACGTGCCGCCGGAGGCGGTGGCGCGAACGGTGGTGATCGGCGACACGCCCCTCGACATCGCCTGCGCCCACGTGGCCGGCGCCCTCGTCGTCGCGGTGGCCACCGGGGGCCACTCCGTGGATGAGCTCATCGCCGCCGGCGCCGACGCGGCGCTGCCCGATCTCTCCGACACCGAGGCCGTGCTCGCGCTGCTGATATGATCCCGTGTGGAAGCGAACGGGGCCCGGTGGTCCTCCCGGTCTTCAAAACCGGTCGCTGCCTCCTTGCGGGGCAGGCTGGGTTCGACTCCCAGGCGCTTCCGCCAATTTCACATACGGGCCACAGAGACACAGAGACACAGAGAAATTCCAAATCCTTTCTAAACGCCAGTGCCGCTTAGCAGCGACGGGCATTTAGAGGTATTTGGTATTTTCTCTGTGTCTCTGTGTCTCTGTGGCCCCGTACGTCAGTCAGCCAATCCCACCCAGTACGCGATCAACCGCTGCGTCTCGAACAGCGTGAAGCGCAGCGTCGCGCGGTGTTCCCACCAGCGGCCGGGGTCGGCGCGGTCGTAGCGTGACGCGCGCATCACGACGGTCACGCCCATGTCGGCGAGGCCGCGGCGCATCGCGAAGCCCGCGCGCCGCGTGTGCTGCTTGGAGGTGACGACGATCACGGTTCGCCACTGTCGGCCGCGCGCGGCCTCGCGCAGCGCCACCGATTCGTCGGCCGTGCTGTCCTGCGCCAGGTCCAGGACGCGGATGGCCTCACGGGGCACGCCCTGGCGCACCATCATGTCCACCTGCTGGTCGGCTTCATCGAGGAATTCGACGCCCCGCTCGCGCAGGGTCGTCTCGCCCCAGTCGTCCATCTGGCGTGAGAGCAGCACGGCGGGCGCCCAACCTTCGTGAAACAGGTCCACGGCCTCGAGCGGGCGCTCGAAACGCGTCCCGCCCAGCACGTAGATGACGTCGGCCTTTTGCAGCGGATCTTCGTGCACGAGGTACGCGCCCAGGCGCGGGAGGCCGAACGCGGCGGCGAGGAGGAGGACAAGCGCGACGGCGAGCGCCGGGCGCCACAAACGGCGGGTCAAGATGAACAACCGGCCCCGCTGTGAACGGGGCCGGAGAGGGAAGCTAGCACAACGTCAAAAACAAGATTACCCTTCTATCAGTCGAACGTCTCCCGCGCGAGGCCCCTTCTGGGACTCCTCGATGGCGAATTCGACGCGCTGCCCTTCGCGGAGCAGTTCGAACACCGCCCCCCGCACCGAACTGCGGTGAAAGAAGTGCTCGAGCCCGGCTTCGTCCCGAATGAAGCCGAAGCCCTTGTCGATAAGGAGCCGTGCGATTGTCCCGGTCGGCATAACCTGTCCTCCGATGAACCGAAGCCCGGAAGAAACGTCCCCCAGGCTGCCGCACCCACGATACCGGTGGTATCAAAAATGAGGCCTGTTACAGTGAGTGGCCACGGCGGGATACGCGGGATGCTTAACTGGCGGGCCAGTGTAGGCAGGTCAACAATGGGAAGTCAAGTATACGAAACGCCGCCCCATCGCGTTTACAGGGGCGAGCAATGATCCGCGCCGTGGTCCTGGCCGCGGGCGCCTCCTCCCGGATGGGGAGGCCCAAGGCCGGCCTGCCCCTGGGCCCGGCCGGCGACACCGTCTTGTCGAGGTTGGTCCGAACCCTGCTGGCCGGCGGCTTGCCCGACGTCGCCGTGGTGGCCGGCGCCCACGTGGCGGCCGTCAGAGAGGCGATGCCACCGCGCGAACGGCGCGCCCGTCTGGTGGAGCACCCGGGGTGGCAAGCGGGGCAGCTGTCGTCGTTGCTGGCAGGCCTCGCGGCCGTGGACGACCCCCAGTTGGAAGCCGTGATGGTGGCGCTGGTGGACGTGCCCCTCGTGCGCGCGGAGACGGTGCGGGAGGTGGTGGCCGCGTGGCGCCGGACGCGCGCGCCCATCGTGCGTCCGGTCCACGGCTGGCGTCACGGGCACCCGGTGATTTTCGACCGCGCGGTGTTTGCCGACCTCCGCGCCGCGGATCCGGCGGTGGGGGCGAAGGCCGTGTTCGCCCGCCACCGCGCGCGGATTCTCGACGTGGAGAGTGACGATCCTGGGGCGTACCAGGACTTCGATACGCCCGAGGACTATGACAGGGGCATCAGCAGGTTGGCTGGATCCCCAGGCCGCGAATCTGCATGAACACCTTCTCGGTGGCCACCTCGTGGCTGCAGCCGTTGAGCCGATAGCGCAGGTACTCCATCACCCACACGACGATGCCCTCGTTGTCGATGAACGAGGTGGTGGCGGTGCGCCTCAGGGTGTCGCGGTAGAGCGCGTCCAGGTCGATCATGAACAACAGGCCCTCGTTGCGTGGCGGGAACGGGATGGGACCCGATGGCGTGAGCGCGCACACACCGTAGGCGACGCCGTCGGTGATCTGCAGGAACACGCGCGACCTGGCGTCCGAGTGGCCGCACTGGCCCACGCGGTACCGCGTGTATTCAGGCACCCACACGCCCGCGCCCTCGGCGTCCACATAGGTGGTGACGCCCGCCGCCCGCAGCTCGTCGCGGTAGAGCGCGCCGAGCCGGGTGATGAAGTCGGCCGTCTCGTTGCGCGGCGGGAAACTGACGTTCGACGTGACGCCGGCGCCGTAGAGCGCGCGGGCGCCGTTGATGTCGTCGGTGGCGAGCGCGTCGAGGTTGGTGATGAGCGAGTTCATCAACGCCGTGACGTTCTGCCCGTTCTCGTCGGGGTGATCGAGGCCCAGCGTATGGCCCAGCTCGTGCAGCGCGACGCGGAAGATGTCGTAGACCGGCGAACTGCCGCCGCGCTGGTTGCCGCGATACGAATTCCAGGAGAACTTGGTGTTGAAGATGACGTCCGACTCCACCTTTCTCGATCCGATGTACCACGTCGTGGAGACCGCCAGCGTGCTCTCGCCGAAGGCCTCGCCGTAGTTGGTGCTGTCGAAGAAGATGGTGTTGTTGCTGTTGCCGTCGCCGTTGGTCGCGGTCGAGTCGTTGACGGCCGAGAACTTCACCAGATCGATGTGGGTGTTCCAGGTGGCCAGTGCATTGGTGATGACCTGGTTCCAGCTCGTGGAGCCGTCGATGAGCGTGCCCGAGCCGCCGCCCATCTTCAGGTGCATCGTCAACGTGCCGTTGTCCCACTTGGACGACATCAGCGTGTAGCCCCGCGTGGGGGTTGGGGACGACAGCACGACGGCCGCCACGATGGCGGCGCAGGCGGCGAGACGGGCAACGCGGCTCATCGCGCCCTCCCCGCCGAGGCGCGTGCGCGCACGGCCGATTCGAGGTCCGACAACCGCATGGGCGCCTGGAACACGGTGGATGACGCGCGTGCGGCGCCAATCTCCGCGGTGCTGTTGAATGACCGCCCGTCGTAGGTGCGGACGCGGTCCAGGCCGGTGCCGGGGTCGCGCTCCACGCGCATGCGGCCGTGCATGAAGCCCACGAGCGGGCTCACCATGCGGATGGACCCGTTCTCCACGAACAGCACGTCACGCTGCCCAGGCCGGAACGACGGGACGCCGTGCACCTTCATGGTGACGTCGTCGATGGTGCCGCCCAGGAACTCGAGTTGGGTGACGGGAGACGCCTGGCCTTTCCAGACCTCTTCGACGCGGAAGGTGACGAGGGTTTTGATGCTGCGCCCCTGAGGGTTGTCGCGCCACACGGCGCGGACGTCGATCACCTCAGCGACGAATACCGACTGCGCGCCCGACACGAGCTGATCGAACGTGGGCGGGATGACGGTGGTCGACTGCGCCACGCCCGCCGTGACGAGCAACGCGAGCACAGCGAACGGAACAAATCGTCGCAACATGGGGCCTCCTCAGGAAGGGACAGGATAGTTCAAGAGGGGGCCGTTGGAGCGGGAAGGGGGGGGTGAAGGGTTCTGAGAGGTTCTGAGAGGTTCTGAAAGGTTCTGAGAGGTTCTGAAAGGTTCTGAAAGGTTCTGAAGGGCGCTGAACCCCTCTGAACCTTTCTGAACCCTTCTGAACCCTTCTGAACCGTTATCCCACCGTGAACGGCATGCTGGCGCGGGTGGTGCCCCAGTCGATGTGGAGCGTGGCGCCGGCCGGCGTGTCCTCAATCGAGATGGTGAGCTGTTCCACGGGCTTCGCGTTGGTGGACATCTTCATCGCGGCGCGGCCCACGTCGTCGGCCTTGCCCGGGTAGGGGATGCCCCACTGGCCGGTCTTCTTGTTGATGATGAGCTGCCAGGTGCCCTTCACCGGCATCGTGTAGATCGTGTAGGTGCCGGGGTTCACGTGGATCGACCCGAACATCAGCATCTTGTCGGTCTTGAGCGTGGTGGCGGCGTCGGCGCCGGTGCGCCACTCGACGCCTTCCATCGGGTCCACGTCCTTGCCGGGCGTGCGGCCCTTGAGCGAGGGACGGCCGTACTCGATGGAGATCGTGCCGCCGTCAATGGTCCACTCGACCAGTTCGTGGGGGCTGCCGCCGCCACCCGTCTTGCCCGGGGTGACCTTCTGCGCGCTGAGCGCGGTGGTGAACGCGGCTGCCACGGCCAGGGCCGCCAGGGGGAACACAAATCGACGCATCTAAAGCCTCCTGAGGTGGGCCCTGTGCGGGCCCGGGGACGTTGCCAGCTTCCGAATATACCACCCGCTGTAATTCCGATGGGTCTCGACGGAAAACCAGAGGTATGCCGGTCGATGCCGACCAAGCGCGCACGCGTTCAAGCGATCACCCGATTGCCCGATCAGCAGGCTGTCTGCGCCTTCTCCACGTGGAGGTCGAAGAGCGGCCTGAGCCGCGTGCCGGCGATGCTGCCGGCGAACGCCGCGGCCAGCCACAGCCAGCCGTGGAGGCTGCCCGACGAGATGCCGCTGAAGTAGGCGCCGATGTTGCAGCCGTAGGCGATGCGCGATCCGTACCCGAGCAACAGGCCGCCAATCACGGCGGCGGCCACCGACCTGCCTGACGCGCGCCAGGTTGGCGCGAAGCGGCCCGCCAGCACCGCGGCCAGCAACGCGCCCAGCATGATGCCGAAGTTCATCACCGAGGTGACGTCGTTGAGCACGCTGGCCTTGAGCGCCGCGCTCTGCGCCGGCGTGGACCAGTAGGCCCACGTGGCCACGTCGCCGCCGACGGCGTCGTAGAACTTCGCGCCCCACAGCGCGAAGGCGCCCGTGATGCCCCACGGACGGCCGGTCAGCAACAGCGTGGCGATGTTGACCGCCGCAAGGCCCACCGCGCCGGCGACGAGGGGCCACGGGCCGCGCAGCCATCCCCCCATTCTCGCCGTGTGCGCGTCGTCGTCCATCAGGCGGCCGTGGCGTCGTGTCTCGGCCGCGCGCGTGAACCACGCGATGGCGGCAAGGAGCGTCAGGCTCGCGCCGAGCCCCATCCACCAGGGTCCCAAGGCGGACACCAGCGACGTGGGCGCGAGGGCCGGCGTGGCGGTCCACCACTGCGCGTGCGCGGTGGCGACGACCGACCCGGCAATAAACGCGGCCAGTGTCACCAGCATGCGGGTATTGCCGCCGCCCACCGCGAAGAGCGTGCCCGAGGCGCAGCCTCCGCCCAGTTGCATACCCAGGCCGAACATGAACGCACCGGCCACCACCGACAGGCCGATGGGCGATACCGAGCCGCGAAGGGGCTGCCCCAACAAGGCGCCGCCGGCCAGAAGCGGGAAGAAGACGGCGCAGGTCAGCGCCAGCATCAGCATCTGGGCCCGCAGGCCCGCGCCGCGCCGATCGGAGATGAACACGCGCCACGACGAGGTGAAGCCGAAGGCGGCGTGGTAGAGCACCACGCCGGCCAGCACGCCCACGAGGAACAGGGCGGCCTGGCGCCAGCTGATGGTGGCGCCCAGGTACGACGCCAGCACGCCGATGGCCAGCGTGACGGGGATCAAGCGAACTCCGCATGGGTGTAGCCAAGGCTGCCCAACACGTCCACCGCCGCGATTGTGGGGGTCAGGAGCACCGTCAGGGACAGAACGGCACGAGTGGGCATCCAGACATTATGCATGACCATTTCTTCTACAAGGTCACCATCGGCCGGCCCGACATCGACCTGTGCGCGCACGGGGCGCGCATCAACGCGCGCATGGGGCTCAATACCTGGGCGGCGTTCACGGGCACGGATGTGTTCCTGCACTACTTCGGCAGTGGCCCCGCGAAGCAGCTGGCCGAGGCCGTGAAGGCGGCGGTGGCCGTCAGCCGGCCCTGAGCCTACTTGAAGATGCCGAGTGCCTTCAGGAGGGCGATGAGCACGATGGCGCCGATGATCGACATCACCCA
>CAYJPQ010000081.1:10291-14883 GCA_964372085.1 uncultured Bifidobacteriaceae bacterium | reverse complement strand
CTAAGGAGTCGCGCGGAATCGGCCGATAAATACATCTGGACAAAGCACTTACGGGATTGACAGTGTAAGTGCCCTGAATTAAACTAGTTACACTGATCGAGGGGACGACCAACGAGGCATGATCAAGGTCGACATCGTAAACGAGGTCTCTCGGGTGGCCGACGTCACCAAAGTGAAGGCTGAGCTGGCGGTGGACGCCGTCTTCGAGGCGATGCGCCACTCGATGCAGCGGGGCGAACGCATTGAGCTGAGAGGCTTTGGCGTTTTTCAGGTAAAGCCCCGAAAGCGTGGGATTGGCCGCAATCCCCGCACCGGCAAGGAAGTGCGCATCCCGCCCGGCCGCACCATCCGCTTCAAGCCCGGCAAAGAGCTGCAGAACATCGGTTGAGCGAGCCGTACGAAGACTACATTCCAGCAATCGTGGAGCCGCCGCCCCGGCGCGAGCGGTGGTGGCTGCACGTCCTCCTCTTCCTGCTGACGCTCGGCTCAACCACGTTGCTTGGCGCCAGTAGTTACGCCAGCTTCTCGGTGGACTTCAACGCCCTGCTGTCCATGAGTCCTGCCGAGGCGCAGGCCTGGGCGGACGAGTTGTTCTCGCGCCCATCGTTCTACCTGAACGGCCTGTGGTACAGCATCACGGTGCTGGCCATCCTGGGCTGCCACGAGATGGGCCACTACGTGGCGGCGCTCCACTATGGGGTGGACGTGTCGCCGCCCTTCTTCCTGCCGGCGCCGTTCACGCTCACGGGCACGCTCGGCGCGTTCATCCGCATCCGCTCGCGCATTCCCGGCAAGACGGCGCTCTTCGACATCGGCATCGCGGGCCCCATCGCCGGCTTCGTCGTGGCGGTGCCGGCCCTGTTCGTGGGCTTGTGGCTGTCTCGTATCGTGGAACTGCCCGCGGACCCGTCAGGACTGATGGAACTGGGCGAGCCGTTGATTTTCCAGTTTGCGGCGTGGACCATCTGGGGCGCGGTGCCGAGCGGCTACACCATCAGCATGCACCCGATGGCGTTTGCCGCCTGGTTCGGGCTGCTCGCCACCGCGCTCAACCTCTTCCCCATCAGCCAGCTCGATGGCGGGCACATCAGCTATGCGGTGCTCGGGCGGCGCTCCACCTGGGTCACCTACGCGATGGTGCTGGCGGCCATCGGCCTCACCTACGTGTCGCTGAGCTGGGCGGCGTGGACCATCCTGCTCATCATCATGATCGGCGTGCTGGGCCCGCACCATCCAAGCACGCTCGATGAGCAGGTGCCGCTGGATCGCAGGCGGCTCGTTCTCGCGGGCGTGGCCCTGCTGATGCTGATTGGCTGCTTCACCCCAGCGCCCATCGAGCAGTTCATCGGGCCGTAGGCGCGGCTCGGCCGCGTGGGGCCTTCGGTGGGCGCTTCGCGTGGGCGGGCTTTCGGTCGGCGCTTCGCGTGGGCCTTCGGTGGGCGCTTCGCGTGGGCGGGCTTCGCCCGTGGGAAACGGGCCGGCTCCCACACGAAGTGCCCACGAGGCGCAGCCTCGCCCACGGCGCGCAGCACCGCCCACGAGGCGAAGCCTCGCCCACAGTGCGCAGCACCGCCCACGGCGCGAAGCGCCGCCTACAGCATCGCCAGCGGATCGACGTCGACCGACGCGCGTCGCGCCAGGTCGGGCTGGCGCGCGAGCGCGGCCTGCAGCGCCTCGCGCATCGCCGCGCGGCTCGTGCCCTTGAGGAAGAACTGCGCGCGGTGCTCGCCGCGCAGCCGCGGGATGGGCGCGGGCGCGGGCCCCAGCACCACGAAGCCGCGTCCCGCGGGGATGGCGGCCACCAGGCCCCGGGCCCCGTCCATGGCCTCGCCGAACGTCTTGCCGCGCACGACGACGTTGACCATCGCCACCTGCGGCGGGTAGCGCATGGCGCGGCGGAACGCCACTTCCTTCTCGTAGAACGCGCGGTAGTCCTGCGCGCATGCCAACTGGATGCTGTAGTGCTGCGGCACGAGCGACTGGATGATGGCCTCGCCGGCGCGCTCGCCGCGCCCCGCGCGCCCGGCCACCTGGGTCAGCAACTGGAACGTGCGCTCGGCGGCCCGGAAGTCGGCCAGGCCCAGGCCGACGTCGGCCGAGATAACGCCGACCAGCGTGACCTCGGGGAAGTCGTGGCCCTTGGCGATCATCTGGGTGCCGATCACGATGTCGAGCTCGCGCCGGGCCACCTGGTTCAGCACCTCCACCAGGCTGCCGCGCCGGCGGACGGTGTCGCGATCGACGCGCGCCACGCGCGCCCCGGGAAACGCCGCGCGCACCTCGGTTTCCACACGCTCGGTGCCGAAGCCCACGCGCTCCATGTACGGCGCCGCGCACGACGGGCACGCCCTGGGCACCGCCTGCGCGTAGTTGCAGTAGTGGCACCTGGCTAGATAGTCGCGGCCACGCGTGTGCACGGTGAGCGAGATGCTGCAGTTCGGGCACTCGAGGCTGTCGCCGCACTGGCGGCAGAACACGGCCGTCGCATAGCCGCGGCGGTTGAGCAGGATGAGCGACTGGTCGTGCTGGGCCAGGCGCTCGGCCAGGGCCGCCTTCAGGTCGCGGCTCAGCACCACCTCGGGGCCCTCGGCCGCGATCTCGTCGCGCATGTTCACCACGCGCACGCTCGCCATCGGCCGGTTGAGCACGCGCTGCCCGAGTGTGACCAGCGTGTAGCGCCCCGCCAGCGCGTTGGCGTACGACTCCAGCGTGGGCGTGGCCGATCCGATCACGACCAGCGCGCCGGCAAACTTGCCGCGCATGATGGCCACGTCGCGGCCGTGATACCGCGGCGTCTCGTCCTGCTTGTACGAGGTGTCGTGCTCCTCGTCCACGATGATGACGCCGGGACGCGAGAGCGGCGCGAACACGGCCGAGCGCGTCCCGATCACCACGTCCACGTCGCCCCGCCGGATGCGGTGCCACTGGTCGTGCCGCTCCCCCTCCGACAGGCCGCTGTGCTGGATGGCCACGGCGGTGCCGAACCGCGCGCGGAAGATCGCGGCCAGTTGCGGCGTGAGCGCGATCTCGGGGACCAGCACCAGCACGCCGCGGCCCGATGTCCGCACGGCATCGGCGATGCGGAGGTACACCTCCGTCTTGCCGCTGCCCGTCACGCCGTGCAGCAGGGCCACGTGGAATGCGCCCGTGGCGGCCAGCGGCACGAGGCGATCCACGGCGGCCTGTTGCTCGCCGGTGAGGGCCCGCGCCGAGGTGTCCTCACGGGTCATCGAGGGCCCGCTGGTGAACGGATCGCGGTCGACCTGCTCGTCGCGCACGGCCACCAGGCCCAGCGCCTTCAGCCGCGCGAGGGTGGACGCAGGCACGCCACGCTCGGCCAGGCCGGGGGCGGACATGCCCTCGGGCGCGCCAGCCAGTAGCTGCAGGGCCTCCTGCTGGCGCGCGCCCAGGCGCGGGCGGCCGCCGTCGTTCGGCTCGGCGCACCGCGGGCTGGCGCGAAGGCGCTCGGCCATATCGAGCCCCGCGGCCGTGAGCGCCGCCACGCGCACGGTCTTGAAGCGGTCCACGCGACCGGCCAGCGCGTGCGGCGGCAACGCCGAGGCCAGCGCCGCTCCGGGACCGGCGAGGTAATACTGCGCCACCCACCCGGTGAGCGCCACCACGTCGGGCGGCACGAACGCCGCCGCGTCGAGCACCTGGCCGATGTCCTTGATGGCAAAGGCGGCGTCGGGCGCGGGCGCGGGCCCCATCACCACGCCGGTGAGCGTGCGGTTGCCGAGCGGCACCACCACGCGCGCGCCGGAGGGCGGCAGGCCCTGGCCGGGCGGCACCCGGTATGTCAGCAGGCCGAGGGCGGGCACGGGCACCGCCACCGACACGAGGCGCGTCTCCACCGGGCCGCCCTAGGCGCCGCCTTGCAGCAGCGCGCGGACCTTCTTCATGTCGTCCCACACCTCGCGCTTGGCCGAGGGGTTGCGCAGGAGGTACGCCGGGTGGAAGGTGGGAATCAGCGTGGTGCCGCGGTAGTTGAACACCTGCCCGCGCAGCCGCGTGATGGGGTCGGCGGTCTTCAGCAGGCACTGCGCGGCGAACTTGCCCAGCGGCACGATCACCTGCGGCCGGATGGTGTCGATCTGGCGGAACAGGAACGGCTCGCAGATGGCCACTTCGTCGGGTTCGGGGTTGCGGTTGCCGGGCGGGCGGCACTTGATCACGTTGGCGATGTAGACCTGCTCGCGCGACAGGCCGATGGCCTCGACAATCTTGGTGAGCAACTGTCCCGCGCGTCCCACGAAGGGCTCCCCCCGCTTGTCTTCTTCCTCGCCCGGCGCCTCGCCCACGAACATCAGGCGGGCCTTGGGGTGGCCCACGCCAAACACGATCTGCGTGCGCCCCAGCGCGTGGAGCTTGCAGCGCGTGCAGGCCGGCCCGATGTCGGTTTTGATCGACTCGAGGGAGAGGTCTTGCCCGCCCTGAGCGAGGCTCGGACTCTGCGCCGAGTCGAAGGGAGGGCCTGAAGGCGCCAGGTTCGCGTCGGCGGCGCGCGCGCGCCCCCCCGGGTCGCCGGGGCCGCCCGGCACCCCGCGGGGGGGGGAGCACCGGCGGGGGGGGGGCCCCGCGCGCGCCAGGGG
>CAYJPQ010000081.1:0-10281 GCA_964372085.1 uncultured Bifidobacteriaceae bacterium | reverse complement strand
GGCGCGGACGGGGCGCCGTGTCTTTGGGTGCGCCTGACGGCCCCCGGGGCGGGGCGGCGGCGCGCCCGCCCCACGACGGGTCGCGGCTGACGCCGGTCACGCCGAGGTCGGCGTAGAACCGCAGGTGGTCGGCCAGCTCGCGCGACATGGCTACGTCTTCGGCGCCACCGGGGCGCCGGCGAGCAGGGGTTCCACGCGGTCGAGGATGCACGCGGCCACCTCCGCCTTGCCCTGCAGCGGCACGGCCTCGGCCCCGCCGGCCGAGACCAGGGTCACCTCGTTGGTGTCCGCCTCGAACCCCGCATCGGCCCGCGACACGTCGTTGGCCACGATCAGGTCCACCGCCTTCTGCCGCAGCTTGGCGGTGGCGTAGCCCACCACGTCGGTGGTCTCCGCGGCAAAGCCCACCAGCACCGGGCGGCCCTCCCGCCGCGAGGCCAGGCGGCCCAGGTCGGCGAGGATGTCCTTCGTGCGCGTCAGCGTGAGGGTGAGCGGGCCCTCGCCCTTCTTCAACTTCTCCATGGCGGCCTCGGCCGGCGCGTAGTCGGCCACGGCTGCCGCCATGATCACGACGTCGTGGTCGGGCGCCCGCGCCATCACCGCCGCGTGCATCTCCGCGGCGCTTCGCACGCGCACCACCTCGGCGCCCAGCGGCGGCGCGAGGCTCGTGGGGCCGCTCACCAGCGTGACGCCGGCGCCGCGGCCGATCGCCTCGGCCGCCACGGCGTAGCCCATCTTGCCGCTGGACCGGTTGCCGACGAAGCGAACCGGGTCGATGTCCTCGAAGGTGGGTCCCGCCGTCACCAGTACACGGCGTCCCGCCAGCGACGCGCCGCGCGGGCGCAGCACCTGCTCGGCAGCCGCCACGATCTCGTCGGGCTCGGCCAGCCGGCCCTTGCCAATCCAGCCGCACGCCAGGTAGCCCGATCCCGGGTCCACGATGTGCACGCCGCGTGCCATCAGCGTCTCGAGGTTTCGCGCCACGGCGGGGTGCTCGAACATGTGCGTGTTCATCGCCGGCGCCAGCAGCACGGGCGCCGTCGTGGCGAGGTAGAGCGAGGAGAGGAAGTCGTCGGCCAGGCCGTTGGCGAACTTCCCCACCGTGTTGGCGGTGGCGGGCGCCACCAGCAGCAGGTCGATGCCGGTGGCCAGCGCGATGTGCTCGATGTCGGCGTTGGCGCCGGGCTTCCACTGATCGGTGACGACCTCGTGCCGGGTGATCGCCTCGAAGGTGAGCGGGCCCACGAAGCGGCGGGCCGATCGCGTCATGATGGCAACGACGTCGTGGCCCTGCTTCTGCAGGCCGCGCGCCACCTCCACCGCCTTGTAGGCGCCGATGCCGCCGGTGATGCCGAGTGCGATGCGCGCCATGGGTCAGTCCCTGAAGCTCCGGATGATCTGCTCGGCAATCCCCCGCATGCGGTGGGTGCGCGACCGCTCGGCCGCGATGATCTCCTGCATGCGCACCACCGTGGGCTCCAACTGGTCGTTGATGACGACGTAGTCGTAGTCCACGTAGCCGCCCACCTCGGCCCGCGCGGCGGCCAGGCGGCGCTGCATCACCGGTTCGGTGTCGGCGCTCCGCCCGCGCAGCCGGCGCTCGAGAATCTCGAACGACGGCGGCAGCACGAAAATCGACGTGTGGTCGACGCCGCACGCCTTCACCTGGCGCGCGCCCTGCACGTCGATCACCAGCACCACGTCCTGGCCCGAGGCCTGCAGCGCCTCGGCATCGAGGCGCGACGTGCCGTACAGGTTCCCGAACACGTCGGCCCACTCGAGGAACTCGCCGCGCGCGATCATCGCCTCGAACGCGGGCCGGCTGACGAAATTATAGTCGACCCCGTCGCGCTCGTTCGCGCGCGCCGCCCGCGAGGTGTACGACCGCGACAGGCGCAGGTTGGGCAGGATCTGCACCAGCCGCTCCGCCAGCGTCGTCTTGCCGGTGCCCGACGCGGCGGAAATGATGAACAGCAGCCCTCGGTTCTGCGTCATCGGCGTCATCTGCGGCCCCTATTCGACATTCTGGACCTGCTCGCGCATCCGCTCGAGTTCGGCCTTGGCCTGGATGACCACCTCCGACACCTGCAGGCCGTCGGCCTTGGAGCCAATGGTGTTGATCTCGCGGTTCATCTCCTGCAGGAGGAAGTCGAGCTTGCGGCCGCAGGGCTCGTCGCTGTCGGCGAGGGCGTCCCAATGCGCCAGGTGGCCATGGAAGCGGGTCACTTCTTCGGTGATGTCGGACCGCTGCGCCACGCGCACCACCTCCTGGGCCAGCGCGGCCTGGTCGATGGGCATGGCCCCCGCCACCTCGCGCGCCCGCTCGAGCAGGCGCGCCTCGAGTTGCACGCGGCCGGCTTCGGCCGCCGCGGCGATGCGCCCAATCAGGTCGGCCAGCAGCGCCGTGCGGCCGTCGAAGTCGGCGCGCAGGTGCGCGCCCTCGCGCACCCGCATCGTCTCGAGCTGGCCGAGCGCGCCCTCGAGCGCGGCCTCGATCGGTGCGGCCAGCGCCTCGGCGATGCCCGCCTGCTCGGCCGGGCGCTCGCGGATGCTCAACGCCTGCGGCAGCCGCAGCAGGTCGCCCGGCGTGAGGCGCCCCTCCACCAGTCCGTCGGCGCGGGCCCGGTCCACGGCGGCGGCCAGCGCGCGCGCGAACTCCTCGTTGAGCTCCACCTGCGGCGCCGCGGCCTGCCGGAGCTGCAGCGACACGGTCACCTCCACGCGCCCGCGCGCCAGCCGCTTCTGCACGATGGCCCTCAGCCGGGCCTCGACTTCGGCCACGGCGGGGGGCAGCCGCAGCTGCAGGTCGAGGAACCGGTGGTTCACCGCCCGGACGGTGACGCCGATGGCGCCCCGTTCGTCGTCGTGCGACACGGACGCAAACCCGGTCATGCTCTTGATCATGGGGCGCTCTCGGCTTTCGGGGATCGATCGGGGGCGCCGGGCTCGCCCGGATCGGGACGCGCCTCGAGCAGCTGCATCTGGTGCAGCCGCGCGTAGGCGCCGTGGGGACGGGCCACCAACTCATCGTGCCGGCCCACCTCGACGAGGCGGCCCCGCTCGAGCACGAGGATGGCGTCGGCCCGCTGCACGGTGGACAGGCGGTGCGCGATCACGAACGACGTGCGATTGCGCATCAGCGTGGCCAGGGCGTCCTGCACGAGCCGCTCCGACTCGGAATCGAGCGCGGAGGTGGCCTCGTCCAGGATGAGCAGCGGCGAGTCCTTGAGCAGCGCGCGGGCGATGGCCAGGCGCTGCCGCTGGCCGCCCGACAGGCGCTGGCCGCGCTCGCCGATGCAGGTCTGGTAGCCGTCGGGCTGCTGGGCGATGAAGTCGTGCGCGTTGGCCGCGCGCGCGGCCGCCTCGATGGCCTCCATCGACGCGCCGGGGACGCCAAACGCGATGTTGGCGGCAATGGTGTCGTCGAAGAGCACGGTCTCCTGCGTGACCATGCCGATCTGGGCGCGCAGCGACGCGAGCGTCACGTCGCGCACGTCGTGGCCGTCGACCAGGATGGCGCCCTTCGTGACGTCGTAGAACCGCGGCAGCAGGTTGACGAGGGTGGTCTTGCCCGCGCCGCTGCGGCCCACGATCGCGATCATCTGCCCGGCGCGCACCGTGAACGACACGCCGCGCAGCGTGCTGCGCCCGTGCCCGTCCTCGTACCCGAAGGTGACGCCGGCAAACTCGATGCGATCGGCAAACGGCGGCAGCGCGGCCGCGCCAGGCCGCTCGGTCACCTCGGTGTGCGTGTCGAGCAGCTCGAAGATGCGCTCGGAGGCGGCCACCGCCTGCTGCAGGTTGGCGTTCACGCGCGACAGCTTCTTGATGGGGCCGTACATCAGCAGCAGCGCCGCCACGAACGAGGTGAACTCTCCCGCCGTGAGCCGGCCCTGGGCGATCTCGCGGCTGCCGTACCACAGGGCGCCGGCGATGGCGGCGCCGCCCAGGAACTCCATCAGCGGCGGCAGCAGCGCGAGCACGCGCGTCACCTTGAGGTTGGTGCGGAACAGCCTTCCCGACGCGCGCTCGAACTTGGCAGCCTCGCGCGCCTCGGCGCCAAACGCCTTCACGATGCGGTGGCCGGTGAACGCCTCGCCGGCCACGTGCGACATGTGCTCCTGCGCCTCCTGGCTCCACCGCGTGACGGTGCGGACGCGCTTGCCCAGCCGCACCAGCGGATACACCACCACGGGCGCGGCCGTCATGCACACCAGCGCGAGCTTGGCGTCGTAGTAGAACAGCAGCGACGCCGTGCCGACGAGCGTCAGCGACTCGCGCGCCAGGTCGCCCACCGTCTCGGACACCGCGCGCTGCACCTGCCCCACGTCGTTGTTGATGCGCGACAGGAGCTGGCCCGACGTGCGCCGCGCGAAGAACGCCGCCGACTGGTCGAGCAGGTGCCGGAACAGCTCGTTGCGCACCTCCATCACCACGCGGTGGCCCAGCCCCTCCATCAGGTAACTGGAGAAGTACGACCCGACACCCTTCGCGAAGTACGCGCCAAGGATGGCGCCGGTGACGAACCCGAGCTGCCGCTGGTACGGCAGCACGTCGTCGATGATGAGCTTGATGAGCCACGCCAGCGCCGCCGACGCGGCGCCGTACAGCACCATGGCCGCAAGCGCGCCGGCGATGACGGTGCGGTGCGGGGCCGCGTAGCGAAGGAGGCGCAGGAAGGCGTTCATCGGCGCGGGCTAGCCGTCTCCGTGTATCCCCCGGGGTGGCCCGCATGCCACTGCCACGCGTGCCGGACAATCGCCTCGAGATCCGCAAACCGCGGCGCCCAGCCCAGCTCGCGCCGTGCGCGGTCGCTGGCCGCATACAGCACGGCGGGGTCGCCGGGCCGCCGGGCCGCGGACGTCCAGGCCACCGGCCGGCCCACCACCTGGCTCACGGTGTCGATCACCGCGCGCACCGAATGCGGCGTGCCCGTGCCGATGTTATACGCGGTGGACGGCGCCTCGCGCTCGATCGCGGCGAGCGCGCGCACGTGGGCCTCGGCCAGGTCGCACACGTGAATATAGTCGCGCAGGCAGGTGCCGTCCGGGGTGGGATAGTCCTCGCCGAACACCCGCAGCGGGGCGCCGCCCGTGGCGGCCCGAATCGCCAGCGGAATCACGTGAATCTCGGGGTCGTGGTCCTCGCCGATGGTGCCGTCGGGATGCGCCCCGGCGGCGTTGAAATACCGCAGCGCCATCCAGCGCAGGCCAAATGCGCGCGCCAGGTGGGGCAACGCGCGCTCGGCGGCCAGCTTGGTCTCACCGTAGGTGTTGATGGGCCGGGTCTGCTCCGTCTCGACGATGGGCACCGCGGAGGGCTCGCCGTACACCGCGCACGTGGACGAGAACACGAACCGGCGGACGCCGGCATCGCGCATGGCCTCGAGCACCGCCAGGGTGCCGCCCACGTTGTTGGCGTAGTACTCCAGCGGCTTCTCCACCGACTCGCCCACCGCGAGCCACGCCGCGAAGTGCATCACCGCGTCGGCGTCGTGGTCGACGAGCGCCTGGCGCACGGCGGACCGATCGCGCACGTCGGCGCGCACCAGGCCCACGCCGGCGGGCACCGCCTGCGCGTGGCCGGCCGACAGGTTGTCGATCACCACCACGGCGTGCCCGGCGTCCACCAGCGCGCGAACCGCGTGGCTGCCGATGTACCCCGCGCCGCCGGTGACGGCTACGCGTGCCACGCTACCGTCCGATGGAGTAGTACGTGAAGCCCTGGGCCTTCATCTGGTCGGGCTGGTAGATGTTGCGGCCGTCGAACACCACGGGCGACCGCAGCAGCTTGCGCATGCGGGCGAAGTCGGGCTCGCGGAACTCCTGCCACTCGGTGATCACGGCCAGGCCGTCGGCCCCCTTCAGCGCCTCGTAGTTGCGCGCCGCGAAGGTCACCTTCGATCCGAAGATGCCCTTGGCCACCTTCATGGCCTCGGGGTCGTACGCCTGCACCCGGGCGCCCTTGGCCAGCAGCATCTCGATGATCGGAATGGCCGGGGCCTCGCGCATGTCGTCGGTCTTCGGCTTGAAGGCCAGGCCCCACACGGCCAGCGTCTTGCCCTTCAGCGACCCGTAGTGCGCCTCGATCTTCTTCACGAGCACGCGCTTCTGGATCTCGTTGACGGCCTCCACGGCCTTGAGGATCTTGAAGTCGTATTTCTTGTCGCCGGCAAACCGCACGAGCGCCTTCACGTCCTTCGGGAAGCAACTGCCGCCGTAGCCCACGCCGGGAAACAGGAACGACGAGCCGATGCGCCGATCCGCTCCCACCGCCTGCCGCACGCGATCGACGTCGGCGCCGAAGACGTCGCAGAGGTTGGCCACCTCGTTCATGAACGAGATCTTGGTGGCCAGCAGCGCGTTGGCCGCGTACTTCGACAGCTCGGCGCTGGCGCAGTCCATCACCATGATGGGCGCCCCCGTGCGCGTGAACGGCTTGTGCAGCGCCACCATCAACTCGGCCCCGCGCGGGTCTTCGGCGCCAATCACCACGCGGTCGGGCTTCATGAAGTCGTCAACCGCCGCGCCCTGCTTGAGGAACTCGGGGTTGCTCACCACGCTGAACGGGTGCGTCGTCTCGCGCCGCACCACCTGGCGCACTTTCTCGGCGGTGCCCACCGGCACGGTGCTCTTGTTCACGATCACCTTGTAGCCGTTCATGGCCTGCGCCACGCCGCGCGCCACCTCCAGCACGTGCCGCAGGTCGGCCGACCCGTCCTCACCCTGCGGCGTGCCGACGGCGATGAAGATCACCTGCGCCGCCCGCACCGCCTTGGGCAGCTCGGTCGTGAACACGAGGCGCCCCTCGGACTTGTTGCGGCGGACCAGCTCTTCCAGGCCGGGCTCGTAGATGGGGATCTTGCCGCGACGCAGCATCCGCACCTTTGCCGCGTCCTTGTCGACACAAATCACGTCGTTGCCCGACTCGGCAAAGCCGGCGCCCGCCACCAGCCCGACGTATCCCGTTCCGACCACCGCGATCTTCATCCGTTCCGGCCCTTCCCCATTCGAACGGGTACGTACCTGATACCCCGAAATTCTAGAAGGGTATCATCCGCGGCTTTAGCAGGTCAACATACTGAACCACAAGGACTTGCTGGCATCTGTGGTACTCTCTTGGCCGTGCGGATTCTGGTCGACTACCGCCCGGCGCTCCGCGAGCGGACCGGCGTCGGCGAGTTCGTGCACGAGCTGGCCAAGGCCTTGTGCGCTCCCACCGGTTCGGGTCTTCCTGCCGAGATTGCCCTCTTCAGCAGCTCGTGGAAGGACCGGCCGGGGCCAGGCCTGGCGGCCGAGATGCCTGGTGCGCGCATCGTCGACCGCCGCATTCCGGTGCGCGCCCTCACCTGGCTGTGGAACCGCGCCGAGTGGCCGCCGGTGGAGTGGCTGGCCGGGGCCGTCGACGTGACGCACAGCCAGAGCCCCATGCTCATCCCATCCGCCCGTGCCGCACAGGTGGTGACCATCCACGATCTCGACTTCCTCCGGCATCCGGAGCAGGCCGAGGCCGAGATGCGCCGCGACTTTCCGCGGCTCGCGCGCGCGCACGCGGCCCGCGCCCACGCCGTGGTGGTGTCGTCGCACTACGCCAAGGGCGAGGTGACCCGCGAGTTGGGCCTCCCATCCGCCCGCATCCACGTGTGCCCCCCGGGCGCGCCGGCCTGGGCGCCGGGCGTGGCCGCGCAGCGGACCTCGGGCCGGGGCCGCCACATCCTGTTCATGGGCACCCTCGGCCCGCGCAAGAACGTGGGCACGCTGCTGGAGGCTTACGCGCAACTGCGCGCGCGCGTGCCCGATGCCCCGCCGCTCGTCCTGGCCGGACACAGCACCCCGGCCTCGGCGCGATGGGAAGAGCGGGCCCGGCAGGCGCCGTTGGCCGGCCACGTGGAGGTGACGGGCTACGTCACCCAGGCGCGCCGCGTCGCGCTGTATGGCGAGGCCTGCATGCTGGTGCTGCCCTCGTACGAGGAAGGGTTTGGCTTGCCGGTGCTGGAGGCCATGGCGTGCGGCGTCCCCGTGGTGGTGTCGTCGCGAGGCTCGCTGCCCGAGGTGGCCGGCCCCGCCGCCGACCCGGTGCATCCCGACGATGCGGCCGGCCTCTGCGCGCGCATGCAGGCCTTGCTCGATCCGCACGTGGCCGACGAGGCGGCCCGCGCCGGGCTGGCGCAGGCGGCGCGCTTCAGTTGGGCGGCCTGCGCCGACGCCGCGCGCGGCGCCTATGCCGCCGCCCTGGAGGCGCATGCGCATCGCGGTTGACGCGCGGGAGCTCGGCCACCGCCCCACCGGGGTGGGACGGTACCTGGCCGAGCTGCTCACCGAGTGGACCTCGCTGCCCGAGGCCCGGCGCCACGAGTGGACGCTCTACGCCCATCGTTCGCCCGCGGCGCCGCCGGGTTGGGAATCCCGCATTCGACTCGTCGAGGGCGCGGGCGGCACGGCGTGGGAACAGCGGGCGCTGCCGCGGGCGCTCGCGCATGATGCGCCGGACGTGTTGTTCGCACCCGGCTACACGGCGCCCCTCACGGCCCGGATCCCGATCGCGCTGACCGTTCACGACGTGTCGTTCCTCGCGCACCCGGAGTGGTTCTCGTGGCGCGAAGGGATGCGGCGGAGGCTCGTCACGGGCTGGGCCGCGCGCCGCGCGCGCGTGGTCATCACCGACTCCGCCTTCTCGCAGTCGGAAATCGCGACGCACCTTCGCCTGCCGGCCTCGCGGGTGCGGGTGATCCCTCTGGGCATGCGGGTACCGGATGTCGGGCCGACGCCGGACACGGCCGGTCGCGAGCCGCGCGTGTTGTTTGTGGGGTCGGTGTTCGAGCGGCGGCGCGTGGACCGCCTGATCGCGTGTTTCGACGCGGTGGCCGACGCCGTGCCGGGCGCGAGCCTCGACATCGTCGGGGAGAACCGCACGGCCCGCCCGCGCATCGACCTCGACGCGCTCGTGTCGCGCCTGCGCCACGCGGGCGCCGTGCGCGTCCGGTCGTATGTGGACGACGCCACGCTGCGCGATCTCTACGCGCGCGCGGCCGTGTTCGTGTTCCTGTCGGAATACGAGGGCTTCGGCCTCACGCCGCTGGAGGCGCTGGCGGCGGGCGTCCCGCCCATCGTGCTCGACACGCCCATCGCCCGCGAGGTGTGCGGCCCGGCGGCGCGCTACGTCCCGGCCTCGGCCGGCCAGGCCGAGTTGTCGGCCATCGTCGTCGATTGCCTCACGCGCGACGGCGCGCGACAGGATATCCTCCGGCACGGCGCCCGGGTGATCCACCAGTACGAGTGGGCGCGCACCGCGGCCGCCACGCTGGCGGTCATCGAGGAGGCGGCCCTTGGCCGATAAGCGACCATCGGTGGCGGTGGTGATTGTCACCTACAACTCCAGCCACGACATCGGCGCGTGCCTGGCGTCGCTCGTGGGCCACACCGAGCCGTTCGACACCACCATCACCGTGGTCGACAACCGGTCGGCCGACGACACGGCGGCACTCGTGCGCGAGCGCTTTCCCGGCGTGACGGTGATCGAGTCGGGCGGCAATGTCGGGTTCTCGCGCGCCAACAACATCGGCATTCGCGCGACGCGCAGCGACTACGTGGTGACGCTCAACCCCGACACCGAGGTGCCGCCGGGCGGCCTGCAGACGCTGGTGCGGGGCCTGGCGGCCCAGCCCGATGCGGCCATCGCGGGCCCGCGCCTGCTGAACGAGCGGGGGTTCCCGGAGTTGTCGTGGGGGCCATCCATCAGCCCGTGGGGCGAGTTGCGGCAGAAGGTGCTGTCGTCGCTGTACTACCGCAAGGTGCGGCGCGTGGTGCGCCACGTCGACCGCCTCAGCCGCCAGGCCCGCGAGGTGACATGGGTCAGCGGCGCGTGCCTGGCCATCCGGCGCGCCGACCTCGAGGCCGTGGGCCTGTTCGACGAGCGGTACTTCATGTACACCGAGGACGTGGACCTGTGCATGGCCATGCAAAAGCGCGGCCGCAAGGTGCTCTATGTCGCACAGGCGGAAATCCTGCATCATCGGGGCCGGTCGGCCGCCACGAACCCGGCCACCGAGGGCCTGCGCCGCAAGAGCCAGTTGGCCTACTACCGAAAGCACCACCCGCGCTGGGCGGGGCTGCTGCGCCTCTACCTGAAGGCCACCGGCAGGCCGGTGGCCGACTAACAGGGTTATCCACAGATGACACAGATGACACAGATTTCGACCGACGGGCCCGCCCCGGGGGGGGGGGGGCGGCGGGGCGGGGGGGGGGGGGGGGGGGGGGGGGGGGGGGGGGGGGGGGGGGGGGG
>CAYJPQ010000080.1:9591-15002 GCA_964372085.1 uncultured Bifidobacteriaceae bacterium | reverse complement strand
CGCCGGTGTAGTACCAGGTCCTCGTCATGAACAGGATTACCGCCAGCCCGAAGCCACCCACAAACACCGCCGCCACCCTCCGAGGCAGCCGCGCCGCGGCCCGGGCCATGCCGTCCCAGCGGAACGACGTGCGAAGCGGCAACAGGACTGCGGGCAGGAACGCCGCAAACAAGAGATGGTTGAGCCGCGTGTAGAACATCAGCGACGCCATCAGGGCCGCGGCGCCGGCCCAGGCCAGCCGCCCGCGCCGGCTGCGCATGAGCGCATTGATCGCAAGAAAGGCCCACCCCGCTGCCGCGATCTCCGACAGCCCCCGGCCGAGGAAGTACCAGGGCGTCGCAAGGGTCAGCGTGCCCAGAGTGCCGGCGGCCGCGGCCACTCCCCACCGGAACCCGACCGCGGAGCGGGTGATCCGAAACGCCAGCAGGGCCCCCATCAGGAGGCACGCAGCGTCCCAGTAGACCTCCCCCACGCTGGAGTCGCCAAACAGCAGGTGCAACGCTCCCGTCATCCATCGATAGAAGGGCTGAAAGTCGAATACGGCGTTGCCGCCTTCGAGCCAATACCCCTGCATGTAGATGCGGTGCGCGGCAACTTGATAGGTCAGCCAGTCGTCATAGGAATAGAGCGTGAAGTGCCCCACCTTTGGCAGTGACCACGCCGCGATGAACGCAAGCCACGGAATCCCCACGAGCAGAAACGCCCCGCGAAGGCCCCTGAGCGCCGCCCGGACCGGGAGGACGACGGCGCCAAGGCCGATCAGGCCGCCGACCCTCACAAGAGGGCTCTCGGGCCGCAGGCCGACCGCGACGGCCACCGCCGACGCAGCCAGGACCCAGACCCAAACCGCCACGTCGGTCCGAAGGCTCGTGACCACCCTCCACATGAGCCCACCGACGAGCCACAGGACGAGCAGCGGTGTGACCCAGCCGGCCCAAGGCGCCACGGCACGGTCCAGTGCGCCCGGCGGATCCGTGGTGACCAGGGCTTGCGTAAACAGCGACTGCCCGTTCAGCAACGGCTCGAATCGCCAGTCGTCGCCCACCAGGGTCATGGAGAGGTCCACGCGGTGCACACCGGCGTTCAGGGCCACCGGGCCCGGCCCAACCGCCTGGCCGTCCACCACGCCCTCGAGTCGATTACCCAAGGCCGTCTGAATCCCCAGGTCCCCAGGCGACCGGGTTGTCACATAGCCACGGACGCTCATCCTGACCTCGTCCATCCCGGCAAAGGGCGCGGTCACGTTGAGGAACCACGCCGGAAAGGCGTGGCGTTCCGGAAGGCCCCGCGTGACGATGGCGGTGCATGTGGGCTGCGGATGCCGCCAGTCGGCCCGGACGTCCCAGCTCCTCAAGGCCCCGTGGGGTTCGATGATGGGAATGCCCTGGTTGATGCCGTCAAGAGGTCCCGGCGCCACGGCGGCGGCACACCACCCTTGCTGGCCGACCGCGAGGGCCATCACGAGCTTCCAACCCACGAGCGCCAGAATCGCGAATCGCACCCCACGCCTGGTGAACGCCCGGCCGTCCAACAGCCAGAGCGCGGGGACGACCAACCCGATCACGACGGCTTCGGCCGGACTGTCGAGCGGCATCCCATCGAGCGAGCCGATGACGCGGGCCGGCCACAGCAGGCCCACCGCGGCCAGCGCCGCCCACCACGCGCGCGTCATGGTTGAATGGCCAGCCGTCGCACCGGTTCGACCAACGCCTCGGCGATGAGGCGATTGCCATCCACGCTCAGGTGCATCTGGTCGAACGACACGTCCCTGTCAGAGAGGTCCACGACTTTGGCGACACTGACGTACGCCACGCGAGGATTCGACCCGAAGTGCCGGGCCACCATGCCTTCGAGCACCTGACGCTGGTGGTCGTGCCGTTCACGCACCTGCGGGTCGACCAGTTGGGGCTGCGACACCACCAGCACGCGCGTGCCGCGTTCAGCGAGGTAGCGGATCGCCCGATACTGTGCGTCGCAGTAACTGTTCCACGGTGCCGGGCAGCCCAGCGCTCCCGGCGCCGAGGGACTCGAGGATTCAGACGCGGCAACCTGCTCGAACTGACGCGCGAAGGATTCCGAAATGGCCGAGGCCGCCTCGAGAATCCCCGCTGACGTCCGCCCCGCGAGGTTCGGACGAAACACCGTCTGGCTCTCGCCGCCTCGCTGCTGGGCGTAGCCGGCGTCCAGGTTGCCTCCGGTTCGCAAGGCCATCGCTTTCTCGCGAAGAGCGAGCGGCAGGATCGGGAAATAGCCGGTGGAGCGGAACACCGGTGACTGGCGCCGGACAACCGTCCAGTTCGGGCCCTGGTCACCTGGCAGATCGTTATAGCCCTCATAAAAGATGACGAGGTCGTAGTCGAGGTGCGCGAAGTCCTCGAGGTTCGGGAGGAAGGCGAAAGCTCCCTCGTTGTTGTACCCGAGGTTGAGCCCGCGCCAGAGACGATCTGGAAATCGCTGATTCAGCCGCTGTTCGAGCAGCGCCGGCATCGCCTCGTCCCAGGTGACGCCATACCCGAACGTGGTGCTCCCGCCGAGGACGGCCACGCGCGTCTCTCCCGGCTGCTTGCGCCCCACCACGGGCCCGCGGTAGCCCCAGCGGTTCAGGCCCGCCGACCGTTCGGCGCGATGGTGAATGTAGAGGTCCAGCGCCAACAGGCCGGCGAGCATGACCACCACCGAGAGCAGTGCGGCGGCGGCGGCAAAGAGGAAGAACTTGCGTCTAGTCATCGAATGGTAGAGTGAATGGGCTCGTCTCGATGCCCAGCGATTCCCAGACACCGGCGCCCGTTCGCGTGGCGCGCGTCATCACGCGCCTCAACATCGGCGGGCCGTCCATCCAGGCGGCGCGGCTCACCACGGCGCTCGAGGCGCACGGCTACGCCACGCGCCTCTTTCACGGCCGACTCGGCGAGGGCGAAGGCGACATGCGCTACCTGCTGACCGACGGCGCCGACGCGGTGTTCGTGCCCACGCTGTGCCGCCCGCTGTCGCCCGTCGACGACCTGCGCACGCTGTGGCGCCTCTATCGCGAACTCTCCCGCTGGCAGCCGCACATCGTCCACACGCACATGGCCAAGGCGGGGCTGCTCGGCCGGCTCGCGGCGGCGGGCTACAACCTCACGCGCGGCCGCGCGCCGCGCGCGCGCGTGGTGCACACCTACCATGGGCACGTGCTCGAGGGCTACTTCAGCCCGCTGATGACGCGGGTGTTCATCACGCTCGAGCGCCTGCTGGCGCGCGTGTCGGACCGGATCATCGCCATCTCGCCGGCCATCCGTGACGAGCTGGCCGGCGGCTACCGGATTGGCCGCCCCGATCAGTATCGCGTGGTGCCGCTCGGCTTCGACCTCTCGCCGTTCGCGGCGGTGGACGATGCGGCGCGGGCGGAGGCGCGGCGCGCCCTCGGCTTGCCGGCCGGGGCGGCCGTGGTCACCACGGTGGGCCGGCTGACCGGCATCAAGCAGCACACGCTCTTCCTGGACGTGTTCGCGCAGGTGGCCGCCCGGCATCCCGACGCGATGGCGCTCGTGGCCGGCGACGGCGAGCTGCGCGGGGACCTCGAGGCGCATGCCGCGCGGCTGGGCCTGGGCGACCGGGTGCGCTGGCTGGGATGGCGGCGCGACCTCGCGACCATCTACGGCGCCACCGACGTGTTCCTGCTGACCTCGCGCAACGAGGGCACGCCCGTGGCGCTCATCGAGGCCATGGCGTCGGGGGTGCCTGGCGTCAGCACCGACGTGGGCGGGGTGAAGGACGTGATCGACTCGCCCGACGCCGGCGTGCGGGCGCCCTTCGGCGACGTGGCGGCGCTGGCCCAGGGCGTGAACGCCCTGCTCGACGACCCGGGGCGCCGGCGCGCCATGGGCGCGCGCGCGCGCGCCAGCGTGCTCGCCCGCTTCGACATCGAGCGGCTCGTGCACGACATCGCCGCGGTCTATCGCGACATGCGGGAGCAACGGTAGGATCGGCCGATGCCGCGCTCGCGAGCCCTGCTCATCGTGTGCCTGGTGGCGCTCGCGCACGCCGCAGCCTACATCGCCTACCAGCGTCCCGACTGGGACACCGCCTGGACTGACCAGGCCGGCTACAAGCGGCTGGGCGAGGTGCTGGCGGGCACCGGCCTGTTCACGCGGTACCCGGACGCCGCGGCGTTCGTGCCCGAGGTGATCCGCACGCCCGGCTATCCCGCGTTCGTGGCCGCCGTGTACCTGGTGGCCGGCGCCGGCAATCACTTGGCCGTGGCCATGGCCCAGGCGCTGGTGTTCGCGGGGCTCTGCTTGCTGGCGTTCCTGCTGGCCCGCCGCGCCGCCGGTGATCGCGCCGCCATACTCGCGGCCACGATGACGGCGCTCTATGCGCCATTTCCCTACTTCGGCGCGCTGGTCGTCACCGAGTTGTGGACCGCCTTCGTGGCCACCACTGCCATGGTGATCTGCCTGCGCGCGGTGCAGCAGGGTCGCTTCGGCGACTACGCCCTTGCCGGCCTGCTGTTTGGCGCCACCACGCTGGCGCGCCCGGCCTTCTTCCTGCTGCCGTACTTCCTCGCCATGGGCGTCCCGCTGCTCGTGCGCGGCGAGCGGGCGCCCCGGCGGCTGGCCGGCTGGGCCGCGCTGGCGCTGACGGCGTCGCTCGCGCTCGCCCCCTGGTTCGCCTACAACTACGTCAACCTGGGACAGGTCACCCTGTCGCCGGCCGGCGGCATCGGCCGCGGCTTGTGGGAAGGCTCGTGGCAGGGCCGCTGGCCCGGGCGCGTGCAGGCCCGCCTCACGGGCGTGGCCGAGACGAACAGCACCCGCGACGGACGCGATGCCGGCGTGGAGGCCGTCGCCGCCGACACCGGACTGCCCGTCGAGCCGATGCGCCAGTACGTCCACGAGTGGCGCGAGATCCACGACCTGTGGGACACGCCCACCGACCCGGTGGAGCGCGCCCGCGCGCGCGTCGTGGCCGACGGCGAGTACCTGAAGGCCGCCGTCGCGCACATGCGCGAAGACCCCATCGGCCACGCCTGGCGGCGCCTCACCTACGGCACCTTCGTGCTGTGGGCCGCCGAGACGCCCATCCGCTACAGCCAGGTGAACAGCGTCCCGATGGTGGTGATTCGCGCCCTCTGGGCCGCACAGGTCGCGCTGCTGGTGCTGGCTGGCCGCGGCGCGTGGCGGCTCGCCCGCGGCGGCCGCTGGGCCGAAGCCGTGGTGCTGGTGTTGCCGCTGGTCTACGTGACGGGAGTGCATCTGCCGTTGCTGTGCGAGGCGCGTCAGTCGTTGCCGTTGAAACCGCTGGTGCTGGCGTTGGCGGCGATCGGATTAACCACGAAGGGCACGATGAGGTGGTTGCCTTTCACTTCCCCTGGAACCGCAAGTTCATGAACGCCAGCATCTCGGTCTTCCACGCGCGGCTGTCGGCGCCGC
>CAYJPQ010000080.1:5443-9491 GCA_964372085.1 uncultured Bifidobacteriaceae bacterium | reverse complement strand
CGCAAGTTCATGAACGCCAGCATCTCGGTCTTCCACGCGCGGCTGTCGGCGCCGCCGGGCCGGTTGATGTGGTCGGCAATCTGCATGCCGAGCAGCACGTTGTCGTCCATGCTGTTGTTCAGGAAGAGCCCGTGCCGCCCCAGCGTGAGGAGGTTGGGCACTTCGTGCACGCCGTCGAGCACCGGGATCAGGTGCTCCTCGAAGTTGAGCTCGTACACCGGGTAGGCCGTGGGAATGTCAGTGACGTGGTATTCGATTACCTCGTCCTCGGTCACGTGGTACCCCATCTTCATCAGGTCGGCGAGCGCCAGCCTGTAGACCTCTTCGTCGCTGGCCTGCCAGAGCGGCTCGTCCTTCCAGAGCGACAGCTCGATGCAGAGCACCGTGCTGTCGTTCGGCACCATGTCGGGACTCACGTTCTTCTGCTCCGACAGCCGGCTCACGCGGAAGTGCTCGTCGAGCAGGTACACCCAGTGGTAGTCGGTCATCCGCGCGCGTTTCAGCGCGATGTAGATGAGCTTCAGGCTGCGGTACCGCAGCTTCGCGGCGTGCGACACCACCGGGACCGGCAGCGACGGCGACATCATGTTCACGAGCGCCGGCAGCGGCAGCGTGGAGAGCAGCAGGTCGCACTCCAGGGTGTGCTCCTGCCCGCCCTCGGTGTACACCACGCGCGCCACTCGATCGCCACCCGGCCCTGAGCCTGTCGAAGGGGAGCGCTCGAGCCGCACGGCCGGGGCATTCAGCTTGATGACGTTGCCCTTCGCGCGCACCTCGTCGGCCATGCCCTCGTAGAGCAGGCTGATGCCCTTGCGGGGGTACATGTACTTCGTGAAGTAGGTGGCCGGGTCGGCCTTGATGCCCAGCGTGCGCAGGATGATGTTCTTGAGGTTCAGCTTCGCCACGCGCTGGGCCTGCTTCGACGAGATCTGGCTCGTCGGCAGCCCCCACACGCGCTCGGAGTAGATGCCGAAGCACAGGTCGTACAGCGTGCGCCCAAGGTTGCGCACGCCCCACTCCTCGAACGAATCTTCCCTCTTCGCCGGGGCCACCGCCGACTTCAGCGTGGCGGCCAGGTAGTCGAAGACGATGCGCGCCGAGAGGAACGGGCTCACGCCCGTCAGCACTTGCAGCATCTCCAGCGGGTAGACGTACTCCCTGCCGCGCAGCAGCACGCGGGTACCGCGCGTGAGCACGAGCGGATCGTCGCCGAAGAAGCGCGTGATGGCCTTCAGGACGTTGCGGCTCTCCTCGGTCTCGCGCACGTGAAACGTGTGGGGGCCGAAGTCCACCAGGTAGTTGCCCATCTTGATGGTGCGCGCCATCCCGCCCACCGCGTCGTCGCGCTCGAGCACCGTGACGGCATGGCCCAGTTCCGAGAGCCGCCACGCCGCCGTGATGCCGGCCGGGCCGGCGCCGAGCACGACCACCCGCTGCTTTCCGCTCATCCTCTCCTCACGATTTCTCGACAGGCAACCCTGGATCGGTGCCTCCACCGGCCAGGGCGCCCAGAAACGACTGAAGCCGCCGCAGCCCCGCGTCAAACGACACGCGCGGCGTAATGCCGAAAGTGTCGCGCATGGTGGTGTCGACGGAGCGGAACTCGATGTACTCGGGCACCTCGCCCTCGTGGCGCAACACCACCTCCACGCCCAGCACCCTGGCCATCGACTGGACGACGTGGTTCACGCTCACGGGCGCGCCCGACGCGAAGTCCACCGTCACCCGCGCGCCGGCGGCCTTCACCAACGCCAGGAACCCGTCCACGGCGTCGTCCACGTACATGAAATCGATGAGGTTCTCGCCGTCGCCGCGCACCACGAACTCGCGCTGCCCCGCGGCCATGGCGGTGAGCCACTTGGTGGTGATCTTCCGCGGCGCCTCGTAGGGACCGTACGCGCCGAAGAAGCGGACGTTGACGTAGCTCTCCACCTTCTCGCGCCGCTCCGCGAAGAAACGGAGGTACTGCTCGGAGGCCAGCTTCGAAATGGCGTAGGGCAGCCGCGGCGACACCGCGGTGCCCGGCGACACCGGACCGAGCAGGCCGTCGTAGACGGCGCCGGACGACACGTACACCACGTGGTTGGCGGGGCAGTGCTCGAGGCAGTTGACGAAGGCAACGGTGTTCGACTCGAGGTCCCAGCGCGGGTGCTCGGCCGACGCGGCCGGGTCGCCGTTGGCGGCGAGGTAGAGCATCGCGCCGGGCCGGCCGCCCACCTCGCGCGCCAGGCGCTGCACGTCCGCCTCGTCCAGTAGGTTGCACCGCACGGCGCGCACGTTGTCGAGCCCGTGGCCCCGGGCAAACGCATCGAGGCCGGGCGTGTCACGGTACACCGCGACGATCTCCCAGTCGCGCGGCGCGCGCAACAGCACATTGTGGCCGATGAAGCCCGAGGCGCCGGTGAGGAGGAGTTTCATTTACCTCTTGCCGATGACCGCTTCGAGGTTTTCGCGGTACCAGTCGATGGCCTTCGACACGCCGGCCTCGAGCGATACCTTGGGCCGGTAGTTGAGCAGCCGCATGGCCTTTTCGATCGACGGCACGCGCAGGTCCACTTCGGGGCCCGGGTGGGGCTTGAACACGATCTCCGAGGTCGACTTGGTGAGCCGGATGATCAGGTTGGCCAGCTCGAAGTTGGTGGCTGTCCCCTGCGGGTTGCCCAGGTTGAAGGCCTGCCCCACGGCCGCGGGATTCTCGGCGCACGCGAGCACGCCGTCCACGAAGTCGTCCACGTAGCACCACGAGCGAATCTGGGTGCCGTCGTTGAAGAGCGTGATCGGCAAGTTCTGCAGGGCCTGGATGGTGAGGCCGCGGATGGCGCCGTCGCCCACCTGGCGAGGCCCATACACGTTGAAGGGCCGGACGATGGCCAGCGGCAGGCCGTCCTCGCGGTAGTGGGCGTAGGACAGGTGCTCGGACGCCAGCTTGCTGGCGGCGTACACCCAGCGGCTCTCGCCGATGGGGCCGATCTGTGTGAGGTCGTCTTCCTTGCCCTTGTGGATGAAGGGGCCGTACACCTCGCTCGTGGAGAACTCCACGAAGCGCTCCACCTTCACGTCGAGCGCGGCCTTCACCACCTGGTGGGTGCCAAGCATGTTCACTTCCATCGTCCGCACGGCGCTGCGGTCCACCGTGTAGACGCCCGCGATGGCGGCGCAGTGGATGATGATCGAGCAGCCGTCCACCGCCTTGCGGGTGGCGTCGTAATCGAGCACGTCGCCCTTGATGAAGTGCAGGTGCTTGTGGTCTTCGAGGTGCGCGAACTGCAGCGCGTTGCGGTGCAGGTTGTCGTAGACCACGATCTCGTTGTCGTCGACCAGGCGCGACACGAGGTGCGAGCCGATGAAGCCGGCGCCGCCGGTGATGCAGATGCGCTTGTTTGTCAGTGCCATGAAAGAGTCGCCTTCAAGAATGGTTCTTGCCGTTGCCAGGGCGGGATCGAGTTGACGTTGACCGGCTGCGCTTGGGTGATTCGGTCGCCTTGCGCAGTGGGAACAGCTTTTCCTGGGACACGCCGGCCTTCTGCAGGTCGGCCAGGGGCTGGCCCGACCCGTCGAGCGTAGCCACGATGATGAGGTCGTACTCCACCCCGGTGTGCTCGGCGATGGGCCGGACGGGCATGCCCAGGAACACGGGCCCGCCGTCCACGTCGAACACCGCGACGGGCTCGAGGCCCGATTCCTTCAGCGAGAGGTAGGCCAGCTCCGCCGCCTCGCCCCGACCGAAAATGGCCACGCGCTTGCCCGCCGCCGCGCAGTCTTGCAGCGCCGCCCGCAGGTGCTGCCGCACCTCGCCGTAGAGGTGCAGCGAGTAGTCCATGAAATCGTAGGTCAGCCGCGCCTTCTCGGCGATGCCACGGGGCGTGATGAGGTACGAGATGCGGTTGGGCTGGACGTTCACCACCTTGATGAAGCCCTTGTGCACCATGCGCTTCAGGTAGATGTTGGCCAGCCCGAGCGCGATGTCGAGCTTGCTCGCCAGCCCCCGCTGCGTGACGCGCGAGTCCCGCTCGACCGCTTCGAGCAGCCTTAAGTCGCGATGTGCTTC
>CAYJPQ010000080.1:0-5343 GCA_964372085.1 uncultured Bifidobacteriaceae bacterium | reverse complement strand
CGTAGATGGCGCCGTTCATCATCCACGCCTCGGGCAGGTCCTGCCGCCGGTTGATGCGCGTGCGCACCGGCGCGCCCGTGACGAACAGCACGGCTTCACCGGCGTCGTTCAGCCGCAGCATGCGCATGGGGTGCGCGTGCGCGCCGACGGCGCTGACGCTCAACACCGAATCGGCGCCAGAGGCGTCGAGCAACTCCACGCTCGCGCGGATGTCCTCGGCGGTGCGGAGCGGCGAGGTGGGCTGCAGAATCATCACGGCGTCGGGCCGGTAGCCCACGTGCTCGTCCATCCAGCGCACGGCATGCTGAACCACCGGCAGGTGCGGGGTGTCGTCCTGCGAGAGGTCCAAGGGCCGCATGAACGGCACGTCGCACCACAACTGCCGGGCCGCCTCGGCAATCGCCTCGTCTTCCGTGGAGAGGATGATGCGATCCAGCACTTGCGACGCGCGCGCGGCCTCGATCGTGTACGCCAGCAACGGCTTCCCCGCCAGCAGCTTGAGGTTCTTGCCGGGAATGCCCTTCGACCCGCCACGGGCGGTGATGAGACCGAGAATTTTCAATGGCTTAGGGCTTGGGGCTTGGGGCTTGGGGGCTTACGGAGGGCCGGGACTTCCCTCGGCTCCGCTCGGGACAGGTCAGTCCCGGCCACTCTCGTGAAAGCGCTTCTGCGTGTACAGCTCCACGCTCGCCAGCACGTCGACGATGGCCTGGCTGGCGTCGGGGCGGTAGTAAATCTGCGACGGGGCGTACCGGCCGTGCGCGAGCTGGGCGCGGATGGCGCGCTCGATCTCGGCGCCGTCGTAGCCGACGTGCGTCACGTGCTCTGCCGAGAGGCGCCCCTGCTGGCGCGCGCCGATGTTCACCACCGGCGTCCCCAGGTGCGAGCACTCCTTGATGCCCGCGGACGAATTGCCCACCAGGCAGGCCGCGTTGGCCAGCAGCGCCACGAAGGCCTCGGCCGGCACGTTGGTGATGAACCGCATCCGCGAGGTCAGCTCGGGATGGCGCTCGCGCACGTGGCGCAGGCTGTCGGCCATCTCGCCCGTGCCCGCGTCGGGGTTGGGCCAGAACCAGATGGCGGGCATGTCGAGCGCCGCCACCGCGCGCAGCGTCGTCTCCAGGTGCTCGCGGTTGCCGCGCTCGGTGGTCACCGGGTGCTGCACCACCATCACGAAGGGCTGCCCGACGTCGAGGGTGTGCCCCACGCCGTAGCCGTTCACCTGCTCGTTGGTGATCGTGGCGTCGATCCGCGCCGCCAGCTCCACGTCGAGCGAGCCGGTGTTGAACACGTAGCGCGGGTCCTCGCCCATGGCGAGCACGCGCCGATGGGCGTCGGCGTTGGTCACAAAGTGCAGGTGCGCCAGCTTGGTGATGGCGTGGCGCACGCTCTCGTCGATGCTACCGGTGACGTCGCCGCCCTCGATGTGGGCGATGGTGATGTTGAGGTACGCCGCCGCCATGGCGATGGCCAGCTGCTCGAAGCGGTCGCCGCAGATCACCACCACGTCGGGGTCGAGGGTGTGCAGGCCGTTGGTGAACTCCAGCGCCGTGAGGCACGCCGTCTTCGCCATGGCCACGTGGTTGCCGCCCTCGATCACGTTGAAGAGCGACGCCGCAATCGAGAAGCCGCCGGCCTCGATGTCGTCGGCGATGTGCCGGCTGTACTTGTCGAGCAGGATCGATCCGCCCAGCATCAGCTCCAGCTCCAGGCCGGGATGCGCGTGCAGCTTGCGGATCAGCAACTGGCTGCGCCCGTAGTAGGCGCGGTTGGTGATCGGGAAGCAGATGCGCCGCTTGCCGGTCTTGGGCTGCTTCTTGGTCGCCGAGGCGAGCAGGGTGGTCATGGAGCTACGCCTTGCCTGGAGTGTGGTTGACGACCACCGTCTTCCACTCGGTGTAGACGTCGAGCGCCTCGGTGCCCGGCTCGCGGAAGCCGTTGCCCGAGTTCTTGATGCCGCCAAACGGCATGTGCGGACCCGCGCCGTAGGTGGGCCCGTTCACCGACACCAGGCCGGCGCGGTAGCGCGTGATGAACTCCTGCATGCGGTGCAGGCTCGTGGTCTGGATGGCGCCGGTGAGGCCGTACGTGGTGCCGTTGGCCAGCGCCACCGCCTCGTCGAAGCCGCGGACCCGGTAGAGGCACGTCACCGGGCCGAAGAGCTCCACCTGCGACACCTCGTCGTCCGGCGCCGCGCCCTCGATCACCGTCGGCTCCATGTAGTAGCCGGGCGCCAGGCGCGCCACCGGCACGCCGCCGGCGAGCACGCGCGCGCCGCGCTGCACGGCGCCAGCCACCTGCGCCACGAGGCGATCGAGGTTGGGCCGCGACACCACCGGCCCGCAGTCGTCGTCGGGGCCCGAGCCCACCTTCACGGCCTTGACGCGCGCGAGCAGCAGATCGCGGAAGCGCTCGTAGACCCCGTCGAACACGATGATGCGGCTGCCCGAGGCGCACCGCTGCCCGGCGTCGATGAAGGCCGAGGCCACGGCGTGATCGGCCGCCTGCTCGAGATCGGCGTCGTCACACACCACCAGCGGGTTCTTGCCGCCCAGCTCGAGGCACACCTTCGCGAGCACGGCGCGCTCGCTCACGGCCTTCTGGATCAACTTGCCGGTGGCCGACGATCCTGTGAAGGAGACGACGCCGATGCGGTCGTCGGCGACGAGGGCCGCCCCCACCTCGGGACCGTGCCCCTGCACCGCGGAATAAACGCCCGAGGGCAGGCCCGCATCCTTCAGCAGCCGGCCGAACGCCACTGCGGTGTAGGGCGTGAGCTCGTGCGACTTCGCCACCACGGCGTTGCCGCACACGAGCGCGGGGAACACCTTCCAGGCCACGCCCGCCAGCGGGCTGTTGAAGGGCATGATGGCCGCGCACACCCCCACCGGCTGGCGCAGCGTCTGCACCGACCGGTTGAGGACGGGGCTGGGCATCGTCTTGCCGTAGAAACGGCTGCCCTCGCTCTCCATGAACACGGCCAGGTCGACGGACGAGGCCACTTCGGCCGCGGCGTTCTTCCACGGCTTGCCGGTCTCCGCCTGGATAATCTCGGCGAACTCGCGCTCGCGCTCCCGCAGCAGCGCCGCCGCACGGCCCAGGATGGCGCCGCGCCGGGGCGCCGGCACCGCCGCCCAGCCCTCGGCGGCGGCTGACGCCACGTCCACCGCCTGCGCCGCGTCGGCCGCGGCGCCGCGAGACACCGTGGCAATCACGCGGTCGTTGATGGGGCACCGCTTCTCGAACGAGTGGCCGCTGGCCGACGGCACTTCCGAGTCGGCAATCCAGTGCGGGGTGAATTGGGGATAGGGCATCAGCCTTTGACCGCCTTCGCAATCGACGGCCCATCCAGGCCGTGATACGCCAGCACGTCCGCGTTCGACCCGCACGCCGGGATCTCCGTCAGGCCGAGCGAGGTGACCTCGGCGCGGACGTTGTTGCGCGCGAGCGCGGCGGCCACCATCACGCCCTGGCCGAACTCCAGGTAGTGGTTGTCGAGGGTCACGATGCGGGGGAAGGCCGCGAGGGCGGCGCGCACCCACTGGTCGTCGATGCGGTTGAGCCACGGCAGGTCGATCACGGCGGCCGAGATGCCCACGGCGGCCAGTTCGTCGGCGGCGCGCCACGCGTTGGTGAGCAGCACGGTCCCGTAGCCGACGAGCGCCACGTCGGTGCCCGGCCGCAGCGTCACGCCGTGGCCCACCTGCAGCGTGTAGTCGTCTGGCACGCGATACGGCAGGTCGAGCGGCACGTTGACGAAGCGGAGGTAGGTGCTGTCGGGGTTCTGCTCCACCGCCCAGCGGATGGCCAGGCGCGCCTCGCGCTCGCTGCACGGCTCGAAGGCCACCAGCCCCGGCACCGCACCGACGGCCGAGATGTCGCGCACCGACTGGTGCGAGTGGCCGGGGCCGCCCGGCACGACGCCGGCGAGCGTGGCGGTGTAGATGATCTTTCGCTTCTCGGTGGCGTTGTTGTAGATGTGCTCGTTGGCCCGCGTCGAGAGGAAGCACGCGAACGAGTGCACCACGGGGAGCATCCCGCGGAGGGCCATGCCCCCGGCGGCCGACACCATGTGCTGCTCGGCGATGCCGCACTCGATGAAGCGCTCGGGCAACTCGGCCTTGAACGCCTCGATGCCGCAATCCGACAGCAGGTCGGCATCCATCACCACGATCTCGGGCCGGTGCCGCGCCATGGCGAGCAGCTCGTCGCCGTAGGCCAGGACGATCTTCTCGGGCGCCGTCGGCGCGATGCGCACCGGGAGGGGCGCGGTGGCCAGCGTCACGGGCGCCTGGCCGAGCGCCTCGAGCCGCGCGTTCACGCGCGTCACCAGTTCGAGGGTGGCGGCCACGTAGTTTTTCAGCGTGGGAGCGCCGGCGTGGAACTGGTAGGTCTGGTCGCCGCAGGCCAGGCCTTCCATGAACGACACGCCCTTGCCCTTGATGGTGTCGGCAATGAACACCTTGGGCTTGTCGGTGACGGTGGCGAAGTGCGCCAGCGTGTCGCGAATCACGCCGAAGTCGTGGCCGTCGCCGCGCCGCACTTCCCAGCCGAACGCCCGGAACTTGTCCTCGATCGGCCCGAGGTTGCTCACCGACGACACGGTGGAATCCGACTGGTACTTGTTGTGGTCCACGATCACGGTGATCTCGGCGAGGCGCTCGTTGGCCACCGGCTGCAGCGATTCCCAGATCTGGCCCTCCTGCAGCTCGCCGTCGCCGGTCATCACCACGATGCGGCCGCCCCGGCCGGTGTAGCGGTTGGCGCGCGCCATGCCGTAGGCCTTCGAGATGCCCATGCCGAGCGAGCCGGTGTTGGCGGCAATGAAGGGCGTGCTCACGTCGGGGTGGCCCGGCAGGCCGTTCAACTGGCGCAGCTTCGGCAGCAGGTCGAACCCGAGCCGGCCGGTGGCGATGAGCAGCGAGTAGAGCGCCGGGGCGTCGTGGCCCTTCGACGAGAAATAGACGTCGGCGTCGGGCGCGCTGCCGTTGGGGTCGCGCAGGTCCTCGGTCCACAGCCACGTGATGAGGTCGGTGGAGCTGAAGCTCGATCCGATGTGGCCCGACCCGGCCTGCATGATCATGTAGAGCGTGTTGATGCGGCAGAGGTCGGCCAGCACCCCGGCCCGCGCCGCCGGGTCGCCGATGCCCTCGCGCACGGCGGCAAACGCCTCGCGCGGAACGAACGACAGCGTGTCGTCGCCAACGAGGGTCTGGTCGGAAAAGTCTTTCTCGCCCATTTGGTGATCCTGCTTGGGGCTTGAGGATTGGGGCTTGGGGCTTGGGGCTTGGGGCTTAGGGCTTAGGGATTAGGGCTTGGGGCTTAGGGCTTAGCCGCAACCCC
>CAYJPQ010000079.1:3623-15005 GCA_964372085.1 uncultured Bifidobacteriaceae bacterium | reverse complement strand
GCCCAGCCGAAGCCCGCGCGTGTCTGGAGGGCGAAGGCTGGCGGAGAGAGTGGGATTCGAACCCACGGTACGATTTCTCGTACACACGCTTTCCAAGCGTGCGCCTTCAACCACTCGGCCATCTCTCCGTGCAAGTGGATTCAACAGCTTACCGGAAGGTGGCGAGCCCTGCAAAAGCAAAGGGGGCTGCTGCTCAGGAAGCACTCTACGGCGTCACGCGACTGAACACCTGTGCGCGGCGCTTCACGCCCACGGGGGTCGTCAAGGTTGTGGTCACCGTCAGCGTCCGTTCGCCTTCGTCGAGCTGCCAGCTCTCCTCGAATGGCACGCTGCGCTTGAGAAATCCCTGCTTCACGGCCACGTGGCCGTTCGCCACGAGTGCCCGATCTCTCCACTCGGCGCGTCCTTTCAACAACCCGCCGCCGGGAACTTGATGGTTGATAGTGCCGGCAAGCAGCGGCATGACGCGCAGCACCGCCGGGGCACTTCCCAGGCGGCGCACGGTCACGTCTGCCGGCGTCTGGTCGACCTGGATCGTGACACTGGCGCCACCGTCCGCCTGTCCGTCAAGCGCGCGCCCGGCTTGCGCGGGCAACTCGCCGCTGGTCTCGTGCAGCCGCCACACCCCCGAGAGGGTTGGCGGGGCCCCTTGCTGGGCGGCACCGGCCGTGACGCTGGCCGCAATGACCACGATCGTGAAGAATGTTGACATCAGATGAAGCACTCGTTCGCCCCCGGGACCACGTTCTGCGGCCGGCGACCGCAGCGTATATTGTGATTGCATATTCACATAAGACGCAAAACAGAGGGCCGCGGTTCACCGCGCCCGAATCGCCTCCGCGAAGATCGTCCACGCGCGTTCCGTGTGACCCGTGACGTCGAACTGCCCGTCACTCATGTGCGACAGAATCGCCGCGGGTTGAATCAGGCCAAGGAACATCACCGCGACCGTGCTCGCGTCCAGCTCCTTCCGGATTCGACCCTCGGCCTGGCCCTGTCGGACAATATCGGCCACCTTCTCCAGGTATGCCTGGATGGTTCGCAGCATGGCTCGTCGTCGGCCTGGTCGGCCCTCGTACAGTTGTTCCGAAAAGATGATGCGTGGAAGGGCCTGGTGCTCCGCAATAAACTGGACGTGACGCGTGAGGAGCAGCCGCAACTGCTCGAACGGATCGGACACCGCGTCGGTCACCGCCCGGGCGTTCTCGAGGAGGCGCTCCCGCACGAGCCCCATGACCGTGTCGACGATCGCGTCTTTGCTCGGGAAATGGCGGTAGAGCGCGGACGGCACCACGCCCACCAGGCGCGCGACCTGCGCGATGCTCAGGCGACGGAGCCCGTACCGCGCGACCACCGCCAGCGCGGCCTGGGCGATCTGCTCTTGCCGGATTTGGGTATCGAGTTTCCGCGCCATCGAGAATCAGTATTCACTATGTCGTGCCACGGGGGCCATATGTCAAGGGGGACGTGCGCGAAATCGCCCAGCGGCCGGCCGCATTGCGGACGCCCTCCAGGTGAAGGTTATTGGCGGTCATACCCATATCGGGCATGATTATGCCCATATTGGGTGTGGCAACCAGACCACGAAAGTCCCGACCCAAGAGCTTGGCGGATGCGCTGTTCACCAGGACCCAGCAGCGAGTTCTGGGTGCGCTCTTCGGCCAGCCCGAGCGTAGCTTTTGCGCCTCGGAGTTGATTCGGGACGCGGCACCGGCTCTGGCGCGGCGCAGCGCGAGCTGGCAAAGCTCGAGGGAAGTGGGCTCATCGTCTCCACGCGGATTGGCCATCAGAAGCACTACCAGGCCAACGCCGCGTCACCGCTGTACTCGGAACTGCGGAACATCGTGCTGAAGACGGTGGGCCTCGCGGAGCCGCTGCGGCTGGCCCTGAAGCCCCTGTCGAGGGAGATCCGTGCAGCCTTCGTGTACGGGTCCGTCGCCAAAGCGGCGGACCAATCGGCCAGCGACATCGATCTGCTGATTATGAGCGACAGTCTGGCCCATGGCGACGTGTTCAGCGCCCTTGAGCGTTCTCGACATGTTCAAGGGCAAGGAGTGAAATCAAAGGCCGGAAAGACTGAGACAACTGACCGGGTGATGAGTGTGGGCATTGGTGATTGAAGAGTATGAACGAGCCATTCAGGCCTAACTGCTGGATAATCGCGGGGCCCAATGGCGCCGGAAAGACGACGTTCGCCCTGAAATATCTTCCCGAAGCAGGTTGTCGAACTTTTGTGAACGCGGACCTCATCGCGGCCGGGGTGTCGCCGTTGTCACCAGAACGGGAGCGAATATCGGCTGGCCGGTTGTTCTTGACCGAGATCCAACGTCACATTCAAGCGCGCGATGACTTCGGCTTCGAGACAACCCTGGCCGGGCGCGCGTACGTGCGGCTGATTCGCGGGTTGAAGGCCACTGACTGGAGGGTTGAGTTGATCTATCTGGCCCTACCGACGCCTGAAATGGCGAAGCTGCGCGTCGCAGAGCGCGTGAGCCACGGCGGGCATAACATCCCGGTACCCGATATTGAACGACGCTTCTTCAGAAGCTGGGAGAACTTGATCGGCGTTTACGCGTCGCTCGTGGATCGGACCGTCTGTTTGCTCAATAGCGGCGACACGCCGGAAATCGTCTTTACGCAACAAGGCAAGCATCGCGAGGTCCTGCAGCCCGCAGTGATGCGCGCGTTACAGAATCGGGAGCAGTCATGATGCAAGGACGAGAACACGAGACCAAGATCCTGGACGCCTTGAGGCGCGCGGTGGCCGAAGCTCTAGAACGCAAGCGCAGACTAGGCCAGTACGCGGTCATCTGGCGGGAGGGGCGCGTCGACTGTGCTGGACCAGACGCGCCACTCGCCCCCGATACGTCATCACCGCCAAACCACCCATGAGGAGTTCCGGCGAAGGACTCGACCCCCTAGGCGCCGCCCCTGCCTATTGTCCGCGTCCCGCGAAGCCTTGCGCTATGCTCACGGCCAGCGTGGCCGTGTCCGAATAGGAGATGTTCGACGTCACGGCGACGACGATCCCGTGCTCGGGGAAGGTCATCAGGGACGCCACCATCCCGCCCAGCGACTCCCCGTCGTGGCCGGCCACTCGTGTCTGCGTGCCACCGAGTGCCACGGTTTCGAGGTCCCAGCCCAGGCCGTAGCCGGTCTCCTGCCCCGAGCCCAGTCGCTGCGGCGCCTGGAGCAACTGCACCGTGGCGGGCTGCAGCAGCGTGCCGCTCGTGATCGCCATCCCGAAGCGCACCAGGTCCGACGGCGTGGACAGGAACACGCTGGCGCCGGCGTAGCAGGAATAGTCGACCTCGCGCATCGGGTCCGGGCCGTACCGGGGATCCGACGCGAACCTCGGGAAGTAGGGCGTCGCCCGATTCTGGATGGGCTCCCCGAGAACATCGGCCCTCGTGTCGGTCATGCCCAGCGGCTCGAACACCTCCTCATGCATGAACGTCAGGAACGGCTCCTTCGCGGCGGATTCGACGGCGGCGCTCACGAGGATCCAGCCGTAGTTGGAGAAGCGGTACTCGGTCCCCGGCTCGAACCGCAGCGGACGGTCGGCAAAGTGGGGGAGCGCTTCGACCGGCCGCTCGCACCGCGCCGAGAACAACGGTCCCTCGTCTCCCCCGTCAGACCTCACGCCGGCCATGTGCCCCATCACCTGGCGCAACGTCACGGGCCACGGTTTCTCCGGGAACTCGGGCACGTGCCTCTGAATCGCGTCGTCGAGACTCAGCCGGCCTTCCTCCAGCAGCAGGCCGACCGCGGCCGACGTGAGCGCGACGGACGCGTTGCCGATCCTGAACCGTGTGCCCGGCTCGATGGGCTCCCGTTTCTCGAGATCCGCCCAGCCAAAACCCTCGGCCCACACGATGTTGCCACCGACACCGACCGCCACCGAGAGCCCCGGCGAGTTCCGCTCGCTGAGACCAGCGCGGGCGATCTTCCGCCCCTGCTCCACGGCCTCTGCCCACTGCGTCGCCGCAGCCGCGCCGGCCACGGATGGCACCTGCTGCGGGTGTGGGTGCAGGGGCGTGGCGGTGGCGCTCATGAACACCCAGACCCCCCCGATCGCCGTGAACACCAGGCCGACGCCCAGGACGATCACCGTCAGCCACGTTTCCGTACGGTTCCAGCTCTTCGACACGTTCCCTCCCCGTCCGCGCGCGGCCCCAGATCATCGCCCGGCTTGACTTGGTTTGATCCACAGTATACTTTGCATTATAAAGTATGCGCATCATCAAGGCAACCCACCTCGGCATGTGCTTCGGCGTGCGCGATGCCATCGCGCTCGCGCTGGAGCACGCCGGCGCCGGCCCCCTCACCATTCTCGGCGACCTCGTCCACAACCCCACCGTCCTGGGCGCCCTCGAGGCGAAGGGCATCGCGACGGCGCAGGACATCGCCGACGTCACGACGCCCACCGTGATGGTCACCGCCCACGGCACCTCGGCGCGCGCCCTGGCGCGGACCCGCGCCCTGGGGCTGACGGTGGTGGAGGCGACGTGCCCGCTCGTGCACGTCGCGCACCGCGCCGTTGCGGCTCTCGCCCGCGACGGTTACCACGTGGTCATCATCGGGCAACGGGACCACGTGGAGGTGCGCGGCCTCACCGGCGGCCTCGATCGCTTCGACGTCGTGATCGAGGAGGCCGACGTCCTCGCGCTCGCGGAGCATCCCCGCATCGGCGTGGCGGCCCAGACGACGCAGGCGGTGGAGAAGGTGCGGCACCTCGTCGACCTGATCCGCCGGCGGTTCCCCCAATCGGACGTGCGCTTCCTGGATACGGTGTGCAAGCCCACGAAGGACCGGCAGTCGGCCGCGGTGGAGATGGCGCGCCGGGCCGACGTCGTGATCGTGGTGGGCGGCCGGTCGAGCAACAACACCCGCGAGCTCGTCAAGACCTGCGCGCGCCACTGCGCCCGCGTGCGCCACGTGGAGACCGACGCAGACGTGCGCCACGAGTGGTTCGAGGCCGCGGCGGTGGTGGGTCTGACGGCGGGCACGTCCACCCCGGACGCGGTCATCGATCGCGTCGAGTGGCAAATCCGCGTGTTCGCCGGGGCTGCGGGGGGACACGACGAAGCGCAGACGCAGGGCGTCGCGGGCGTCGTGGCGGGGCTGCGATGACGGGCCACCTTCCGGAGCGAACGCGCTGGGCGGTCGTCGTGGCCTTCGCGATCGCGATGGCCTGGGTCGAAGCCGCCAGCGTGTATTACATTCGCGCGCTGGTCGATCGGATCGAGCCGTACCAGCCCGTGCCGCTCCCGCTGAACGACGCGCTGGGCTACGTCGAGCTGTGGCGCGAGGCGGCCACTCTCGTCATGCTCGCCACGCTGGGGATGCTCGCGCCCCTCGACCCCGCTCGGGGCGCCCTGAGCGAGAGTCGAAGGGCGGGGCGCACGTGGCGCCATCGCGCCGGTTACGCGGCGCTGGCGTTCGGCGTCTGGGACATCTTCTACTACGTCTTCCTGCGCCTCATCTCGGGCTGGCCGGGGACGCTGCTGGACTGGGACATCCTGTTCCTGCTGCCGCTTCCCTGGTGGGGGCCCGTGCTTGCGCCCGTCTGCATCGCGCTGGTGATGGTCCTGTGGGGCACGCTCGCGACGCAGTCGGATGATGGCGCTGCCGAGCCCTGCTGGGCGTGGGCGCTGGCCGGCGCCGGGATCGTGCTGGCGCTCGCCGCGTTCATGAGCGACGCCTGGCGGGCGCTGCCGGATGGCCGTGACGCGGTGATGCGGGTGCTGCCGACGCGCTTCAACTGGCCGCTGTACTGGGTGGCCCTGCTGTTGATGGCGCTCCCGGCGCTTTGGCGGATTACTGGTGCTTCCTCGCGGCGCGAATGATCGCGTCCATGTGGTCGAGGTATTTTTCCAGCGCGCGCCGGCCGGCGGCCGTGAGCCGGTACTCGGTGCGCGGCACGCGTCCTTCGAAGCCCTTCGTGCAGGCCAGGTAGCCCGCCTCCTCGAGTCGCCGCGCGTGCACGCTCAGGTTGCCGTCGGTGGCCCCAATCGCCGCCTTGAGCTCCGTGAACGAGAGCGAGTCGTTGGCGGCCAGCGCGCTGACGATGCCCAGGCGCACGTGATCGTGGATGAGACGATCGAGCAACGCCGGCGCCGAGGCCGTCGCCTTCCGTGAGGCACCCCCGTGAGGAACCTCCGTGGAGAACCGTCGTGCGGAACCGCTCTTAGCCACCGTTATTCCTCGCGATGTAGATGCCGAACCCCACCTGCAGCGCGCCGAAGCCGGCGCCCAGCCACAGGTTGCCCCAGCCGGGCGGCGTCGCCACGGCCGCCAGGCCCAGCACCATGAAGAGGGCGCCCATCACGCGCACGGCCGGCACGCTGAAGGCGCCGCCGGTGAGCACGCCGGCGCCGTAGAGCAGCAGCCAAGCCGCGGGCATCACGCCGTGGGTGCGCGCGGCCCAGAGCGCGTAGGTGAGCGCCGCGCCGGCCACGCAGGGCGCCGCCAGGCCCACGGCGAAGCGCCGCGCGTTGGCGCCCGAGAGCGGCAGGCCCGCCCGCTTCGCCTTGCGGGCCATCGTCACCAACCCCACGGCCGAGGCCACGACCGCGGCCGCCAGCCACACGGCCAGCCACCGGTCGGCCGAGGGCTGCCGCGACGCGATGGCCGCGGCGGCCAGGGCCACCACGCCCATCACGGCGCCGCCCGCGCCCGGCACGGCGGTGAAGGTGGCGCTGCGCTCCATGGCCTGGCGGATGAAGCGCAGGTTGTCGGCGGCGCGGCCGCCCAGCGAGGACATGGCGCCATCGTAGCGCGGCGGGAGGCGTGCGTCAAAGAGCTTTGCGGCGCGAAGCGACTCCGAGAGGTTGACCCGCTGTCCGGCCGCCGTCTATACTGACCGCACCTTGTCCATCACCACCCTCGCGATGCGAAAGCACGTCGGTGCCAAGCGGGCCATCACTGGCGCCGCGGGGGAAGGTCTGGCACGACGGCACTGAAGGTTCAGCGGTTCAGGACGTTCAGGGTTCAGAGGTTCGATAGGCCAACACCCGCCGCGGCACACCGCGAGCGGGTTTTTTGTTTTCAGGGGACACCGTGGACGCAATCGAAGTCGGCGTATTGGGAGCCACCGGCGTGGTGGGGCAGCAGTTCGTCACCCGCCTGGCCAGGCATCCCTGGTTCAAGCTCACGTGGTTGGCCGCCAGCGAGCGGTCGGAGGGGAAGGCCTATGGCGAGGTGGCGCCCTGGCGCCTGGCCTCGCCCATGCCGGGCCAGTTCGCCCCCAAGGTGGTGGAGGCCTGCGTGCCGGGCCGCGGCCCCAAGGTGGTGTTCTCGGGGCTCGACGCGTCGGTGGCGGGCGACATCGAGGCCGCCTTCGCCGCCGCCGGCCACATCGTGGTGAGCAACGCCCGCAACTTCCGGATGGATCCCCTGGTGCCGCTGCTCATCCCCGAGGTGAACGCCGACCACCTCGCCATCATCGAGGAGCAGCGCAAGGTCAAGGGCTGGACCGGCGCCATCGTCACCAACCCCAATTGCTCCACGATCGTGCTGGCCCTGGCGCTGGCGCCGCTGAGGGCCTTCGACATCCGCAAGGTGATGGTCTCCACCATGCAGGCGGTGTCGGGCGCGGGGTACCCGGGCGTGGCGTCGCTCGACATCCTCGGCAACGTGGTGCCGTTCATCGGCGGCGAAGAAGAGAAGATGGAAACCGAGACGCTGAAGATCCTGGGCCGCGACTGCGGCCGCACGCCGCATCGGGCCGTCATCTCGGCCCACACCAACCGCGTGCCGGTGATCGACGGCCACACGATGACAGTGTCGGTGGAACTGGCCGAGCGCCCGTCGGTGGTGCAGGTGACGTCGGCGATCAAGAACTTCGCCGGCCGGCCGCAGGAGCTGTGGCTGCCGAGCGCACCGCAGCCGCCCGTCGTGGTGATGGACGCGCCCAACCGGCCGCAGCCGCGCCTGGACGCCGACCTCGGCGGGGGCATGGCCATCGCGGTGGGTCGTATCCGCCCGTGCCCTGTGCTCACCACCCGCTTCGTGGCGCTGGGCCACAACACCGTCCGGGGCGCCGCCGGCGCGGCCATCCTCAACGCGGAACTGATGCACTCAGAAGGGCTCCTGCAATAGCCCAGAGCCCAAAGCCCAGAGCCCAGAGCCCAAAGCCCAAAGCCGGGAATCACGATGAAGGTAATGAAATTCGGTGGAACATCCGTGGCCGACCAGGCCGCCATCGAGCGGTTGATTGCGCTCGTGCGGGCCGAGCGGCAGGCGGAGGCGCAGCGCGAAGGCGGCGACCCGCGCGGGCCGGTGGTGGTGGTGTCGGCCCTCTCGGGCGTTACGGATCGGCTGCTCGGGCTGGCCGCGCAGGCGGGCGCCGGCGACGTGGAAGGCTCACGGGCCACGCTGCACGACCTGCGGGAGCGGCACCTCACCGTGTCGCTGGTGGTGACCGACCCGGCGCTGCATGAACTGCTGGTAGCGTCGATCAACCGCGAGTTCGACGGGCTCGAGCGCGTGGTGCACGCGCTCTCGGTGCTGCGCGAGGTGTCGCCGCGCTGGCTCGACACGCTGGCGGCCACCGGCGAAGTGCTGAGCAGCCAGATCGTGGCCGCGGCCCTCACGTCGGGCACGCTGCAGGGCGCCTGGGTGGACGCGCGCAAGGCTATGGTGACCGACGGCGAGCACACCGCCGCCGCGCCGCTGATGCCCGAGACCACCGCCGCGCTCATGGCCCACGCCGACCCGGCGCTGGCCGCCGGCCGCATCCCGGTGCTGGGCGGCTTCGTGGGCGCCACCACCGCCGGCGTCACGACGACGCTTGGCCGCGGCGGATCCGACTTCTCGGCGGCCATCGTGGGCGCCTGCCTCGGCGCCAGCGAGATCCAGATCTGGACCGATGTGGACGGCATGCTCACCGCCGACCCCCGCATCGTCGCCAACCCGCAGGTGGTGCCGCACCTGTCGTTTGCCGAGGCGTCGGAGCTGGCGTACTTCGGCGCCAAGGTGCTGCACCCGGCCACCATCCAGCCGGCGGTGGCCCGCAACATCCCCGTGCGTATCCTGAACTCGCACCGCGCCCAGGCGCCCGGCACCCTGATCACGGGCCAACGCCCGGCCAGCGGCCGCCCGCTCACGGCGGTGGCCTCGAAGAAGGCGGTGTCGGTGGTCGACATCACGTCCACGCGCATGCTGATGGCGCACGGCTTCCTGCGCCGGCTGTTCGAGGTGTTCGAGCGCCACAAGACGCCGGTGGACGTGGTGACCACCTCCGAGGTGAGCGTGTCGGTGACGGTCGACGACCCGCGCCGGCTGCCGGCCGTGATCGAGGCGCTGTCGGAGTTCGCCGACGTGGCGCGCGACGACCACATGGCCATCGTGTGCGCGGTGGGCGACGGCCTGCAGCAGAACCCGGCGCTGGCCGCGCAGGTGCTGGCGTCGCTGGGCGACGTGCCGCTGCGCATGGTGTCGCAGGCGGCGTCGCGCCGGAACATCACCTTCGTGATTCGCGAAGCCGACCTGCCCACGGCGCTGGGCCGGCTGCACCAGCACTTCTTTGGCGGAACTGAAGTTCCGCCCTACGGCGAACCGCCCCGCGCGGGTGTGGGCCGCGCATGAGCGCCATGCGCGTCCTGTTGCTCGGTCACGGCCGCATGGGGCAACTCGTGGAGTCGCTGGCGCCGTCGTACGGCGCCGAGATTGCCGGCGTCATCGACGATCGGTCGGGCCCCGACGCCATCACCGAAGGCGACTTCGGCCGCGTGGACGTGGCCATCGACTTCACGCTGGCCGACGCCGTCCCGGCCAACTTCACGCAGCTCGCCTCGCGCGGCTTCAACGTGGTGATTGGCGCCACGGGCTGGCAGGCGCACGAGCCGGCCATGCGCCAGGTGGCGGCCGAGGCCGGCATCGGCGTGCTGGCGGCGTCGAACTTCTCGCTGGGCATGAACCTGTTCCAGCTCGTGGTGGAAGAGGCCGCGCGGCGCTTCGGGCCGCACGCCGACTTCGGCGCGTGGATTCACGAGGCCCACCACGCGATGAAGAAGGACGCCCCGTCCGGCACGGCGGTCACGCTCCACGCCGGCATGAGCGGCGCCGGCTATCCACGGCCCATCGACGTGTCGTCCACGCGCGCCGGGTCCATTCCCGGCACGCACACCGTGGGCTTCGACGGCCCGTCCGAGACCATCGAGCTCACGCACACCGTGCGCGACCGCGCCGTCTTCGCGCGCGGCGCGCTGGTGGCCGCCGCGTGGCTGGTGGGCCGGCAGGGGTGGTTCTCGATGCGGGATATGTTGAAAGGTTCTGAAAGGTTCTGAAAGGTTCTGAAAGGTTCTGAAGGGTTCTGAAAGGTTCTGAAAGGTTCTGAAGGGTTCTGAAAGGTTCGACTTATGCGAACGGTGTTTACCGGCGTGGGTACGGCGCTCATCACGCCCTTTACGTCCACCGGTGCGCTGGATGAGGCGGCCATCTTGCGCCTGGCACGGCGCCAGGTGATCGCGGGTGTGCACTTCCTGGTGCCCTGCGGCACCACGGGTGAAGTGCCCACGCTGTCGGCCGCCGAGCGGCGCCGCGTGGTGGACCTCGTACTCGAGGCCGCGGGCGGCCAGGTGCCGGTGATGGCCGGCGCCGGCGGCTACGACACGAGCGAGGTGGTGCACACCGCCAGGGAGATGGCCAAGGCCGGCGTGCAGGGGCTGCTGTCGGTGACGCCGTACTACAACAAGCCGACGCCCGAGGGGCTGTTCCAGCACTTCTCGGCCATCGCCGACGCCACGCCGCTGCCGATCATCGTCTACAACGTGCCCGGCCGCACCGGCTGCAACGTGGATGCCGCCACGCTGGCCCGCCTGGCTACCATTCCCACCGTCGTGGGCGTGAAGGAGGCCTCTGGCAACATCGTACAGATGGCCGAGATCTGCCGCGCGGCGCCGCCGGGCTTCGTGGTGCTGTCGGGCGACGATGCGATTACGCTGCCGCTGATGGCCATGGGTGGGCGCGGCGTGATCTCGGTGGCGTCCAACGAGATCCCCGCCGAGATGGCGCACCTGGTGGAGGCCGCCGAGCGCGGCGACTTCGCCACGGCGCAGGCGCTGCACACGAAGCTGCTGCCGCTGATGCTGGGCAACTTCATCGAGTCGAACCCCGGCCCCGTGAAGTTTGCCATGGCGGCCATGGGCTTGTGCGAAGAGGCGTTCCGGTTGCCGATGGTGCCGCCGCTGCCGGCCACGAAGAAGAGGATGATGGGGATTCTGTCGGAGCTGGGGTTGCCGATGACGGCGATTAAAGGATAGGTGTGATCCACAGATGACGCAGATTACACAGATACTGATCGAGCCCGGCGGCGGCCGGGGCGCCCCCCCCCCCCCCCCCGGGGGGGGGGGGGGGGGGGCGGGGGGGGGGGGCGGC
>CAYJPQ010000079.1:1274-3613 GCA_964372085.1 uncultured Bifidobacteriaceae bacterium | reverse complement strand
CCACCCCCCCCCGCCCCCGCGCCGCCCCCCCCCCCCCCCCCCCCCCTCCCCCCTCCGGCAGCGGCTACGCCGCTGGCCGCCGGCCTGACGAGCGCCGTCGCGGCGCATTCTTATCTGTGTCATCTGTGTCATCTGTGGATGAATTGAGGGCTGCGCAGGCAGCGAAACAGCGAGGCGGGTCACCGTGAGAGAGCGAATCGAGCAACTGTTTGCGGCCGGGAGCGGGGCCGACAAGTCGGCGGCGCGGGCGGTGTTTGCCGAGCTGCAGCGGGCGCTGGGCGCCGGCGAGGCGCGCGCGGCCGAGCCCGACGCGGCGTCGCCCACCGGGTGGCGCGTCAACACGTGGGTGAAGCAGGGCATCCTGCTCGGGTTCCGCTTTGGGGATTTGGTGGATATGTCGATCGGCGGAACTGAAGTTCCGCCCTACGGCCCGATTGGCGGAGCTGAAGGTCCGCCCGACGGCGGCCACGACGGTGGCCACGCGGGTTTCCCGTTCTACGACAAGGACACCATGCCGCTCAAGCGGCCCGGCGCAGCCGCCGGGGTCCGGATCGTGCCGGGCGGGTCGAGCGTGCGCGAGGGCGCCTTCGTGGCCAGGGGCGTGATCTGCATGCCGCCGATGTACATCAACATCGGCGCCTACGTCGGCGAGGGCACGCTCGTCGACTCGCATGCGCTCATCGGCTCGTGCGCGCAGATCGGCGCGCGCGTCCACGTGAGCGCGGCCGCGCAGATCGGCGGGGTCATCGAGCCGGTGGGCGCCATGCCGGTCATCGTGGAGGACGACGTGCTGGTGGGCGGCAATACGGGCATCTACGAGGGCGCGGTGATCAAGGCGCGCGCGGTGATTGCGGCGGGCACAGTGCTCACCGGATCCACGCCCGTCTACGACCTGGTGAAGGGCGTCATCATCAAGCCGGAGCCGGGCCAGCCGCTGGTGGTGCCCGAGGGCGCGGTGGTGGTGCCGGGTGCGCGCGCCGTCACCGTGGGCGCGGGCCGCGACTGGGGCCTGTCGCTGGCCACCCCCGTCATCGTGAAGTACCGCGACGACCGCACGGACACCCGGACGGAACTGGAATCGTGGATCCGTTAGCCCTCGCGCGGCAGTTGATCGACATCGATTCCACCACCGGCCGCGAGGGAGAGGTAGCGGCGGTGCTGGCCGCCTATCTGCGGGGCCTGGGCTATTCGGTGCTCGAGCAGCCCCTCGACACTGCATTCGACGCCGCGCGGGGCACGCCGGGTCACCGCCGCTGCAACGTGATTGCGGCGGTGGGGGAGCCCGAGCTGGTGTTCTCCACGCATTTCGATTGCGTGCCGCCGTTCTTCCCCAGCCGCGTGGAAGACGGCGTGCTGTACGGCCGCGGCGCGTGCGACGCCAAGGGCATCCTGGCCGCGCAGGTGGCGGCGGCCGAGCGGCTGCGCGCGCAGGGTGAGACACGCGTGGGGCTGGTGTTCGTGGCGGGCGAGGAGCGGGGGAGTGACGGTGCGAAGGCCGCCAACACCATCGCCTCGAAGTCGCGGTTCCTCGTCAACGGCGAGCCCACCGACCTGCGCCTGGCCGCGGCCACGCGCGGCTGCTTTCGCGTGCGGCTCACCGCCACCGGCAAGGCGGCGCATTCCGGGTATCCCGAGCTGGGCGAGTCGGCCATCGAGAAGCTGCTCGACAGCCTGGTGGCCCTGCGCGGCGCCTCGTGGCCGTCCGATCCGCTGCTGGGGGCGACGCACTACACCGTGGGCCTGATCAGCGGCGGCGTGGCGCCCAACGTGATCCCCCCCCATGCCGAGGCCGAAGTGTTCTTTCGCACGGTGAGCGCGCACGATGAGCTGCGGCGCACGCTCGGCCAGGCCCTGGCCGGCCGGGTGGCGGCGGAGGAGATTTTGGAGCTGCCCGCCGTTCGGCTGCACACCGTGCCGGGATACGAGACGGCCGTCTTCTCGTATTTCAGCGACGTGCCGTTCCTCACGAAGTGGGGCACGCCGCTGCTGATTGGGCCGGGGTCCATCCACGTGGCGCACACCGACCGGGAGCACCTGTCGATTGCCGAGCTCCACATGGCCGTCGACACCTACGTGCGGTTAGCCCTCGATCTGCTACACTGAAGGCTCGGCCCGGAACCTCGGCAATCTCAGGGCGGCGAACCGCGTCAGGGCCGGAAGGCAGCAGCGCTAAGTCGAATCCGTGATGTGCTGAGGACCTCCGGGCCGAACTTGAAGTGAGAAGCGAGAAGTGAGAGGTGAGAAGCCTCCTTCTGACTTCTCACTTCCTACCTCTCACTTCACAATGGCCTACCAGGTCCTAGCCCGCAAATGGCGGCCGCAGCGCTTCGAGGACGTCC
>CAYJPQ010000079.1:0-1174 GCA_964372085.1 uncultured Bifidobacteriaceae bacterium | reverse complement strand
ATGGCCTACCAGGTCCTAGCCCGCAAATGGCGGCCGCAGCGCTTCGAGGACGTCCTCGGGCAGCAGGCGGTGACCCGCACGCTCAAGAACGCTCTCAAGAGCAAGCGCATCGCGCAGGCGTTCGTGTTCTCGGGCCCGCGCGGCTGCGGCAAGACCACCACCGCCCGCATCCTGGCCCGCGCGCTCAACTGCGCCAAGGGTCCCACCGCCGAGCCCTGCGGCGTGTGCGACGCGTGCGTGGAGATTGCGGAAAACCGCGACATCGACGTGCTCGAGATCGACGCCGCCACGCACACCGGCGTCGACAACGTGCGCGAGGTCGTCATCGAGGGGCTGGCCATCGCCCCCGTGCGCAACCGCTACAAGGTGTTCATCATCGACGAGGTGCACATGCTCTCGGCCTCGTCGTTCAACGCCCTGCTCAAGAGCATCGAAGAGCCGCCGCCGCACGTGATCTTCATGATGGCCACCACCGAGCAGCACAAGATTCCCGACACGGTGCTGTCGCGGTCGCAGGTCTACGAGTTCCGCACCATCTCGGCCAAGACCGTGGCCGGGCAGCTGCGCACGATCGCCACAGAGGAAAAGATCGACATCCCCGAGGAGGGGCTGCTGCTGCTGGCGCGGGCGGGCGAGGGCAGCATGCGCGACTCGCTGAGCGCCTTCGACCAGGTGCGCGCCTTTGCCGGCGACACCATCACCGTGGACGACGTGGTGACGGTGCTGGGGCTGGTGGGCCGCGACCTGGTGTTCGACATGATCGAGGCCGCCGCCGCCGAGGACGCGCCGGCGGCCTTCATGCTGGTGGAGCGCGCCATCGAGCGCGGCTACGACCTGCGGCTGTTGTGCCGCGAGCTGGCGCGCGCCACCCGCGACCTGCTGATCCTCTCGGTGGACCCCAAGCGGGCCTCCGACCCCGACGTGGCCGGCGATGCCGAGCGCGAGCGGCTGCTCGCCATGGCGGGCCAGTGGTCGCGCGAGGACCTGCTGCGCGCCTTCGACCTGCTGAACCGCGCCGAGCAGGAAGTGCGGATGTCGGAGCAGCCGCGCTACAACCTCGAGATGGCGCTGCTTCGGTTGATGCATCTTCGCAAGCTGGTGCCGATTGCCGAGCTCATCGCGGGTGCGTCGGGTGCGTCGGGTGCGTCGGGTGCGTCGGGTGCGTCGGGTGCGT
>CAYJPQ010000078.1:5668-15412 GCA_964372085.1 uncultured Bifidobacteriaceae bacterium | reverse complement strand
CGCACCAAGAACAACCCCGTGCTGATCGGCGAGCCCGGCGTCGGCAAGACCGCCATCGTCGAGGGCCTGGCCCAGCGCATCGTGCGGGGCGACGTGCCCGAGGGCCTGAAGGAGAAGCGCATCGTGGCGCTCGACATGGGGTCGCTGATTGCGGGCGCCAAGTACCGCGGCGAGTTCGAAGACCGGCTGAAGGCGGTGCTGAAGGAAGTGACCGAGTCGGAGGGCAAGGTGGTGCTGTTCATCGACGAGCTGCACACCGTGGTGGGCGCCGGCGCGGCCGAAGGCTCGCTCGACGCGTCGAACATGCTCAAGCCGCTCCTGGCGCGCGGCGAGTTGCACACGATCGGCGCCACCACGCTCGACGAGTATCGCAAGCACATCGAGAAGGACGCCGCGCTCGAGCGCCGCTTCCAGCCCGTGCAGGTGGGCGAACCCACCGTGGAAGACACCATCAGCATCCTGCGCGGCCTGCGCGACCGGTATGAGATTCACCACGGCGTCACGTTCAAGGACGCGGCGCTGGTGGCTGCCGCCGTGCTGTCGCACCGCTACATTTCCGACCGCTTCCTGCCCGACAAGGCCATCGACCTGATGGACGAGGCCGCGTCAAAGCTGCGGATGGAGATCGACTCGATGCCCGTGGAGCTGGACGAACACCAGCGGCGCATCATGCAGTTGGAGATCGAGCGAGAGGCGCTGCGCAAGGAGACCGACAAGGCGTCGGTGGACCGGCTGGCCAAGCTGGATCGCGAGCTGGCGGACCTCAAGGAGGAACAGACGCGTCTCAAGACACACTGGGAGCAGGAGAAGGCCGCCATCCAGCAGGCGCGCCAGGTCAAGGAGCAGCTCGAGGCGGTGCGCCTGGAGATCGAACAGGCCCAGCGTGCCGGCGACTATGCCAAGGCCTCGGAACTGCAGTACGGCCGAGTGCCGGCGCTCGAGGCGCAGATCAAGGAGCAGGAAGCCCGCCTGCAGACGCTGCAGCAGGCGCAGCGGATGCTCAAGGAGGAGGTGGACGAAGAGGACATCGCCGAGGTGGTGGGCAAGTGGACCGGCATCCCGGTGAGCCGCCTCATGGAGAGCGAGATCCAGAAGCTGCTCAAGATGGAAGAGCGGCTGCACGTGCGGGTGGTGGGCCAGGACGAGGCCATCAACGCGGTGGCCAACGCCATTCGCCGGGCGCGAGCAGGCCTGCAGGACCCGAACCGCCCCCTGGGCAGCTTCATCTTCCTGGGACCCACCGGCGTGGGCAAGACCGAGCTGGCCAGGGCGCTGGCCGAGTTCTTGTTCGATGACGAGCAGGCCATGGTGCGCATCGACATGTCGGAGTACCAGGAGAAGCACACAGTGTCGCGTCTGATGGGCGCGCCTCCGGGGTACGTGGGCTACGACGAGGCCGGCCAGTTGACCGAGGCCGTCCGCCGTCGCCCCTATGCCGTGGTGTTGTTCGACGAAGTGGAAAAGGCGCATCCCGAGGTGCTGAACGTATTGCTCCAGTTGCTGGACGACGGGCGGCTGACCGACAGCAAGGGCCGGGTGGTGGACTTCAAGAACACCGTGGTGGCGATGACGTCGAACCTGCAGAGCCAGCTGGCGCTGCGCGAGCACTTCCGGCCCGAGTTCCTGAACCGGATCGACGACACCATCTTCTTCCACGCGTTGTCGCGCGAGCACATCAAGGCCATCGTCGACATCCAGCTGCGGAGTGTCCTGAAGCGGCTGGAAGACCGGAAGATCCATCTCGAGCTGACGGCGGCCGCGAAGGACTTCCTGGTCGGCGAAGGGTATGATCCGACCTATGGGGCCCGGCCGCTCAAGCGCGCCGTGCAGCGGTGGCTGCTCGACCCGCTGGCGCTCCAGGTGCTCGAGGGCGTCTTTACCGACGGCGACACGGTGATCGTGGACGCCGGCGGCGACGGGCTTTCCTTTACGAAGAAAGAGGTTGCGGTTGTCTAGTCCGACTTTGCCCCCCGGGGGGCCCAAGGATCGACGCCAGGCGGCGCCCAAGCCCACCATGCTGTGGTGGGTGATGGGCGCCCTGCTCCTGCTCGCCTTGGGACAGGCGTACTTCCTGGCCCCCCAGGGCCGGCAGATCTCGTACAGCGAGTTCAAGGGGATGGTGCGCAGCGGCCAGGTGGCCGAGGTGGCCGTGGGCGACACCATCATCCGCGGCGCGCTGAAGAAGCCGGGGGATGACGGCAGCGTCGCCTTTTCCACCACCCGCATCGAAGACCCCAAGCTCGTGGAGGAGCTCGACGCCAACGCCGTGAAGTACTCGGGCGAGGTGGTGAGCCGCTGGCTGCCCGAGCTCATCGGCTGGGTGTTTCCGCTTCTGCTCATCGTCGGGCTGTGGACGTTCTTCTTCAAGCGCATGGGCGGCGCCGAGGGCGGCGTGATGTCGTTTGCCCGCAGCAAGGCGAAGATCTACTCCGACGACGACGTGAAGGTGACGTTCCAGGACGTGGCGGGGGTGGACGAGGCCGCGCAGGAGCTGCGCGAGATCATCGAGTTCCTGCGGACGCCGAAGAAGTTCACCAACCTGGGCGGCAAGATCCCCAAGGGCGTGCTGCTGGTGGGCCCGCCGGGCACGGGCAAGACGCTGCTGGCGCGCGCCGTGGCGGGCGAGGCCAAGGTCCCCTTTTTCAGCCTGAGCGGATCGGAATTCGTGGAGATGTTCGTGGGCGTGGGCGCGGCCCGCGTGCGCGACCTCTTCGCCCAGGCCGAGGCCAAGGCGCCGTGCATCGTCTTCATCGACGAGCTCGACGCGCTGGGTAAGGCGCGCACGCAGAGCCCGCTCGGCAGCCACGAAGAGCGCGAGCAGACACTGAACCAGCTGCTGGCCGAGATGGACGGCTTCGACGCCCGCAAGGCCATCATCATCATGGCGGCCACCAACCGGCCCGAAGTGCTCGACCCCGCCCTGCTGCGGCCGGGCCGCTTCGACCGGCAGGTGCTGGTCGACAAGCCCGACGTGAAGGGCCGCGAGGCGGTGCTGAACATCCATGTCCGCAACGTGAAGCTGGACGAGACGGTGGACCTCCGCAAGGTGGCGGCGCGCACGGCCGGCTTTGCCGGCGCCGACCTGGCCAACCTCGTGAACGAGGCGGCGCTGCTGGCCGCGCGGCGCGACGGCACGTCGGTGCAGATGCGCGACTTCGACGAGGCCATCGACCGCCTGATCGCGGGCCTCGAGAAGAAGCGGGTGATGAGCACGAAAGAGCGCGAGATCGTCGCGTACCACGAGTCGGGGCACGCCATCGTGGCGAGCATGCTGCCGGGCACCGACCCGGTGCACAAGATCTCGATCGTGGCGCGGGGGTTCGGCGCCCTGGGCTACACGATGCAACTGCCGCTCGAAGAGCGGTACCTGATGCAGAAGGGCGACTTGCTGAACCAGATGAAGGTGCTGCTGGGCGGCCGCGCCGCCGAGGAGATTGCCCTGGGCGAGATCTCCACCGGCGCGCAGAACGACCTGCAGCGGGTGACCGACCTGGCGCGCTCGATGGTCACCGAATGGGGCATGAGCGAGCGGCTGGGCACGATCAACTTCGATCACAGCCGCCGCAGCCGCTTCCTGGACCTGGGCCAGGCGCCGGAGCGCGGCCTCTACAGCGACGACACCGCGCGCCTCATCGACGACGAGGTGAAGCAGATCATCGGCGGCGCCCACAACGAGGCGCGCCGCATCCTGCGCGAGAACCGCGACCTGCTCGAGACCGTCACCCGGCGCCTGCTCGACAAGGAAGTGATGGAGGGGGACGAACTTCGGGACCTCATGAAGTCGGAAGTCGGAAGTGAGAAGTCAGAAGTCTGAGCCCTTCTCACCTCTCACTTCTCACCTCTCACTTCTCACCTCTCACTTCGACTATAGTTCCGGCCGGAGGCGGGTCCTTTGGTCGAGCTCTTCCACCAGGTTTACAGCCCCGTTGCCGGCAGCGTCCTGCTGTCGGCTCTCGTCGCGTCGATCCCGCCCCTGCTGCTGGCCGTCCTGCTGGCCGTGATGCGGGTGGCGCCGTGGCGCTCGGCCATGGCCGGGGCCGCCAGCGCCTTCGGGCTGGCGTGGCTCGTGTGGGGCATGCCCCTCCCCCTCACCGTTGCCGCCGCCACCCACGGCATGGCTTACGGCCTGTGGCCCATCTGCTGGGTCGTGGTGAGCGCGGTGTTCTTCTACAACCTGTCGGTGGAAAGCGGCGACTTCGACGTGATTCGCCGATCGCTGGCGCGGCTCACCACCGATCGGCGCATCCAGGTGCTGCTGGTGGCCTTCTGCTTCGGCGCCCTCATCGAGGGCATCGCGGGCTTCGGCGCGCCGGTGGCCATCACGGCCTCGATGCTGGCCGGCCTGGGCTTCGAGCCCATCATGGCGGCGGTGCTGGCACTCATCGCCAACACGGCGCCCGTGGCCTTCGGGTCGCTCGGCATCCCCGTGACCACCCTGGGCGGGCTGCTGGCTCCCATGCTGGGCGAAGACACGCAGGCCACGACGCGCGCGCTGTCGGCGATGGTGGGGCGCCAGCTCCCCTTCTTCTCGCTCATCATCCCGGCCTACCTGGTGGTGCTCTACTCGGGTTGGGCAGGCATGATGGGCGTGATGCCCGCAGTGGCCACGGCCGGCATCAGCTTTGCCATCGGGCAGTTCGTGGTCTCCAACTTCGTCGGGCCCGAGCTGACCGACACGCTGGCCGCCCTGCTGTCGCTGGCGTCGGTGGCCTTTCTGTTGAAGGTGTGGCGGCCGTCGGATGGTCATGCCGACAGCACGTCGGGCCAGGTCGAGGTGGTGCGCGACACGCCGGGCCGCGTGATGCGCGCGTATGGCACCTACGGCGTCCTCGTGGTGACCGTGCTCATCGGCCAGGTGGGCAATTTCGCGGGCATGAGCACGCTCGAGCCGCCGGCCAACGTGACGGCGCTGCTGCGCTGCGGTCAGGGCGGCAACCGCCTGTGCCCCGAGCCGTGGATCGGCGAGAGCGCGGCGGTGGATCCGCAGGGCTTCCGCGTCCCGGTGTGGGAGTTCCACTGGCCGGGTGCGTACCATATGGTGGACGGCAAGCCGGCTGCGGTGGTGCAGCGCGAGGCGCCGGTGGTGCCGACGTCGAGCCCCTATCCGCTGACCTACCGCCTCGACTTCCTGGCGGCGGCCGGCACGCTGGTGCTGCTGGCGGCGTTGCTGGCGTGTGTCCCGATGCTGGTGTACGGCCTTCCCGCGCGCACGCTGATCAGCACCTTCGTCAAGACGCTGTACCAGTTGCGCCTGCCGGTGGTGACCATCGCGTTCATCCTGTCGATTGCCACGGTCATGAATTACTCGGGCATGACCTCGTCCATGGCGCTGGCGCTGTCGAGGACGGGCTGGCTCTTCCCGTTCTTCTCGGCGTGGCTCGGGATGCTCGGCGTGTTCCTCACGGGCAGCGACACCTCATCCAACACGCTCTTCGGCCCGCTGCAGGCCACCACGGCCAGGCTCTCGGGCCTCGATCCCATCCTGATGGGCGCCACCAACAGCTCGGCGGGCGTGATGGGCAAGATGATCAGCCCGCAGAACCTGTCGGTGGGTGCCGCCGGCGTGGGCGCCGTGGGCCGCGAGGGCGAGATTCTGTCGAAGGTGATCGTCCACAGCCTGGTCCTGACCGGGCTGATGGGCATTCTCGCGATGCTGCAGGCGTATGTCGTGCCGTGGATGGTGCCGCAGATACCGTGAAAGTTTACAGTTCCACAGTGCACTGTGCACAGTTTCAGTTCACAGTGCCAGTGTCAGTTGGAAGTTGCAGTTACAGTTGCAGTTGCAGGTTACGAGCGATGGGTGCGTTGGTGGCGGCGTGCGGCCTCCTCACGTTCGAGGCGGCGGACCACGTTCAGCACGATTGTCGCGAAGATGGCGGCCAGTTCGTCCGCCTCTTGCTCAAGGCCACCGACCTTCTCGACGTGCGCCAACGAGCTGAGTCGGATCTTGGCCAGGCTTTGCCTGGCCTCTTTCACCTCCCGAAGCGCGGTCTTCATCTTGTGAACGAAGTCAGCCGTGCTGGTCGCATCGTCCGCCTCCAGCAGGTTGTTCGATGCGGAGTCGGCGGCTCGAACCAACTGGCCCCACACTGCGGAACTCGGGATGTCGCGGAACCCCGATGGGCAGGCTGAGTTCACGGCGGCACTGAACCGCAACGCCCGGTCCTGGAGTGCGAGAGTCCGCTTGCGCGCGTCTGAAGGCTCTTTCATGCCCACAGGGAAGTGCAAACCCGGGGCCGCTGCCTGTACCGAGCAAATCGCCAGATTCCCGCCCGCGAGGTTGCAGTTCTTGAAAGGCGCGGCAGCAAACAGTCGCGCAAATTCTTCCACCACGGGCCGGCACTGTCAACTGGCACTGTCAACTGGCACTGACACTGTGAACTGAAACTGTGCATCGTGCACTGTGGAACTGTGAACTTCCATAAGGCCTACAACGTAGACATCACCATGCCCCCCAAACCGCCGTACCTGGGTGAATTTGAGTACGCCGTCCTGCTGGCTACCCTGCAACTGGCCGATGAGGCCTACGCGGTGCCGGTCCGCGAACTGCTCGAGGAGCGGATGGGGCGGCCGGTGGCCCGAGGGGCGCTCTACACCGCGCTGGAGCGACTCGAGACCAAGGGGTGCCTGCGCTCGCGCATGGGCGATCCCACGCCCGAGCGCGGGGGCCGGGCCCGCCGGTATTTTGCCGTCACGGCCGCCGGACTGAAGGCGATGCGCGCCACCCACGCGGCCCTGGCGCGGCTCTCAGAGGGTCTCGAACCCCTCCTGGAGGAATCATGAGCACGCCCCTCGCGCCTCCAGCCGCGGCCGAACGCCTGGTCCGGGCGGCCATTCGGGATCCCGAGTGGCGGGACGCCGTCGCCGGAGACTTGCGGGAAGAGTTCGTCGGCCTGGTGCACCGTCGTGGCGCCGACGCGGCGCGGCGCTGGTACTGGAGCCAGGCCCTGCGGCTCACGGGCCGCTTTGCCCTGTCGCGCGTCGTGCCGGCCGCGGCGCCGTCGCGGCGTTTCGCGGTGGCCGACGCCGAGGCGCCGGGGGTCGGCGCCGGATGGACGCGCGAGTGCCGGCAAGCCTGGCGCGCGCTCACCCGCCGGCCCGCGCTCTCGGCCGTGATCGTCATCACGCTGGGCGTGGCCCTGGCCGCCAATGCCACGATCTTCAATCTGGCCGACGCGCTCTACCTGCGGCCGTTCCGTTTTCCGGGCGCCGAGCGAGCGGTCGTGGTGTCGTCGGCCTCGGAGCGCGACCCGCTGGCCGACCGGTCGTCGGTGTCGCCTGCCGATTTCCGGGAGTGGTCCGAGCACAGCCGCGCCATCACCCACCTGGCCGCGGCCGACTTCTGGGACCCCAACCTGTCGGAGATTGACGAGCCCGAACAACTGTCCGGCTTCCGCGTGAGTCCGTCGTTCTTCCGCGCCCTCGGCGTGGAGCCGATGCTGGGCCGCGGCTTCACCGGCGAGGAAGGCGAGCCCGGCCGCGACCACCGCGTGCTGGTGTCGCACGACCTGTGGACGGGCCGGTTTGGCGCCGACCCGTCGCTCGTGGGACAGAGCCTCAGGCTGGATGGCGAGGCCTACGAGGTGGTCGGCATCATGCCGCCCGGCATCAAGGTGCCCTACGGCGCCAGGGTCTGGGCCCCGCTGGCGATGACCGGCGTCGAGTGGCAAGAGCGCCGGCGCGGATGGCTGCTGGTGGTGGGACGGCTGGCCGACGGGGCCACGCTGCAGGGGGCGGCCGCCGAGATGACGGGCCTCGTGGAGCGCCAGCGTCGTGACCATCCCGAGACCAATGCCAAGCGCGAGGTGACGGTGCAGACGTTCACGCGCGGCCTCCGCGACGCGGGCGCGGGGCCGTTCCTGATGATCTGGCAGGCCGCGGCGCTGCTGCTGCTGTTCATCGCGTGCGCCAACATTGCCAACTTGCTGCTGGCGCGCGGTGCCGAACGGCAGGCCGAGTTTGCCATCCGCCTGGCCCTGGGAGCCTCGCGCTGGCGGCTGGCCGCCCAGGTGCTCATCGAGGGCGGGTGGCTGGCGCTGGCGGCCGTGGGCCTGTCATTGCCGCTGGCCGCGGCGGGCGTGGCCGCCACCCGGCAGGCGCTGCCGGCAAGCGTGCTGCGCTGGGTGCCGGGCTACGACTTCCTGGCCGTCGACCTGTCGGTGCTGGCCGTCACCGGGCTGCTGGCCCTCGTGGCCACGGTCTTCTTCTCGCTGCTCCCGGCGCTCAGCGCCGCCGGTTCGGCCGTGTCCGACGCGCTGCGCCAGGGGGCGCGCACGGTGATTGCGGGGAACAATCGCCAGTGGGCGCGGATGGGGCTGGCCTCGGCACAAGTGGCCCTCACCGTGGCCCTGATTGTGGCGGCGGGGCTCATCACCGGCGCGGTCGACAACGCGGTGAACGACGCCCTGGGCTTCGACAAGCGCCAGGTGATGACCGCCCGTCTCACGCTCCCGGACCGGCCCTACGCCCAAGCCGAGAAGCGGCGCCAGTTCATCACGAGCGTGCTGGACCGCGTGCGGACGCTTCCGGCCGTGGAATCGGCGGGGATGGTCAGCGAATTGCCGTACGCGGGCTCGAGCACGGGCCGCGCCATCTATCCCGAGGGCGTGGAGTTGACGCCCGCCGAGGTGCGCTCCGCCGATTTCCGGCGCATCGCGCCCGGCTACTTCGAGACGCTCCGCCTGCCCCTGGTCGAGGGGCGGCTGCTCGACGACGCCGACCGGCCCGAGAGCCGCGAGGTGGCGGTGGTGAGCCGGGACATGGCGGATCGGTATTGGCCGGGGGCGAGCGCGCTCGGCCGCCGCTTCAAGACGGCGCCGGATGGCCCATGGATCGAGGTGGTGGGCGTCGTGGGCGACATCAAGCACGACTGGTTCATGAACCAGCGCCGGCCCACCTTCTACCGGCCCGCGGCCCAGGATCCGCCCTTCGGCCTGGCGTTTGTCGTCCGGACCATCGGCGACCCGCTCGACGTGGCCGGTGAGCTGCGGAGGGCGGTGGCGGCCGCGGACCCCGACCAGCCGATCCTGCAGCTGGCCAGCATGGAGACGGTGGTGGCCGACAAGGCCGGCGGCATCACGTACCTCGCGCAGGCGCTGAGCGTGATGAGCGGCATCGCGCTGCTGCTGTCGTTGATGGGCGTCTACAGCCTGATGGCATTCCTGGTGACCCGGCGCACGCAGGAGATTGGCGTGCGCATGGCGCTGGGCGCGTCACGCTGGCAGGTGATCCGGCTCACCGCGGGGCAGGCCGTGGTCATCACCGTGACGGGCGTCACGCTGGGCGCGGGGCTGGCCCTGGGCGTGGGCCGGCTGATGGAGTCGGTGTTGTTCGGGCTGGTGTCGATGGACCTGGCCAGGGTGGCGGTGATGGTGGTGGCGCTGGCCGCGGTGGCGCTGGCCGCCGGCGTGATTCCCGCGCGCCGGGCAGCCAGTCTCGATCCCACGGTGGCGCTGCGCGCCGACTAAGGGTCTTGTCCGGCCTTCGGTCCCGGGGCGGCTTCCTCCGCGATGAAGCCGCATGCCTTGTGCGAGCCGTCGCAGAAGGGACGCTGTTTTGACTGGCCGCACCGGCAGAGCGCGAACGGCTTCTTCGGCACGACGTATTCCGCGCCCGTCCAGTCGATGAGCTTCACCTCGTCGCCCTCGACAAGCAGCGAGCCGTTCTGTCTAACCTTGATCGTAATCATCGTGTGGAACCCTCGTGTGGAACCCTCGTGTGGAACCCTCGTGTGGAACCTTCGTG
>CAYJPQ010000078.1:0-5568 GCA_964372085.1 uncultured Bifidobacteriaceae bacterium | reverse complement strand
TCGTGTGGAACCTTCGTGAGGAACCTTCGTGAGGAACCGCGCTAGCCTTTCTGCATCGCCGAGAGGAACTCGGCGTTGTTCTTGGTCTTGGCCATCTTGTCGAGCAGCAGCTCCATGGCCTCGACGGGCGACAGCGGGTTGAGCACCTTGCGCAGCACCCAGATGCGGTTGAGGTCTTCCTTGGGGATGAGCAGCTCCTCCTTGCGCGTGCCGCTCTTGAGGATGTCGATGGCCGGGAAGGTCCGCTTGTCGGAGAGCTTCCGATCGAGGTGGATCTCCATGTTGCCCGTGCCCTTGAACTCCTCGAAGATCACGTCGTCCATGCGCGAGCCGGTGTCGACGAGCGCGGTGGCGATGATGGTGAGCGAGCCGCCCTCCTCGATGTTGCGGGCGGCGCCGAAGAAGCGCTTGGGCTTCTGCAGCGCGTTGCTGTCGAGGCCGCCCGACAGCACCTTGCCCGACGCGGGAATCACGGTGTTGTAGGCGCGCGCCAGGCGCGTGACCGAGTCGAGCAGGATAAGCACGTCCTTCTTGTGCTCCACCAGGCGCTTGGCCTTCTCGATGACCATCTCGGCCACCTGCACGTGGCGCTGCGCCGGCTCGTCGAAGGTGGACGAGATCACCTCGCCATCCACCGAGCGCTGCATGTCGGTCACTTCCTCTGGCCGCTCGTCGATGAGCAGCACGATCAGGTAGACCTCGGGGTGGTTCTTCGCCACCGACTGCGCGATGTTCTGCAGCAGCATGGTCTTGCCCGTGCGGGGCGGCGCCACGATCAGGCCGCGCTGGCCCTTGCCGATGGGCGTCATCAGGTCCATCACGCGGGCCGAGAGGTTGTCGGCCTCGGTCTCGAGCTTGACGCGTTCCAGGGGGTAGAGCGGGGTGAGGTTCTCGAAGAAGAGCTTGTCGCGGGCCTGGTCGGGGGCCTCGAAGTTGACCGCCTCGACCTTGATCAGCGCGAAGTAGCGCTCCCCTTCCTTGGGCGACCGGATCTGGCCCGACACGGTGTCGCCGGTCTGCAGGTCGAACTTGCGAATCTGCGAGGGGGAGACGTAGATGTCGTCGGGGCCGGGCAGGTAATTGTAGTCGGGGGCGCGCAGGAACCCGAAGCCGTCGGGCAGCACCTCGAGCACGCCCTCGGAGAAGATGAACCCGCTCTGCTCGGTCTGGGCCTTCAGGATCTGGAAGATCAGCTCCTGCTTGCGCATCCCCGTGGCGCCGGCCACCTCCAGGTCCTTGGCCACCTGGGTCAGGTGCTGGATGCTCATCTCCTTGAGGTCGGTGATGTTCAGGCGCTTGCCGTCGGAGGCGGCCAGTTCGGCGGCGGCGGTTTCGGCGGCGACGTCTGGCTGCGGGGGCGGCTGGTGGCCGCCGCGGTGGGATCCGTGACGCTTGTGACTGGGCATGCAGGGTGTTCCGGAAGTGTTGACGCGCTGGTTGCGAGGTTCTGGGTGAGTGCGGAGCGAGGTCCGCGCGAACGAAAGGGGGAAGAATCCGACTGAAACTGCCGTTAGTATAGCAGAAGTGCACAGATCCACGTTCCCGCTGCTGATCCTGGCCGTCCTCACGTTCTTCGTGGGCCTGGGCCGGGGAGCCATTACCGACGCCGACGAGGCGTTTTACGCGGAATCGGCCCGCGAGATGGTGGCGTCGGGCGACTGGGTGACCCCCCACTACAACTACGAACCCCGATTCCAAAAGCCGGTGCTGTTCTACTGGCTGGCGGCGGCCACGTACGCCGTGACGGGCCAGAGCGAGATGGCGGCCCGGTTGTGGGCGGCGATGGCCGGCCTCGGCCTGGTGCTGGTGACGGCGGCGTGCGGGCGGCGTTGGTACGGCGAATCCACCGGCCTGCTGGCCGGGGCCATCGTGGCCACCAACTTCGGCTATTTTTCCATCGGGCGCATGGCCCTGCCAGACCTGCCGCTCACCTTCTTCATCACGCTGGCGATCTGGGCAGGCCTGGTGGCCACGCTCGAAGAAGAGCGGCGTCCGCGCAAGTGGGTGGTGCTGGCCGCCCTGGGCCTGGCCCTGGGCTTCCTCACTAAGGGGCCGGTGGGCGTCATCATCCCCGCGCTGGTGGTGGTGCCCATTCTCTTCATCGAGCGCCGGTCGCTGGCCCTCAGCCCAGCCGACATCCTCGTGGCCCTGCTCGTGCTCGTGGCGGTGGCGGCGCCGTGGTACGTGGTGATGTGGATCCGCCACGGCACCGAGTACCTGCAAGGGTTCTTCCTCGGTGACAACCTCGAGCGGTTTGCCACCGACCGCTTCAACGACCCGCGGCCCTGGTGGTTCTACCTGCCCGTGCTGGCGGGAGGGCTGCTGCCGTGGACGCCGTTGACGCTGGTGTGGCTTGGGCCCATCGTGCGGTTCTTCCGGCGCCAGCAGGACGTGAACGCGATCGATGTGCGGCTGCTGCTGTGGGCGGTGCTGCCGTTGCTCTTCTACACCGCGTCGGTGGGCAAGCAGCCGCGCTACATCCTGCCGGTGCTGCCGCCCCTGGCCATCCTGCTGGCCTCGTCCATCGTGGAACGGACGCAGGAATGGCGCGGCTTCGACGGCACCCGGTCGCGCCCGCGGCGGGCCGTGATGGTGGTGGCGGGGTCGCTCCTGTGCGGCCTGTTTCTCCTCGTGCTGGCGGGCCTGCTGTTCAGGGTGCAGCCGCTGCTGATCAACGTGGGGGCCCTCTACACGCAGGGCGCGGCGGCGGTGATTGCCGCGTGCGGCCTGCTGGTGATCGCGGCCACCGTGTCGGACGGCTGGCGCATGGCGCCGGTGGCGCTGGCCCTCGCCGGCGCCCTCACGTTCGTGGCGCTGCAGTACGGGGGCCTGTCGAGCGGCGGCGACGACACGGTGCGGCAGATGGCGCAGTTGGTGCAGCGCGCCCGCGCGGGCACCGAGCCGGTGGGCACGTACGGCGTCTTCGTGCGCAACCTGGTGTTCTACTCCGGCGTTCGGACCACCGACGTGATTAACGACGAGCAGGCCCAGCAGTTCCTGGCCCAGCCCGGCCGCGCCCTCATCGTGGCGCCGGCCGGCGTGCTGGACCGGCTGGAACGGGAGCGCGGCGTGGCGGTGATACGGATTGCGGAACTGCCCTACTTCAACGACGCCGGAGTGCGGCTGCGAACGCTGCTATGGCCCGACCCACAGCGGGACCTGACGCGGGCGGTGCTGGCGGCCAACGGCCACAGATGAAACACAGATGAGTCACAGAAACAACACAGATCGGCCGCATCGGTGGGGCCCAAGCCCTCAGCCTTAAGCCCCACTACTTCGTCACCGCCAGCCGGCCATCCTGCTCGAGCGTCTTCACAAACTTGAACATGCGATCCACGCCTTCCCGCAGGCGTTCCATTGAGGTCGCGTACGACAGGCGGAAGTAGCCGGGCGCGTCGAAGCCCTCGCCGGGCGTGACCGCCACGTGCACTTCCTTCAGCATAGCCTCGGCCAGCTCGCCCGTGGTGCGCAGGCCCGTGGGCGACAGCAGGTCGGCGACGTACGGGAACAGATAGAACGCGCCCGAGGGCTTGACGCACACGAAGCGCGGGTCGGCGGTGAGCCACGCGTGCACGGCATCCCGCCGCTTGCGGTACTCGTCGAGCATCAATCCCACGCTCTCTTGCGGTCCGGTGAGTGCGGCAATGGCGGCCTTCTGCGTGATCGACGCCACGTTCGACGTGGAATGCCCCTGGATCACGTTGCACTGGCCGATGAACTCCTTCGGGCCAATCGTCCAGCCGCAGCGCCACCCGGTCATGGCATAGGCCTTCGACGCGGCGCTGCACAGCACGGTGCGCTCGCGCATGCGATCGAACAGCACCTTGGGCAGGTTGTGCGCCACCGGGTCGTAGATCAGTCTCTCGTAGGTGAGGTCGGCAATCACCCAGATGCCGCGCGCGGCGGCGGCATCTGCGATGGCCCCCAGCTGCGCCTCGGAGATCAACGCGCCCGTGGGGTTGCAGGGCGAGTTGACGATGATGGCCTTGGTGCGGGGCGTGATGCGGTCGATGAGGGCGGAGGCGTGGATGGCAAAGCCGTCCTCCATCGACGTCCGCACCACCACGGGCTCGGCGCCCGCCAGCTTGATCTGGTCCACGATGGTGGGCCAGAAGGGGCCGTGCGTGATCACCTCGTCACCCTCGCCGAACAGCGCCATCGCGGTGTTGTACAACGCCTGCTTGCCGCCCGCGGTGATGATCACCTCCTCGGGCTTCACCGCCACGCCGTAGTCGGTGATGTAGCGCTGGGCCACGGCGTCGCGCAATTCGACGACGCCGGCCGAGGGCGTGTACTTGGTGAAGTTGGCGTCGAGCGCGGCCTTGGCGGCGTCCTTCACGTGCTCGGGCGTGGCGAAGTCGGGCTCGCCCGCGCCCAGGTCCACCACGTCGATGCCCTGCCGGCGCATCCGGTCGGCCTCGGCCGTCACCTTCAGCGTCGGCGACGCCGTCACCTTGCTCATCCGCGATGCGAAAGTCATGTTCCCCTTCTCACTCTTCACTTTTCACTTCTCACTTTTCACTTATTACTTCTCTTCTGATGCAACCGCTCTTCCACCACCGCCGGCACGAGCCCGTCGATGGCGCCGCCGAGCATGAACACCTCCTTGATCAACCGCGAGCTGATGTAGGTGTACTGCTCGGCCGGCATCATGAACACCGTCTCCAGCCCCGGGGCCAGGTGCCGGTTCATCAACGCCATCTGGAATTCGTATTCGAAGTCGGAGACGGCCCGCAGGCCGCGCACGATGACCGACGCCTGCTGGCGCCGCGCGTAGTCCACGAGCAGCCCGTCGAAGGTGTCGACCTTCACCTTGGGCTGGTTCGCGAAGACCTGCCGGATGATCTCCACGCGCTCGGTCACCGTGAACAGCGGCATCTTCTCGGCGTTGCTGAGGATGGCAACGACGATTTCGTCGAAGATGTGCGCGCCGCGCTCGATGATGTCGACGTGGCCGCTCGTGAGCGGGTCGAACGATCCGGGATAGATGGCGATGCGGGGCTGGTGTGGAGTCATTGGTAGAACGTCAAGGCGCTGTCGCCGGATTTCACCGTGCGCGTCACCACCAGGCCCGGCGGCGCCGGCGGGGTCACGCGCGAGGCATGCTCGAGCACCAGCACGGCGCCCTCGGCCCGCTGGGCGGCGGCGGCGGCCACCACCTCGGCGAGCGCTGTGTACGCGTACGGCGGGTCCAGCACGATCAAATCGAAGGGACCGCCGGGCACCGGGCGCGACAACGCCCGTTCCACGGCGTCGCGGATGATAACACAGCGGTCCGCGGCCCCACACCGGTCACGATTCTCCTCGATCAACAGCACCGCTCGCCGATCCTTCTCGACGCATGTCGCCGCGATCGCACCGCGGCTCAGCGCCTCCAGCGCCACTGCCCCGGTGCCCGCGAACACGTCCAGCACCCGCGCGCCCGCCGCGTGCGGCGCCACGATGTTGAACAGCGTCTCCCGCAGCTTATCCGAAGTGGGCCGCAAGCCCTCCCACGAAGGCGCTTTCAATGCGCGTCCCTTATTGGTTCCGGCGATGATGCGCATGGCAATATCGGCTCTGGGCTCA
>CAYJPQ010000077.1:0-15700 GCA_964372085.1 uncultured Bifidobacteriaceae bacterium | reverse complement strand
CCCCCGCGACGGGCGGGCCCGCCATCGATCGGCTGTTCCACCTGATGGTGGAGGCCGGGGCCTCGGACCTGCACCTCTCCACGGGGATGCCGCCGCTCGTGCGCAAGGACGGCCACATGCAGCCGCTCGATCCCTCCGCGCCCGCGATGCGCGCGGAGGAAGTGGAGGCGCTGCTCGATCCGATCATGCCGCCCAACAACAAGGAGGAGTTCTCGGAGCGGCACGACACCGACTTCGCGTACGAGATTGCCGGGCTGGCGCGCTTCCGCGCCAACGTGTTCCTCGACCGCAAGGGCCGCGGCGCGGTGTTCCGCGTGATCCCGGCCAAGATCCTCACGGCCGAGGATCTGGGCCTGTCGCCGCACATCCTGCAGCTGTGCAAGCTCTCGAAGGGCCTCGTGCTGGTGACGGGGCCCACCGGGTCGGGCAAGTCGACGACGCTCTGCGCGATGATCGACTTCATTAACCGCAACCGCTCCGACCACATCATCACCATCGAGGATCCCATCGAGTTCGTGCACGAGAACAAGGGATGCCTGATCAACCAGCGCGAGGTGGGGACGCACACGGCGGGCTTCAAGCACGCGCTGCGCGCCGCCATGCGCGAGGACCCCGACATCGTCCTCGTGGGCGAGCTGCGCGACCTCGAAACGGTGGCCATCGCCATCGAGACGGCGGAAACCGGCCACCTGGTGTTCGGCACGCTGCACACCACGACCGCGGCGTCGACGGTGGACCGCGTCATCGACCAGTTCCCCACCGACCAGCAGTCGCAGATTCGCATCATGCTGTCGGAGTCGCTCAAGGGCGTGATCGCGCAGAACCTGTGCCGCAAGATCGGCGGCGGCCGCGTGGCGGCGCTCGAGGTGCTGCTGGTCAACAGCGCCATCAGCAACCTGATTCGCGAGTCGAAGACCTTCCAGATCCCGTCGATGATGCAGGTGGGGCGCGCGCAGGGCATGGTGGCGCTCAACGACGCGCTGATGGACCTGGTGACGAGGAAGCTCGTCGAGCCCCAGGAGGCCTACCTGAAGGCGGTGGACAAGCCGGGCCTCGAGGGCCTGCTCAAGCGCGCCGGCATCGATACCCGTTTCACGCAGGCGGTGGCGAGCTAGCCGTGCTGTCCCTCTTCAAGATGCTCCGCCGCTCCGGCGCCCGGCAGATGGATCCGCTGCAGGTGTCGATGACGGGCGTGCGCATGGGCGAGCGCTTCCTGCAGATTGGCTGCGACGATCGAGCGCTGCTCTCGGGCCTGGCCGCCAAGGTGGGACTGAGCGGCGCGGCGGCGGTGGCGGCGTTCGACGAGGACGCCGCGGCCCGCGCGCGCGCGGTGGGCGCCAAGGTGGGCGCGCTCATCAATGTGCACGTCATCCCCGCCGCCGGCCCGTTGCCCTTTGATTCCGCCGCCTACGACATGGTTGTGGTGGACGACACGCACGGCGGCTTTGCGTCGCGGCCCGCGGCCGACCGCGCGGCGTGCCTGCGCGAGGCGTTCCGCGCGGTGCGCCCCGGCGGGCGCATCGAGGTGGTGGAGGGCCTGGGCGGCGGCCTCGTGCGCGGCGCCATCAACCGCGGCGGCGGGTACGACGTGGCACGCGACCTGGCGGAGGCGGGCTTCAAGCCCGTGCGCGCGCTCGCCGAGAAGGACGGCTTCCGGTTCGTGGAGGGGTTGAAGGGCGCTACCGCGCCGTCGTCGGATCGTCCGGGCGCTCGATGACGAGGCGCGCCACCACGGTGCCGAACATCAGGTCATCGCCGTGGTTCACGGCTGCGGGCGCGTGGATGGGCACGCCCCGTACCCACGTGCCGTTCTTGCTGTTCAGGTCGACCACCGTCACGTCGACGAACTGCACATCGATGCGCGCATGAGCGCGCGACACGCTCACGTCGTTGAGGCGCACCTCCGAACCGGGCTCACGCCCCACTCGGTTGGCCCCCTGCCTGAGGAGGATGCGGCGGTCGCCCACCCACAGGATGGGAAGAGGCGCCGAAATCGATCCGGTGTCGTCGTTGGTGCCCATGACGGTGTCTACCGTGTGCGCACGAGCTGCCGGACGATGTGGAGAAACCTTCGCATGGCCTGCATCCTACATTGGACGGACCGTCATCTAGCGGCCACAGGTTGATGGGACGGTCCCGCAAAGAGGTGCGCGATTCGGGCCGAAAAGCCCCATGATGGGTGAGAAGCCGGGCCGGGGCGGGACGGCAAGGCTTTTGCCATGGATTTCAGCAAAGCCATGCTGAGAGCGCCCCTTCCAGACGTCTACACGGCCCGCGACATCGCGGCGGCGGCCGGGGCGTCCGAAGGCCGCGTGCAGGCCTTGCTGGCCCGCGGCGAGATTCGCTCGTTGGCGGCCATGATGCCGCTCGGAGCCACCCCAGAGCTGGCCGCGTTCGTGGCCGAGCACGAAGCCATCCGGGCCGTGCGCGCCCTCAAGTCGGGTTCCACGGTGGCCGTGCCCGGCGCGTTGGGTCTCGGGCGCGAGTTGTTCGCCAACACGCGCACCGCCGGACGGCCCACGGCGCTGCCTCTGGCCCTCTCCACCGGCCTTCACGCGGCCGCCGTGGCCACCGTCGTGTTTGTCATGAGTCTCGGCTTTGCGGTGGCCGACGAGCGCACCGAGCCGTTGCCCAATCCCGAGCCGGTGCGCCTGGTCTTTCTGGCGATCCCCGGTCCGGGCGGTGGTGGGGGCGGAGGCGGACTCAAGATGCGCACGCCCCCGCCGAAGGCCGAACGCGAAGGCACGCGGAAGATCAGCAGCCCGCTGCCCGCCCGCAAGCTGCCGCCGCCCATGCGGCCCATCCCGAAACCGCCGGAGCCGCCTCCGGTGCCCATCGAGGCGAAGCAGTTGCCCCCGGTGATGGCGCCGGTCGTGACCTCGCCCGCCGACACGCGCACCGTCGAGGGCGTGCTGGCCAAGGCACCGGAGACAACGCCCAGCCAGGGGTCGGGGTCTGGCGGCGGAGTGGGATCGGGGCAGGGCACCGGCATTGGCGAAGGCGACGGCGCGGGCATCGGCCCCGGCTCGGGTGGCGGCACGGGCGGCGGCCCCTACCGGCCCGGCAGCGGCGTTGAGCCGCCGCGCCTGCTGCGCGAGGTGAAGGCCAACTACTCGGACGAAGCCAGGCGCCTCAACATCGAGGGCGAGGTGGAGCTCGAGATCGTGGTGCGCAGCAACGGCACGGTGGGCGAGGTCAGAGTGCTGCGCGGGCTGCGCGGCGGCCTCAACGAGCAGGCCATCGCCGCGGTAAAGCAATGGCGCTTTGCGCCCGCCCGCATGAGGGGCGCGCCGGTGGACGTGGTCGTGGAAGTGGGCGTCGAGTTCAAGCTGCGGTAGGGAAGGCTTGAGAGCTTGGGGCTTAGGGCTTAGGGCTTAGGGCTTAGGGGAATGGTCATGGATACGTTGCTGTTGGGAATCACGGTCGTCTCGCTCATCGTCGCGCTCGTGATGAGCGTGTCGGCGTGGCGCGTCGGCCGCGACGAGAAGCGGCGCGCGGCGGCACGCGTGGCCGCGCTCTCTGCCGCCTCCACCGAGCCGGCGGCGCGCCAGGCGCCGTGGGCACCCTCGGCGGCCAGCGCGCGTCCGAAGGCGGCCTACTCGCGCATCGAGCCCGACCCGGTGCCCGAGGACACCGGCACCGCGCCCTTCGATCACTCGCCCTTCCTGGGCACGGCCAGCACGGCCACCGCCTCCGGCGGACGCCAGCGCTCGCTGGCCTGGACCGCGGCGGGGCTCTTCGTCATCCTCTCGGCGGGCGTGGTGTGGACCATGTCGGCGCCGCGCGGCACCACGCTGCGCGCCGTCGGCCCCAACAACCCGATCGAGCTGATTTCGCTCAACCACAATCGGCAGGCCTCGAAGCTGTCGATCTCGGGCCTGGTGCGCAATCCGCTCTCGGGGCAGCCCATGGAGCGCATCACGGCCGTGGTGTTCCTGTTCGACCAGAAGGGCGCGTTCGTGGCCAGCGCGCGGGCGCCGCTGGATTTCATCAAGCTCGGCGTGGGTGACGAGTCGCCGTTCGTGGTGACGGTGGACGCGCCGGCGTCGGTGGCGCGCTACCGCGTCAGCTTCCGCAGCGACGAGGCCACCGTGCCGCACATCGACCGTCGGGGCGCGCCGCCCGTGGCGGGGCCGGGCGAGCAGCCCGTCAGCGTGAGCCTGAAGTGAGGAGCGGCATCATGGGCACGATCCTGGGACGGGGACCGCGGACGGCGTGGGCGCTCGGCACCGCGCTGGCGGCGCTGGCGGCGACGGCGCCGCTGGCCGGCCAGCAGGACGGCTTCCGCTTCAAGAGCGGCGTCGAGTTGATCAACGTGACGGCCACCGTCACCGACCGGTCGGGCCGCTTCGCGCGGGGCCTGCGCCAATCCGACTTCCTGGTCTACGAAGACAACAAGCCGGTGGAGGTCACCCACTTCAGCGCCGAGCGCTCCCCCGTGAGCCTGGGCATTGTCGTCGACACCAGCGGCAGCATGCAGGGCGACAAGTGGTCGGCGGCCTACGACGCCATCGACCGCTTCATGCGCATCATGAGCGACGAGCTCGACGAGTTCTTTCTGTACCGGTTCAGCGCGGGCGCCGACCTGGTGCACGACTGGTCGAGCGATCGCGACCGGCTGATCAGCAGCCTCGGTCGCGTCCGGCCCAACGGCGGCACGGCGATGTACGACGCGGCGCTCGAGGCCGTGCCCATGGCGCAAGGCGGCCAGAACCGAAAGAAGGCCGTTGTGATCATCTCCGACGGCAACGACACGAGCAGCCGCGCCGACGTGGGCGACGTGCGGCAGATCGTGCGCGAGACCGAGGTGCTGGTGTACGCGGTGGGCATCGACGGCAACGGGACGCCCACGATCACGCGGCGGCCGCAGCCGCCTATCCAGCAGCCCCGCGTGCCCATCCCCTTCCCGTTTCCCGGTGGCGGCAGCGGGCGCGGACGCGTACCGCAGCCGCAGTATCCGCCGATCGGCGGCAGGGGCGGCGGCACCTACTCGGTGGGCGCCGACGACGCGGTCAACGTGGCGGCGCTGCGCGAGATCACCGACGACAGCGGCGGCCGCACCGAGATCGTGCGCGACCCGCGCGACCTCGACCCGGCGGTGGCGAGCATCGCCGACGAGCTGAGCCAGCAGTACTACCTGGGCTACCCCAGCCCGGGCTTCAGGGACGGCCGGTGGCACACCATCCGCGTCGAGGTGAGGGACCCGTCGTTGAAGGTCCGTGCCCGCCGCGGCTACGTCGCGACACCCTGAACAACACGTAACCACGAAGGCACGAAGAGCGCGAAGCATTTTGATCAAATGCCTTCGCGACCTCTTCGTGTCCTTCGCGATCTTCGTGGTTGCATTTGTTTCTTCAAGGGGACACTTCGCGCTGGCACGGCTTTGGCAGTAGCGATGATCGGGGGAGGTCCCACATGAGAACCCTGATCGCTACTTTGTTCGTCACCCTCTTCGCCGGCGCCGCCTCGGCGCAGGAGCCGCGCAAGGACCTGCAGGTCTTCAACGACGTCGCCGCGAGGGTGAACCGCTACGCGCAGCTCACCGTGTTCGACAGCATCTCCGCCTCGGTGGACGAGGGACGCGTGGTGCTCACCGGCTGGGTGACCATGCCGTTCAAGCGCGACGACCTCGACCGGCGCGTGCGCACGGTGGACGGCGTGCTGTCGGTCGACAACCGGATCGGCGTCCTGCCCGTGTCGCAGTTCGACGACGAGCTGCGGTTCCGCATCGCGCGGGCCATCTACAGCAACTCGCTGTTCTGGAGCTACGCGGCCATGGCCAACCCGCCCATCCGCGTGGTGGTGAACCGCGGCCGCGTCACCCTCGAGGGCGTGGTGCACAGCAACGTCGAGCGCATGCTGGCACGGTCGCTCGCCTCTGGCTTTGGCGCCTTCGACGTCAGGAACGAGTTGAAGACCGACGCCGAAATGCGGGACTTGCTCGAAAAGAAGGCTATCTCCTGATTCAGGCTTTCCGTGTTCTGACCCACCAGATCGCGGCCACGAAGGTCGCGACCACGGCGAGGGCCATCAGGCCGAACAGCGTCAAGGTGCGGATGAGAATCGACTCGGTTTCCATCCGCACCTGGATGTCGATGGGCACGCCCTTCATCCGGTCGGCCAGGGGCTGCTCCCACACGATGATGTTGCCGCGCTCGATGGTGCGCGACGGCGAGTTGTGAAAAGGTACGCGGCTCGGCAGGTGCAATCGCACGGCCACCAGCTCACTCCCGTCCCACCCCACCTGCTCCACCCGCCCTACCTGCCCCACCTGTCCCACCTGCCCGGCCTGCCCCACCCTCTGCGTGTACTCGTAGAGGCCGTCGCGGCCGGCCAGCGTGTAGGCCGACCACTGGAAGGCGGGTGATTCGCCCAGCTTCCGTATGTCGGGCACGTCCAGCCGCAGGTGCACGTAGCGCCGGTTGTCGCGCCGCGACGTGGTGACGTTCATCACGCGCGCCACTGGGCTCTGGTAGAAGTCGCGCACCATCGTGCGATCGAGCCGCGCGGCCGGGTCCACCGGCAGCGGTGCGCCCCTGAGCACCACCAGCGCCGGCACGGCCGCGTTCACGTAGACCGTGGCCGATCCGTCGAGCTCGAGGAAGATCTCCTCCTCGTATTCGTATGTCCGGGACAGGACGTTGGTGCACGCGGACGCGAGCACGCCCAGCAGGACCAGTCCACACGCAAGCCGCACTTCCGAATAGTATACTCACCAGCCCGCCATGCCGTCCGCGCCCACGCTCTTCCTGATCGATGGCAGCAACCAGATGTACCGGGCGTACCACGCCATCCGGGGGCTCACCGGGCCCGACGGCCGCTCCACCAACGCGGTGTACGGCTTCATCACGATGCTGCGCAAGCTGCTGGCCGACCACCAGCCCGCGTACATCGCGGCGTCGTTCGACATCAAGACCGAGACGTTCCGCTCGAAGCTGGCCGCCAGCTACAAGGCGAACCGCGCCCCGATGCCGAGCGACCTGGCCGAGCAGATCCCCTGGGTGCACGAGGCCTGCGAAGCGATGGGCGTCCCCATCTACACCGCCGAGGGCTTCGAGGCCGACGACGTGATTGGGACGCTGGCGAGGAAGGCGTCGTCCCAGGGCCTGCAGGTGGCCATCGTCACCGGCGACAAGGACTTCTTCCAGTTGGTGGGCGACGGCATCCGCGTGTACAACCCGCGCGACGAGGGCACCTGGTTCGACGAGGCCGGGGTGAAAGAGAAGTTCGGCGTGCCCCCGGGCCAGGTGGTGGACGTGCTGGCGCTCATGGGCGACGCGGTCGACAACGTGAAGGGCGTGCCCGGCATCGGCGCGAAGGGTGCGAAAGACCTCATCGCCACCTACGGATCGCTCGACGCGCTGCTGGAGCGCGCCGCCGAGGTGCCGCAGAAGAAGTACCGCGAGGGCCTCACGACGCACGCGGAAGACGCGCGGCACAGCCGCGAGATGGTGACGATTCGCACCGACGTGGAGGTGCCCTTCGATCTGGATCGCTTCCGCTTCAAGGGCCCCAGCCGCGAGCGGTGCTACGCGCTGTTTTCGTCGCTGGGCTTCCGGTCGCTCGCGCCCGAGTACGCGCCCACCGCCGACGCGGCCACGAATGACCCTGCCCTCGTCTCGTCGATCGACTCGGTCACGAAGGACTACGCCATCGTCGGGTCGATGGACGAGCTCACGGCGCTCGCGTCCTCGCTGCAGCAGGCCGGGCGGTTCAGCCTGAAGGTGATCTTCGACGGCACCGCGCCGGTGCGCGCCTCGCTGGTGGGCATCGCGGTATCCACGGGCAAGGGCATGGCGCGCTACGTGCCGCTCGGGCACGAGGGCTTCGCGGGCGGCATGTCGCTCAGCAAGGCCGACGCCCTGCGCGCGCTGGCCCCCGTGATGGCCGATCCGGCCGTCGCCAAGGTGGGCCACGACCTCAAGGCCGACCTGATCGTGCTCGGCCGGCACGGCCTCGCGCTGCACCCGCTGGCGTTCGACACGATGCTGGCCAGCTACCTGGTGGACGCCAACAAGTCGAGCCAGCCGCTCGAGCCGGTGGCGCTGGAGCAACTGGGGTACAAGGCGCTGGACGAAAGCGAGGTGCGCGGCAAGGGGGCCAAGGCGCTGCCATTCGCACAGGTGCCGGCCGACGGTGTGCTCGACTACGCGGGCGAGCGGGCCGACCTGGCGTGGCAACTGGCCGAGCACCTGGCCCCGCTGCTGCGCCGCGACGGCCTCGAGCCGGTGTACCGCGACCTGGAGCTGCCCCTCGTGCCCATCCTGGCCGAGCTCGAGCAGGTGGGCGTGCGCGTGGACGTGCGCGCGCTGGCGGCCCAGTCGGCGGTGGTCGATCGCGAGATGCAGGACCTGGCGCGCGAGATCTTCCGCCTGGCCGGGGGCGAGTTCAACATCAACTCGCCGAAGCAGTTGTCGGAAGTGCTGTTCGAGAGGCTGCAGCTGCCGGTGCTGAAGAAGACCGGCACCACGCGCACCGCGTCGACGGCCGTGGAGGTGCTCGAAGAGCTGGCGGCGCAGCACGAGCTGCCGCGGCTGATTCTCGACTGGCGCGGCCTCGCCAAGTTGAAGGGCACCTACATCGATGCGCTGCCAACGCTGGTGAACCCCGAGACGGGCCGCGTGCACACGCAGTTCAACCAGGCGGTGGCCGCCACCGGTCGCCTCAGCAGCAGCGACCCCAACCTGCAGAACATCCCCATCCGCACCGAGATCGGCCGCGAGATCCGCCGGGCCTTCGTGGCCGAGCCCGGCCACGTGCTGGTGTCGGCCGACTACTCGCAGATCGAGTTGCGCGTGCTGGCGCACCTCTCCGAGGACCCCACGCTGATTGCGGCCTTCGAGCGCGGAGACGACATCCACGACCAGACGGCGATGAAGGTGTTCGGCACCGACAGCGGCCTCGACCCGCACGAGCTGCGTCGGCGCGCCAAGATCGTCAACTACGCCCTGCTCTACGGCAAGACCGCGTTCACCCTGGCCAGGGACATCGGCGTCTCGCAGCAGGCGGCGCAGCAGTTCATCGACGCCTACTTCGCGGGCTTCCCCCTGGTGCGGGCGTTCATCGATCGCACGCTCGAAGACGCACGCAAGAGCGGCGTGGTGACGACGCTCTTCGGCCGGAGGCGGCCCGTGCCCGAGCTCACCAGCCGCAACGGGCAGATTCGCCAGGCGGCCGAGCGCGCGGCCGTGAACATGCCCATCCAGGGCACGGCGGCCGACATCCTGAAGCGCGCGATGATCGACGTGCACGCCGCACTCCGGGCCACCCACCCGGCCGCGCGGATGATTCTCACGGTGCACGACGAACTGCTCTTCGAGGCGCCCAGGGACCTGGCCGATGCGGTGGCGGCGCTCGTGTGCGACAAGATGTCGAAGGCCGTGCCGCTGCGCGTGCCGCTCGACGTGGACGTGGGGATTGGGGAGAACTGGAAAGAGGCGAAAGCTTAGGCTACTTCCAGCGCTCTTTGACCAGGGACCATTCGGCGCGCAGGCCGGCTTCGGCCTCGGCGCGGCGGTCAAGCGGGGTGGTGCGGACGCGGTCGGGGATGATGCCGTTGAGCACCAGCTTGTCGAGGTCGGCGCGCAGCGGTGCCGAGCGCTCACCCGCCAGGCGGGCGCGCACCCAGCCGGCGATGGCGGCGTCCCAGGCCGCCACCGGATCGCCGGCGCCACGAAGCGCCGCAGCCAGCCAGTAGGCCGGCGCACCACCCGACGGGTTGCGCACCAGCTCGCGGGCCATGCGGTCGCCCATCCGCTCGAACGCCGCGGCGCGCCTGGGCTTGTCGAGCGTGTCGGCGTGGCGCTCCACGGCGCTCCCCCACCAGTCGAACATGGCCTCGGCCGAATCGGGGCCGTCGGCCACCGCACCGTCCAGGCCGCTCTCGAAGATGCGGGCCGCGGCGCCGTAGTCGTCCTCGAAGAACAGCGCCTCGCCAAACGCCATCAACAGGTCAACCCGGTCACGGGCGTCGAGGCCGGCAACCCTGACGGTACCCAGGGCCGTCCGGGCGGCGGCAAGGTCGGCGGGGTCGGCGCGTTCGCGGTAGCGCTCCAGGTGGGCGCGCGCCAGGACGACGGTGGCCGCGTCCACGGTGTCTGGGGTGCGCTGGGCCAGGGTGGCGGCCTCGATGGCGGCCTCGAATTGTCGCTCGTTGTAAAGAGACCGCGCCTTCGCCAGGGCGGCCCGGTCGGCCAGCAGGGGGGTGGCCTGCAGAAAAAGCGGCGCAATGACGAGGAGGGCCGCAAAGCGCATGAAGTTCGGTGATCGTAACACGCTACAATCTTGGGTTGGATGGCCGAACCGGTAATCGTTTCTCGGGCTGATCACCCGATTTCCCGCCGCGAGATTGACCCCGACGCCCTCAAGGTGCTCTACCGGCTGCACGAGGCCGGCTACGTCGCGTATCTGGTGGGCGGCAGCGTCCGCGACCTGCTGCTCGCGCGGCGCCCGAAGGACTTCGACATCGGCACGTCGGCGCACCCCTACCAGGTCAAGAAGCTCTTCAGGAACTGCTGGATCATCGGCCGCCGTTTCCGCCTGGCGCACGTCCGGTTCGGGCCCAAGGCCATCGAGGTGGCCACCTTCCGCAAGCACATCGTCCCCGGCACCGAGGCGGAGCCGGCCGAGCACCATGCCGAGACGACCGACGCGGCGACGGGCGACCTGCTGATCAAGCACGACAACACCTTCGGCACGCCCGAAGAGGACGCGTTCCGGCGCGACTTCACCATCAACGCGCTGTTCTACGACATCGGCACGTTCTCGGTCATCGACTACGTGGGCGGCCTGCAGGACCTGCGCGACGGCTTGATCCGCTGCATCGGCGACCCCGATCAGCGCTTCCAGGAAGACCCGGTGCGCATGCTGCGCGCCATCGTGATGGCCTCGCGGCTCGGCTTCAAGCTGGACCCACCCATCGTGGACGCCATCCGCCGCAACCGCACGCTGATGGCGTCGGCCTCGCCCAACCGGCTGATCGAGGAATACTACAAGGTGCTGCGGTCGGGCGCCGCGGCCGAGACGTTCCGGGCCCTGGCCGAACATCGCCTGCTCGAACCCATCACGCCGGAACTGCAGCGCGGCGCCGGCAACAAGGCGCTGTGGGCGGCGCTCGCCACCCTCGACGAGTACCGCAAGAAGTTCGAGTCGATTCCGCCAACACTCACCAACCCGGTGCTGCTCGGCACGCTCCTGGTTCCGCTGGGTTTGATGCCTAAGCGGGATTACACAGAGGATGTATCCACAGATTACGCAGATTCCACAGATTCAACTTCTTTTTCAGAAGAAGAAGAGAGAGAAGAAGAATCTGTGGAATCTGTGAAATCTGTGGATAACCCATCTGTGAAATCGGGACGCCGCTGGCGGCGTCCCCCGAAGGCGCCAATCCTGAAGATCGGCTCGTTGCCCATTGCCCGTGGCGACACCGAGCGGCTGCGGCAGTTGCTGTCGCTGCAGGGCCGGCTGGCCGACGTGGAGATGTCACCCCGCGGCAAGCGGGCGTTGATGCACCGCGGGCCGTTCCAGGACGCGCTGACGTGGTTCGAGATTCACGGGCAACTGCCGGCGGTGCTGGAGCACTGGAAGGGGTTCATCGAGGCTCTGGGTCCCGAGGCGCTCGCTGCTCCACCCGCCGCCGGGGAACAAGGCGAGCGCGGCCCCGGGGAGGGGCCGCGCCGCCGCAGGCGCCGCCGCCGGGGCCGCCGATAAAATACCAACACAGATAAAACACAGATAAGGACCCTACAGGTCTATCTGTGTTTCATCTGTGGCCTGTTATCTGTGGCCTAGCCGTTCTTGCGCTCGAACTCCTGCATGAACGACACGAGCGCGTCGATGCCGGCTTCGGGGAACGCGTTGTAGATCGAGGCTCGCATGCCCCCCACCGATCGGTGGCCCTTCAGGCCGTCGAGCCCGGCGGCGGTGGATGCCTTCACAAACGCCTTCTCCATGTCCTCGCTCGGCAGGCGGAACGTGATGTTCATGCGCGAGCGGCTGGCCTTGTCGGCGGTGCCGCGGTAGAAGCCCGACCGATCGATCTCGGCGTAGAGCTTGCCGGCCTTCCGCTGGTTGGCCGCGTTGATGGCGTCGAGGCCGCCCTGCGCCAGGCCCCACTTCATCACGAGCCCCATCAGGTAGATGCCAAAGCAGGGCGGCGTGTTGTACATCGACCCGTTCTCGGCATGCACGGCGTAGTTGAGCATCGTGTGCAGCTCCTTCGACGAGCGCGCGAGCAGGTCTTCGCGGACGATGACGAGCGTGACGCCCGAGGGGCCGAGGTTCTTCTGGGCGCCCGCGTAGATGAGGCCGTACTTCGACACGTCGAAGGGCCGGCTGAACATGTCCGACGAGGTGTCGGCCACGAGCGGCACGTCGCCCACGCCGGGCTCGGCGGCCCACTCGGTGCCGAAGAGCGTGTTGTTGCTGGTCATGTGCACGTAGGCCGCGCCGGGCGTGAGCGTGAGCTCGTCCTGCCGCGGGATGCGCGCGAAGTTTTCGCTCTCGGTGGTGCCCGCAACGTGCACGGCCCCCACGCGCTTGGCTTCCTTGAGCGCCTTCTGCGACCAGCCGCCCGTGATGATGTAGTCGGCGGTGGCCCCGGGCGTCAGCAGGTTGAGCGGCACCATCGAAAACTGCAGCGACGCGCCGCCCTGGAGAAACAGCACCTTGTAGTTGGCGGGCACCTTGCCGAGCGCACGCACGTCGGCCTCGGTGCGGGCCAGAATGTCCTCGAAGGTCTTCGAGCGGTGGCTGATCTCGAGCACCGACATCCCCACGCCCGGCAACGACACGAGGTCGCGCTGTGCCTCTTCGAGCACGGGCAGGGGCAGGATGGCGGGACCGGCGGAGAAATTATGAATGCGATGAACTGTCGTTGCCATGAGCGAAACCTCTAACGGGAATCACGGACGGGCCACGGAGACACAGAGACACGGAGAAAGACAATTTTGCTGGTCAAGACCTCAGGACCTCAGGGCCAGCATGATCAAATGAGATGCGACAACAACCCGTCGCGCAGCTTCGGCTCGAACCAGGTGGACTTGGGCGGCATGATGCCGCCGGCGTCGGACACGCGCATCAGGTCGTCCACCGACACGGGGAAGAGGGAGAACGCCACGGCGAAGCCGCCGCCATCCACCAGGCGCTCGAGCTCGGCGGTGCCGCGGATGCCGCCCACGAAGTCGATCCGTTTGTCGGTGCGCACGTCGTGGATGCCCAGGATGGGCGCGAGCACCTGCTCCTGCAACAGGCTGACGTCGAGGTCAGGCAACCCTGAAGGGTTGCCCATCTCGATCGTGTACCACTTCCCTTCCAGGTACATCGCCACGCGGCCCTTGCCCTGGGGCGCCGCCGGGCCGCTGTCGCGCACGGTGAGGCGCGCGCGCAGGGCGTCGAGAAACTGTGCGGCCGTCATGCCGTTGAGGTCGCGCACCACGCGGTTGTAGGGCAGCACCTGCATCTGGTTGTCGGGAAACGCCACCGCCAGCACGCGGTCGTGCTCGCCGACGCCCCGGTTGGCCAGCGCCCGGCGCGTTCGCGCGGCGCTGGCCGCCCGGTGGTGGCCATCGGCGAGTTCCAGGCTCGGCCCCTCGGCGACCCCCGATTCGACGGCCGCCCCGGCCGCCGCGGGCCCCCGCCCCCCCAGGTGCCGCCCGCCGGCGGGCGCCGTGAGATCAAACAGCGGCGCCCCCGACACGACGCGGGCCACCACGGCGTCGACGGCCGCCGAGGCGCGATACGTGAGGAACACCGGGCCGGTTTGCGCGCCGATGGCCAGCATGTGCCGCGTGCGGTCGTCTTCCTTGTCGGGCCTGGTCTTCTCGTGCTTCTTGATGAGGTCGCGGTCGTACTCGTCGATCGAGAAGCACGCCGCAATCCCGGTCTGCACGTGCGCGCCCATCTGCAGGCGATACACGTAGAACGCGGGCCGGCCCTCCACCACCAGCGGCGCCGCCTGCCGCAGCGTGGCAAAGGCCGCGGCTGCCCGTTCGTACACGGGATCGCCGTGCGGATCGGCGCCAGGCGGCAGATCGATTTCCGGCCGGGACACGTGGAGGAAGCTCAGGGGGTTGCCCGCGGCCAGCGCCCGCGCCTCGTCGGTGCTCACCACGTCGTAAGGTACCGAGGCCACGGCCGAGGCGACGTCGGGTTCGGGCCTGAGCGCTGCAAAGGGATAGATGAGAGCCATGAAGCGGCAATTATTTCACGGACGGGCCACAGAGACACAGAGACACAGAGGAAATACCAAATGCTTCAAAATGCCTGCGGCGGCTAAGCGGCACTGGCGTTTGGAAAGAATTGGAATTTCTCTGTGCCTCTGTGTCTCTGTGGCCCGTACGTGGACTTAGTTTGCAGCGCGGGAGTTCGAGGGGCGGAGCAGGTTGAAGGCGCGGTCGCGCTCGTTCGTGAAGGTGGCCAGCATCGCCGCGGGCACCGGGTCGCCCGGGGGCATGTTGCGGTGCTCGATGACCGGGTTCACGTAACGGCCGTTCTTGCGGAGCCCGTAGTGCAGGTGCGGCCCCGTGGCGAGCCCCGTGGCGCCCACCTTGCCCACCAGGTCGCCCTGGCCCACACGGGAGCCCGCCCGCACCGAGATGGCCGACAGGTGCAGGTACTCGCTCTCGTAGCCGTTGGGATGCCGCACGCGGACAGTGCGGCCGCCGCCCGACGTCCACCCGGCCAGCGTCACCACGCCCGGCGCCACCGACACCACGGGGGCGCCCGAGCCGGCCGCGTAATCGACGCCGTTGTGCGCGCGCGCGTAGCCGAGGATGGGGTGCTTGCGCGAGTTCGAGAAGCGCGAGGAGATGCGCGGCTCGAACTTGAGCGGCGACTTCAGGAAGAAACGCTTGAGCGACCGGCCCTGCGCATCGTAGTAGCCGGGCGAGCCGCCGTCGGGCGTGAAGCGCACAGCCTCGAGCTGGCGGCCATCGTTCACGAACTCCGCAGCCAGGATGGCGCCGTAACCGGCCAGCTTGCCCTCGCGCGTGTGCCGTTCCACCACCAGCCGGAAGTGGTCGCCAGGCTGCAGGCCCGAGTTGAAGTCGATCTCGCCCGAGAAGATGTCGGCCATGCCCAGCGCGAGGTCGATGCGCTCGCCCGCCTTGTCGATGGCGGCGCTGAGCGAGTTGGCCTCACGGTTGATCTCGCCCTCGATGGCCACCACCGTGGTCTGCTTCGGGATGAACTCGATACCGGCGAGGAACCGCGCCACGCCGTCGAATGACGCGCGCGTCACGAGCAGGCGGCGGTCGCCGTCAATCTCGTACTCGAACCGGCGGATGCGGCCGTTGAACAGCCGATCGATCACGTAGGCCTGCCCCGCGCGCACGCGGCGCAGGTCGAACGACGATCCGATCGCCGACACGATGGCGCCGGCCTCGATCGTGTCGATGCCGTGATCGCGGAGCAACCGGCCCAGCGTCGTCCGCGCCGGCACGACGCCAAGCATCAGGTCGGAATCGCGCGCCAGCTGGACGTCGGTGCCGAGGCGCGACTGCGACCCCGGGTCGGCGGCCGAGACCAGGCGGAACGCCGATGCGGCCACAACCGCAAGCAGCACCAGCGCGGGAATGAGATAGCGCTTCTGCATGAAAAAGACCCGGAAAGCCTATCAGGTCACGGAGTTACCGCAAAGACAAAAAAGGGTTCAGGGGTTCAGGGGTTCAGGGGTTCAGAAGTTCACAGGTTCGCGCGCGGC
>CAYJPQ010000076.1:12257-15727 GCA_964372085.1 uncultured Bifidobacteriaceae bacterium | reverse complement strand
CGGGGTTGTGAACCGCATCAAGGCCAAGTACCCCGGACGGTCGCTGCGGTACCGCATCGAGGTCCGCATCCAGGAAACCGAGAACAACATCTTCGTCGTCGACAAGTCCGTCGTTGTGTAACGCCGGCCCCCGGCCGGTACTGGCAGGGCGCGCAGGGCCTGATGGGTCAGGCCTTTGGCCGGGACTGAAGTCCCGGCCCTCCACTCCCCGAGAAGCGCGATCGGCACCGCGGGGCTGGACCTTGTTCAATTTGTGAACATCATCCATCGGCGGCGCACCCGCAGCGGGCTCCTAGACTTCAGGCCCTTGGCTCCGCCCCGAGCCCCGAGCCCCAAGCCCTAAGCCGTGAGCCTAAAACCTCACATTCACCACCAGCGACGCCGAGCGGCCGGCCGCGAGCACGGCGCGGGTGTCCTGGCTGGCGTAGTAGGTCTCGTTCAGCAGGTTGCGCGCCAGCACGCGCACCTCGATCGGGCTCGCGATGGTGTAGCCCCCCGACACGTCGAGCATTGTGTAGCCCGGCACCGCGCGCTCGGTGGGGCCGGGCTCGTTGTCGTCGGCGAAGAACGCCGTGCGCACCTGCGCGAACGCCCGCGGGCTGAACTGCTTCCGTAACTGCACCGACAAGGTGACGGGCGACACGTCGTCCAGCGGCGTCTCGTCGTCCAGCGCCGTGCCGTCGGTAATCTGGTGGGCCAGTTCCAGGGTCATGCCCCGGCCCAGGTCGGCCTGCGCCTCCAACTCGAAGCCGCGCATCCGCGCACGCCCGCGGTTCCTGAACAAGAAGTGATCGCGCTGGTCCTCGTACCGCTCGATGAGCTCGTGGATGCGGTAGTGATAGTAGAAGGCGGCCACGCGGTAGCGCGTCGCGGTGTAGCGCAGCGCCAGGTCGTACTGGAGGCTGGTCTCGGGATCGAGCTCGGGATTGCCGGTGATGAATCCGCGGCCCGTGGGCCCGCGGTAATAGCGGTCCGACAGCGTGGGGTCGCGGAAGCCGCGCGCCACCTGGCCGGTGACACTCCAGCCGCCGAAGCTGCCGGCCGTGAGGGCCAGGTAGCCCGAGCCGGCGCCGTGGGACGTGGAGTAGTCGCCGAAGTAGCCGCCCGCGTTGTCGGTCGCGACGTAGTCGCCGCGCAGCCCGCCGGCCAGGGACAGCCGCGTGGCCAGCGTGGCATCAAGGCTGGCGTAGACGCCGGTATCCACCTTGCGCGCGCTGTCGATCGACACGTTTTCGGTGGCGCGCGCCAGGCCGCCGGCCATGTCGTACACCTCCGCGATGTCGAGCGCGTGCAGGCCGAAGCGCCCGTTCAGGTCCACGCCAAACTCGACGCGTGATTGCCCCGCCAGCTTCTCGCCGAACGCGCGCACGCCCCAGTCTTCGGCCGACACGTCGGCGCGCTCGATGCTGCGCGGGGTGACGGCCGTGGGGTGGCGGTCCTGGTCGGTGACCTGCGAGTAGGTGCCGAGGAACGCCGACACGCCGATGCGCTGCAGGCCGCCCACCTGGGGCAGCTCGTAATGGGAGGTGAAGCGGTGCGAGTCCTCGGTGGGGTAGTAAAAGCGCACGGCCTCCGAGTTGTTGCGCGGGCGCTCGATGTCGCGGCCGAAGTCGCTCTGCCATCCGGCGGTGAGCGAAGCCTTGCCCATCTGCCGCTCGCCGCGCACGAGGAAGCCGTGGTCGGTGTAGCCCGAGTTGAAGACCGTGCCCTTGGGGCTGTCCCAGTCGCCGGCGCCGCGCGTGTGCGCCGCGAACAGGACGCCGCCCGACGCGAAGCCCTTCGAGACCTGCGCGGCCGCGCGCTGCTCGGGAACGCCCGTGCCCACGTTGCCGGCGAATTGCACGGCCCATGGCGAGTCGCGGACCACGCGATTGGTGCGCACGCTGATCACGCCGCCGAAGGCGTCAGACCCGTACGCCACCGATCCCGGCCCGCGCGACACGTCGATGCTTTCCACCACCACCGGGTCGAGGAAGGTGGCGCTGGGACCGGCGCGCCGCTCTGAGCTGACGCGGGCGCCGTCCACCAGGATGAGCGTGCGGCCGCGCGCCAGGCCGCGCACCGCCGGCACCGCCGCCTGGCCCTCCGACACCTGGTTCACGCCGGCCACGTTCTCCAGCGCCTGCATCAGGTTGGTCGGCATGCGCGAGGACAGCTCCGCGGCGCTGAGCGTGGTGGTGCCGGCCGCCGGCGTGGACTCGATGCCCGGCGCGGAGCCCGACACGGTGACCATCTCGTTGAGCAGGGGCACGACAATAACGACAAGCTCGGCGCCCGCCTCGACCTCCTCGATGAGCGTCGGCTTCATGTAGTTGCCGCCCGGCGTCACCACCAGGATCTCGAACGGAGGCGTGGGGTCGGGCTGCCACTCGAACCGCCCCTCGGCGTCGGTGATGGCCTCGCCCGGCCGGCCCAGCACGTAGACCTCGGCGCCGGCGATGGGCTTGCCCTGTTCATCGACGATGCGGCCGCGAAGGGCATAGGCGGCCGAGGGGATCAACGCCACCACGAGGATGGCCAGCAGGACAGGACGAAGCGGCATCACGGACCCGGTCACTGTATCGCGGCGGCGCCGGCTTCGTCGAGCCGCGCCGATGAGCTGGTGTATGGTAGGTGGCCATGCCGCCGCGACCCGCCCTCGACACGGTGTTCCTCGACGCGGGCGGTGTGCTGGTGCATCCCTCGTGGAGCCGTGTGGCCGAGGCCCTGGCGCGCCACGGCGTGCCGGCCGCCGCGGCGTCCCTGGCCGCCGCCGAGCCGCACGCGATGCGCGCCCTCGACGAGGCCACCTTGATTGGCCGGACCGACGACGACAAGCGAGGCTGGCTCTACTTCAACCTGGTGCTGCGCCACGCCGGCATCGCGCTGTCGGACGCCACCGACGCCGCGCTGGCTGAGTTGCGCGAGTACCACGCGCGCGAGAACCTGTGGGAGCTGGTCGACCCCGAGGTGGTGCCCGCCGTGTCGGCGCTCAAGGCGCGCGGCCTGCGCCTGGTCGTGGTGTCCAACGCCAACGGGCGCCTGCGGCACCTCTTCGACCGCCTCGACCTGGCGCGGTGGTTCGATCACCTGCTGGATTCGCACGAGTGGGGCGTGGAGAAGCCCGACGCGCGCCTGTTCCACCTGGCCGTGGAGCACTCGGGCGCCGATCCCGCCCGCACGGTGCACGTCGGCGACCTCTATCACGTGGATGTCGCCGGCGCCCGCGCCGCCGGGCTGCGCGAAGCGGTGCTGTTCGACGTGGCGGGGCTGTACCCGAACGCGGACTGCCCGCGGGTGGCGTCCCTCGGCGAGTTGGTCACCTGGATTGACGAACACTAGCCACGAAGATCACGAAGGTCACGAAGCATTCTGGTCAAAAGCCTTCGTGTGCTTCGTGTCCTTCGTGGCCGATTCGATCCGCTCGTTCTTCAATCGCGCCGTCTGCACCAGCGGGAACCACACGCGGAAGCGCGTGCCCTGGCCGGGCG
>CAYJPQ010000076.1:4468-12157 GCA_964372085.1 uncultured Bifidobacteriaceae bacterium | reverse complement strand
CGCGCCGTCTGCACCAGCGGGAACCACACGCGGAAGCGCGTGCCCTGGCCGGGCGCCGTGGTGACGCGCAGCGCGGCGCTGTGGCTGCGCACGATGCCCCGCACCGCCGCCATGCCCAGGCCGCGCCCCGTTTCCTTGGTGGAGAAGAACGGGTCGAAGATCCGCGCCAGCGTCTCGTCGTTCATCCCGTGGCCGTTGTCGACCACGTCGATGAACACGTAGGGGCCGGCCGGCACGTCCGAGCCGAACCGCATGTGCCTGAGCGCTTCGCGGTCCAGCAACTCGCGGCCGGTCTCGACGGTGACGACGCCGTGCTCGTCCACCGCCTCGGTGGCGTTGATGATCAGGTTGAGCACCACCTGGCGAATCTGCGTGGGGTCGGTTTCCACCAGCGGCAGCGGCCCAGGGCTCTTGTAGGTGAGCGTGCAGTGGCGCGCCACCGAGGCGTCAAGCAGTTCCACCATCTCGCGCACCAGCGCGTCCAGGTCTACGGGCTCGGCCACCACGCGCCCGCCGCCCGAGTAGGCCAGCATCTTCGATACCAGGTCGGCGGCGCGCTGCGCCCCGATCACGATGGCCTCGGCGGCGCGCCGCGGCGGCGAGTCGAGCGGCGCCTGCATGGCCAGCAACTCGGCGTTGCCCAGGATGCCGGTGAGCAGGTTGTTGAAGTCGTGCGCCATGCCGCCCGCCAGCACGGTGAGGCTCTCGGCCTTCTGCTGCTCCTGCATCCGGCGCTCGAGCGCGTAGCGCTCCGCCTCGCCGCGCCGCCGGTTGGTCACGTCGTGGATCGTCACGAGCCAGCCGACGAACCGGCCCTTCTGGTCGCGCACGGGCGAGACCTGCACCTCGAAGTACCGCGGCCCGGGCTCGGTCTTGATGACGGTGGGCAGGCCGTTGGCGGGCTCGTCGGCGGTGGCGGCGGTCCACCAGGGCACGATCGTGTCCACGGGCCGGCCCAGGCTGGCCGGCGTGCAGCCCGTGTAGCGCTCGGCGGCCGCGTTGAGGTCGACGATCCGGCGCTGCTCGTCGAGCACGAGCACGCCGTCGCTCATGCTGTCCACCACCATCTTGCGCGCGATGGGCACCACGCCAAACAACTGGTAGCGGAACAGGCCCCAGGCCACGCTCATGCCCGACACGCTGAACGCGATGGGCGTCAGGTCCAGGCCCGCCGGCAGCACCCGCGCCAGGTAGAGGACGTTGCCGGCCCACGGGACCAGGACGCCCACGATGATCACCAGCGTCTGCCGGCGATAGGGCGGCGGATACTGCCGGACGCCCCTGGCCAGCGTGAAGGTGCCGACGGCCAGCAGGCCGTAGGTGTAGGCGACGTTGAGCCAGTACCACGGCCCGCCGTTGTAAACCAGTCGCACGCCGCCGGGCGTGCTGACCTCCACGATCGACGACCACAACCACAGGTGCGCCTCGTTGGTGGCGGCCACGGCGACGGTGGCCACCGGCACAATCCAGAGGGCCAGCCGCAGCGGGCGGTTGTCGAGCCAGCCCACGCGGCTGTAGGCGCCCGTGAAGTGCAGCCAGAGCACGCCGATAGGGGCGATGCCGAGGTATTGCACCTTGGAGATCAGGATGCGGGCGTCCCGCTCGGCCACCACGATTCCGAGCGCACTGGTGAGACTCCACAGGGCGACGGCGGCCATCAGCCAGGTGAAGGCCGTGCCGCCGGGGACGGTCCGACGGCTGCGGGCCACGCCCGCGCCCCACAGCGAGAGGCCCGTGGATGCCAGTAATGCGGCAGTTTGGAAAACCGACGGCCAGTACACGAGAAGACCATTATGACCCGCCGGCCGGTCCAGTCGCCGTAAGGCTGATCTGGTAGGGCAAGTCTGGCTGGGGATTTCTGGTAAACTACACGGTGCTGTAGGGGAGGGCCGCCTTTGGCGGCCTTCCGTGTTTCAGGGCCGGTTGGGTTCTGTCCTCACGTGTCTGGGGTTTTCACGACAGCCTTCAGTATCGCCGCCCCGCCAGGTCCACGTGGGACCCCGGGTCACTGCCAGCGGCAAGGCAGCCTGTCAACGGCTGTGGCAAGCGTTCTCGCCTGGGCGAGACGAGGAGAAGACGATGGGTCGGAAGTTGTACGTGGGGAACCTTCCCTACACGGCGGCGGAGCAGGATCTGCAGGAGTTGTTCGAGAAGGTGGCTCCCGTGGAATCCGTCACGGTCATGCGCGACATGGCCACGGGGCGCGCCCGGGGGTTCGGGTTCGTCGAGATGGCCACTGACGAAGGCGCGCAGAAGGCCATTACCGAGCTGCACGAATCGCAGATGGGTGGTCGCACCCTCACCGTGAACGAAGCACGTCCGAAGGAAGCGCGCGGCGGCGGCGGCGGCGGTGGCTTCGGCGGCGGCGGCGGCAATCGTGGCGGCGGTGGCGGCTTCGGCGGCAACCGTGGCGGCGGCGGCGGCGGTGGCGGGCGTCGCGAGCCGCGCTGGTAGGCAGGGCTGACCACGCATGGCCACACGAGGACCCCTCGGACGAGGTAAGCGGGAACGGGAACGGGCGCGCGTCGAGAAGCAGAAGCAGAAGGCGGTTCGCCGCGAAGAAGCCAAGCAGCGGCGAAGCCAGACCGGCCCCAGCGACCCCAGTGTTGACCCGGACATCGCCGGAATCATCCCCGGTCCGCAGGCCAACCCCTGGCTCGATGACCTCGAAGAGGCTTCCGACGACACTTCCGAAGACAAGGAAGGCCGGGACTAAGTCCCGGCCTTTTGTTTTTCAGCGAAGCAACCGCCCCACGCCAACATAGGTGCGCCAGCGGCCGTCGAAACCGGCGCTGCCGCCGACAAACACCGGTCCAATCAAGGTTTCCATAATGAGGCCGCCGCCCCAGTGCGTGCGCCACCTGGTGTCGGTCCAGTCGTTGGGGGCGTCGCCGTTCTCCACCCACGTGCCGGCGAACACGGGACCGCCCAGGAAATCTGGCAGGCGGCCAAGCTCGCGCAGGTAGCCAAAGGTGGCGAGCCAGTAGTTGTCGCCCCGGATTTCGGCCACGTCGTACGCGCCCAGGCGGAACGGCAGGCCGAGCAGGAACTGATCCACCTGTGACGGGTGCCTGCCAAACGACGAGCCGGCGCCACCCACGAAGAACACGCGGTTGCGCTCACCGGGGCTCCAGAAGCGGGTGGCGTTCACCTCGAACTGGGACAGGTCCACGCTCGACCGCCCGGTCACGACGGGCTCGCCCGTCCCCTCGGTGAGATAGGGACCGTCGACCACGTAGCGGAACGACGCCTGGGCGTTGACCCCCCGAGACGGCACCACGTGGCTGTCCTGGGTGTCGAGCCGCCACTGCGCCCGCAGGACCGTTTCGGCGCCCGACACCTCGGGTAGGCCCGGATCGCCCACCTTCACCTTGGCGGTGAGGTGGCCGACATACCCGCCCACGCGCACGTCGCTGTCGAGGCCGAGGTTGATGCCCACGTCGAGGCCCGCCTGCGAGAACGACTGCTCGTATTGCGCCACCCGCACGTCGTCCACCACCTGGTTCAGCGTGCGCGCGCCGATGCCCGCGTAGGGCGACAGGAACGTGGCCCGGTAGAGAGGCGTATAGACCGCCACGGCGGCGCTGGGGTTGGCGCCCACCTGCACGTCTGCCCGCAGCTCCGAGCCCGAGCGCAGCACGTCGAAGCGCAGGTAGCGCGCCGCCAGGCCCAGGGTGAAGTCGTCGGTGGTGGTGTTCTCGAGGTTGATGCCCAGCATCAGCAGCGGAGGCGCGTACGGCTTGGGCCGTGCCCGGATGGTGAGGCCGATGTCGCCGGCCGGGTTGGGGCCCAGTTGCCAGGTGATGGACTCGTAGCGATCGAGGCCAGAGAGTTCTTCGAGGTCGATCTCGAGCGCGGCCACGTCCAGGGGGACGCCCACGTGCTTGGCCAGCAACTCGTGCATGCGGCGCTGATCCGCCGGCGCCACGCCGTCGAGTCCGGCAAACGCGGGCACGGGCAGGGCCTGCTTGCGCCGCGCCGCGCGGCCGTCCAGCCACGCCTGCCATGCCAGGTCGTCCACCGCGTACCTGAGCAGCGTGCCCTTGTTGGCCTCGGCGGCCTTGTAGCCCCCGGCGATGAGCGCGGTACTCTTGCGCCAGTCGAGCGTGCCGAACCCCTTGGGCGGCACGTTGATGACGATGTCGGCCGAGGCGATGCCCGCCTTGGTGTTGGCGCGCATCATCGCGTCGATGGTGGCGCCGGCGAGGCCGAAGATGGAGTAGCTGATGGTCTCGTTGTCGGAGAGGTCGCCGACGTTGACGGCCACCACCACGCCGGCGCCCATCGAGCGGGCCACGTCGGCGGGCACGTTGTTCATGACGCCGCCGTCGACGAGCACGCGGCCGTCGAGTTCCACCGGCGGGAACACGCCCGGCAGCGACACGGTGGCGCGCATGGCCTGCGCGAGCGAGCCGCGGCCGATCACGACGGGCGTGGCGGTGCGCAGGTCGGTGGCCACCACGCGGAAGGGCGTGGGGAGGCTGTCGAACGAGGGCGTGGCGTAGTAGGCCGCCGCGATGCGGCTCAGCAGCAAGTCCACCTGCTGGCCGTTGTTGAGGGACGTGGGCATCGAGAGCCGACCCCTCAGGCCGAACTCCAGGCGCGAGGGGTAGGCGCGCTGGTCGGTCTTGCGGCGGATGTTCTTGAACGAGAAGTTCGAGAACCCGAACATCTCGTCCCAGTCGATGCCGGCCAGCATGGCCTCGAGCTCCGCGGCCGGCATGCCGGTGGCGAACGCGCCGCCGATGAGGCCGCCCACGCTGATGCCCGCCGCCATGTCGATGGGGACGTGATGTTCTTCGAACCACTTGATCACCCCGATGTGGGCGATGCCGCGCGCGCCCCCCCCGCCAAACGCCACGCCCACCGTCGGGCGCTCCTGCGCCGCGGCGGGGATGGCGAGGAGGGCGACGAGCGCGATGGCCCAGAGCGCCTGAGCGGTCTTGCGGGGCATGGAGCTACGTCGAGGACGTCGCCCGGCGGGTGGTTCGGCCGCGCGCATCGGCCGCCCGCGCCACATACACGGGGAAACCACGCGCGGATCGAGGAAACAGGCTCAGCATTGGTTCCTGACCTGATGCTATCCCGAATGGCGCGGGGTTTGACATCCAGCGTGATCTCCGCCAAAGTCGTGGGGAGTCTCCCGACATCCATGCGCATTCACCTGATCAACCCCTCGGACATTTCGTTCGGCGTTGCCGTTATCACCCCCCGTTGGCTGTATGTGCTGGCCGGTTCTACCCCCGAGAAATACGGTGATCCCCACATCGTCGACGAGACGCTCGAGCAACTCGACTTTGGCGCCATTTCGGCCGGCGACGTCGTCGGCATCGGCATCCACACGCTGAACGTGCTGCGCGGCTACGAGGTGGGACGCGCGGCGCGCGAGCGCGGCGCCACCGTCATCTACGGCGGCATCCACACCAGCCTGTATCCCGACGAGCCGTTCGAGTTTGGCGGCGCCCAGGCGGTGGTGAAGGGCGATGGCGACCTCGTGTGGGGCCGTGTGCTGGCCGACGTGGAAGCCGGCACGCTGAAGCGCGTCTACGAGGGCGGCAAGATCGACGGGCTCGTGATGAACCGCGCCCGATGGGACCTGTTGCCCCGCGGGCGCTACATGATGGCGTCGGTGCAGACCGTGCGCGGGTGCCCGAAGCACTGCTCGTTCTGCTCGGTGTGGCGCACCGACGGCCAGAAGCCGCGCGTGCGGACCAGCGATGCCCTGATTGCGGAGATGGTGGAGCTCAGGCGGAAGGGCTTTCGCTTTCTCACGCTGGCCGACGACAACTTCTACCCGGTGACGGTGCAGGACCTGGCGATGGCCGACCGCCGCGCCGACCGCACGTCGTACGACAACCTCAAGGCCATCCGCGACGAGCGCTTCGAGCTGATGGACCGGATGTCGAAGCTGCCGTCGGACATGGTGTTCTTCACCCAGATCACCATGGAGGCCGCCGAGGACCCCGAGTACCTCGAGGCGATGCGCAAGGCGCGGATCAGGGGCGCGCTCGTGGGCATCGAGTCGGTGACGCCCGAGGGGCTGAAGGACGTGTACAAGGGCTTCAACCTGTCCGGCGACGCGCTGACCGAGCGGCTGCAGCAGTTCCAGAAGCACGGCGTGCACGTGCTGGGCTCGTTCATCTTCGGCCTGCCCAGCGACAATCCCGCCACGTTCGATGCGACGGCCGCGCTGGCGCAGCAGGCCAACGTCACGCTGGCGCAGTTCGTGATGCTGACGCCGTTCCCGGGCACGCTCGACTTCGAGAAGTGGGAGGAGTCGGTGGGTGCCGACGTGCAGAAGGTGGACGGCGTGCCGGTGACCCGGCACTGGCTGATCCCCAAGCACAAGCGCCCGAAGGTCTACACACCGCACCCGTTGATGACGCCCGACGAAATCCGCGCGCGCACGCAGGTGGTGTGGGACAAGTTCTACAGCCTGCCGCTGGTGTGGCAGCGCGCCAAGTGCGTGAAGTCGCTCAAGGCGCGCCTGGCGTTCGTGCTGATCTCGAAGCTCTACCGGCAGATGTACGCCAACACGGGCATCTCCACCGACAGCGCGCGCCACTCGCGCGCCAACCGGTCGGCGCGCCTGCTGGCCAAGCCGCTGGTGAAGCTCTTCTCGGCCCCGCCGATGCCCTCGCTGGAAGTGCCCGCGTAGGGAATGGGAAAAGTGAAAGGTGAAAGGTGAAAAGTAGAAAGTAAAAAGTGAAAAGGGCGCCCGCATATTGAGTTTTTCAAAGTAATACTTTAGTATTCTCACATGAGAAACGTGCCACGCCTCCTCGAGGGACAGCTCCGGGCGGCGGCCCGGCACTTTCCGGCGGTCGTGCTCACCGCGCCGCGCCGCGCGGGCAAGACGTGGCTGCTGCGCCGGCTCTTCCCCGAGGCGGGCTACGTCCTGCTGGAGGACCCCGACATCGTCGCGCGCCTCCGCGCGGATCCCCATGGATTCCTCGACGCCCTGAGGGGGCCCGTCATCCTCGATGAAGTGCAGAACGTGCCGGAGGTGTTCGCGCTGGTGCGCTCCCGCATCGACCGCGAGCCTCGCCGGACGGGGCGCTGGCTGCTCACCGGTTCGCAGGAGGCCGCCTTGATGCAGGGCGTGACCGAGTCGATGGCCGGTCGCGCGGCGGTCCTGCAGCTCTATCCGCTCTCGGCCCGGGAGACGCCCAGGGTGACGCTCCTGCGCGGGGGGTATCCAGAGGTGGTGGCGCGTCCGGCGGCCGCGCGCCTGTGGTTTGCGTCGTACCTGCAGACCTACCTCGAGCGCGACGTCCGCGCGGTGACCGCAGTGCGGGATCTGGCGACGTTTCGGCGTTTCCTGTCGCTCGTCGCCAGCCGGCACGGCCAGGTGCTCAACAGGACCGACCTCGCCGCGCCCCTCGGCGTGAGCGTGCCCACCATCACCCAGTGGCTGGGCGTCCTCGAGACCACGGCGCAGATCCTGTTGGTGCCCCCGTTCTACGCCAACCTGGGCAAGCGTCTCATCAAGTCGCCACGGATGTATGTGGCCGACTCTGGCCTGGCGTGCCACCTGCTGGGCATCGACACCGCGGCGGACCTGGCCAGGTCGCCGTTTGCCGGCAGCCTGTTCGAGGGGTTCATCGCCTCGGAGATCGTCAAGGCGCAGGTGAATGCCGGCTTGCGGCGGGAGATCTACCACTTCCGCGACGAGCAGGGGCTCGAGGT
>CAYJPQ010000076.1:0-4368 GCA_964372085.1 uncultured Bifidobacteriaceae bacterium | reverse complement strand
GCCGGCGCCCGGTGCGCGGCGTTGACATGGTTATGGAGTTGGTCTAGTTTATAGTCATGAAGAAGGTCAATCTCAACGAGGCGAAGACCCACCTGTCGGCCTTGGTTGACCGCGTGTCCGAGGGGGAGTCGATTCTGATCTGCCGGCGCAACGTGCCCGCCGCGGAACTGCGTCCGGTGCCGAGGGCCCGCCGTACCCGGCGGCCCGTTGGCCTCGCCAGGAACTTCACGGTGCCCGCGTCATTCTTCGAGCCCTTGCCCGCCGAGATTGTGGACGGTTTCGAGGGACGTTGAGGCATGCGACTCCTCCTCGATACCTGCACCTTCCTGTGGCTGGTGTCGGGTTCGGACGACGTGTCGACCAGGGCCCGCGACGCGTTTGTGGACCCGGCCAACGAGGTGTTTCTCAGCGCCGCGTCCGCGTGGGAGATTGCCGTGAAACACCGGTTGGGCCGGCTGCCCCTGCCTGAGCCGCCCGGTACCTTCGTGCCGACCCAGCGGGCGGCACACGGTATTGCCGGTCTGGTTGTCGATGAGGAGTCGGCGCTCCACGTCGCCAGGTTGCCCGATCTGCATCGCGATCCGTTCGACCGCATCCTGGTGGCACAGGCCGTGGTCGGAGCGTTCGTGCTGCTCACCCCTGACGAGGCAATCCGGCAGTACGCCGCGCGCACCCTCTGGTGAAGTCGGTGCCCGGCTATGCGTTCGGCATCAATGTCGTCCTGTACGCGATGACACATTAACCACGAAGATCACGAAGAGCACGAAGGCATTCAATCAAGATGCATTCTTCGTGTTCTTCGTGCCCTTCGTGGTTGCATTCTAGAGCTGCTGCTGAAGCGCCCGCAGCCACACCAGGATCTTCTCGACGTTCGCCGGGCCCATGCGGAGCAGTTGCTTCTGCGAGGCAGTGAGCGATTCGAGGCCCGGGTCGTCGTAGGCCCAGCGCGCGCCCTTGCCTTCCACGACCACCACCGGATCCCCCAGCACGGGCGTGTCGAGCAGGAGGCGCAGCGTCTCGGCTAGCGCCTGGTCGACGCTGCCGCCCTGCCGCCCGAGGTTGCCGTACGCCTCGTTCAGCCGGGGCTGGATGGTCTTGTAGACCCTGGCGGCCGCCGACGCGTCGATGGACGTGATGGTGGTGGCCAGGCCGTCGTAGCGCTTGTAGGAGGCGGGATCGATGGCCCGTGAGCGGCCGCGGGCCACCGTGGCAAACGTGCCCGTGGGCTTCAGCACCTTCAGATCGCGTGCGGGGGAGCGGCCCTGTGAGGCGACGTCGATGGCCGCCGCCAGCTGTTGCAGGAGGCCGTCGGTGGCCAGCCAGCGGACCAGCTCGGGCCGGCTCGAGAGCGCCCCCAGCAGCTGGCGCAGGAAGGGGTCCATCTCGCCGAGCGGCGGCAACACCACCGCCGGCGCGGCCGGCGGCGCGACCGGCGCCTCGGTGGCCAGCACCGCACTGGTGTTGCTGGCCGGCGGTGCCTCGGGCGCCCGCGACAGCCACCAGGCGCCGCCCCCGATGACGGCCACGACCAGCGCCGCCACCATCACAATGGGGACCACCGGCGGCCCTCCGCCCGTGCCTCCCAGCTTCTGGCCCAGCGGTGCCGGTCGATTCAACTCGAAGTCGCCTGGGATTGCCATGATGGTTTAGACGTCTACGGGGCGCTTGGGGGTGGGATCCGCCGCTTGGTGGCCTGTTCGAACGCGTACGCCAACTCGATCAGCCTGGGCTCGCTGCACGCCATGCCCGAGAAGCTCACGCCGTAGGGCGCCGGCTGCGGCGTGAAGCCGGCGGGGAACGGCGGCTGGTTGGGTGGCACGACCGGCGCCACGAGGCCGAACGGGACGATCACGGTGGGATAGCCAGGCTTGGCGGCCACGCCCGCGCCGCTTGATCCGGGAAAGAGCAGCGCGTCCAGCTTCTGCGCCTTCATCACTTCGTCGATGCCGTGCGTGGCCGCGAGGCGGATGTCCCGTGCGCGGTCGGCCTCCCACCGCGCGCGATCCTTCTCCAGGTCCATCTCGTCGGAGACGTCGAGGTTGGCCTGCCCGTACTTGATGGCGTTGCGACGCGGGTGCGCGGTGTTGAAGGCGCGCAGGTCGGCCAGCGTCTCGATGGGCGACGCCGGGCCCAGCGTGGCCAGCCACGCATTGAAGTCGCGCTTCATCCCGTACTTCAGCACCACCGAGCAGTTCTGGTCCTTGCCCCTCACGTCGTTGGGGCCGCCGCACGTGCCCCACGCCAGGAAGTTGTTCTTTGGGTCGGGGTCCACGATGCTCGGGATGTCGGCGGGGTCGACGATCACCGCGCCTGCCTTCTTGAGCACGTCGATGGCGTCGGCCATCGACGTGGCCTGCGCCTCGCTGAGCCCGCCTCGCCCCTCGACAGGCTCGGGGCGCCCTGGCACCTTGACCCTGTCGTAGTAGAAGGCGCGTGGGATGCCGATGCGCGCGCCCCTGAGACCCTCGCGCTTGAGGAACACCGTGTAATCGCCGTTGGCCGGCGGCGGGCACGCATTGGTGGCCGCGTCGTGGGCGTCGGGCCCCGCGCTCTCGAGCGCGCCCATCAGGATGGCCGCGTCGGTGAGGGTCCGCGCCATGGGGCCCGCGGTGTCCTGGTCGGCCGTGATGGGAATGATCCCGTAGCGGCTGATGCGCCCCACCGTGGGCTTGATGCCCGCCAGCATGTTCTGGTTCGCCGGGCTCAGGATCGATCCCGACGTCTCGGTGCCCACGTTGGCCGCCCAGAAGCTGGCCGCCGTGCCGATGCCCGAGCTCGACCCGCCGGTGTTCAGCACCGGCCGCCCGTCGGCGTTGGCCTCGCGCGGATCGAGCCGCGGGTCGTAGGGGTTCATCCCGTAGCCGCCCACCGCGCTGTAGTTGCCTGGCATGCCCGCCGCGATGTAGTTGGCCAGCTCGGTCATCACCGTCTTGGCGAGGATCACGGCCCCGGCCTCGCGCAGGTTCTTCGTGAGCGTGGCGTCGTAGGGCGGCATCAGCGACTCGAACGCGACGGCCCCGCCCGTGGTGCGGATGTCGGTGGTGTGGATGTTGTCCTTGAGCGCGATGGGAATGCCGTGGAGCGGGCCGCGGACCTTGCCCTGCCTGCGCTCCGCGTCGAGCCTGCCGGCCTCCTCGAGCGCCTTCGGGTTGACCGTGATGACGGCGTTCAGCGTGTCTTCGTAAAGCGCGATGCGCTGCAGGTACTGCTCGACAATGCCGCGCGAGGTGATGCGGCCCTCGGCCATCGCCGCCTGCATGGCGGGGATCGTGGCTTCGACGACGGAAAACGCGGGTGCGGCGGGTGCGGCGGGTGCAGCGGGTGCAGCGGGTGCATCAGGTGCAGCGGGTGCGCAGGCAGTGGCCGCCAGGATCAGGACGACGAGCCCCGAGAGCTTCATCCGCGAATCATACACGGAGGTTCCTCACGGGGGTTCCTCACGGAGGTTCCTCACGGAGGTTCCTCACGGAGGTTCTTCACGGAGGTTCCTCACGGAGGTTCCTCACGGAGGTTCCCCACGGAGGTTCTTCACGGAGGTTCTTCACGAGGGCGTTTCGTGTGGAACCCTCGTGTAGAACCCCCGTGAGGAACCCTCGTGTGGAACTTAACCGTTAGTGCGCGAGCCTCTTCATCGCGCGCACGAAGTCTCCTGGCAGCGGCGCCTCCACCGAGATGCGCGCGCCGGTGATGGGGTGGGGGAACGCCAGCGTCCACGCATGGAGCATGTTGCGTTTGGGGGAGGCGGCGGAAGGCCGAGCCTGAGGCCTTGAGGTCCTGGGGTCTTGGGGTCTTGAGTACACGCGTTCGCCGAGCAGGGGGTGGCCCAGTTTCTCGAGGTGCAGGCGTATCTGATGCTGGCGGCCGGTGTGCAGGCGCAGCTCGATGAGCGCGGCCCCGGGCAGATGCTCGCGAACGAGGTAGTCGGTGCGCGCCGGCAGGCCCTTGTCCTCGTCGTCCACCAGCTTGCGGCGGCCGTCGCGGTACCCCGACGAGATGCGCGCCTCGATGGTGCCCTGCGGCGGGTCGGGCACGCCCTGCACCAGCGCCAGGTAGTGGCGCTCGAAGCGGTGGTGCTTGAACAGCTCGCGGCCCTTGGCGTGCGCGTCCTTCGACAGCGCCACCGCCAGGGCGCCCGACGTGTCGCGATCGAGGCGGTGCAGCATGCCGACATAAGTCCTTGCACCCCGACGCGGGTGCCGCGCCGGAGGCCCCGCGTGACCATGCTTGAAGGCCATGTACTCGCGGACGCGGCCGAGCACCGTGTCCTCCGAATTGCCCATACCGGGCGCCGACGGGATGGAGAGCAGGCCGGCCGGCTTGTTGACGACGAGGATCTCCTCGTCTTCGTGGAGGATGTCGATCGGCGCC
>CAYJPQ010000075.1:0-16103 GCA_964372085.1 uncultured Bifidobacteriaceae bacterium | reverse complement strand
CGCGAATTCGGGCCACGTATAGGCGTGGTACGAGCCGCCCAGGTGCTCGAGGGCGTAGGTCGCCGCCACGCTGCCGATCTGGGCGCACACCTGGTAGTCCGCCCCCATCGCCAGCCCCTTCATGAAGCCGCCACGGAACGCGTCGCCCACGCCGGTGGGGTCTTCGATGCGGTCGGGCGCCACGGCCGGCACGTCACGCGACGAGGCGGCCGTCTTGATGGTGGAGCCGTGCTCGCCGCGCGTCACCACGAGTAGGCCCACTTCCGTGAGCACGTCGGCCTCGCTCATGCCCGTCTTCTGCTTGAGCAGCTCCCACTCGTAGTCGTTCACGATCACCATGAAGGCGCCGATCACGCCGTCGCGCAGCTGCGTGCCGTCCATGCGGGTGCACTGCTGGCCCGGGTCCCAGATATACCGGATGCCCAGCGTGCTGCACTCCTCCGCGTACTGCACCATGGCGTTGGGGTCGTTCGGCGAGATGATCACGAGGCCGTCATCCTTGAGCGACGCCAGCGTGCGGAACGACAGCTCCGACGCGTTGGCCATGGCGCCCGTGTAGAACGAGGCGATCTGGTTGTTCGACAGATCGGTGCTGCAGAAGAACGATGCGGTGAACTTGCCGTCCACCACCTTCACCAGCGAGGTGTCGATGCCGGCCGCGTCCAGCCAGCGCTGGTAGTCGCCGAAATCCTGGCCCGCCGTGGCCATCAACGACGGCTTCTCCCCGAGCAGCGCCAGCGTGTAGGCGATGTTGGGCGCGCAGCCGCCGCGGCGCTTGTCCATCGAGTCCACGAGGAAGCTGAGCGACACCCGGTGCATGTGCTCGGGCAGGAAGTGTTCCGTGAACTGGCCAGGAAACGACATCAGGTAGTCGAACGCGATCGAACCGGTGACGATGAGTTTCATAGGGGGCTCTGGGCTTGGGGCTTGGGGCTTGGGGGCCTGAAGGCCCGGTTTACTTGATGTACTTTCCGATGATGGGCGCGAGGTCGCGCTTCAACTGGGGCGGAATGGTGTCGGGACTGGTGATGATGGCGCTCTCGAGCGACCGGTGGCAGCCGTTGAGCGCCGTGACGTCGAGCTGCTCCACCACCCTGGCAATCACCTGCTGCGCCATCTTCGCGTTCTCGGTGAGGTTGTTGATGATCATCTCCACCGTCACCGCATCGTGGTCGGGATGCCAGCAATCGTAATCGGTCACCAGCGCCATGGTGGCGTAGGCGATCTCGGCCTCCCGGGCCAGCTTCGCCTCCTGCAGGTTGGTCATGCCGATGACGTCGGCCCCCCACAGGCGATAGAGCTTCGATTCGGCCAGCGTGGAGAACTGCGGGCCCTCCATGCAGATGTAGGTGCCGCCGCGATGCACGCGCGCGCCGGCATCCACCGCGCAGTCAGCCGCCAGCGCCGCCAACTCCCCGCAAATGGGATGGGCAAAGCCGACGTGGGCCACCAGGCCGCCGCCGAAGAACGTGCTCTCGCGCCCGCGCGTCCGGTCGATGAACTGGTCGGGAAACACCAGGTCCATGGGGCGGTACTGCTCCTGCAGGCTGCCGACGGCACTGGCCGACACGATCCAGTCGACGCCGAGCATCTTCATGCCGAAGATGTTGGCCCGGTAGTTGAGCTCGGTCGGCGTGAGGCGATGGCCGCCGCCGTGGCGCGACAGGAACGCCACGCGCTTGCCCCGCAGCGTGCCAAGCACATACGGCCCGGACGGATCGCCGAATGGCGTCGTCAACACCCGCTCCTCGCGGCTGGACAACTCCGCCATGTCGTACAATCCGCTGCCACCGATCACGCCAATCTTCACGGACATTGACACTCCTCCATTGGCACCTGGGCTCTCGGCGTCAGGCTCTAGGCTCTGGGCTCTAGATGACCCGCTCGACCGATCGCTTTCCGTCCTTCTCGCGGAAATATCCGGCGGCCATCGATGCGTCGTGCTCGAAGAACACCAGGTACTCCCGCGCCGCCGCCTCGCGCGCGAAGTTGCGCTTGAAGCCGAGCGTGTCCATCGGGTACAGGTCATAGCCCATGATCCACGGGTCGGGCAGGTGCGCCGACGTGGGATACATGTCGGCCGCAAACACCGCCGTGCGGCCGCCCGACTCGATCATCAGCACGTTGTGATTCGCGCAGTGGCCGCCCGTCCGGCGGAACCGCACGCCCGGCACGACCTCGGCGCCTTCGTCCACGAACTCGACCACGCCGGCCTCCTGGAGCGGCAGGAAGTCCTCGCTGAGGTAGCTGGCGCGGCTGCGTTCGTGGGGATGCCTGGCGTCGTGCCACTCGCCCTTCTGCACCACGTACCGGGCGTTCGGGAAGCGCGGCGCCAGCGTCCCGTCCGCCCTCCTGGCCGTGAACCCGCCGATGTGATCGAAGTGCAGGTGGCTGGCGATCACGACATCGATGTCCGCCGCCGCCAGCCCGGCATCCGCCAGCGAGTGATCCAGGTGATACGCGCGGTCGAGCCCGTAAAGGTCGGTGAACTTGGCGTCGAATTTGTCGCCACAGCCCGCGTCAATCAGGATGGTCTTGTCGCCGCGAATCAGTAGGGGCCGCATGCCCAGGGGAATACGGTTCCGGTCGTCGGGCGGCAGGCGCTTCTCCCACAGAGTGCGGGGCACCGTGCCGAACATGGCGCCGCCGTCGAGCGCGAAGAACCCATCCGACAGCGATGTCAGCTCGAGGCTGCCGAGGGTGTAGGGCTTCGCCGTCATGAAGCGGGGCACGCGGTGCGCGGGCTGCTTGAGCTCCACCAGCACGCCATGCGACTCGGACGGGTGAATGAAGGCCACGAGCGCGCCCTCCGCACCGGGCCGAGGCGCCCGGTCGATCAGCCGGACGCCCCGCGACGCGAGGTGCGCCAGCGCAGCGTGGATGTCCTCCACCCGCAGCGCCACGTGGTGCAGCCCGGGCCCGCGCTTGTCGATGAACGTCGCAATGGGCGAATCGCGGGCCGTGGCCTCGATCAGTTCCAGCGTCGACGATCCGGTGTTGACAAACGTCGCCCGCACGCGCTGGGAGGCGATCTCCTCGGTCGCCTCGAGGTGCAGGCCCAGGTGTTCCAGGAAGAAGGCCAGCGACGCGGGCAGGTCGCTGACGGCGATGCCGACGTGATCGAGGACGGCTCTCATGGGGTCTTGAGGTCCTGAGGGCCTGGTGTCTTGAGGGCCTGGTCCAGGATGCGGGAGGCGGCCGAGTACGGATCCAGCTCGCGGGCGGCGATGCGCGTCACGAGCGCCTGGAACTCGCCGGGCCCCAGCAGCTCGCGCTCCACGTGCTCCATGAAGCGGTGCGTGAGCAGATCGCGCAGGCGGAACTCGTTGCGCTGGGCCAGGCGCCGGCCGCGCGTGCCCTCGGAGTACGCACGGAACTGCCGCACCGTCTCCCACAACTCCGGGACGCCGCGGCCCGTCGTGGCCTCGGTCTTCAGAATCGGCGGGCGCCACTCGCCGTCCGCATAGGACTGCAGCGCCAGGTTCGACTCGATGGAGCTCACCATCCGTTCCGCGCCGTCGCGGTCGCACTTGTTCACCACGAAGATGTCGGCAATCTCCATGATGCCCGCCTTCAGCGCCTGCACATCGTCGCCCGTGCCGGGCACCAGCACCACGATGGACACGTCGGCGGTGCGGACGATGTCCACCTCGTCCTGGCCGACGCCGACCGTCTCGATGATGACCAGGCTCTTGCCCGCGGCGTCGAGCACGAGCGCCGCGTCTCCGGTGGCGCGGGCCAGGCCGCCCATGTGGCCGCGCGTGGCCATGCTTCGGATGAAGACGCCCTCGTCCTGCGCGTGCGCCTGCATGCGCAAGCGGTCGCCGAGGATGGCGCCCCCGGTGAACGGGCTCGTCGGATCGACCGCCAGCACGCCCACCGACTCGCCGGCATGCCGTGTCTCGGCCGTGATGCGGTCCACGAGCGTGCTCTTGCCGGCGCCCGGCGGGCCGGTGACGCCCACCAGGTAGGCGCGGCCCGTGTGGGGAAAAATGTCGCGAATGAGCGCGGCGGCCGGGGCCGACTCGTCTTCGATGAGCGAAATCGCCCGGGCCATGGCCCGCACGTCGCCAGACCGCACGCGCTCGGCCAGGGTGGCAGCCACGTCGCGTCTCAGGCGGCCAGCAACTGCCGGGCAATCACCAGGCGCTGCACCTCGCTGGTACCCTCGCCGATGGTGAGCAGCTTGACGTCGCGGAAGTACTTCTCGGCCGGATAGTCCTTCACGAAGCCGTAGCCGCCGTGCATCTGCACGCAGTCCTCGGCAATCCGCACCGCGGACTCGCTCGCGTACAGCTTGGCCATCGCCGACTCGAGCGTCATGCGGCGCCCCTGGTCCTTGAGCCAGGCGGCGCGGTAGGTGAGCAGGCGCGATGCCTCCACCCGGCCGGCATGCGCGTGCAGCCGCTCGCGGAGCGCGGGAAACGACCCGATCGCCCGGCCAAACTGCTTGCGCTCGGCCGTGTAACGGCGGGCCGCTTCGTACGCTCCCTGGGCCAGGCCCACGGCCAGCGCCGCGATGCCGATGCGGCCGGCGTCGAGCACCTGCAGCGTCTGGACAAAGCCCTGCCCTTCCTCGCCAATGAGCTGGGCGTCGGGCACGCGGCAGTTCTGCAGCAGGACCTCGGTGGTCTCGCTGGCCCGCATGCCCAGCTTGTCTTCTTTCTTGCCGGCCAGCAGGCCGGGCGTGCCCCGCTCGACGATGAAGGCCGAGATGCCCTTGGGCCCCCTGGCCTTGTCGGTGACGGCCATCACCACCAGCGTGTCGGCCGAGGTCCCATGAGTGATGAACGCCTTCGAGCCGTTCAACACCCAGCCATCACCGTCGCGCACCGCCGTGGTCCGCATGGCGGCCGCATCGCTGCCCGACTCGGGCTCGGTGAGGCCCCAGGCCGCCAGTTGGGCGCCCTGAGCCAGCGGCACCAGGTACTTCTGCTTCTGGGCCTGGCTGCCGAACATCGCGATGTGCGCGGAGCCCAGGCCGTTGTGCGCGGCCACCGAGAGCGCCACGCTCGGGTCGACGCGCGCCAGTTCCTCGATGGCGATGCAGTAGTCCACGCCGCTCATGCCGGCGCCGCCGTCGCCCTCCGAACACTGGACGCCCATCAGCCCCAGCGCTGCCAGCTTGGGCAGCAGCTCCACCGGAAAATGCTGGGCGTTGTCCCACGCCATCACGTTCGGCCGCATATCGAGCTCCGCAAACTCGCGAACGCTCTTGCGCAGCAACTGCTGCTCGTCCGTCAATCGGAAATCCATGTGCGGGCTCTGGGCTCTGGGCTCTGGGCCTTAGTAGTAAACAACGACGCGAAAGTTGCCGGAATTGTCTGTCAGGACGTCGTCGTTGATGCCCAGGTACAGCCGGCCCGACGCGCGCATACGGAAAGCGCCGCTTTCGTCGCCGATGAAGAACACGTCCCCGCTGCCCTGACCAATCTTGCCGATGAGCGCCGCCGCGTTGCGGTTGGGCATCGGCCGTCCGTCGTTGCGAGGTGAGTTGCGCTCGCCCGCCGGGCCATCGCGCCGATCCCGCCCCCACCGCACCTGGCCGGTCGCCTCGAAATAGACGGTTTGACCCGCGCGCACCTCGATGCCGGCATCGTTCCAATCCGTGTCGGCCGACACGGTCACCTGGCGCTCGCGCATTCCCGCCGGGCGGCCGGACGTGTAGTTGTTGCCGCTGCCCTGATTGTCGAACTCGATGCGCGACACTTCGTCACGGTCGAAGCGCAACACACGGCCGCTGCCGTAGTTCCGCCGTTCCTCGAACTCAATCGTGTCGTTCCGGACCGATACGAGCTCGCCCTCGATCCGCTGGCCATTGCGGAGGTAGAGCGTGTCGGCGCTCACCGCCACGGGCAACACGGCCATCAACAGGGCGAGCGCTTTCCACGCGGGTGACAGGGACATGGGATCCTCCAGCTAGCGGGCGTCAGGCACGCGTCTTTGTGTGATCATAACGTATGGTCCAGCCCTCACCTACCCGCCCGTCGTGGATTCCCGTACTGGCGCTCGCGGCCGTCACCCTGCTCGGCCAGGCCCGCCCCGCCTCGGCCGACATCACCGCGTTCCTGGGCGTCTCGCCAACCCCGGACAACCGCGGCGCGCGCGGGTTCTCCGCGGGCCTGGGCCTGCTGCTATTCGGATTCGAGTTCGAGTACAGCCACCTGTCCGAGGACGAGGTGGAGGCCCTGCCTTCCCTGAAGACCTGGTCGGGCAACGTACTGGTGAGCACGCCCGTGGAGGTGGCCGGCACCACCTTCTACGCCACGGCCGGGGGCGGCGGCTACCGGGAGACCCTGGACGTGCGGGAAGAGACGCACGCGGCCCTCAACTTCGGGGGCGGGGCCAAAATCAAGCTGATCGGCCCGGTGCGCGTACGCCTGGATTACCGGGTATTCACGCTGCGGGGTTCACCGCTCTACTCCACCTACCAGCGGTTTTATGTTGGGGGGAATGTCAAGTTCTGACGGCTTACGGCTCGGGGCTTGGGGCTTAGGGCTTAGGGCTTGGGGCTCAAAACTTGGGGCCGGGCGGCTTTGTTGCGGGCGCGACGGGAGCCACCGGTGCCACGGCCATGTGGGCAAATTCGGTGAGGCTCAGCTTGCTCGGCGGCGCGGCCAGGGCCTCGCGATATTTCGACAGCAGGTCGGGCGGCAGTGTCTCGACCATCTCATCCACCAGCAGCGACGGCCGATAGTCGAACCCCGGCTCGGCTGGCAGCAGCACGTGCACGTACACGGCGTTGCCCTTGGCGTCGCCCTCGGCCGCCTTAAACACGCGCCACCCCTCGGCCACCCGCTGGCGCTGCGGATCGGCGGTCTTGCTCATCGCCTCCTGCAGCACGCGGACCACGGCCTCGTAGTCGGCCGTGGCGGCCGGCTTCACCAATACGAGCAGCAGCCCGGCAGGGCCGGGAAAGACCGATGAAGCGGGATCTGGAGACGGAGCGGCCGGCGCGGGGGCCGGCGCCTGGAGAAGCGTCAGGACGAGGGCGAGCGCAGAGGTCACGCTCACCAGCATAGCGCAGCGCCTCGACGTGCCCCGGACCAACGCTCCGGGGCACCACGACCGATTGGGCTTATGGGACCTTGGTCAACGAGGCAATGGCGCGGCCCGCGAAGGCATCCCGGTACTTCGCGAACACTTCCTGCACCTCGACCGGGAACACCTCGGCGACGAGTCGGGTGATGTCGTATTCCTGGTCCTTCACAACCGGGTCAATGATGAAGATATAGACGGCGTTCCCCTGCGCCAACTGGTTCGACTTGAATATCTTCAAGCCGGCGAGCTGCTGCTGGCGTTCAGCCTTCTCGCTCTTGGTCAACGCTTCTCTCAGCTTGGCAATGACGCTGTCAAAGTCAGCCGTCTTGTCGGGCTTGATCAGGATGGTCATCACCGCCGCATCCCCATCCAACGTCAGGACCGGCTTCTCCGGCTCCTGCGCCGATGCCACAGACACCCCGGCCAGCGTAATGCCCGCCAGCACCATTCCCGACACGAAAACCTGCACTACTCGAAGCATTGATCGGCCTCCTTCACGAAAGGTCGTTACTTTACCGTACTGTCGGTCCCAATGAAAACCGTCATGATTTCGTTGGCCAACAGCATACCCCGCCGGCTCAGGGCCAGGCGATGCTCCGGATCGTGGAATAGCAGCCCTGCCGACACATAGCGCTCCAACTCGGCGCCGTATTGCCCCCACACGTCCACGCCGTAGCGGCGCCGCAGGGCCGCCAGGTTGAGGCCCTCGGCGAGTCGCAGCCCCATGAATAACGCCTCCTCGAGCCGCTCGGGCGCCTCCATCACGCGGCGATCGAGTTCAACGCCGTGGCCCGACGCGATGCGCTCGATGTACTCGGTGGTGCCGGCCACCACCCTCCATCGCTCGCCGCCACGCGTGGCATGCGCGCCGCACCCAAACCCCAGCCACTCCCCCTGCTGCCAGTACTTCAGGTTGTGACGTGACCGGCGGCTCGCCGGCCTTGCCACGTTGGAGATTTCGTACTGTTCGTAACCCGCGCGATCGAGCCGGGCGAGCCCCTCCATGTACATTTCCGCGGCGTCGTCATCGGGCGCCACCGACCAGCCGCCGCGCGCCATCTCGTCTTTCAGCGGCGCGTTGGGATAAATCTCGAGCAGGTAGAGGGAGGCGTGCTCGGGGCCCACGTCCGCCAGGGCGTCCACCGACTCCAGCCAGTCACCGGGCCGCTGCCCAGGCAGCCACAGCATCAGGTCGAGACTGAGGTTGTCAAAACCGGCCTGCCGGGCCAGCCGCGCCGCGCGGCGCGCCGTCTCCGCGGAGTGCAGCCTCCCCAGGCGTCTCAGTTCGTCGTCGCGGAACGACTGCACGCCGAACGACAAGCGGTTCACCCCGGCCGCCCGATAGCCTTCGAGCGATTCGAGGAAGACGGTTTCGGGGTTGGCCTCGAGGGTCACCTCGGCGTCAGGCGCGAGAACGAAGCTCTCGCGGCAGGCCTCGAGCAGGCGGCGCACCTCGCCGGGCGCCAGCAGTGACGGCGTGCCACCGCCCAGGAACACGGTATCGACCGGCGTTTCGGGCTCGGCCGCCTGCCGAATGTGGGCGACAAGCGCCTCGACGTAGCGCCGCTTGACCGCCTCATCGAGCAGGCCGCGGTTGAAGTTGCAGTAGTTGCAGATGGCTGCACAAAACGGGATGTGCAGGTACAAGCCGAGGGGGTTAGGTGCCGGCTTTTCCACCGGACCACTTGAGTTCTGGCGCGGCTTCGCGCAGGCGGGCGCGCGCCATGCCCTTGGTCTTGGGCGGCAGCGACCGGCGCAGGTTCTCGGGCGAGGCCGGCGAGCGCTTCTGCCAGCTGGCAATCTCTTCGGCCGACGCGTGCGGCCCCACTTCACGGACGTCGGCGCCCTGGATTTCCACCCAGTGGCACATTTCCTTCAGCCGCGAGCGCGTGCGCGCCCCCAACTGGTAGACGAAGCTCTGGGGCTCGGTGTTGTCGGGCGAATCGGTAAGGTTGCTGGTGAAGACCGTGGGCCGCCGCGCGTTGTAGCGCGTGTTCACCACGAGGCCCAGCGTTTCCTGCACCCATTCCGACGTGCGTTCGGCGCCCAGGTCGTCGAGCACCAGCAAGTCGGCGTGCAGCACCGGACCGAGCACGTCCATTTCGGTCTCGGCCACCGACCGGTTGTAGGTGTCACGCACCAGGCGAAGGAGCTCGCGCGTCTCGAAGAAGTAGGCGCGCGCGCCCTTGGTCCGAATCACGGCCTTCAGGATGCCGGCCGCGAGGTGGGTCTTGCCCACGCCGTGCTGGCCGTACAGCATGAGACCCTTGTCGACCACCGGGAAGGCCTCCACGAACCGCATGGCCAGGCGATAGGCCTCCCGCTGCGAATCGGTGCCGTGATCGAAATTCGTGAGCTCGGCGCGCGCGAACTGCGGCGGGACGCGGGCGTCGGCCATCAGCCGGGCGATGACGGCCTCGCGCCAACAGTCGCAGCGCACCATCCGCTCCACGCCGTTCACGTCCACGCTCTTCCAGTGCGACCCGCCGCAAATCTCACATGCCATCAGGCGACTCTCGGCTCCCGGCTCTTGGCTCTCGGCTTTGGGCTGTCAAACACTGACATCCGCTCTGCCCTGAGCGCAGTCGAAGGGCTCCCGACTAGTTTAAGTACGACCGCAGCACGGTGTGCTGCCGCAGCGCGTGCAGGATGCCCGCGTCGAGCCGGGCCACCGCGTTCGCGGTGCGGCGCTTGCTGCGCGCCACGCGCCGCCGGCGCGCGGGCGGCTCCACCAGGCTCGGCGGCGGACCGGCCGGGGCCGTGGGCCCGGCCTGCGCGTGGTCGAGCGAAATCTTCAGGGCATCCACTTGCCGTCCGGCCGCGACCGCGGCCATCAGCCCCGCGGTGGTGGGATGGGTGACGCGCGGCGACTCGCCCAGCAAATGCAACACGGCCTGGCGAACCCACCACATGGCGTGCCCCTGGAAGCGGCCGCACTGCGCGGGACCAAAGCGGCGCGCCGCCTCGATGAGCCCCAGGTTGCCTTCGTGAATCAACTCGAGAATGGGCACGCCCAGGTGGCCGAAGCGCTCGGCATACCCGGCCACGAACCGGAGGTTGGCCTGCACGAGCCGGCCCACGGCGTCTTCGTCGCCGTGTTGCTGGATCTGCCGGCCCAGCTCCTGTTCGTCGTCGGGCGTCAACTGGGGGAAATGCGAGATCTCTCGAAGGTAAGCGTGAAGCGTCGCGGACTCGGATGCAAGCGACTCGAGCTTCCTGACCACGAGCGAATCTTATCACCGGCGCTGCTCAGGCGCCGCGTGATTTCTTCGATGCGTCCGATCCGGATACGGTCGCGTTGGGCGCGTGGTGGGCGGCGCGCACGAGGTCGGTGGGCTTGGCCTTGACGAGCGCCGTGCTGAGTCGCGCTTCCCAGTCGTCGATGCCGCGGGTCAGCTCGCGCTTGACGTATTCCATGAACTCGTTGACCTCACCCTGCATCTGCTCCATCTTGCGGCGCATGTTGAGGATGATTTCGACGCCGGCGAGGTTGACGCCCAGGTCTCGGGTCAATGCCAGAATTGTCTCCAACTGCTCGAGATCCTCTTCGGAGTACAGGCGGGTGTTGCCTTCGGTACGCGACGGCTTGAGCAGGCCCTCCCGCTCATATAACCGCAGGGTCTGCGGGTGGATGTTGTACCGCTGCGCCACCGCGCTGATCATGAAGTAGGCCTTGCCGGCTCGCTTCGTCATGGCTCCCTGACGTTTTCGCCATTGATCTGGCCAAACTCGCGCAACAGTTCCTTGGAGCGCTCGTCGAGCACCTTCGGCAGCATGACGCGCACGTCCACCACCAGGTCGCCGCGCCGACCTGTTCGGCCCACGGCGCCGCGCTCGCGCAGCCTGAACCGCTGGCCCGACTGGGTGCCGGGCGGCACGCGCAGGCGCGCCGGCCCATCGGGCGTGGCCACCTCGATCTTCGCGCCCAATCCGGCCTCGTGCACGGCGATCGGCACCGTCATGTGCAATTCGTCGCCGTCGCGCCGGTACACCGGGTGGTCGAGCACCTCCACGTCAAGGTAGAGATCGCCGTGGGGCCCGCCACGAAGGCCGGCATGCCCCTTGCCGGGAATCCGCACGCGCGCGCCGTTGGCCACGCCGGCCGGCACCCACACCGTCAGTGCTTCGGCCCGCGGCTCCACGCCTTGTCCGTGGCAATGGCCGCAGGATTCTCGCTTGAGCCGTCCGCTCCCCCCGCAGGTGGGACAGTTCTTCGAAAACACCATGTGGCCGCGCACCGACCGCACGGCACCCGTCCCTTCGCACGCCACGCACCGCGTCTCGGCCACCCGCTGGTCACCGCTGCCACTGCAGTTGCGGCAGGTGTCCTGCCGCGTCACCGCGACGGATCGCTGCACGCCGTGCCACGCCTCCTCGAACGTCAGCGTGGCGCGGGCGTGGATGTCGGCGCCGCGGTCGGCGCCCTCCCCGCCCTCGCGGCCCGACCGGCGGGCGAAGACCTCTTCGAAGAGCTCGCCGAACGTGGTGGTGCGTTCGGCGTGCACCCGAGTGGAGAAGTCAAACCCCGCGAACCCGAACGACTCGGCCGCCGCCTGCGCGGCCGACACCAGTTGCCCGGTGTCGTACCGCCGCCGGCGGTCGGGATCGATGAGTGTCTCGTAGGCCTCGAGCACCTGGCGAAAACGCGCCTCGGCCTCGCGGTCGCCGGGGTTGATGTCCGGATGCAACCGCCGCGCAAGCCGCCGGTACGCCCGCTTGATCTCGCCGGCGGGCGCCCCACGCTCAATCCCGAGGACGATGTACAGATCCACCGATCTCTCAGTCCTTCTTGTCTTCGATCACTTCGGCATCGATGACGTCGCCCTGCCCCGCACCCTGCGCACCCGATGCACCCGATGCACCCGATGCACCCGACGCACCCGACGCACCCGACGCACCCGATGCACCCGACGCACCCGACGCACCCGACGCACCCGACGCACCCGACGCACCCGACGCACCCGCCTCGCCCTGTTTGTAGATCGCCTCGGCCGCCTTGTGCTGGGCCTGCATCAGGAGGTCCATGGCCTTGCTCATGCCCGGCGTGTCGTTGCCCTCGATGGCCGTCTTCAGGTCGGCCATCGCCTGCTCGATGGCGTTCTTGTCGACGATCGGGATCTTCTCGCCGGCGTCCTTGAGCATGCGCTCGGCGGTGTAGAGCGACTGGTCGGCGCGATTGCGGATCTCGATTTCCTCGCGCCGCTTCTTGTCCTCTTCGGTATGGGCCTCGGCCTCGCGCATCATGCGCTCCACTTCGTCCTTGCTGAGCCCGGACGAGGCCGTGATGGTGATCTTCTGTTCCTTCTGCGTGCCCAGGTCCTTCGCCGACACGTTCACGATGCCGTTGGCGTCGATGTCGAAGGTGACCTCGACCTGCGGCACGCCCCGCGGCGCCGGCGGCAGGCCCACCAGGTGGAACCGGCCCAGGGTGCGGTTGTCGCGCGCCAGCGGCCGCTCGCCCTGCACGACGTGCACCTCGACGCTCGTCTGATTGTCGGACGCCGTGGAGAACACCTCGCTCTTGCGCGTGGGGATGGTGGTGTTGCGCTGGATGAGGGGCGTCATGATGCCGCCCATGGTCTCGATGCCGAGCGAGAGCGGCGTCACGTCGAGCAGCAGCAGGTCCTTCACCTCGCCGGCCAGGACGCCCGCCTGGATGCCGGCGCCGATGGCCACCACCTCGTCGGGATTCACACCCTTGTGCGGCTCCTTGCCGAAGATCTCCTTCACGATGGCCTGCACGCGTGGGATGCGCGTGGATCCGCCCACGAGCACCACCTCGTCGATCTTCGACGGGTCGACGCCCGCGTCGGTGAGCGCGGTCTTGGTGGGTCCCACGGTCTTCTGCAGCAGCGCCTCCACGAGCGCCTCGAACTTGGCGCGCGTGAGCTTCATGGCCAGGTGCTTCGGGCCGCTCGCGTCGGCCGTGATGAACGGCAGGTTGATCTCGGTCTCCATCACCGAGGAGAGCTCCATCTTGGCCTTCTCCGCGGCCTCGCGCAGGCGCTGCAGCGCCATGCGATCCTTGCCCAGGTCGATGCCGTCGCTCTTGCGGAACTCGTCGATGATCCACTCGATCACGCGCTGGTCGAGGTTGTCGCCGCCAAGGTGCGTGTCGCCGTTGGTGGACTTCACCTCGACCACGCCCTCGCCCACTTCGAGGATGGAAATGTCGAAGGTGCCGCCGCCGAAGTCATACACGGCGATGGTCTCGTCCTTTTTCTTGTCGAGCCCGTAGGCCAGCGCGGCCGCGGTGGGCTCGTTGACGATGCGCATCACCTCGAGGCCGGCAATCTGCCCGGCTTCCTTGGTGGCCTGGCGCTGCGCGTCGTTGAAGTAGGCCGGCACGGTGATCACGGCCTTGGTCACGGGCTGGCCCAGATAGTCCTCGGCCGCCTGCTTCAGCTTCTGCAGCACCATGGCCGAGATCTCGGGCGGTGCCAGGTCCTTGCCGTTGGCCTTCACGCGCACGTCACCGTTGGACGCGCGCTCCACCTCGTAGGGGACCATCTTCATCTCTTCGTTCACTTCGTCGTAGCGCCGGCCCATGAAGCGCTTGATCGAGAAGATGGTGTTCTCGGGATTGGTCACTGCCTGACGCTTGGCCACCTGCCCGACCAGCCGCTCGCCGGTCTTGCTGAAGGCGACGACCGACGGCGTCAGGCGGCTGCCCTCGGCGTTTTGAATCACGGTGGGCTGATCGCCCTCCATGACCGCCACCACCGAGTTTGTTGTCCCGAGGTCGATTCCGATAATTTTGCTCATGCTCGTAGTATGAAATGTGAGTAAATCATTGTCAATGTTGTCGTGCGGTCGCACGGCAACCGCTTGCTATACTTAGGCTTAAGGCTTGGGGCTTGGGGCTTGGGCTTTGGGGCTTGCAGATCAGGCCCTTAGGACTTCAGGCCTTCAGGACTTCAAGCCAAAGGGTCCCTGCGATGACCGTGATGATCCGCTACGCCAGGCACGCCGGAATCGCGGCCCTCTTCGTGACGGCCGCCCTGCTCGGCGCCCTGAGCGGTGTGCTGTTCGCCTATTCCGACGACCTGCCCCAGATCAGCGCCCTCGACGAGTACGCGCCGAACACCATCACGCGGGTGCTGGGCAAGGACGGGCAGCTCGTCGGCGACTTCGCGGTGGAGCGCCGCGTCGTCATCCAGTACAGCGACATCCCCGAGCAGATGCGGCAGGCAGTGCTCGCCGCCGAGGACTCGGCCTTCTTCCGCCACGTCGGCGTCAACCCCCAGCGCCTGCTGATGACGGCGGCAAACAACGTCATCCAGATGCGCAAGGCTGGGGGCGCCAGCACCCTGACGCAGCAGCTGGCCCGCAAGCTGTTCCTCACCGACGAGAAGACATGGGAGCGCAAGGTGAAGGAGCTGCTGCTCACGATTCAAATCGAGAAGCGCTACACGAAGGAAGAGATCTTCACCTTCTACTGCAACCAGATGTACTTCGGCCACGGCGCCTACGGCGTGGAAGCGGCGTCGCAGTTGTACTTCGGCAAGCCAGTCAAGGGCCTCGCGGTGGAGGAAACCGCGATGATCGCCGGCATCCTGCAGGGCAATGCCAGGCAAAGCCCGTTCGTGAACATGGAGGCCGCGCTGCGCCGGCGCAACTACACCCTGAACCGGATGGCCGACGAGGGCTTTATCACGCCCGATGTGGCCGCCTCCGCCATCGCGCGGCCCATCGTCACGCGCGCCAGTCCGGGCCAGGTCACGTCGGTGGCGCCCTACTTCCTGGAAGAGGTCCGCAAGCAGCTCGAGAACAAGTACGGGGCCAAGGCGCTCTATGAGAGCGGCCTGACGGTGCGGACCGCCCTCGATGTCAAGCTGCAGGAGGCGGCCAACCGCGCGGTGGATCGCGGGCTCCGCCGCATCGACAAGAAGCGGGGGTTCCGCCGGGGCACCCGCAACGTGCTGGCCGACAAGCAGACCGTCGAGGGCTTCCGGCACGAGCGATGGCTCCGGCCCATGGCCGCCGGCGACATCGTCCCGGCGGTGGTGACGGCTGTTGAGGGTGGCGAGGCGCGCCTGCGCATCGGACGCCTCTCGGCCGACCTCACGACGGCCTCCGTCCGTTGGACGCGGCGACGGTCGGTGGCCGAGGTGGTGAAGGTGGGCGACCTCATCGACGTGGAGCTCACCGCGGTGGACAACGCCGCCAACACGGCGGTCGTGCTGCTCGAACAGGTGCCGATCCTCGAAGGCGCCCTGGTGGCCATCGACAACAAGACGGGGCAGATCCTGGCCATGGTGGGCGGCTACAACTTCGGCCGCAGCAAGTTCAACCGCGCCACCCAGGCGTATCGGCAGATCGGCTCCACGGTGAAGCCCATCCTCTATACGGCCGCCATCGACCGGGGGCTCACCCCCACCACGCGCCTCGTGGACGAACCGACGTCGTTCGACGCCGGCGCGGGCCAGCCGCCCTACACGCCCGGCAACTACGATCGCAAGTTCATGGGGCCCATGACGCTGCGCCGGGCCCTGGAGCAATCGCGCAACATCCCCGCCGTGAAGGTGATCGAGATGCTGGGACCCGCGCAGGTGGCTTCGTATGCGAAGCAGTTCGGGTTCTCGCAGGAGTTCCGGCCCTTCCTCTCGATGGCCCTCGGCGCCCAGGAGGCGACGCTGATCGAGATGACGAGCGCCTATACCGCCTTCCCCAACCACGGCATCCGCATGGAGCCGTTCTACGCGCAGGCGATTACCGACCGTGAGGGCGGCTTGCTCGAGGAACGCCGGCCGCAGCCTAAGGACGCCATCCGCGCCGACACGGCATACGTGATGACCAGCATGCTGCAGGGCGTGATGAAACACGGCACGGGCGCCGCCGCGCTGTCGCTCAAGTGGCCCCTCGCGGGCAAGACCGGCACGGTGGACGACTACACCGACGCGTGGTTCATCGGCTTCGATCCCAACATCACCGTGGGCGTGTGGCTGGGCCACGACGAGAAGAAGCCCATCGGCCCCGGCGAGACCGGCACCACGGCGGCGCTGCCGATGTGGATGGACTTCATGCGGGTCTACATCGACCTGTACGGCGACCGCGAGCAC
>CAYJPQ010000074.1:4973-16186 GCA_964372085.1 uncultured Bifidobacteriaceae bacterium | reverse complement strand
CGTAGCGGAGGTCGTTGAGCATAAGAGGTCCTGGGGCTTGGGGCTTGGGGCTTAGGGCTTGGGGCTTAGGGCTTGGGGCTTGGGGCTTAGGGCTTAGGGCCAAGTCTTGAGTAGATACGCCGGTCGGCCTGAGGAAGTTCGTCAGAGCTTCCGGTAGCGGCTTCCCGTGCGGCTGGTCACGCGGCGCACCAGGCCCTGCGGCAGCACCCGCACGAACCAGGCCAGCGCGCGATTGAGCCGTCCGCTGACATGCACCGCCCTGCCGCGCATCACCGCCTCATAACCTTCGGCGGCCACCGCGCCGGCGTCCATCCACATCACCGTGGGCAGGCCGCGCATCTGCCGGCGCGTGCCGGTGACGTCGTGGAACTCGCTGTAGGTGAAGCCGGGACACAGGGCCGTGACGTGGACGCCGCGCGAGGCGTGCTCGGCGGCCAGGGCCTCTGAAAACCTGATCAGGAAGGCCTTGGACGCGCCGTACAGCGTGTGCCCGGCCGGCGCCGGCACCAGGCCGGCCAGCGACGCCACGTTGATGACGCGGCCCCACCCGCGCTCCACCATGCCGGGCAGCAGGAGATGCGTGAGGCCGCAGACGGCGGTCACCATCACCTGGAGGAACCGCTCGTGGTCGGCCCACGCCACCTTCGTGTAGCTGCCGGGAACACCGTAGCCCGCATTGTTCACGAGCACGTCCACCCGCAGCCCGCGGGCCCGCACGGCCTCGGCGATGGCGGCGGGCGCCGCTGGATCGGCGAGGTCGGCGTCGATCACCTCAACCGGCACGCCGTGCTGCTCGCGCAGCGTGGCGGCGAGGGCCTCGAGGCGGTCGCGGCGACGGGCGGTCAGCACCAGGCCGTAGCCGCGCGCGGCCAGCAACTCCGCAAACGCCTGGCCGATGCCGGCGGACGCGCCGGTGACCAGGGCGGTCCGGCCGGAGCCGTCGCTGAACAGGGAGGTCTTGAGGTCCTGAGGTCTTGAGGTCTTGAGGTCTTGAGGTCCTGAGGTCTTGGGCTGTGTCATGATGGTTTCTGGCCCTGCTGGAGGATCCTATATGCGTTCCATGCGCGTCGTGCTTGCCGCCGCCACCGCCCTCGTCCTGACGGGCTGCATCAACAGCTCGACGCTCATCACGGTGAAGCCGGACGGCAGCGGCACCGTGGAGCAGACCACGCTGATGAACGTCGGGGCGCTCAAGGCCATGATGCCAGGCGCGGCCGACCAGGCTCCCAACCCCGTGAACGAGGACAACCTCAAGCGCACGGCAGAGCGAATGGGCAAGGGCGTGCGGCTGGTCTCGGCCGAGCCGATGAAGGCGAACGGCTTCGAGGGCGTCAAGGCCCTCTTCGCGTTCGACGACATCAACCAGGTGCAGGTGAGCCAGGATCCCGACATGGGCGGCGGGCCCGACGACGCGGCCGCACCCGAGGCGAAGGCCGACGAGCCCGTGCGCTTCTCGCTCACGCGCCAGGGCGGCGCCTCGACGCTGACCATCGTCTTTCAGGACAAGCCCTCGGGCGGCGCCACGGCGGCCGAGCCCACCAACGGCATGCCCGACCTGAGCGACCCCATGATGATGGGAATGCTCAAGGCCATGTTCCAGGGCTTCAAGATCAACATCGATCTCGCCGTCGCCGGGGACATTGTCAAGACCAATGCCGAGTACGTGACCGGGTCGCGCATCACCCTGCTCGAGATGGACATGAACGCCCTGATGGCGGACGAGGCCAAGTTCAAGGCGCTGCAGGGCAAGCTGGGCCCGTCGGCGTCGCTGTCGGAAGTGAAGCCCTACCTGAAGGACATCAAGGGCATCAAGGTGGACGGCCCCACCATCTCGGTGACGTTCAAGTAGGGCAGAGCATGGCCTGTCTGGACCGAGCACTTGCCATGGTGGCATCTATTGTCATATAATGTCGCTTGGGCTAAATGGTGGCTCTCAGCGTCCGATATATAGGCAATAGAAGCTGGTAACCGTCGTGACGGTGGCAGAGAATTTGGTGCAGGTAGAAATGGGTCACATGGGCAGGACGGTAAGGGTCGTGGCGATGGTCGCCGGCGCGGTCGCCGTGATGGCCGGAGGTGTGGCGGCAGGCCAATTTCAGGGTGGCAGCTTCATCCCCCCCAGGCCCAGGATTTCGTTCTCCAGCGTGCCTCCGGGCGGTGCGGGTCTTGTCGTGGGAACCGTGATCGACATCCGTCAGGTGCCCGTGGCCGGGGCGAGGGTGCAGTTGCGCAATCTCGACACTGGCTCGGTGCTATTGGTGACCGAGGCAAACGAGAACGGTGAGTATTCGTTCCCGGTGCTGAACTCCGCCACCTACATCGTGGAAATGGTCATCGACGGCAACGAGGTGTTGTCCGTCAGCAATGCCGGCATCCTGAGCCGCGCCGAGGTCATGACCACCGTGATCGTGCTCCCAGGTGAGTGGGACCCGCTGCGCCGGATGGTCATGCCGCTTCGAGACCCGGGTATGTTTCTCGGCAGGAGTGCGATCACTTCCATCACGGGCCAATCGCTGGTGATGGCGTCCGACCAGGGCGTGAAACCCGCCGACCCCGGTGAGGCCGTCTCAAGCAATCGACCCGTGCCATGAGCGAGCCGGGCGTCCCCGCCACCGAACCCACGGCGCCGCGCGCAACACCCCGGGATCCGGCTCCGCCCAGGGCCGGGACCTCGGCGCCTGTCACCGGCCTATCGGAACCACACCTGCTCGACCGCCTGGCGGTGCTCTACAAGTACCGCTGGCTCGCGGCGACGGTCTTCGTCCTCATTGTCGGCTGGTTCATGGTCGACAGCTATACCAAGATCCCGCGCTACCGCGCCACCGCACGCATCCTCATCGAAGACCAGGGGTCTGACTCGGCAGCCACCTCCGATCTGATGCGTGGCACGGCGGCCTACCAGGATCCTGAGATCTACATGCAGACACAGCTGCGCATCATGCGCGGCCGTGAACTGGCGCAGCGCGTGGCGCAAAAGGCCAACGCGCAAAGCGTGCCCGAACTGAACGGGCAGGGCCCCAAGCCCACCCAGCTGGCGAAGGCCATTGCGCTCGTGAAGTTCTATGCCACCTGGCCCTACCGGTTTGCCACCTCGTCGGCGGCGCCGCCGCCATTGGTGCCGTCGACCACCCCTGGCGACGCGGGAAGTTACGGCGACGCGATGCTCGGTTCGCTGATGGTGAACCAGGTGCGCGGCAGCCAGCTCGTGGACCTCTCGTACGACTCCTCCGATCCGGCGTTTGCGGCCCGTGCCGTCAATGCGTTTGCCGAGGAGTACGTCGCGGAGAATCTGGCGCTCAAGGTGCAGTCCATTGAGAACAGCGCCACGTGGCTCACCAACGAGGTGGCCCGGCAGCAACAATTGGTGCAGGCGAGCGAGCGCGCCCTCGCCGAGTACCGCGAGCGCCAGGATGCCGGGGCGCTCGACAGCGCCCAGAACATCGTCGTGGCCCGGCTCACCCAGTTGAATGATGCGGTCACCACGGCCCGCACGGAACGCATCCAGAAAGAGGGCCAGTGGAAACAGATCCAGGCCGCGGGTGCCAACATCGATTCGATTTCGTCGGTGCTGTCGAACAATTTCATCCAGGGGCTGAAGACACAAATCAACCAGCTCGACCAGGAACGCTCGCGGCTCGCCGAGCGGTACGGCGAAAAGCACCCCGACTTCATCAAGGTCAACTCGCAGCTGGCCAACGCGGAACGGCAACTCGACGCCGAGGTTAAGAAGGCGGTCCAAAGCGCGAAGAACGAGTACGACGCGGCCGTCACCCAGGAGCGCGTGCTGCAGGAAGCGCTGGCCGAGTCGAAGTCCGCGGCCACCGACCTGAGCCGGAAAGGCGTGGACTACTCGGTGCTGTTGCGGGAGGCCGAGTCGAACCGCCAGGTCTACAACCAGTTGCTGACCCGTGAGAAGGAACTGCGGGTCGTGGCAAACAGCCGCACCAACAACGTGCGCCTGGTCGAGCGGGCCTCGGTGCCGGGCGCGCCGTTCACCCCCAACCACCGCACCGACTGGGCCTACGCCCTGTTGTTCGGGCTGGTGGCCGCGGCGGCGCTGGCGTATGGGCTCGACTACCTGGACGATACGGTCAAGACGCCGGAAGACATCACGCAGCGGCTGAAGCTCAGGTTCCTCGGGCTGGTGCCGTCGGTGGGCGGCCAGCGGCATCCCTTGTTGTCGGGCCCGGTGCCGCACGATTTTGGCGAGGCCTTTCGCTCCATTCGCACGGCCCTGGCCGGCCAGGTGCAAGGGGACGGACCCAAGGTCATCATCGTGGCCAGCTCGCAGCCCCTCGAGGGCAAGACCACGACGGCCGTGAACACCGCGATGGCGCTGGCGTTGGGCGGCTCGCGCGTGCTGCTCATCGACGCCGACATGCGGCGGCCCTCCGTCCACAAGGCGCTCAGGATGACCAACGACCGCGGCCTGTCACAGTTGCTCGCAGGCCAGGCGCGCATGCGCGAGGTGGTACAGCGGACGCACGATCCCAACCTGCTGGCCATCACCGCCGGCCGCACGCCCGCCAACCCGTCGGAGTTGCTGGCATCGGACCGCATGCGGGCGCTCATCACCGGGCTCGAGACCGGCCCCTTCGACTGGGTGGTGATCGACACCCCGCCGGTGCTGGCCGTGACCGATGCGGTGATCATCGCCCCGCTCGTGAGCGCCGTGGTGTTCGTCATCGGGTCGGAAATGACCCGCTGGCGCCTGGCCGAGCGCGCGGTCGAGACCCTCCTGTCGAGCAACCCGCGCCTGGTGATGGGCGTCCTGAATAAGGTCGATTTCGGCCGGAACCGCTATTACTATTCCCGGTACTACGGCCACCAATACCGAAGCTACTACTCCGAGGCACCGGCGGCCTGACGCGGTGCAGCGCGCGCTGCTGGTCCTTCTCGTGGGCGCGTCCTACGCGCTCTATGCGGGCGCGGTCGACTGGGCAACCCTGCCGTTGCTGGCCCTTGCCGCAGCCTGCGTCGCCTCGTCGGCCGGCCGAACGCGTCTCTTCCCCCCTGCCTTGCGGAAGCTGGATTGGGCCATCCTGGTGCTGCTGATTGGTGTCGCGGCGCAGGCCACGCCCCTCCCCCGCACGTTGGCCGTCGTCCTCAGCCCCGAGGCGAGCCGGCTGCAGGACTCGCTCGACCTCACGGCCCGTGTCGCGGCCCCTTCGCCGCTTTCGAAGCTGTCGATCGTGCCGCGGCACACCCTCGATGCCCTCGCCACGGTGGTGCTCGGCGTGCTGGCGTTCCTCGGCGCTCGCGCCACGTTTCACGCCGGCGGGACCCGTCAGTTCTGCAAGGCGCTGGCCCTGGTGGGCGGGTTCGCGGCGGTGGCCGCGGTGGTGCAACGGGCGCTCACGCCGACGCTTGTGCTGGGCCTGCTGGAGCCGTCGGCCAGGAGTGCCAGCCCGTTTGGCGCCTTCGTCAACCGCAACCACTTCGCGGCGTGGCTCCTGATGGCCGCCGGACCTGTGATCGGGTACTTGGTCGCCCACGCCCGCAGCCATTCGGGCTACCGGGGGCCGGCCGGCGCATCGCTGCGGCAAGGCCTGATGTCGGGGGCCGTCCTCTTTGGCATGGCGGTCGTCGCCATGATCGGGGTGTTGCTCGCCACGCTTTCCCGGTCCGCGCTGGCCGCACTTGGCGTGGCCGGCCTGTTCGGATTGGTGGCGACCCGCGCTCGTTGGACGGGCATGCGGTCGCTTGTGCCGCTGCTGGTCGCCGCCGCCGGATGCATCGTGCTCGGCCTCGTGGCCTTCGTCGACGTGGACGGCTGGGCCACGCGGCTCAGCCAGACGGTGGACATCAACCGAGGGCCCGACACCGGGCGCCTCACCATCTGGCGCGAGACGCTGCCGGTGCTTCGCGATTTCTGGCTGACCGGAACCGGAGCGGGCACCTACTCGGATGCCATGACCGTGTACCAGCAGACGCGGATCTGGATCGGGTCGATGGGCAAGTGGGCCCACTTCAACAACGCCCATTCACACTACCTGCAGCTGGCCGCCGAGGGCGGGCTTCTGCTGGCGCTGCCCGCCGCTATTGCCCTGGCGTCGCTCGTCGGCCTGGCGCGCACCACCCTCGGCGGCGATCGCACCGAGATTTTCTGGATCCGCGCGGGCGCCGCGGCGGCCCTCGTCGGCGTCGCCGCCCAGAGCATCTGGGAGACGGCGCTCATCATGCCGGCCAATGCCGTGCTCTGCGGCGTGCTGTGCGGACTGCTGCTGCACGAGCGCTCCGCGGCCAACGGTTTGCCACGATCACCAGCCAGGCAGGCCCCAGGCGCATGATCATCGTGGGCTTGAATGCTTATCATGGCGACGTCGCTGCCGCCGTGCTGCGCGACGGCCACCTGGTGGCGGCCCTCGAAGAAGAGCGCTTCACCCGGGTCAAGCACGCCTCGGGCTTTCCCGAACAGGCGATTGCCAGGGGACTGGCCATGGCGGGCGCATCGCCGGCGGACGTCGACGTCTGGGCGCTCGCCCGAGGCCGCCACGTGCACCTGTTCCGAAAGGCGTGGTTCGCGCTGCGCCACCGGCCAGGCACTCGGCTCATCCGCCAATACCGCGAGTCTGGCCGGCACGGTTCGTCGATCGCGGACGTCATTGCGGCCGCGTTCGGCCTGGATGCCGCCCAGGTGGCGTCGCGGCTCTCGTACATCGAACACCACCCGGCCCACCTGGCCAGCGCCTACCATGCGAGCGGCCTCGACGAGGCCGCCTGCTGCGCCATTGATGGATTCGGCGACTTCGTCAGCGTCTCCACGGCGCGTGGACGGCGCGGCCGGCTGGACGTCGTCAGTCGGGTGTACTTCCCGCATTCGCTGGGCCTGCTGTATCTCGCCATGACCCAGCATCTCGGATTCAAGCACTACGGCGACGAATACAAGGTGATGGGACTCGCACCGTACGGCACGCCCCGGCAGGCCGACGCCGTCGGCAAGCTGGTGCATCTCGACGCCGGGGGCGGATTTCGCCTGGACCTCTCGTATTTCCGCCACTGGACGGGCGAGATCTCGATGCAATGGGAGTCGGGTGAGCCCACCATTCCAGACGTGTACTCGCCCAGGCTTATTGAGTTGCTCGGCCCCGCGAGGCTGCCAGACGAGCCGGTGACCAGCCGACACGAGGACCTCGCGGCGTCCATCCAGTGCGTGTTCGAAGAGGCCGCCTTCCATGTGCTGCGCGGCGTGCACGCGCGCGTCCCCGTGGCCGACCTGTGCCTGGCCGGGGGCTGCGCGATGAACAGCGTGGCCAACGGCAAGATCCGGGCACACACGCCGTTTCAGCGCGTCTTCATCCAGCCGGCGGCGGGCGACAACGGCACCGCGCTCGGGGCGGCCCTCGCGGCATGGCACGAAACCGGGCTCCGGCCCCAGAGCCCGGTGATGGAGCACGCCTATTGGGGCACCTCGTACGAGGCCGCCGACATCGCGCGGGTGATTCGTGAGTCAGGGGTAGAAAGCTCGGGCCGATGCACGTGGACGACGCTAGACGACGAGCCGGCGCTCTGCGAGGCGACGGCCCAACAGATCGCCGCGGGCCTGGTGGTGGGCTGGTTCCAGGGCCGCATGGAATGGGGGGCGCGCGCGCTGGGGAACCGCAGCATCCTCGCCGACCCCCGGCGGCGCGACATGCGCGACGTCATCAACCAGAAGATCAAGTTCCGCGAGCGCTTCAGGCCTTTTGCCCCCTCGGTGCTCGCCGAGGCGATCGACGACTACTTCGTCGGCGCGGTACACGACCCGTTCATGCTGCAGGTGTACCCGGTCCGGCCCGACAAGCGCGAGGTGATCCCGGCCGTCACCCACGTCGACGGCTCGGGCCGGCTGCAATCGGTGAGCCAGGCCGGCAACCCCCGGTATTGGGCGCTCATCCGCGCGTTCCAGGCCGAGACCGGGGTGCCCGTGCTGCTCAACACGTCGTTCAACGAGAACGAACCCATCGTGGAGCGGCCTGAGCAGGCCCTGGATTGCTTTCTCAGGACTGACATGGACGTGCTGGTGATGGGGCCGCACGTCCTCCGGAAGCTGCCGTGACGCCGCCAGGTCGCCCGCCGCTCAAGGTGTGCTTCTTCAATCGCTCGTACTGGCCCGACACCGGCGCCACGGGGCAGTTGCTCACGGAACTCGCCGAAGACCTGGTGGCGCTCCACGGCATGGAGGTGACCGTCGTGGCCGGCTATCCCGTGGGCGCCGCGACGCTGCCGTCACGTGACGTGCGACATGGCGTTCGTATCATCCGCGCGGCCGGCACCACCCTGGCGCCCAGGCGGTTCGCGGGCCGCGCCCTCAACTACGTGAGCTACTTCGTGTCAGCGCTCTGGATTGCCTTGCGGCTGCCGCGGCAGGACGTGGCGGTGGCCCTCACCGATCCTCCCATCATCGGCCTGGCCGCCTGGGCGGCGCGCGCGCGCCATGGCTTCGTGTTCTTCTGCCAGGATATCTTCCCCGAGGTCGCGGGGCTGCTCGAGGACTTCCGCAGCCCGATGGTGAATGCCGCGCTGGAGCGGCTCAATCGGTTCCTGGTGGGTCGTGCGGCGCGGGTCGTCGCCTTGGGCGACACCATGGCGGCGCGGCTCATCGAGGGCAAAGGGGCCGACCCGGCCAAGGTCACCGTGATTCACAACTGGGCTGACACCTCGGCGATCGTGCCATCCGACCGGCACAACGCGTTTGCCGCGGCACACGGGCTCGATGACCGCCTGGTCGTGCTGCACGCGGGCAACATGGGAATGGGCCAGAACCTCGACGTGGTCATCGACGCCGCCGACCGCCTGCGGAACCGTCCCGACATCCTGCTGCTCTTCATCGGGGACGGCAACCGGCGCGTGGCGCTGGAAGCAGCGGTGGCCGCGCGCGGCCTGGCCAATGTCCGCTTCCTGCCGTTCCAGCCGAGAGATCAACTGCGCTGGACCTATGCGTCGGCCGACGTGTGCCTCGTCTCCCTCAAGCCCGGCCTGGCGGGCTACATCGTGCCCAGCAAGCTCTATCCGATCCTGGCCGCGGGACGACCGTTCATTGCCGCCGTGGAGCCCTCGAGCGAGGTGGCGGCGATCACGACCACGCACGGCTGCGGCCGGCTGGCTGTGCCCGGTGACGCCGATGACCTCGCAGCCCAGGTTGTCGCGCTGGCCGACGACCCGGCGGCACGGGCGGTGATGGGCGCGCGAGCGCGGGAGGCCGCCGCGCTCTTCGCGCGCGACCGCCAGGTCGGCGCACACGCACGACTGCTCCATGACGTGGCGGAGCGGCGATGGTGAAGCGCGCCTTCGACGTCGCCGTCTCGGCCGCCGGCCTGATGGTGTTTGCGCCGGTCGCCCTGTTGATCGCGGTGGCCATCAAGCTCGAAGACGGCGGCCCGATCTTGTTCACGCAGGAACGGGTCGGGTTGAACGGGCGCGTCTTCAGCGCCTACAAGTTCCGCTCGATGATGCCCGATGCCGAGCGGTTCACGGGCGCCGTCCAGGCCACGGCCGGCGACACGCGGGTGACCCGCGTGGGCCGGCTGCTTCGCGCCACGGCGTTCGACGAGCTGCCCCAGTTGTGGAACATCCTGCGCGGCGACATGAGCATCGTCGGGCCGCGGCCCCTCCGCCCTGGCGAGGCCGACTCCACGGCGGACGGGCGGCACCTGCCGCTCTCGGCCATTCCCGGCTACGAAGCCCGACATCGCGTGCGGCCGGGCCTGACGGGCATCGCGCAGATCTACGCGCCGCGCGACCTGCCCCGCACCGGCAAGTTCCGCTACGACCTGCTGTATCAACGCCGAGCCGGCTTCTGGCTGGACGTGCGGCTGATCCTGTTGTCGTTCTGGATCACGGTGAGGGGCCGATGGGAACACCGGGAACCCAAGCTCTAGCAGCCGGCCCTGTATAATTGCCCGGTATGCACGACGCCATCATCGTGGGAGGCGGGCCAGGAGGGTCCGCGGTGGCGCATGGGCTGGCGACCGCCGGGCGTGATGTCGTCGTGCTCGAGGAGCACGAGAGCCTCGGCTCACCAGTGCATTGCACGGGCGTGCTCGCCGCCGGCGTCGTGTCCTCGCTCGGGCTTCCGCCCGCCATCGAACTGAACCCGCTGTCGACGGTGCGCTTCGTGGCGCCGGCCGGGAGTTCCTTCGATTATTCCACCGCCACCACGGAGGCCGTCGTGATTGACCGCCAGGCCTTCGACCTGGCGATGTCGGCCCGAGCCGCGTCCGCCGGCGCGCGGATCGACCGCGGGCGGCGCGTCATCGACGTCGAGCCCGGCGCGAACAGCGTGAGGGTGGCACTGGCCGATGGCGCCACGATCGAGTCACGGTCCGTCGTGCTCGCCTGCGGCGCCAACTACACGTTCCAACGCCGGTTGGGCATGGGCATGCCCTCGACGTTTCTGCAGTCCGCGCAGATGGAATTGCCAGCCGATCGGATCGGCGACGTCGAGGTTCATTTCGGCTCGGAGATTGCGCCCAAGGGGTTCGCATGGGCCGTGCCCGTGCAGCGAGCCTCCGGCCTCTTCGTCCGCGTCGGCGTGATGGCCGAGGCGAACGCACGTGAGTACTTCCTGCGGATACTCGGGCGGGTTGGCGACCGGTTAGGCGTGACGGCGCCAGGCGAGTCGGCGCCGCGTCTGAAGATGCTGCCGCTCGGCAGCGTGCGGCGCACCTATGCGAACCGGGTGCTGGCGGTGGGTGATGCGGCGGGGTTGGTGAAGCCGACGACGGGCGGCGGGATCTACTACAGCGTCGTCAGCGGCGAGCTGGCGGCCGAGGTGCTGCACGCCCAGTTGGCGACCGGCGATCTCTCGGCAGGGGCGCTTCGGGACTACGAGCGGAAGTGGCGGAGCCGTTTCCAGCCGGAGTTCAAGGCACAGTTCGCGCTGCGCTTCATCGCGCAGCGGATGCGCGATTCCGACATCGATGCGCTGTTCGAACTGGCCAGGACCGACGGCATCCTGCCGCTCGTGCGTCAGAAGGCCCGATTCAACCAGCACCGCGACTTCATCATGGCGCTGCTGCGGCACCAGCCGGCCAGGCGAGCCCTGTTCGGGTGGCTCGCCAAGTCGGCCTAGCCCGGCCCGGCCCAGGGCTCAGCCTTGGGCTCGATGAGCCTTCGCTCGAGCAAATATAGCGACAGGATCAGCTCCGCCCCTGCGCGCTGGAGCGCGTAGTACACCCCGGCGCGTCCGTCGAGCAGCCCCCCTCGCACCAGCAGGCAATAGAAGAACATGG
>CAYJPQ010000074.1:0-4873 GCA_964372085.1 uncultured Bifidobacteriaceae bacterium | reverse complement strand
CCGGCGCGTCCGTCGAGCAGCCCCCCTCGCACCAGCAGGCAATAGAAGAACATGGCCGGCGGTGCGATGACGATCCAACGGCGCATCCGGTCGGCCACGCCCAACGTTCCCGATGGAGCGGTACTGAGTTTGTCCGCCTCCAGACGCATGTAACGGGCCTGCGCCGACAGCCACGGCGACAGCGGCTTGCGGTCATCGTGCAGGATCCGGGCCGAGAGGGAGCCCACGGAACCCGCCACCTGAACGCGCTGCGTATGGCCGTCCTGGACGTACTTCGCGGCAGCCCGTCGAAACAAGACCACCACCGCCGGGTATGCGGCGCCGCGCAGGGGCGTGCCGCCGATGCAGTACGTGAACGAGGCCCGGTAACCTCCGATCGCCGGATCCGGCGCCAGGGACGACAGCTCCTGAATCAGCGGTGGCGGCACCACGAAGTCGGCATCAAGCGCCAGCACCCATTCCGTGGAGATGCCGGTGGCCTGCAGGCCGAAGTTCCATTGCTCCGCGTGGGTCGTGAATGCCCGCTCGAAAATCCTGACCCGAGGAGTGCCGCGGAGGATCTCGAGGGTCCCGTCGGTGCTGCCGCTGTCGACGACGACGATGTCGCGGGCCCAGGAGAGCTGCGCGAGCGTTCGCCCGATGTTGGGCGCCTCGTTGAGGGTGAGCAGCACCGGGGTAATGGCCGTCAACATGCTCCCTCACGGCGGCCGGCGCGAACGGACTCGTACACTGCCTCCATGCGCTCCGCGACGGTGGCCCAAGAGTAGTCGGCCGCCATCGCCGCGCGTCCACGCGCGCCCATTGCCCGCCTGGCCTCGCCGTTGGCCAGCAGATCCGCGATGCCACGCCCCAACGATTCGGGATCGCCTTGCACCACCCGGCCCCCGCCCGTGGCCAGCACCACGGACCCGCTGCCCACTTCCGGCGTGACGATGACGGGGCACCCGGCGGCCATGGCTTCGAGCACGACGTTCCCGAAGTTCTCAGAGTAGGACGGCAGCACCAGAAGGCCGGCGTGGCGCAACAGGGCGCGCTTCGCCTGACCATGCACCGGCCCCCTGAAGGCGAGGCGGCCGGCCACGCCCGCGGCCGCGGCCTGCGATTCGAGCGAGTCCCAATACCCCTCGTCGTCTGGACCGGCAACCACCAGCGTGGTGTCCGCCACGTGCCGCATCGCGGCGATGAGCCGGTCGAGCCCCTTCTTCCAACTGACGCGGCCCAGGAACAGCACATAGGGGCGGGATGCCGGCGCGACGTCGTCCCCGGCGATCGGCCCCTCATCGAGGTCCACGCCATTGGGCACTTCGTACACGGGCGGCAGTGCCAATCCAAACGCCGCCGCCTCCGCCGCCTCGCGGGCGCTCGTCACGTGCAGGCCGGACGCCCGCTCGATGGTGCGCCGGCCGAAGAGCGCGATGAGCAGGCGTTTTGCCACCGGGCTGCGTCGTTCCACGAGGCCTTGCTCGAGCATGCCCCTTGGCGAGAAGACGTACGGAACGCCGGCGCGCCTGGCGGCCGATGCAGCCGCCCACACGGGCCACACGAACAAGGCGTGCAAGTGGGCGATGTCGAACTCGCCCATGTGCCGAGCCAGCGCGCGCCCAAGGGGCGGCGACCAGTACAGCCGGCGCAAGAGGCGCGACGGGAAGTACCAGACCTTGACCCCGTCCAGGTCGACGGGTGTCGCAAGGGGGACGTCGGAATCGCGCGGGCCGTCGACGCTGGTGGTGAACACGTGCACGTCGTGACCACGGGCGGCCAGGCCCTTGCAGAGTCCGTGCACCGACACGATGGTGCCGCCGTACCGCGTCGCCGGCAGGTACGACGCCGCGACGTGGAGAATCCTCACGCCTCCGACCGGATCCTGGGCGTCACCAATCGACTGGCGGCCCACCACGCCACGAGGGCATAGCTCATGATGATGAGGTCCTGCATCGATCGCATGCCCACCAGCAGCACCATCACCGCAAGCGCGTAGACGATGGGGTTCTTCGACGCGATGCCGAGTCCGCGCAGCGCATTGGCCGTGCCCGCCAAGCGCCCGTGCAGCCAGGCGCCGAGGACCACTGCCACCCATCCCCACGTGACGTACCACTCGCCGATGATGGAGCTGGACAGGCTGACGCCCCTCATCCCGACCTCGGACGGCAGATCGAAGCCTGGGTCAACCGGCTTGCCGGGCCAAAACACCCTGGGAACAGGGCGAACGAGGGTGAAGACAATTTGTCTGTAGTAGACATAGTCACGACGGGCGGGCACGATCTGGATGATCTGGGCGAGGCGGAGAAAGTTGTCGTCGACGTGCAGGGTGTCGTAATCGGAGCCGCGATACATGAAGTCTTCGTAGCCTCGACTGCGTATGTTCAGCATGAACTGCATGGTCCAGACCAACGCAATGCTCGCAGCGCCGACCATGAGTACCTTCCTCATCTTCATGCCTGCCTGTGCCTGCACCCAGACGATAATCGCGGCCCCAACCGTCACCAGGATGATGCGCCTGCCGCCGCTTTGCGCCAGGAAGGCCAGCATGATCATCGACGCTCCGATGGCCAACCATGTCTGAAAGCGAAACCCACGACGAACGATGATAAGGGCCGTCAAACTCGGCAGTACGTAGCCGAAGTACGGGGTTTGGTCGATGAACGAGCCCCACCCCCCCAGTTGGGCACGCCCCCATGGCACGGACCATCGGTCATTTCCAAGATACGAGAACATCTCCACGAGGTTGAAGTTGACCGAGTACATGTAGTTCAGCATGCCCAGGAAGAAGCACAGGGGGACCAGGCGCTGCACCGTCCGGTTGTCGAGCGGGTTGCTTGCAACCTCAACCAGGCGCGCGGGCAGGCGCCACGGTCTCGCCGCGACGCCTATCCACATGGCCGCCGCCGATACGCCGATCGCGATCAACGCCAGTCTCAGTGCGTCATCACTCGCATCTCCCAGGTCATACGAGCCCTGGATCAGGTCGAGAAGCAGCCAGCCGACATATCCCGCCGCGACGAAATTCTCGGCATTCATCATCGTGCTGGCCCCCGACAGCGCTCGCATGGCGGGGACGAGGAGAATCGCGGTCGCCAGCACGATGGCCGGTACCACGAGCGCGCCGGGCGGCGACGGCTGTTCAGGAAACAGCAGCATGGCAGCCAGCGTGCCCAATGCCGAAGTGGCTACCCCCAGAATCGGCCCGTAGTGGACCGTCTCGTTGTCAGTCATGCCGTGTCACCCACCGCTCGAACATGAAGACGCTCCACTTGCGATACCACGTGCCGGCGGGCACGGGGCTGGTCCGATCGACCTCGGCAAACACGTCGCGCCATTCTCGGCCCAGCCATTGCCCAAACGGAAACTGGAAGCAGCGCTTGGGCTGGCATCGCACCCACTCCGGCACTTCGGGCACGGCCTCGACCAGCAGCCGCTTGCCTGCCGCCAGGCGCACTGGGGCCGGCACCCGGGAAACGGCATCGACCACACCGGCATCCAGGAATGGCGTTCGCAACTCGAGCCCCCAAGCCATGCTCATGACGTCGCTGTCGCGCAGCAATTGGTTGCGGACGTACCGTGTCAATTCCAGGCGGCTCACCTCGTCGGCGGCGGAAGGCGCCGGCGTCTCCCGGCCCCTTGCATCATCGTCCAATTCGCCGTCCGTCTCACCGGCGTAGTGCCGGGTCAGCGCCCGGGCTTCGCCGCGACTGTAAATGCCCCGAAATGTGGTGTAGGCGGACAACAGACCCGGAGACTGGGTGAGCATGTCACCGAGCCGACGAGACCGGGCGCTGGCGCCCAGGCCCTCGAGCGTCCTGCCCAGCGCACGCCTGATCGGGCCGGCCTGGTCCAGTCGTTGGTCCCACCTCGCCATCCGCGGCACGGTCCGGAACGATGGGTAACCGCCAAACAGCTCGTCAGCGCCTAATCCGGACAGCACCACCTTCAGGCCACGCTCGCGCGCGAAGCCTGACACGGCAAACGTGTTGAGGCCGTCGACACTGGGTTGGTCGGCGGCGCGCACGAACTGCTCGAAGAGCGATCGGCCAACCACGGCGTCCACCGGATAGTCTTCGTGACTCGTCCCGAAATGCCGGGCGACGCGCCGCGCACTGGCCCCCTCGTCATCCGGTGATCCAGGCAGCGACATTGTGACCGTCCGCACACCCGTCCTGCCCGTCGCGTGGGCCAGCGCCACGAGCGCGGTGGAGTCGATGCCCCCACTCAAGAGGATGCCGACGGGCACGTCAGCAATGAAGTGATGGTCCACCGAGCCGAGCAAGGCCGCGCGCGCGGAGGCAGCCGCGTCGCCCGTGGAGATTGGCGCCGTCCCGAAGCGAACATCCCAGTACCGCCGGCTGCCGAATCGGCCATCGCGCCAACAGCCGACCTGTCCGGCCTCGAGGCACTTCACGGTCCGGAGAAGCGTTCGGGGCTCGGGCACCGAACCCGACCTGAAGTAGCCATAGACCGCCTGGGCGTCGAGGTCACGCGCCACGAGGCCAGAGGCAAGCAGCGCCCGCACCTCCGACCCGAACAACAGCCGTCCATGCTCGGCCCGGTAGTACAACGGCTTGATGCCGAACCGGTCTCGCGCCAGCAGGCATTCGCGCTCGCGCTCGTCCCAGATCGCCAGCGCAAACATCCCGCGCAGCTCCTTGATGCAGGCTTCGCCGCGTGCCTCGTAGGCTCGAAGAATCACTTCAGTGTCGCTCTGGGTCATGAACTGGATGCCTTCCAGCTCGAGCGACCGGCGCAGTTCGCGAAAGTTGTAGATCTCGCCGCTGAAGACGATGGTCAAGCGGCCGTCTGGCGTGGACATCGGCTGATGCCCGGCGGGGCTCAGGTCGATGACCGCCAATCGCGTATGCGCGAAGCTGGCCACGCCCGA
>CAYJPQ010000073.1:0-16536 GCA_964372085.1 uncultured Bifidobacteriaceae bacterium | reverse complement strand
AGACCCGCCAGCGTTTTCAAGTCGACGATCTCGCCGCGTTCCACCAGCGCCCGCGCCTCGGCCAGGGTGAACGTCCGCGGCTCGATCTCCTCGTCGTCGTCCTTCCTCACCGTGGAGTCGGCCGCCGGGGTCCGGAGGTCTTCGCAGCGGAAGTACACCATCTCCTCGTCGCAGAAACCCGGCGTCGAGAAGTACCCGCCAAGGCGCGTCACGCGCCCGGGCACCAGGCCAATCTCCTCCTCGCACTCGCGCGCGGCCGCCGCCGCGGGATCTTCATCCGCCTTGAGCGTGCCGGCCGGCAACTCCCAGATGTGACGGTCGATGGTGTAGCGGTACTGGCGGATGAGGATGACCTGGCCAGGGGCCGGCACGGGGAGCAGCACCACCGAGCCGGGGTGCCGAACGATCTCCATGTCGAGGGTATGGCCCGTCGGCAGGGTCACGCGGTCAATCTCGAGGCGCAGGATGCGGCCCGTGTGCACGACGGTGCGGGAGAGCAGCGTGGGAAGGGGCATGCCCCATTGTCGATCAGTCGCTGGACGGCTCGTCCGATTGCCGACGCGATTCCCGCGCGAAGATCGAATCCCGCAACTCCGGCGGGGCCAGGGCCATCGCCACGGCCTCGAGGTCGGCCGGCAGCGGCGCCGTAAAGGTCAAGCGCTCCTTCGTCCGCGGGTGCGTGAAGGTGAGCGACTCGGCGTGGAGGAACGGGCGGGTGAGGGTGGTCACGGCGCGCAGCGGATGCGGCACGCGGCGGTGCACGCCGCCGTACAGGGCATCGCCCACGATGGGGTGGCCGATGGCGCTCATGTGCACGCGAATCTGGTGGGTGCGGCCGGTGTGGATGGCAATGCGGCACAGCGTGACGCCGCGCAGGTCGCGCGACCAGGTGACGCGCGTCACGGCGTCACGCGCGCGGCTGGCCCGTGTCGACATCTTCAGGCGGTTCTTGGGGTCGCGGCCGATGGCGGCGTTGATGCGCTTGCGCTGCTGCACCAGGCCCCACGCCAGCGCCACGTATTCCTTTTGCACCTCGCGGTCGTGGAACTGCCGCGCCAGCTCCCGGTGAGCCGCGTCGTGCTTGGCCACCACCATCACGCCCGACGTGCCCTTGTCGAGGCGATGCACGATGCCGGGCCGCGCCTCGCCGCCGATGCCGCTCAGGCGCGTCACGTGGTGGAGCAGGGCGTTCACCAGCGTGCCGCCGGGGTTGCCCGCCGCGGGGTGCACCACCATGCCCGCCGGCTTGTTCACCACCACGATGTCGTCATCGTCGAACAGGATGTCGAGGGGGATGTCCTCGGCTTCGGCCGTGGCCGGCGCCAGGTCGGGGAGCGCGATGGTGATGACGTCGCCCTCGCGCAGTTCGAGGTTGGCCTTGGCCGGCTTGGCGGTGCCGGCGGAACTGAAGTTCCGCCCTACGGTCCGCCCCACGGTTGTCCGAACAAGGGTGACGTGCCCCTCGTCGATGATGCGCTGGATCTGCGACCGCGACTGCTGCGGGATCTCGCCGGCCAGGAAGCGGTCGAGCCGCTCGCCGGCGTTCTCGGCGTCGACGGTGAATGCGAGGCGGGTCATGCGCGCGGCCGGGACTGAAGTCCCGGCCCTCCTGCGACGGTGCGACCCGGCCCTCCTCGGGCGGGGCTAGGCAAAGCGGGGCTTCCGCGGACCGCGTGGCGCCTCGGGCTCGGCGGGCCGGTCGGCGCGGGCCAGGTACCACAGCATGAACAGGCTCAGCGGCAGCAGCACCACCGAGATCATCTGCGACGTGGAGAGCACGTTGAGCACGATGCCGCGGTCGTCGCCACGGAAGTACTCGATGACGAACCGCAGCACCGAGTACAGCGCCGCGAAGCTCCAGAAGGTGCGGCCGGGGTACGCGCCGGGCCGCTTCTCGAGCCACAGCAGGAACAGCAGCATCACCAGGCCGGCCGCCGACTCGTAGAGCTGCGTGGGGTGCAGCGGCACGTTGAGCGGCGTGCCCACGTTGAGGCTGGCCGCCGGGTCGGTGAAGGTGATGGCCCAGGCCACCTCGGTGGGCTTGCCGTAGCAGCAGCCCGCCATCAGGCAGCCGAGCCGCCCCACCATGTAGCCCAGCGCGATGCCGGGCGCGAACAGGTCGCCCGACGGCCACAGCGGCAGCCGGTGGCGGCGCAGTTGGTAGATGGCCACCGCCACCGCGGCGATGAGCCCGCCGTAGAAGACGCCGCCCGATCTGAGCAGCGTGGTGAAGTCCTGCCAACTGCTGGTGAAGTGGCGGAAGTCGACGATGAACAGCAGGGCCTTGGCGCCGACCAGCGCGGCGATGATCACCCAGATGAGCATGTCCATCACCTTGGTGCCGTCCACGCCGGCGGCCCGGGCGCGGCGCACCGCGAGCCACAGCCCCAGCAGGTAGGCCGAGGCCAGCAGCACCCCGTACGAGTAGATGGTCAGCGGTCCGAGCTCAAACAGTATTGGATGCACGGCGTCCCAGCCCCAGCATATCGAGAATCATGAAGCCGACGCCCACGGTGATGGCGGCATCGGCCACGTTGAAGGCCCAAAAGTGCCACCCGTTCCAGTAGGCGTCGACGAAGTCGAGCACGTAGCCCGCCGTGGCGCGGTCGATCAGGTTGCCCACGGCGCCGCCGAGCACCCCGGCGATGCCCAGGCGGGCCAGCCGCTCCTCGATCGGCACGGTGGAAGCGTACCACGCCACGCCGCCCAGGGCGGCGAGCGCCACCAGGCCCAGCACCACCGGCTTGAACGGGAAGTCCACCGCGTTCAGCATGCCGAACGCCGCGCCCGTGTTGTGCACGCGCGTGAGGTCCAGGAAGCCGGGAATCACCTCGAGGCTCTCGTGCAGCGCCAGCGCGGGCCGCACCATGGCCTTGGTGACCTGGTCGAGCACCACCACCGTGAGGGCGACGATCAGCTCGAGCCTCCGGGCCGCGAACGGTCCGGCTGTCATCTGCGTCATCTGCGTCATCTGCGGCTAGAGGCTCACCGGTTCGGAGAGCGCCTCGACGCAGCGCGGGCAGAGCCCGGCGCGCTCGGGCGGCGCCGCGCTCACCTCGGGCACGACACGCCAGCAGCGCTCGCACTTGGCGCCGTCGGCGCGCAGCACCGCGGCGTGCAGCCCCGAGTCGGCGTGGGGCCCCGCCACCACCGTGACCTGCGACACGCCGAACAGCGTGGGCAGGAAGTCGCGATAGGCGTCGAGCAACGCCGCCGTCTCGCCATCCGGCGAGAGCTTCACGTGGGCCGACAGGTTGCCGGTAATGGTCTTGTCCTGACGCCGGGCCTCGAGTTCGAGGTTCACCTGGTCGCGCACCGTGGCCAGCTGCGCCCAGCGATCGAGCAGGGCCTCGTCCTTCCACTGGTCCAGGCCCGTCGGGAAGAGCGCCATGTGGACGGAGGGCTCGCGATCGCCCGGCAGCAGCCGCCACACCTCGTCCATCGTCACCGACAGGATGGGCGCGAGCAGCCGCGCGAGGCCGTCGACAATGAGGTACATGGCCGTCTGGCCCGAGCGCCGGGCCTCGGACCTGGCGCCGAAGGTGTACATCCGGTCCTTCGTCACGTCCACGTAGAAGGCGCTCAGGTCCACCGTGATGAGGGTGTTGGCGGCCTGGTAGATGGCCGGGTAGTCGTAGGCGTCGTAGGCCTTGACCATGCGCCCGGCGGCCTCGGCGTACTTCGCCAGCGCCCAGCGATCGATCTCGAGCAGGCGGCCGGCCGGCACGCTGTCCTTCGGGTCGAAGTCGAACAGGTTGCCCATCAGCACCCGCAGCACGTTGCGGATCTTGCGGTAGGCCTCCACGGTGCGGGCGAGGATCTCCTTGCCCACCCGGATGTCCTCGCGGTAGTCGACCATCGAGGCCCACAGCCGCAGGATCTCCGCGCCGCTCTGCTTGATTACGTCCTGCGGCGCCACGGTGTTGCCGAGCGACTTCGACATCTTGCGCCCGTGCTCGTCCATCGTGAAGCCGTGCGTGAGCACCTGGTTGAAGGGCGCGCGCCCGCGCGTCCCGACGCCGACGAGCAACGAGCTGTGGAACCAGCCCCGGTGCTGGTCGCTGCCCTCCAGGTAGATGTCGGCGGGCCAGCGGTGGTGCTCGCGGAACGGGAGCACCGCCTCGTGACTCGATCCCGAGTCGAACCACACGTCGAGGATGTTGTGCTCACGCTCGAACGCGGTGCCGCCGCACGCCGTGCCGCCGCACGCCGTGCAGGCCAGGCCCTCGGGGAGGAACTCCGCGATCGGGCGTTCGTACCACGCGTCGGCGCCGTAGACGTCGAACACCGCCGCGGCCTTGTCGATCAGGGCCTTGGTCAGCACCGGCTGGCCGCACGTGGTGCAGTCCATTGCGGGGATGGGCACGCCCCAGCTGCGCTGGCGCGAGATGCACCAGTCGGGCCGGTTGGCGATCATGCCCTCGATGCGGGCGCGGCCCCACGACGGGATCCACCGCGTGTCGTCGATGGCCTTCAGCGCGCGCGCGCGCAGGTCGTTGGCCTCCATGGCGATGAACCACTGCGCCGTGGCCAGGAAGATCACCGGGTTGTGGCAGCGCCAGCAGTGCGGGTACGAGTGGTCGTAGTCCTCGCGGTGCCACAGGCGGCCGCGCTCCGTGAGCGCCGCCTCGATCTTCGGGTTGGCGTCGTACACCTTGAGGCCGGCGAAGAGCTCCACCGAGTCGATGAAGTGGCCGCCCGGGTCGAGCGGGGCGTAGATCTCCAGGCCGTAGCGCACGCCCGTGTGGTAGTCGTCCGCACCGTGACCCGGCGCCGTGTGCACCGCGCCCGTGCCCGACTCGAGCGTCACGTAGTCGCCCAGCACGCCCAGCGAGTCGCGCGCGTACAGCGGGTGGCGGAACACCAGCCGGTCCATCACCTTCCCCTCGAAGGTGGCGAGCGGGGCCCCGAAGGCGCGGCCGGTCTTCTGGGCCACGCTCTCGGCCAGGTCCGTGGCGACGATCACGGCGGTGCCGCCCACGTCGTACAGCCCGTATTGGAAATCCGGGTGGAACGCGATGGCCAGGTTCGACGGGATGGTCCAGGGCGTTGTCGTCCAGATCAGGACGGAGACCTTCGCCGGGGCTGAAGTCCCGGCCCTCCCGGTGACGCCGGCCCTCCTGGCAAACTCGCCCTTGCTCTCGTCGGCCATCGGGAACTCGACGTAGATCGAGGGCGAGGTGTGCGGCTCGTACTCCACCTCCGCTTCGGCGAGCGCCGTGCGGCAGTGTGTGCACCAGTGCACGGGCTTCTTGCCCTTGTAGACCATGCCCTGCTCCACGAACTTGCCGAGGGCGCGGACGATGGCGGCCTGGTAGCTGAAGTCCATGGTGCGGTAGGGCGCGCTCCACAGGCCGATGACGCCAAGGCGCTTGAAGCCGTTCCGCTGGATGTCGAGGTACTTCTCGGCGTACGCGCGGCAGGCCCGGCGAAAGTCGGCCGTGCTCATCTCCCTCTTCCTGGGGCCGAGCTCGCGGTCGACCTTCAACTCGATGGGCAGGCCGTGGCAATCCCAGCCCGGCAGGTACGGTGCGTCGTAGCCAGCCATGTTGTGCGACTTGACGACCAGGTCCTTCAGGATCTTGTTGAGCGCCGTGCCGATGTGGATCTCGCCGTTGGCGTATGGCGGGCCGTCGTGCAGCAGGAAGATCGGGGCGCCCTGGCGCGCGGCGCGAATCTGCCCGTACAGGTCCATCTCGTCCCAGCGGGCGATGGTCTCGGGCTCGGTCGTCTGCAGGTTGGCCTTCATCGAGAAGGCGGTCCGGGGCAGGTTGCAGGTCTCTTTCCAGTCGGCCATCGGTGTAGCTCTATTGTACTGTGAGGGCTTACGGCTTAGGGCTTGAGGCTTGGGCAAACGATGGTTCGAGAGACGGTTCTTGACAACGGGCTGAAAGTGCTCATCCAGGAGGTGCACACCGCTCCCCTGGCCTCGGTGTGGTGCTGGTACCGCGTGGGGTCCAAGGACGAGGCGCCCGGCACGACCGGCGTGTCGCACTGGGTGGAGCACATGAACTTCAAGGGGACGCGCAACATCCCCCGCGACCAGGTGAAGGGCATCATCGAGCAGTTCGGCGGCAGTTGGAACGGCTACACCTGGATCGACCAGACCACCTACCTGGAGACCGCGTCGAAGGACGCGCTCGACCGCATGCTGTTCATCGAGGCCGAGCGGATGGACGCGTGCCTCTATGATCCGGCCGACTGCGAGTCGGAGCGCACGGTGATCATCGCCGAGCTGCAGGGCGGCGAGAACGACCCCGAGCAGCTGCTCGACACCGAGGTCACCGCCACCGCCTTCAAGGTGCACCCCTATCACCACCCCACCATCGGCTGGCTGTCCGACCTGCAGACGCTGTCGCGCGACGACCTCTACGGGCACTACCGCCGCTACTACACGCCGTCCAATGCCACACTCGTGGTGGTGGGCGACGTCGACACCGACGACACCCTCCGCCGCATCGAGGCGCGCTTTGGCGGCATCGCCCCGGGCACGCGGCCGGCCCGCGTGCGCCAGGTGGAGCCCCCGCAGCAGGCCGAGCGGCGGGTGGTGCTGCGCAAGGAGGGGACCACCTCCTACTGGAAGGCCGTCTTCCACGCCCCGGCCTTCGGCGACGCGGCGTTCTTTCCCCTGCTGGCTGCCGACGCGGTGCTGAGCGGCGCCGCCGGCCTGAACATCTGGTCGTCCAGCGTGCCCCGGCCCCAGCGCAGCGCGCGGCTGTACCGCGCGCTCGTCGACACGGGGCTGGCGTCACGGGTGAGCGGCGCGCTGATGCCCACCGAGCACCCGTTCCTGTACGGCGTCAACGTGAGCGTGGCCGAGGGCCGGTCGCTGGCGGCGGTGGAAGAGGCCGTGCTGGCCGAGATCGATCGCCTGGTGCACGACGGCATCACACCGGCCGAACTCCACAAGGTGCGCACCCAGCTGCGGGCGCGCCTGGTATACGACGCCGCTAGTGTCACCGATATCGCGCACCAACTGGGCTACTTCGAGACGATCGCATCGTGGCGCGCGTACGGGGAGCTGGGCGCCCGCCTCGACGCGGTGACCGTGGAGGCCGTCCAGGAGGCCGCGCGCGCATGCCTCACGGCCGAGAACCGCACCATCGGCTGGTTTGAACCGCGATGAGACCAGGAGCCCAGAGCCCAGAGCCTGAAGCCCGGGGGACCGCGTGGGTCTGAATCCCGTTCGGACGGTCCTCTCCAATGGCATCACCGTGATTGCCAAGGCGAACCACACCACGCCCGCGGTGAGCGTGCTGGTGAACGTCGCGGCGGGCGGGTATGCCGACCCGGTCGATCGCGACGGCACCGCGGCGCTGGTGGCGCGCGTGCTCGACCGGGGCACCGCGTCGCGGTCCGCCAGCGTGATTGCCGACGACCTCGACGGCCGCGGCGCCTCGCTCAGCGTTTCGGCGGGACGCTTCCAGGTGACGCTGGGGGCCACGTGCCTCACCGCCGACTTCGGCCACGTGCTCGGGCTGATGGGCGACATGGCCTGCCATCCCGCCTTTCCCGAGGCGGAGGTGGCCACGCGTCGCGCCGAGCTGGTGACGACCATCCGGCAGGACGAAGACCAGCCGGCGGCGATGTCTGTCGACGCCTTCATGCGCGCGCTCTACGGGCGCCACCCGTTTGCCCGCCGGGTGCGCGGCACGGTGGCCACCGTGGAGCGGCTGACGCGTGACGACCTGGCGGCCTTCCACCGGGCGTGGTTCGTGCCCCAGTTGATCACCGTCGTCGTGGTAGGCGACGTGGATGAGGCCACGGTGGCCGCCCGGGTTCTGGGGGCGTTCGAACGACCCGCCGCCTCCGCCGAGGCTTCCGCCTCCGCCAAGGCTCCGGCGGACAAGCCGGCGATCGTCGTGCCCGATGCGGCGCGTCCCTCGGCGCGCCAGGCGGTGACGGTGCCCATGCCCAACAAGTCGCAGGCCGACGTGGCCTATGGCTTTGTGGGCATTCGCCGCAACGACGCCGGCTACATGCCCGCGGCGGTGATGAACAACGCGCTGGGCCAGTACGCCATTGGCGGCCGGCTGGGCGACAGCATCCGCGAGCGGCAGGGCATGGCCTACTACGTGTTCAGCTCGCTCGACGCGGGACCCGGGGAAGGCCCGCTCCTCATCCGCGCGGGCGTGTCGGCCGCCAACGTCGAGCGCACCATCGCCTCCATCGACGAGGAGCTCACGGCGCTGCGGCGTGACGGCTTCACGCCCAGGGAGATCGACGAGTCGAAGCGGTACCTGATCGGATCGCTGCCCCGCCAACTGGAAACCAACGCGGCCATCGCCGCGTTCTTGCTCAACAGCGAGCAGTTCGGCCTGGGCCTGGATTACGACGTGCGCCTGCCGGCACTGGTGGACGCGGTGACACTCGACGACGCCAATGCCGCCGCGCGGCGGCTGCTCGACCCCGGATGTGCGACCATTGCAATTGCAGGGCCACCGATCCAGGGCCACAGTTAGGCCACGGATGAAACACAGATGATCAGTGCGATTTTTTTCGACGTGGACTTCACCCTCATCTATCCCGGACCCATGTTCCAGGGAGAGGGGTACCGGCACTTCTGCGCGGCGCACGGCATGGCGGTGGACCCCGCGCGGTTCGAGGCCGCCGTGGCCGTGTCGTCGCACATCCTGGACGAAGTGGAGGAGCCGCTGTACGACGAGCAGCTCTTCATCGATTACACCTCGTCGATCATCACGCACATGGGCGGCCTGGGCGCGGCCGTGGAGCAGGCTGCGCGCGACATCTACGATGAATGGGCCACCAACCACCACTTCGAGATGTACGACGACGTGGGGCCGGTGATGCGGGCGCTGCGGGCGCGCGGGCTCACGGTGGGCGTGATCTCCAACTCGCACCGCAGCCTCACGGCGTTCCAGGAGCACTTCGGCCTCAACGGGTTCATCCACGCCGCCGTGTCGTCGTTCGAGCACGGCTACATGAAGCCGCACCCCAGCATCTTCGAGGCGGCGCTGCTGCGCGCCGGCGTCGAGGCCGGCCGGTCGGTGATGGTGGGCGACAGCCTCAAGGCCGACGTGGAAGGGGCCCTGGCGGCCGGCATGCGCGGGGTGCTGCTGCGCCGGTCTGGCGAGATGCCCGATCGCCTGCCGGACGGCGTGCCCGTCATCCGGACCCTCGCGGAATTGGAAGGCCTGATTTAGCCACGAAGATCACGAAGCACACGAAGTCATATATGTTTAAGGTCTTCGTGACCTTCGTGACCTTCGTGGCTGAATTCCATGTCTGACATCCGCATTCGCGACCTCGACACCATCGACGAGTACCGCCAGGTGGTGGCGCTCGAACACGACATCTGGGGCTATACGGACTCCGGTGACATGGTGACGGTGCCGGTCTTCATCATCACGATGAAGACCGGCGCCATCCTGCTGGGCGCCTTCGACGGCGGCCGCATGGTGGGCTTCTCGTGGTCCATCGTCGGCATGAAGGACGGCCGGCCCCTGCAGTGGTCGCACATGACCGGCGTGCTGCCCGAGTATCGGGGAGGCCTCGGCTTCGAGCTGAAGCTGGCGCAGCGCCAGCGCGCGCTGGTGCGCGGCTATGACCTGATCGAGTGGACCTTCGACCCCCTGCAGGCCCTGAACGCCCACTTCAACCTGGCGAAGCTGGGCGCCGTGATCGAGGAGTATGCCGAGAATTTCTACGGCGAATCCACGAGCGCGCTGCACCGCGGCACGCCCACCGACCGGCTGGTGGCGCATTGGTGCATCGGCGAGCCGCACGTGATCCGCCGCCTGGAGCAAACCTCCGAGATGCGGAAGGGGTCTCACGGGGCAGGAGAGGCTCCCGTGGTGAACCCCACCGTGCCGGCCGGCGACTGGCGCGCGGTGGCGGCCGTCGACCTGTCGCTCGACGCCGGACGGTTGTGGGTGGAGATTCCCACCGGCTTCACCGAGATGCAGCAACGCGCGCCCGACATGGCGCTTCAGTGGCGGATGCAGGTGCGCGAGATCTTCCAGGCGTACCTGGCCCGCGGCTACCGGGCGGTGGATTTCGTGCTGCAGCGGGAGCAGGGGTTTGGGCGGTACCTGCTGGAGAGAAGTGAAAAGTGAAACGTGAAAAGTGAAAGGGTGAGGGCCATGACGGCACGACTCATCACGGCGCTGTTCGTCGCGGCACTTGCTGTCACGGCTTCCGCCCAGGCGCCGACGAAGGCGGCCTCGTCCATCGATCCGTGCCTGGCGAGCCCAGACGTGCTCGGGGTCGAGCCGTTTGTGATGGCCACGCTGCCCCGGGCGGGCGCGCGGGTGAAGAACGGCTTCGTGGTGAAGGGCTGCTCGCGCACCTTCGAGAGCAGCTTCGCGTGGACGCTCAGCCTCCGTGGCGGCACGACCCTCGCCACGGGGACGGGCCGCGGCGGCGGCGTGGACGGCCCCGGGCCGTTCTCGTTCACCGTGGCCGCCGCGGTGACGACGCCCACCCTGGTCTACCTCGAGCTGTACGAGCCGCGAATGTCGGATGAGGGCCCGGCCCCCATGCGGGTCATCGTGCCGGTGGTGTTGCTGCCCTAGCCCGGCGGCCAGGCCATGGCGCGGCCGCCCAGCACGTGCAGGTGCACGTGGAACACCGTCTGGCCCGCCTGCGCGTTGCAGTTGAATACCGTCCGGTAGCCGGGGCCGTCGTACCCGTGCTCCTTCGCGATGGCCGCCGCGCGCCTCACCATCGCCCCCACCACCCCATCGTCCTGCGCCGTGAGATCGTTGAGCGTGGCGACGTGCGTCTTCGGCACCACCAGCACGTGCATCGGCGCCTGGGGGTTGATGTCGCCGAAGGCGAACAGCTGGTCGTCTTCGTAGACCTTCTTCGAGGGGATCTCGCCCGCGATGATCTTGCAGAAGAGGCAACTCATGGCTCTATGGTGCCACAGCGATGACGACCCTGGGGATGCCCTGCAGGTCTGCGCGGATGGATACCATCTCCAGGCCCGGCATGTCGTCCACCAACTGTCGGACGGCGTCGCCCTGGCCGTGGCCAATCTCCATCAGCAGGTGACCGCCCGGCGCCAGGCTGGCGGCGGCGATGGCCACCACCGCGCGGATGTCACGCAACCCGTCCGCGCCGGCCCGCAGGGCCGTGGCCGGCTCGAACTCGCGGACTTCGGGCATCAGGGCTTTGTAGTCGCGCTCGGTGATGTACGGCGGGTTCGAGACGATGAGATCGAACGGCCCGGAGGCGCCGGCCAGGTACGGCCCCTCGCGAAACTCGATGCGGTTGGCCACGCCGTGCCGGGCGGCGTTGGCGCGTGCGATCGCAAGCGCTTCGCCCGAGATGTCGGTGGCGACGACCTGGGCGTCTGGGCGTTCAGCGGCCAGCGTGACAGCCAGGCAGCCGCTTCCCGTGCCGATATCGATGATCGACAGGGGCCGGGACTGAAGTCCCGGCCGTCCGTGCAACCTGGCCGCCTCTTCGACGATCAACTCGGTCTCGGGCCGGGGAATGAGCGTCGCAGGCGACACGATGAAGTCGCGGCCCCAGAATTCCTGCCAGCCGCGGATGTAGGCCACCGGCTCGCGGCGGGCGCGTCGATCGACCAGAGCCGCGAAGGCGGCGTCGAAGCCCGCGGGCGCCATGTCGGGCTCGCGGGAGAGCAGGGTGGCGCGGTCGCAGCCGAGCGCGAGGCCGGCCAGCACCGACGCGTCGCGGGCCGCCTCCGGGGCGGGGATGCCGGAGGCCTCCAGCCGCCGGCGTGCGGCCAGCAGGTGGTCGCGCAGCGTCACGCCTCGGTGACTTCCTTCAGCTTCTCGGCGGTGTAGTGCGTGGTGAGCGCGTCCACGAGCTCGTCGATGTTGCCGTCGAGCACGCCCTGCAGCTGGTGCGTCGTGAAATTGATGCGGTGATCGGTGATGCGGCTCTGCGGGAAGTTGTAAGTGCGGATCTTCTCGGACCGGTCGCCCGACCCCACCTGGCCCTTGCGCTCCTTGGCGATGGCGTCGTGCTGCTTCTGCATCTCGGCCTCGTAGAGCCGGTTGCGCAGCACCTTCATGGCCTTGGCGCGGTTCTTCACTTGCGACTTCTCGTCCTGCTGCGACACCACCGTGCCGGTGGGGATGTGCGTGATGCGCACCGCCGAGTAGGTGGTGTTCACGCTCTGGCCGCCGGGACCGCTCGAGCAGAACGTGTCGATGCGCAGGTCCTTCTCCTGGATCTGGATGTCCACTTCCTCGGCCTCGGGCAGCACCGCCACGGTGGCCGTGGAGGTGTGGATGCGGCCGCTGGCCTCGGTGGCCGGCACGCGCTGCACGCGGTGCACGCCGCTTTCGTACTTCATCTTGCTGTAGGCGCCCTTGCCCTCGATGCTGACGACCACGTCCTTGACGCCGCCCTGGCCGGCCTCGCTGAGGGACATCAGCTCCACCTTCCACCGCTGGCGCTCGGCGTAGCGCGTGTACATGCGATAGAGCTCGCCCGCGAACAAGGCCGCTTCCTCGCCGCCCGTGCCGGCGCGGATCTCCACCATGACGTTGCGCTCGTCGTTGGGGTCCCTGGGCACCAGCAGGATCTTGAGCTCGGTGGAGATGGCCTCCTTCGACGCAACCAGGCCCTTCAGCTCCTCCACCGCCAGCTCACGCATGTCGGGGTCCGAGCCCCTGGCCAGCTCCTCGGCGTGGCGGATCTCGCTCTCCACCGCCTTGTACTCGCGGTACTTCAGGACGAGCGCCTCGATCTCCGCGAGGGCCTTGGCCTGCTTGCGGTATTCATTGGCGTCGCTCTGGACTGCCTGCGTGCCAAGGGAGGCCGTCAACTCCTCGTACCTGGCCTCGACTGAAATCAGCTTATCGAACATGGATACGGGTTCTACGGGTTCTACAGGTTCTACAGGTTCTACAGGTTCTACAGGTTCTACGGGTTCGACCTGCTAGCCGCCAGAGACCGGGGGCAGGAACGCGACCTCGTCGCCGTCCGACACCGCCGTCGCGAATTTCGCGTAGTCGGCGTTCACGGCGCACGAGATCGACTTCTCGTACGCGTGCATGTCGGGCCACTCGCGCGTGAGCTGGGTCCACACGGCGGCCACGGTGGCGCCATCGGGCACCTCGCGGGCCAGCTCGCCGGCGCCCGCCAGGTCGCGCAGCCGCGCAAACAACCGCACCGTTACGCGCATGCCACCCTCAGCGCGTGCTCCCGCGCAGCCTGGTCGTCGGGGTCGGCGGTGGCGCCCTCGATCCACACATCGCCGCCCTCGAAGTACTCGTGCTTCCAGATGGGCACGATCTGCTTGATGCGCTCGATGGCGTAGCGGCCGGCCGCAAACGCGTCGGCGCGGTGCGGCGAGGCCGCCGCAATGGCCACGCTGGTCTCGCCAATCCCCATCCGCCCGGTGCGGTGGTGAATGGCGACGCGCACCGACGGCCACCGCTCGCACGATTCGCTGACGATGCGGTCGAGGCCCTTGAGGGCGAGCGCGTCGTACGCCTCGTATTCCAGGTGCAGCACCCGCCGTCCCTGGTTCTGGTCGCGCACCAGGCCCAGGAACGTGACGACGGCGCCGATGCCGTCCAGGTCGACGGCGCGCACCACGGCCATGGGGTCGAGCGGCGCGGCGGTGATCAGGGTCGCGGGAACCACAGCCATCCAGTATAGAAGGCGGAAGGCAGAATGCAGAAGGGAGAAGGCGGCGGGTATCTGTCATACTCCTAACTCAAATGGAGGCGCAGGTCCCCCGACTGGCGCCTCTGAGAGGGAATCGGCATGAAACGGTATGTGGCTCTGGGCCTGGCCCTCGCGATGGTTCTGATCTCGGCTTCGATCTCGGCCGAGGCCCAGTTGCGAGGTCTCCTGAAGAAGAAAGCGGGCGAGGTGATTGGCGCCAAGCCGGCGGAGCCGCCGGCGACCCCGGCCCCGGCTCCCGCCCCGACGCCGGGGACCGCGGCGCCGGGCACTCCCGCTCCGGCGCCGGCCCCTGGCGCTGATCGCGCGGCAGCCCCGTCGGCGGAGAAGACGGCGGTGTCGAGGCTCGACGCCAGCGCGTTGCCGGTGCGCCAGTCGGCCAACCAGGTGCTGCGCGGCCGGGTCAACGCGCGACCCAACGGCGATTGGGACCAGCTGCCGTTCATCCCACCCGCCGCGGCGGCCGCCGCTTACGCACTGGGCGAGGCCGCGCAGGTCACGCTGGTTGAAACGGTGGGAACGGCGCTGAAGACGATGGTGATGTCGGCGGCGTTCCTCTCGGAGCACGACAAGTACATCAAGGACGAACACCAGGCGGTCGATCACGGTCTCAAGGGCGTGGTCGGCATCGAAGATGCCCTGAAGAAGAACGACCTGAAGGCGATCGAGGCCATTCAGGCGCGCGAGGTCGTCGCGATGGGCGTGGACCGCGTCCGATCGGTGCCCCCCGACTACTTGAAGACGGAATTCGCGCAGGAGCTGGCCCAATGGAAGGTGCAGGCCGCCAACCCGAAGCGGCGCGACCAGGCCAAGTACCAGAAGCTCGCCGCCAAGGCGCAGCCGCTCGAGGCACTGGCCGCCGGCGATGAGCAATTCCTGCGCGGCTACGCGGTCCTCAAGTCGATCGACAACGACGGGCCAGACACCGCGGAGGCCGTGTTCGCGATCCACCAGCGCGTGACGCAGGAGAAGGAACAGCTCGCCTATGACAGTCACAACCTCAAGGGACAGCTGAAACAGCAGTTGACGACGTTCGTGGCCGTCGCCTCCAAGGTAAGCTTCAACGCGCCGACGGTAGAGAAGAACGGCAAGACGCGCTTCGTGAACGCCGCCGACGAACGACAGGGCGCACTGTGGAAGGCCTGCTTCCGGGCTGGTGAGGCGCCCACCGCGGCGGCGCTGAAACTGGCGCGGGCGTGGCTGGCGGAGCTATAGGCCCAGGCTCGGCCACCTGGTTCACGTCGATCTCCGACGCGATCTGATTGGCCGGGGCTGAAGCCCCGGCCCTCCACCGGTCCGGCCCCTCCCACCGCCCGAAGGGGCGGGGCTTCAGCCCCGCTCGAACTGCTCCCACCGCCCGGAGGGGCGGGGCTTCAGCCCCGCCCGAACTGCCAGAAATGATCCAGCGGGCGGTGGCCGCGGCCCAGCGCGATGCCGGCGCGCATGGCGCCTTCCACGTACGCCTTGGCGCCGCGCACGGCGTCTTCGAGCCCCACGCCCCGGGCGAGCTGCGCGGCGATGGCCGCCGCAAAGGTGCATCCCGTGCCGTGCGTGTTGCGCGTGTCCACGCGCGGCCCCACGAACTCGGTGAACCGGCCGTTCTCGAACAACAGGTCCACCACCTCGGGCCCCTCGAGGTGTCCCCCTTTCACCACCACGGCCCCCGGCTTCCACTCGGCGATGCGCCGCGCCGCCTCGCGCATGTCTTCGCGCGTACGGACCGCCATGCCCGCCAGCACCTCGGCCTCGGGGATGTTCGGCGTCACCACGCGCGCCAGCCGCAGCAGCGTCGTCTTCAGCGCGTGCGCGGCGTCCTGGTCGAGCAACTGGTCGCCGCTCTTGGCCACCATCACCGGATCGACCACGAGGTTGGGCAGGTCCAGCGACTCAATCGCCGCGGCCACCACCTCGACGATGGCGGAAGTGGCCAGCATGCCGGTCTTGACGGCGTCGCAACCGATGTCGGCGGCCACGGCCTCGATCTGCGCGCCCACGAACTCGGCCGGCACCAGGTGCACGCCCGTCACGCCCAGGGTGTTTTGCGCGGTAAGGGCGGTGACGGCGGAGGTGCCGTACACGCCGTGGGCCGCGAAGGTCTTGAGGTCGGCCTGGATGCCGGCCCCGCCGCCCGAATCTGAGCCCGCAATTGTCAGGGCGGTCGGGATACCAGTAGAATTCCGAATCATGACATCACGTGCTTCCACCATTCTCGATCAGGTCAGCCTGCGCGCAGCATCGGCGTCGTGGTGGACCCTCGTGCGGGTGCTGTCGGTGGCCTTCGTCGCGGGCCTCACGGCCGCCGCGGCCCAGGTGAGCTTCCCCCTGCCGTTCACGCCCGTGCCCTTCACCATCCAGCCCATGGTGGTGCTGCTGGGCGCCGCGGCGCTGGGCTCCCGGCTGGGTGCGCTCAGCCAGGTCGCGTACCTCCTGGCCGGCGTCGCGGGCGTGCCCGTGTTTGCCTTCGCACCCGAGCTGCCGCAGGCGGCGGCGCGCCTGCTGGGGCCGAGCGGCGGCTACCTGATGGCGTATCCCCTGGCGGCGTTCGTCACCGGCTACCTGGCCGAGCGTGGCCTCGACCGGAGGTATCTCACTTCGATTCTGGCAATGGCTGCGGGCCTGGCGGTGATCTTCGTCGGCGGCGTGTCGTGGCTGTCGTTGGGCGTGGGCCTGCAGGCGGCGCTCGCCACCGGCCTCTACCCGTTTGTGCTCGTGGACGCGGTGAAAGTGGCGGTCGCCGGCCTGGTGCTCCCCAGCGCCTGGGCGCTCTTAAGAAGTGAAAAGTGAAAGGTGAAAAGTGAAAGGCTGAATCCGCCACACCCTTTCACTTTTCACCTTTCACTTTTCACTTACTAAAGATCAGAAAGTACTGGTAGGGCAGGAAGGGTTCCTGGCGGACCAGCCGGA
>CAYJPQ010000072.1:0-16571 GCA_964372085.1 uncultured Bifidobacteriaceae bacterium | reverse complement strand
CTGCTGAGTTTGCGGCGATGAACGTCGTGCGTTGTCCAGGTGTCGACGCGTAATCCGGGTCTTGATTGAGCGCTTCCTAGGAATGGGCTACTAGGTCGCGTACGGATAATTTGCCGCTGCGCGGTCGTGAAGGGCATCCAACTGGAGTTCGTGAACCAAACGATCAACGCTCGTGGGGTCGCCCTTCGCCAGTAAGACCCTAAGATCCTCGGCGGACCGAACGGTCTGGAAGGTCTTGGCGGGTGCCACGTAAACAACAACAAGCTTATTTCCGCGCGACAGGTTTAGCACGTTGTTGATGGTTCCTTTGCTCTTGCCGTCCCACAGCATCAGGCCATACTCGGCGGCGTCAGCCATCGCGCGATCTTTGAGCGAGTAGTAGTCGAACCCACGAGCGCCCTTAGGAGCCGCGACTTGGAGCGTGGGCCAGGTGCCAACGTTGTTTCGGCAGTGGTTTTCCATACAGTGCACGAGGACGTTCGGGTAAGCCTTGTCGGCCAGGTATCTCTGAACGGCCTTGTCGGCTCCGTTGGCGTCGCCAACGAGGATCTGGAAACCCTTCTCGACCATCGTGTCGATGCGGTTCTTCACCTCGGCCGGAAGCCGAACAATCTGCCTGGAACCAGCGATGAAGACCTTGGTCATGAGCGGGTCCGAGTCTTCGTCATGGCCAGGACATACACAGCAGATGCGCCCGCTCCCATGAGCTCCTTCGCGACGAGGGCGGCCGTGGCTCCGGACCGGTACAGGTCATCGACGAGCAGCAGTCGCTGTCCCTTTGCGTCCTTCTCATCCACGGCGAATGCTCCCTCCAGGAGCTTCTGACGTTCACCGAACTCGAATACGTCCTTTAGCTCCGGAGTCTCCTTCACCTTCGAGACAACGCTCAACAAAACCGGTTTCGCCAGTCGCGCACCAAGAGCGGTCGCGATCTCAATAACCGGCTGAAAGGGTCGGCGTCGCGACGGTGGCACCGGCACCACAGCATCGAACCGAATCCCAGAGGCGAGGATAAACTCCGCCGCGGTGTCGGCGATCGGATCCAAGGTCGCCCTGTCACTCCGGTTCTTGAGCCGGAACACCAGCTCGCCGAGCTCGCTTCGTTTGGTATCACACTGCGCGTGGCCGTTCGAATCGTGCCCGATGAACTCGCTGCTGATCGTATGCTGGCGCTCGAGCACGTGGCCGTCAGCCCACGGTCCCGTCAGCTTGAGCGGATCGATCTTGACCGCAGCCACAACAGCCCAATTCTAACAGCCGTTTCAGCCCTGGCCGACTGGTCAGAGGCGGGCGGAAGGGGACAAAGGGGGAGACAAGAGCTCGGGATCGAATTGTCCCCCTAAGGTCGATCTCCCCCTGGTCACCGCGCGCGTGTTTCAACCGTGGAAGGGGCTGAAAGGGGGCTAACTGCGAGGGGTGAACTCAGCCCCCCTTGAGAACGCGCTCGGCGTAACCCTCGCGGCATCAGTGACATGCCGCCAGCCAACTGCATCGACTCTATGCAACTCGTTTCATACCCGGAAGATGCCATTGCCGCGCAATGCTCGGAGCCGCGTGTCGAATGGCGGCGATTTATGCCGCCCCTCCAGATGTCAGTACAGCGCATCTGGGGCGTGAGCGACCCCCCTCTGGAACGTGAAACGTGGCCCCACGTCCATTCGGGGGGTCGCTCACGCCTTGTGTTTTGGTGTCGTCGTCTGTCCCGGCGGCAGCCTCTTCTGGACGGTAAGGCCTGGCATCGGCCGCGAGCCCATGTCAGGTTTCACCGCGAACCCGCGTCCAGGGAAGTAGGCAACGACCTCATACCGCACGGTCGTTGAACGCGACGATCATCGTCGCCGCGCATCACCCGCCCGGTGCTGCGTCCTCAGGCTCTTCCGGCGAGACCTCAGTGGTCTCCAGACAATCGCCTCCCGGATCGTCCGGGCTCCACGTCAACCCAACGTAGATCCCACGTCCGCGCTCCAGCGGCGCGACATCACGTGCAAATCGAGTCGGACCATCACGTGATCGATGGTGGGCTCGCTCTCGTCCCCGTCAAGGCTCTCCGCTTCGCTCCGACCACGCCTCCGGCGTGGCTTCGGCCTTGACGGGAGCCTCGACCGAGCCGGAAGGCTCTTACGTGATGGTCCGGGCGCCTATGGCCCGGAGCAAGTGGCAGTCACGAGTGCATTGGATGGCGCGTATGGACGACTTCATCGAACGCGAATGCGCTTCGGAACCGATCACCCTCGATCGATGCCGGGAACCATTGGCTGAGGAGGCTTCGGAACTGCCCGACGAGCAGGTCGACGCGATCCGACGACATGCTCACGCGATGGCCCACGTTCTTGTCGAGATGTTCCTCATCACCGAATCTCACCCCTGAACCGCACGAGGCCGGAATTGTCAACCACGATCGACTTGCCGGTGTCCGCCCACGGCGCTAAGCTGCGGTCCATGGTCGGCGCCGTCATCTACATCCGCGTCAGCACCAAAGAGCAGACTGAACACCTGAGCCTGCCGACCCAACTCCGTGCCTGCGAAGAGTACTGCCACCGCGAGGGCTTCGAGATCGTCCAGCGCTTCAAGGAAGAAGGCGAGAGCGCGAAGACGGCAGACCGGACCGAACTGCAGCGGCTGCTGGCGCACTGCCGCACGAACAAGGGCAAGGTGCATTTCGTCGTCGTGTTCAACCTGACACGGTTCGCACGGGACAAGTACGACCACTTCGCGTTGCACTCCCACCTGAGATCGCTCGGCATCTCACTCCGGTCCGCGACGGAGCCGATTGATGACACCTCCACCGGTAAGCTGATGGAAGGCGTCCTCGCCGCATTCGCGCAGTTCGACAACGATGTCCGTTCGGACCGCACACGCGCCGGAATGCGCGCGGCGTTGGATTTGGGGCGGTGGACGTTCCTGGCACCGCTCGGCTACATGAACGCACCGCGAGCGACCGGCAAGAGCCTATTAGCCGATCCGGACCGCGGTTCAATCGTGCGCCGGGTATTCAAGGAGTACGCAACCGGACGGTTCACCAAGCAGCAGATGCTGCAGCAGGCGACACGCTGGGGGCTGACTAATCGCAGAGGACAACCTCTCAGCTCGCAGGCAATCGGCATGTTGCTGCGAAATCGGCTGTACGTCGGCGTGATCGACGTGCTGGACTTCGGCGTGCGGGACAAGCGAGGAGACTTCGAACCGTTGATCAGCGACGAGGTTTTCTACAAAGCCCAGGCAGTGCTGGCAGGCAGAGTGCCTAGCGCCGCTCCTTTGCACCGAAGCCGGCCGGACTTCCCGCTTCGTGGGTTCGTGCGGTGCGCCGTGTGCGATCGCGGTCTTACCGGAAGTTGGTCAAAGGGGCGGAGTGACTACTACGCCTACTACCACTGTAGACCTGGCTGTCGCGGCGTGAACGTCACGAAGGGCAAGCTCGAAGGCCTGTTCGTCGACGAGCTAGCGCGGCTGCAGCCCGCTGCGGGCTACATGCGACTGCTGAAGGAGTCGGTTCTGCAGGTATGGAAGGAGCGCAAGGCTTCGGTCCAATCTGACCTCGAAAGTGCCGAGCAGGCCCGGAAGAAGCTGCAGCAGGAACTGCACCGGCTAGACGAGGCGTTTCTGTTCGAGCGCTCGATCGACATCGACACCTACGATCGCCACGCCGACCGCGTTCGCGAGCAGATGACGTTGCTCAAGATTGCCGAGCACAGCTCGAAGCTGGAAGAACTGGACGTAGAAGGCATTCTGGCGTTCGCTGAGCGCGTTTTGCCGCGCGCCGCGGACCTGTGGGTGCAGGCCACTCTCGATCAACGACAGCGCCTGCAGCAGCTGTTTTTCCCGCAAGGAGTCGCGTTCGACGGAAACGGCTTTGTTGGAACCGCCGTAACCGCACCGGCTTTCAGTTACTTACAGCCGGCTGCGGATGGAAAAGAAAGGGTGGTGGACCACAACTGGCAACTGACACTGGCACTGTCAACTTCAACTGTGCACCGTGCACTGTGGAACTGTAAACTTTCGAACGTTCGCCCTAGAGGAACCCCGCGTACCACGTGATGAGCGGATCGCCCGCCAGCATGGCGGCCAGGGCGCCCAGCGCCAGGAAGGTGCCGAAGGGCATCGCCACGCGCATGCCGCCGCGCTGCAGTGCGATGAGGCCGACGCCCACCAGGGCGCCGGAGAACGACGACAGGATGAGCGTGACGAGCACGTGCTTCCAGCCGAGAAACGCGCCAATCATGGCCAGCATCTTCACGTCGCCCATGCCCAGCCCTTCTTCGCGCCGCACCAGGTAGTACGCGGCGGCGATGCCGTACAGGATGCCGCCGCCGAGCAGGGCCCCGATCACGGCGTCGCGGAGGCCCGGCGGGTTGATCACGCTGAACAGTAACCCGATGACGATGCCGGGCAGCGTGATCGAGTTGGGCAGAATCTGGTGCTCGAGGTCGATGCCAAATAGCGTCACGAGGATGCAGACAAACAGCAGGCGGCTGGCCAGCAGCGGGCCCACCGGCGTCGCCCAGGCCACGACGACAAACAGCAGGGCCGTCGCGAGCTCCACGATCGGATACTGCGCCGAGATGGGCGCGCGGCACTGGCGGCACTTGCCGCCCAACGAGACCCAGCTCAGGACGGGGATGTTGTCGTACCAGCGCAGCCCGTAGCCGCACTTGGTGCAGCGCGACGGCGGCGTCACCAGCGACTGGCCGAGCGGCAGGCGGTAGATGCAGACGTTGAGGAAACTGCCAATCACCAGCCCGAAGACGCCGGCCAGCACGAGGACGGGTGGCTCAACCATCACTTGGGCGGCTCCGCCGGCGCCGGCGTGTCGGTGGGCAGCGGCCACAGCGGCGACTGGCGCGAGAGCACGATCGCGCCCGTGGCCGGGTCGATCTTGTAGGGCGTGGCCGACGGGTCGGCGGGCACGCCGCGCAGGCGCTCGCCCGCCACCAGTTCCGGCCACGAGCGCGCGGGGCGCCCGGTGCGGCGGGCAAAGCGCTCGGCGATCACGTTGAGGGCGTCGAGCGCATCCATCGCATCAAGCTGCGCGAGCCGCAACTGGGCATTGCGGCGCAGCCACTCCACGTCGGCGCCCTCCAGGATCTGCGTCCACAGGAACCGGGACGAGGCGCGGTCGCCCCCGCGGGCCAAGGTCGTCGCGGCGAGCGGACGCATCCACGCGGGCGCGCCCGGCTGCTGGCTGGACCGCTCGAACCACGCCGCGGCCGAGGCGTAGTCGCGCAGCCACCAGTAGTAGACGAACCCGATGTCCTGCATGTACTCCCACGCGGATCGCGGGTCGGCCTGCACACCCCGCTCGAGCAACTGCACCGCCTGGTCGGGCCGGCCCGGACCTTGCGGGTAGGCCTCGGTGAGAAAGATGGCGCCGAAGCGGTAGGCCACCTTGAAATGCGGGTCGAGGGTCGTCACCAGGTCGAGCAGCGGGTACAGCAGGCCGTAGTTGCGCCGCGCCGGGTCCATGGTGCCGAGCCGGGTGCCGCCGTAGTAGACCACGGCGCGCATCCAGTACACGTCGGAGACAAGGTTGTCGAACCCCAGCGCCAGGCGCTTGGCCAGCGGGCCCGAGCGCAGCCACAGCACGGGGTTGGGCGGCTCGTACGGCGCCCACCCGCGATCGCGAACAGCCTGCACGCCAATCGACAGCGCGACCAGGGCGGCCGTGGCGGCATGCAGCCAGCGGTTCGAGGGGCGCGCGTCGCCGGCGGCCGTCATTTGAAGTCCCGCCGGCGGAAGATGGCCGTGGCCGCGGCCAGCAGCGCGGTAATGTAGAGTGCCGCGTACACCAGCGTGTACCCGACGTGCGACCAACTGACGGCGATGCCGTGCACCACTTCGGCCTTGATGTTGAACGGCGCCAGGTTCGGGATGAGGTAATAGAGGGCCAGCGCCACCTCCGACACGCCCGGCAGGTCGAGCACGTTCTCGAAGTGGCGCAGGTCGCTGTTGAAGTGGCCGGCCACCCACAGCCCCAGGGTGAGCAGCGCCGACAGCAGCGGGCTGGAAAACGTCGAGAAGAACAGGGCCAGCGCCGTCACCAGCATCAGCTCGGCGAAGATGAGCCCGATGGCGACGAGCAGCCAGGGGTCCAGCGCCGGGGCGGGCCAACTGGCGCGGGCCATGGCCGACGCCGTCTGGTCCATGTAGAACAGCATCGCGTAGAAGGCCGCCGTCATCACCGACAGGTTCACGGCCAGGGTCATGGCCAGGCCGGCGTACTTGCCGGCGATGAACTGGCTGCGCGTCACCGGCTTGGCAAGCAGCGCGTACACGCTGCGCCGCTCCACTTCCTTCGAGACGAGCCCGATACCGATGAACACCGCGATCAGCAGGCCGAAGGTGGCGAGCGCCGCCAGCCCAAGGTCCTTGATGATCTTCATGTCCTGGCCGGCCGTGAGCTGGCTGATCAGGTAGGAGGCCGCAATCATCAGCACGGCGAACACCACCATGCTGTACGGCACGCGGTCGCGCACCGACTCCCTGAACACGGCGCCGGCCACGAGCGCCATCTGCCGCATGGCTACACGGCCCCCGTGTCGCGCGGCGCCGCCGCCTGCACCGAGTGCACGAAGTAGTCTTCGAGGGTGTCGCGCACCGGGTTGAGCGACACCACGGTGATGCCCTGCCCGGCCAGGTCGTGCATCAGGCGGCCCGGCTCGATGGAGGGCGGCAGGTCGAGGGTGAACCGGCCGTGGCCGATGGGGACGATGCGTCGTGCGAGCGCCTCGAGGCCGGCCCTGGCCTCGTCGGGCACGCCCGACACCACCAGCTCCCACCCGCGCAGCTCGAACGCCAGGATTTCCGACATCGTGCCCGACGCGACGAGGCGCCCCTGCGCCAGCACGGCCACGCGGCTGCACAGCGCTTCCGCATCCGAGAGGATGTGCGAGCTGAAGAACACCGTGCATCCCCGCTCGCGCAGGCGCAGGATGATCTCGCGCACGTGGCGCCGGCCCAGCGGGTCGAGGCCCGACATCGGCTCGTCGAGGAACAGCACCTCGGGCTCGTTCAGCAGGGCCTGGGCCAGGCCCACGCGCTGCACCATCCCCTTCGAGAACTGCCGCAGCCGCATGCGCCGCTCGGCGCCCAGCTCCACGTCGTCGAGCACGGCCTTCACGCGCGCGGCGACATCGGCGCCCGCGTAGCCGAAGAGCCGCGCAAAGTACGACAGCAGCTCCTCGGCCGTGAGGTAGTCGTAGTAGTAGGGGTTCTCGGCCAGAAAGCCGATGCGGCGCCGCGTGGCCACGTCGCCCACGGGGCGGCCGAGGATGCGCGCCGCGCCGCGCGTGGGATACAGCAACTGCATTAGCAGCTTGAGCGTGGTGCTCTTGCCGGCGCCGTTCGGGCCGAGGAAGCCGAAGACCTCGCCGGCCTCAACCCGGAGGCTGAGGCCATCGAGGGCGCGATAGGGATGCGGGCGCCAGAACCCGACCTGGAAATCCTTGGTCAGGTCCTCGGTCTCAATTGCGGGCGCCATCTACTTGCCGGCCGTCACCCGCCTCAGCTCCCAGGCGATCGCCGCGTCCAGGAACTCGGCGCGCAGCCCGGGCAGCCGCATGCCGTTCATGAAGAAGGTGGGCGTGCCGGTGACCTTGAGCTGGCCGCCCTGCACGACGTCGCCTTTCACCAGTTCGAGCGTCGCCGCGAACCGCGCGTCGAAGTCGGTGACGCCGCCCACGCTCTGGGCCGCAGCCTTCACGCCCTCGGGCGTGAGCGCCGGCTGGTTGTTGAAGATCCACTCTTCCATCGCCTCGGCCTTGCCCTTCTCGCGCGCCAGGCGCACGGCCACCGCCGCCTCGCACGCCGCCGGGTGCATGCCCTGCGGCGCAAACTGGTTGCACTGCGGGTCGAGCGGGTAGTCCCGGGTGACGTATTTCACTTTTCCGGGCGCCTGCTTCTGCCACTTGGCAATCACCGGCTTGTACTCCAGGTGCGTCTGCCGGCACGGCGGGCACTGGTAGTCGTTGAACTTGACGATGACGACCGCGGCGCCGTCGGTGGGCACCATGACGGGAATGCGCGGCTGCTGCGCCAGGTACTCCTCGAGCTGCTGGATCTGGGCGCTCGACGCGACCGGCGCCTGCGCGACCGCCTGCGGCTCGCCACCGGCGTCGGCGACCTCGGCGCGCGCCTGCGCCCCCGGGAACAGGACGATGGAGGCGGCGGCGGCGATCGCGAACGCCGCCGCGGCCGACAGCGCGCTGGGCGTGCGCACCAAGGTCTTGAGATCACGAATCGCACGAGCGGGCAGACTGGTCATGGGGTCCCTGGCGGCCGCCCCGGAAATCAGGAACAGCCCGATGGTGGCCGCGTAGGTGCCCACGCACAACACGCACACGGCCTGGAGGATGACAAACGACGCGTAGGCAAGATACAGCACCACCGCAAGGCCGGCGGTCGACAGCGCAAACACGTACCCGTGCACGTTGGGCGCCGCCGTCGTCGATCGCCCGCACAGGGCGACCAGTCCGATCACCAGGGCAAAGAACAGCAGGCCGACGAGCGCCACCGGGACGCCCCCGAACGAGCCGAACCGGCTCGTGTAGGCTTCGGCGCAACTGAACGTCTGGTTGACGTCGCAGAAACTGGTGTAGGTGGGATCGTTCAACAGCCGGTAATGCACCCAGGTTGAGGCCGAGGCCGCGACAAGGCCGAGCGACGCCAAGGCGAGGTACCACCGGCGAACCATACCCGGAATTCTACCCCTGTACAGACGACGGGGTGCGGTTCAGACCGCACCCCGTCCATCACGTTCGAATCGGACCAGGTCCTACTGGAGGACGACCGGGCCGGCCGCCGGGGCCGCGTTGCCAACCGTGTCGGCAATCGCCGCGGTGTCGGTGTAGATGGTGCCCAGCGTGTTGGTCCAGAAGAAACGCACGCCGGTCGAGTTCGCGGTCACGGGGCCCGCCGTCGCGTAGTAGGAGCTGATGAGGTTGGCCGCGGCCACCGCGTTGCACGCGTTCAGCGTTGCCACCGCGCCGTCAGAGCCGGCGTCCATCATGATCTCGTAGCCGCTCTTCTCGAGGCTGGCGCCGGCCGCCGCGATGCCGAGGTCGGGGCTGATGAAGGGCGCGCCGCCGGCCGCGGGGGCCGTGCCGAGGTCGATGAGGCCCGACGCGTAGAAGCCGTTGGCGCAGCTCGACGAGAACGCCTGCTGCGAGCTGTTGATGGCGCGCAGCGAGCCGATGGCCGACGCCTCGTTGCCCGACATGCGGGCGCGGAGCAGACCGGGGACGGCGATGGCAGCGATGATGCCGATAATCGCCACGACGATGAGCAGTTCGATCAGGGTGAAGCCCTTGTTGCTGCGGATACGCATGGTGTTCTCTCCTAAAAAGTCCCGAACGCGGTTGACGGTCGTTCCGGTGCTGTTCTCTCTGTCGATGCCGCCGCTCACGTTGGGCGGCGTCGTTCCACCCTTCCTAGAGCAACCGCCATGCCATCGGCGCTTACCCATGCATTTGATGGCACGTAACTCTATATTTAACTGATAGTTGCGGTAGATTTCATAGCCTAGCTTGCGGCCAGGAACCGGCCATTCTGGCCCGGAATTGACAAAGACTGTCAGGGCCGGCTGGCAGTTTTTGTCAGGCATGGCAGGCGAGGGGCTATTTGAGGCCGTACTTCTTGGCCAGGTAGCGGAACTGGCGGAAGCTGAGCCCCAGCGCGTCGGCGGCCCTGGTTTGCACACCGCCGGCCTGGTCGAGGGCCCTCTCGAGGTGCGACCGTTCCACCTCTTGGAGGTGCCGCTCCAGGTTGAACCCTGGGCCCGTGGGGCCCGCCAAGCCTGGTCCCCCATTGCCGGCCGGCCTGGGCGTGGCCGGGCGCCCCTCGCGCAGGTTGTCGGGCAGCGTCGGGAGCTCCACCCGGTGGCTGGCCTCGAGCGCCACCGAGCGCTCCACCACGTTTTCGAGCTCCCGCACGTTGCCGGGCCACGGGTAGGCCGCCAGGGCCGCCAGGGCCTCGGGGGCGAAGCCGTCGATGGACTTCCCCATCTCCTTGGTGAACTTGCGCAGGAAGTGTTCGGCGATGAGCGGGATGTCCTCCGGGCGCTCACGCAGGGCCGGCATGCGCACCGGGATCACGTTGAGGCGATAGAACAGGTCCTCGCGGAACCTGCCCTCGCCGACCAGTGCGGGCAGGTCGCGGTTGGAGGCGGCGATCACGCGGATGTTGGCGGCCGACTCGTCGGTGCCGCCCACGCGCCGGTACTTGCGCTCCTGCAGCACGCGCAGGAGCTTCACCTGCATGGCGGGCGTCATCTCGCCGATCTCGTCGAGGAACACGGTGCCGCCATCGGCGGCCTCGATGAGGCCCTTCTTGTTGACGTCGGCGCCGGTGAAGGCGCCGCGCACGTGGCCGAAGAGCTCGGACTCGAGCAGCGCCTCGGGCAGCGCGCCGCAGTTGACGGCCACGAACGGCTTGTCGCGGCGCAGCGACAGCGCGTGCGTGGCGCGCGCCACCAGTTCCTTGCCGGTGCCCGACTCGCCCGAGATGAGCACCGTGCTGCTGGTGCGGCACACGGTTTCGATGAGGCGGAACACCTCCAGCATCACCGGGCTGCGCCCGATGATGCCGGCAAATCCCTGCGCGGCGTTGGTCTGCCGCAGGACGGCATTCTCGTGCCGCAGGCGCCTCGCCTCGAGCAGCTGGCGCACCTGCATGGTCACGAGGTTCACGTCGCGGAACGGCTTCTCGAACAGCGCCTCGGCGCCGAGCGCGCTGGCCTGCTTCCACTCGGCCGAGTCCTGGGTCCAGTGCGCGGTCATCATCAGGACGATGGCGTCGGGAGCGGCGTCGCGCACGGCCTTCAGCAACTCCACCCCGTCCAGGCGCGGCATGCGGATGTCGGTGAGCACCACGTCCACGTACTCGCGGGACACCAACTCGCGAGCCGCGACGCCGTCCTCGGCGATCAGCACCTCGAAGCCGTCGCGCTGGAACAGCAGCCGCATCCACTCGCGCATCGACTGCTCGTCGTCCACGATGAGGATGCGGGGCCGCCCGGTTCCCGGCTCACGGCTCACGGCTCCGGTCATGACGCGGCCTCCTGCGCGACGGGCGGAGCCGCCGCGGGCTGCGCGGCGGGAAAGCGGACGCGAAAGGCGGTGCCGCCCTCGGGGCGCGGCCCGACGTCGATGCGGCCGCCGTAGTCGGTGACGATGCGGTGGACGATGGCCAGGCCGAGGCCCGACCCCTTGCCGAAGGCGCCGCGGAACGGCTGGAAGATGGCGTCCACCTCGTCGGGGGGGATGCCCACGCCTTCGTCTTCCACCACCAGCAGCGCGTCGCGGTGCTCGCCGGCCTGCTCCTCGAGCGCGCTGAGCGTGAGGCGGCCGCCCTGCGGCATGGCGCGGAGGCCGTTGGTGGCGAGGTTCCAGATGATCTGCCGCACCTGCCCCTCGTCGGCCTCCACCATCACGGCGCCATCGGCCTGCCGCACGTCCACCGTGTGGCGCTCGCCCACCTCGGTGCTGTTGCGCAGCAGGATGGCGGTCTCCTGCACGAGGGCGCGCAGGTCGAGCGGCTGCGCGTCGAACCGCTGGGGCCGCGCGTAGGCGAGGAACGACTTGATCGTCTGGTTGAGGCGCTCCGATTCCCGCAGCACGATGTCCATCAGCTGCGCCTGGTCGGCCGTGAGGAGCAGCTCGTGCTTGAGCATTTGCATCGAGCCCGACATCGAGGCCAGCGGGTTGCGAATCTCGTGCGCGATGCCGGCGGCCATCTCGCCCACGGCGGCGAGCCGCTGCTGCAGGCGGGCGTCGTGCTCGAGGCGCTTCACCTCGGTGACGTCCTGGAACGTGTAGACGTAGCCGCGCGAGCCGTCGGGCAGCGGCAGGGCCGCCACGCTCAGGCCGATGTCCACCACCTGGCCGTCGGGCCGGCGGAGCTGGTAGTCGGTGCGCCGGCTGCGCACGCGCCCGAGGTCGAGCGCGATGGCTTCGGCGAACGCGGGCGGCAGCTGCAGCACCTCGGGGGCGGGCCGGCCGATGGGGAGGCCGCCGTCGCGGCCGGTGATGAGCATTGCCGAGCGGTTGAAGGTGAGGAGGCGGTTGCCGGCGTCGGCCGTCGCCAGGCCGGTCACGAGGTTGTCGAGCACGTACTGGTTGAACGCCTGGATGTCGGCAATCTGCTCGGTGGCGCGCTCGAGGCGCACCTCGCCGCGGCGCGCGCGCTCGGCCAGCGACCCGCTCAGGAGGGCCACGGCGAAGAAGCCGAACAGGTTGAGGCCCACGGTGTACTGCGCCACGTTCACGGGCGGCAGGTCGGCCGGCAGGTCGTAGCGGAACGGCAGGCCGAGGTTGCCGGAAGCGTAGAGGTACTGGGCCATCACGAGGCCCACGAAGAGCGCGGCGCTCAGCACCGCCAGTTGCAGGCCGCCCCGGCGGAACTGCACGGAGCTGGCGGCCACGATGGGCAGCATGTAGAGCGTGGTGAACAGGCTCTCCACGCCGCCCGTGAGGAAGACCGCGGCCGAGATGATGAAGGTGTCGATGCCGAAGTGCACGTCGGTGAGCCACGGCCACCGCTCCACGAAGGGGAGCGACCCGAGAAAGCCGAGGCTCACCGCGTAGGTGAGGCCGATGAGGAAAAAGAAGGGGTTGATCGGCAACGGCCCCGGGCCGCGGAGCTGGACCACCAGCGCCGCGCCCATCAGGACCGTGGCCACCACCAGGCGCAGCGCGATGTGGGCCAACAGCCGCTGCCTGAGGCCCTCCTGCTTCATCAGGTCAGCTTGCTGATCAGGTCGAAGATCGGCATGTACATCGCGATGACGATGCCGCCGACGGCGCCGCCCAGGAACGCGATCATGACCGGTTCGAGCAGGGTCAGCAGGCCCTCGACGGCGACGTCCACTTCCTCCTCGTAGAAGTCGGCGATCTTGCTGAGCATGGTGTCGAGCGCGCCCGTGGCCTCGCCGACGCCGATCATCTGCACCACCATGCCGGGAAACACCTTGGTTTCCTTGAGCGGCTGGGCGATCGTCTCGCCGCGCTCGATGCTCTTGCGCGTCGTGAGGATGGCGTCCTCGATGATGGCGTTGCCCGAGGTGCGGGCCGTGATGTCGAGGCCGTCGAGGATGGGCACGCCCGAGGCCATCAGGGTCGACAGCGTGCGGCAGAAGCGCGCCACCGCGATCTTCCGCATGATGGGGCCGAGGATGGGCATCTTCAGCGTAAGGCCGTCGATGACGCGGCGGCCGCCCTCGGTGGCGTAGTAGGTGCGGAACCCCCAGCCGAGGGCGAAGAACCCCACGAAGATGACCGGCATGAACCGCACGAGGTTGTTGCTGAGAGCGATGACCACGCGGGTGGGCAGCGGCAGCTCGGCCCCGAGGCCGGCAAACAGCGCGGCGAAGGTGGGGATGACCTTCCACAGGATGACGCCGATGACCACGCCGGCGATCACGATGACCGCGATGGGGTAGATCATCGCGGACTGTACCTGGCTCTTCAGCTTGACGGCCTTCTCGATGTAGACGGCCAGGCGCTTGAGGATGGTGTCGAGGATGCCGCCCGCCTCGCCCGCCGCGATCATGTTCGAGAACAGCGCGTCGAACACCTTCGGGTGCTTCTTCATCGCGTCGGCGAGCGACATGCCGCCCTCGACGTCGGAGCGCGTCGCGAGGATGACCTGCGCGAAGTACTTGTGCTCCTCCTGGTTGCCCAGGATGTCGAGGCACTGCACGAGCGGCAGGCCGGCGTCGATCATCACCGAGAACTGCCGCGTGAACACGGCGAGGTTCTTGGCCGGCACGCTGCGCGCGCGCAGCTTCTTCGCCGGGGCGGCCTGCGCCGCCTTGGCCTGGGCCGGCTGGATGCGCGTGACCTGGATCTGCTCGCGGCGCAGCGCCGACACCACGGCATCCATGGTGTCGCCGATGCGCTCGCCCGACACGTTCTCTCCGGTGCGGGTGCGTCCCGAGAATGCAAACGTCGCCATAGTCGTCAATCTCCGATGTCAGTGCCGTCGTCGATTGGGGAGAGGCTCTGCCACCACGATTATGCCCCGGGCCGCCCCGGCATGCCGGGGCGCGGGCCGGGGCCGCCCGGCCGCCCGAGGCCGGCGCCCGCCACGACGCCGACGCCCCGGGTGATCATTTCCTGCAACTCCTCGCGGTTCGACGAGGCGTTGATGGCGGTCTCCATGGTGATCTGCCGCCGCATGCACAGCGTGGCGAGCGACTGGTTCATGGTCTGCATGCCCAGCTTTTCCTGGCCCGTCTGCATGGCCGAGTAGATCTGGTGCACCTTGTCCTCGCGAATCAGGTTCCGGATGCCGGCCGTCGGCACGAGGATCTCGAGCGACACGACGCGGCCCTTGCCGTCGGCCCGCGGCAGCAGGGCCTGGCAGACGATGCCCTCGATGACCAGCGACAGCTGGGTGCGGATCTGCGACTGCTGGTGCGACGGGAACACGTCGATGATGCGGTTGATCGTGGACGAGGCCGAGTTGGTGTGCAGGGTGCCGAAGGTGAGGTGGCCCGTCTCGGCGATGCGCAGCGCCGACTCCACGGTCTCGAGGTCGCGCATCTCGCCGATGAGCACCACGTCGGGGTCTTCGCGCAGCGCGGCGCGCAGGGCGTTCGTGAAGCTCTGCGTGTCGCTGTGCAGCTCGCGCTGGTTGATCAGGCAGCTCTTGTGCTGGTGGAGGTACTCGATCGGGTCTTCCACCGTGAGGATGTGGCCGTGCCGCTCGGTGTTGATCTTGTCGATCATCGCCGCCAGCGTCGTCGACTTGCCGCTGCCGGTCGGGCCCGTGACCAGCACCAGGCCGCGGGGCCGCTCGGCCATCTTCGCGAGCACGGCCGGCAGGCCCAGCTCGTCGAAGGTGCGGATCTTCTCCGGGATCTGGCGGTAGACCGCGCCCACCGACCCCCGCTGGTTGAACATGTTGCAGCGGAAGCGCGCCACGCCGCGGATGCCGAACGAGAAGTCGAGCTCGAGCGTCTCCTCGAACCGCTTCTTCTGCGCGTCGGTGAGCACGCTGTAGGCCAGCGACTTGCTGTCGGTGGGCGTGAGGTCGGGATGGTCGAGCCGCTGCAGCTCGCCGTGCACCCGCACCTGCGGCGGCGACCCGATGGACAGGTGGAGGTCCGAGCCGTTGAGGTCCACCGTTTGCTTGAGGAGATCGGGAAGCGTGGCCATGTATCCCTCTATTTGACAGTCTCGCGGAGCACTTCTTCGATCGTCGTGACGCCGTCCTTCACCTTGCGCAGGCCGCTGCCGCGCAGGGTGATCATGCCCTCTTCAATGGCCTTGCGGCGGATCTCGAGCGCCGAGGCGCCGACGAGAATCAGCTCGCGGAGCTCGTCGGTGACTTCCATCACCTCGTACAGGCCCACCCGGCCCTTGTAGCCGGTATTGTTGCACTTCTCGCAGCCGGTGCCCTTCTTGGGGACCACGGCCGCCGCGTCGGCCGGCGCGAAGCCGACCTGTTCCAGCGCGGGCGGCGCGTGCGAATCGTCCACCTTGCAGTTGACGCACACGCGGCGCACCAGGCGCTGGGCGCACACCAGGTTGAGCGAGCTGGCCACCAGGAAGGGCTCGATGCCCATGTTCATCAAGCGGCTGATCGTGCTGGGCGCGTCGTTGGTGTGGAGCGTGGACAGCACGAGGTGGCCGGTGAGCGCGGCCTTGACGGCGATCTCGGCCGTCTCGAAGTCGCGGATTTCGCCCACGAGGATGATGTTGGGGTCCTGGCGCAGGAAGCTGCGGAGCGCCGCGGCGAAGTTCAGCCCGATGTTCTCGCGCACCTGTACCTGGTTGATGCCCGGCAGGTGGAATTCCACCGGGTCTTCGGCCGGCATGATGTTGGTCTCGGGACTGTTGAGCTTGGCGATCGACGAGTACAGGGTGTTCGTCTTGCCGCTGCCGGTGGGCCCCGTGACGAGCACCATGCCCCAGGGCTTCTGGATCTGCGTCTCGAGCTTCGTGAGCGACTCCTGCTCGAAGCCGAGCTTGGTCATGTCGAGCATCAGCTTGCCCTTGTCGAGCAAGCGCATCACGATCTTCTCGCCGAACAGGGTGGGCAGGCACGACACGCGGAAGTCGATGTCCTTCTGCGTCCCGGCGTCGCTGAAGCGGATCTTGATGCGGCCGTCCTGCGGCAGCCGCTTCTCGGCGATGTCGAGCTTCGCCATGATCTTCACGCGCGACGTGATGGCGTCGCGCATCTTCAGCGGCGGCGCCATGATGTTGTACAGGATGCCGTCCACGCGGTAGCGGACGCGGTATTCCTTCTCGTAGGGCTCGATGTGGATGTCGCTGGCGCCCTTCGAGATGGCCGACATCAGGATGACGTTCACCAGCTTGATGACCGGCGCCTCCTCGCCCTGGCGGGAGAGCATCTCGGCGCTGATCTCCTCGAGCTCCTCGAGCACCTCGACGTCGCCGGTCTCGGCGAGCATCGTGGGCATCTCCTGCAGCGAGCGCGCCGCCATCTCGAGCGCGCTCTCGCCCTGGGGCGTCGCGGGCGTGGAGGCCGCGGCGCCGCCCCCGCGGGGCGCCGCTGCCCCCCGGCCGCCGCCCCCCCCCTAGTACTTTTGGATGGTATAGATGGCCCCCCGC
>CAYJPQ010000071.1:7150-16714 GCA_964372085.1 uncultured Bifidobacteriaceae bacterium | reverse complement strand
GCGGTACCGCAGCGACCGTCCGGGGTACTTGGCCTTGATGCGGTTCACAACCCCGTCAAATACGTAGCCGGCCACGTTCTCCACGCTCGGGCCCTTGCCCTTGAGCAGCACGATGCTTTCCGGCTCGAACAGGGCCGGATCCAGGAAGGCCTTGTCCTGCTCGGTGACCAGCATCTTGTGGTCCAGGACGCGCATAAGGTCCTTGATGTCGCCGAAGTCGAGCGACATGTCGAGCTCGTCGCGTGGAAACTCCTCGGTGGCCACGGTGACGGTACCCTGCCAGGTGTGCCCGTGCACCCACTTGCACTTGCCGGGATATCCGAGCTGGCGATGGCCGGTATGAAACCTGGTGTGGACGATGATGGTTTCCATCTCATCGATTATAGGCCCCGCGGCCTCTGTGTTTCATCTGTGGCCCTAGACGAAGTGTCCCTTCCAGGTCACTCGTAGCGAAGCGCATTCATGGGATCAATGCGCGACGCGCGCAGCGCCGGGATGAACCCGGCGCCAAAGGCCACGACGGCCAGCGCCACGATGGAGCCGCCGATCACCCACGGATCGGTGCCGGTCATCTCGAACAGCAGCGACTGCGCCAGCCGGCCCACGGCCACCGCCGCCACGAGGCCGATGACGCCGCCGACGACCGCCATCCAGGCCACTTGCCGCAGGATCATTCCGCGCACGCGACTGCCGTCGGCGCCGAGCGCCATGCGCAGGCCGATCTCGCGGGTGCGCTGAGCCACGGTATAGGCCAGGACGCCGTAGAGCCCGATGGCCGCCAGCACGGTGGCCAGCATCGCAAAGCCGGCGGAGAGCGTGGTAATCATGCGATCCATGAACACGTTCTCCCGGATCTGCATGTCCATCGTCTTCAGATCCTCGATGGGCAGGTTCGGGTCGAGGGCCTTCACCACGCCTGGGATGGCCGTCAGCAACTGGTCGGGCGGCATGGCCGAGCGCACGTAGAAGTAGCCAAAGCCCAGTTGCTCGGCCTGCCGGTAGGCCGCGAAGTACTGGGCCGGCACGGCCCGCTTCACGTCGCTGTACTTCGCGTCCTGCGCCACGCCGACGATCTCGATGTCGAGCTTCACGCCGTCGCCGCTGCCCACACCGATGCGCTTGCCCACGGCGTTGGCCGGGAGGTTGAACTTGCGCGTGAAGGCCTGGTTGACGATGGCCACCTTGGGGGCGCCCTCGGCGTCGGCGCGCGTGAACTCGCGCCCCGCCATCAGGGGAATGCCCATCGTCTTGAAGAAGCCCGGGCCCACGCTGTTGAAGGCCGAGTCGTTGTTGGTATCGGGTCCCTGTTCGAAGCCTTCCACCGACATGCTGTTGTTCCAGTTGTCGCCGGCGAGGACGGGCACCATCGACATGACCGCGCTCGAGACGCCGGGCAGCGCCGACAGCTCGTCTTCCATCCGCTCGAAGAGCTGCCGCGTACGGGCCTTGTCATAGCCGTTCAGCTCCGGCGCCACGGCGAAGGTGACCAGATTCTCGGTGTTCAGGCCCAAGTCGACGCGGCTCACGTTCACCAGGCTCTTGGCGAAGAGGCCCGCGGGCACGAGCAGCGCCATCGACATGGCAATCTGCACGGTGGCCAGCGTCATGCGGAAGCGCTTGGCCCCGCGCGCGCCGCCGGGCTGGCCGGCCTGGTTCTTGAGCGTGAGCGCCAGGTCGGGGCGCGTGCTGTAGACGGCCGGGAACAGCCCGAAGATCAGCCCCGTGCCGAGCGCCAGTGCGCCGGCAAACAGCAGCATCGAGGGGTCGAGCGTGAAGGCCACCATGGCCGCCGCCTCGGGCGGCACGAGCGAGCCAATCACGTCGAGCGTCCACTTGGCCACCAGCATCCCGAACGCCGCCCCCATCACCGAGAGCAGGCACGACTCCACCAGCAACTGCGTCATCAACTGGCCGCGGTTGGCGCCAATCGACAGGCGCACCGCCATCTCCGAGGCGCGGCCCGCGCCGCGCGCCAGCAGCAGGTTGGCGATGTTCGCGCACGCAATCAGCAGCACGGTGCCGGTAACGGCCAGCAGGATCAGCAGCGGGGCCCGGGCCTCGCGGTGCAGGTCGCTCTGGCCGCGCTGGCCTGGCTGCATCGTCACTTCCCTCGCCAGGAAGCGCTGCATGGTCTGGTCGCTCATGCCTTTCTGCAGCGGCGCCTCGACGTCCTTGACGATGGCGCGGAAGGGGCCGTTCAGCGCCACCCTGGCCTGGTCGATCGACACGCCGGGCTTGAGCCGGGCGAAGAGGTAGGCCCAGTACGAGCGGCGATTCTCGAAGACGTTGTCCGGGCGGCCCGGCCGCATCTGCGCAAGCATCGTGAGGGGCACGTACACCTGCGGCCGCGCGCCCAGGGTGGTGCCGTCGAAGCCACGCGGCGCCACGCCCACCACCGTGAAGGCATGGCCGTTGATGATGATCGAGTCGTTCAGGACGTTGGCGTCCTCGTTGAAGCGGCGGCGCCAGTACTCGTGGCTGAGGACGGTGACGTAATGCCCGCCCACCGTCTTGTCGTCGTCTGGCCCCAGCAGGCGGCCAAGCGCCGGGTTGATGCCCAGCACCGGGAAGTAGCTGCCCGACACCACCAGCCCCTCGCCGCTCTCGGTCTGGCCCTTGAAGGCCAGGTTGGCGCCGAACAGGCGATGGGCCGCAATGCCCGTGAAGCTGGTCTGCACCCGCTCGAGATCGCGAAACATCGGATACGAGAAGATCTCGTTGCAATCGCCGGCCTGGTTGCACGACGAGGAGCCCGGCTTGGGTCCCGGCGCACCGAAGTTCACCAGTTGACCGGGTTCGGCCACCGGCAGGGGCCGCAGGAGCATCTGGTCGAATAACGAGAATATGGCCGAGTTCGCGCCAATTCCGAGGCCCAGTGAAAGGATGGCCACCAGGGTGACAAACGGGGTCTTGAACAGGGTCCGGAAGGCCAGGCGTATGTTGCGCACGAGGTATTGGACGGAAAGACCGGCCTGAGAGTTTGTATGGGCCTCCGGTAGGCTCGGGCCTCCGGCCCTCGTGGGCGCCCTTCGGGCGAGGGCCCACCCAATGACCGGGTGAGCACCGCCCCAGAGATGGCCGCCGTTGTTTGGCTCCTGATGCTGGCGGGCATAGGCGGGCGCTATGGCGCCTGCGCGCGCGACGCCGACACATCGGCTCGGCCGGGGCAGTGATAGCCTGGTTCGACCGCGTGCTTCCCGCCTCGTCTGCCAAGGGATAGAATGCAGGCATGTTGGCAAGGAGGCCCGCCGCCAAGACCGATCATCGCAACCAGCCCGCCTATCCACTGACCGAGGCCGCGCGGTACCTGAAGGTGCCGGCCGCGACGCTGCGGGCGTGGACCGTGGGCCGACCGTACCCAACCGCCAGAGGAGCCAGACATTTTCCACCGCTGATCAGGCCGGCCGGTAACGATCCGGCAATGCTCTCTTTCTGGAACTTGATCGAGGCGCACGTGCTCCGGGCCCTACGGACCGAGCACGGCATTTCAATCAAGGCGCTCCGGAAGGCGGTGGACTACGCGGAGAAGGAGTTGCGCATCGAGCGACTTCTGCTGAGCCCGGAGCTACGGTCCGACGCGGGCCGGCTGTTCCTGGATCGCTACGGCGAGCTCATCGAACTCCCGGCGTCTGGCCAGCTCGCGATGCGGCAGGTGTTCGAGGCCCACCTCAAACGCGTCACGTGGGACGCGGCGCGCTTCCCGGTTCGCCTCCACCCGTTTGTCGCTGGTGGCTCGGCGATCGAAGGGATGCCGATCGCCATCGACGCCAACATCTCCTTCGGGAGACCGGTGGTGCTCCGCGCCGGCATCTCCACGGCCGCCATCGTGGCAAGAATCGACGCGGGCGAGTCCCCAGCTGAGCTCACGGCCGACTATCGGCTTACTGCGGAGGAGATTGAGCAGGCCGTCCTCTACGAGCGGGCGGCTTGAGCGTTGTCTTCTTCACGGATCGCGATCTTGGTTTGAAGTTCCCAGCGATTCTTGCCGCAGGGGGACTAACGGTCGAGCGGCATACCGATCACTTCCCTCCCAATTGCCAGGACAGTGACTGGCTCGCAGCAGTGTCGATCAAGGGCTGGGTTGCGGTCACGCACGACCAACGAATCCGCTACAAGCCCAACGAGCTTGCGGCCGTGGTGGAGCACAAGGCGGCTTTGCTCGTCATTGTCGGTGCCGCGCCATTCCCGGAATTGGCAAAGGCTTTCGTCGCGACGGCGCCCAAGATATTGACGTTCGTATCTGAGCAGAAGCGCCCGTTCATCGCCAAGGTGTATCGGCCATCTCCAGCGGCCGTTTCACGGAACCCCGCCGCTACGGGCCACATCGAATTGTGGTATCCGCCGCCAAGCTAGCCCTTGGGTGGGTGGCGGCCGAGATCATCAAACAACCGTCAGGCAAGAGGCCATCTCGCAACCCGTTGTTTCCGCGTTCTGGTGGCAGGGTCTAGGGAAAGTCTCGATGGACCCCACGAGCGGAGCGAGTCCCACGACCCGAGTGAAGCGAAGCGTCGTCCCACGAGGCCGCGACGCGGCCGAGCCCTACGAGTCGCGCAGCGACTCGCCCTTCATGAGCGCGAGGTAGATCGCCGCGCTCGCTCCAAAGGTGACGAACCACGCATAGGTGTAGAGGGTGTCGAAGAGATTCGGGTCTGCGACTGCGCCGCCGGGCGTGGTGGCCGCCCGCACGAAGCCCGGCACCACCGGCAGCATGGCCGCGACGAGAGCCGCCACGGCCCGCCAGTTCACGCCATTCGAAAACGTGTAGCGGCCCGACACGGCGAACAGGTCGGGCACCGACAGCTCGCGCCGGCGCAGCACCCAGTAGTCGGCAATCAGGATGCCGCCCACGGCGCCCATCAGGCTCGAGTAGCCGATGAGCCACGTGAAGATGTACGCCGAGGCGTCGGCGTAGAGCTTCCACGGCATCATCGCGATGCCCGCCACCGCGGTGATCAGCCCGCCGGTGACGTAGCTGATGCGACGCGGCGCGAGGCTCGAGAAGTCGTTGGCCGGCGACACCACGTTGGCCGCCATGTTGGTGGTGATCTGCGCCGCGAGGATCACCACCGCGCCCAGGATCACGACAGCGGGGCTGCCGATGCGCGCGATCAGGACGACGGGATCCCAGACGGCCTCGCCGAAGATCACGATGGTGGCGCTCGTCACGGCCACGCCGATGAAGGCAAAGGCCGTCATCGTGGCGGGCAGGCCCAGCGCCTGGCCGAGCATCTGCGATCGCTGGCTCTTCGCGTAGCGCGTGAAGTCGGGAATGTTGAGGCTGAGCGTGGCCCAGTACCCCACGTTCGCCGTCAGCGCCGCCGGGAACAGCGTCCAGAACGGCGTGTGTCCCTGCTGCAGGCGCTCGGATTCCCCCAGGATGCGGCCAAGCCCTCCGCCCTCGACGATGGCCCAGCCGAGCAGCAAGGCGCCGCCGCCGAGCAACAGGGGCGCCGACCAGCTCTCGAGCACCTTGATGCCCTCGAGCCCGCGCAGGATGATGGCCACCTGCACCAGCCAGAAGATGGCAAACGCGATCCAGTGGCCGCCGGGCACGAGCGACCAGCCCGCCCACGCCGCCGTGAGGAGCGCGTCGAGGGCCAGCCCGCCGATCCAGGTCTGGATGCCGAACCACCCGCAGGCCACGATGGCGCGGAGCATCGCGGGGATGTTGGCCCCCCGCACACCGAAGCTGGCGCGGCACAGCACCGGGAACGACACGCCGTACTTGGTCCCTGCGTGGGCGTTGAGCACCATGGGCACGAGCACGATGGCATTGCCCAGCAGGATCGTGACGAGCGCCTGCCACCAGGTCATGCCCTGCTGCATCAGCCCCGACGCGAGCGTGTAGGTGGTGATCACAACGCTCATGCCGATCCAGAGCGCGGCGATGTTGTAGGTGGACCACGTCCGGGCCGCCGGCGCCGTTGGCGCCAGGTCGGTGTTCCAGAGCGGGCTCGCCGAGAGCGCGTCGTAGGGCGGAACTTCAGTTCCGCCGGTGGTGCCGCCCTCGCCCGTCACTCCGCGTAGCCCTCGTCGTGGCCGCCGTGGTACTCCTTGCCCTCGGGCCTGCGGATCGCCGAGTGCAGCACCACGCTGTCGCGCCGCAGCCCGCGGAAGTCCTCGAGCGAGTGCCAGCCCCGGTCTTCGTGCTTCGCGAGAAAGTCCCCCAGCCCCGACAGGAGGCCCTTGATGATGTTCGGGCCAATGGCGTGATCGAGCATCGCCGCGGTGCAGACCTGCACCGTGCCGCAGCCGAGCAGGAAATAGTTGAGCGCGTGCGCGAACTCGCTGATGCCGCCGATGCCCGAGAACGCCTTGTCGGGAAACGCCTTGGTCAGTTGCGCCATCTTGGCCAGCGACTGCGGGAGGATGGCCGGACCGCCGAGTCCGCCGCTCGACACGAGGCCGTCGACGTTCATCTCGAAGTCCAGGGTCTCGGGATCGATGAGCGGCAGGGATGGGAACGTGTTGGACGACACGATGGCGTCGGCTCCGCCCAGGAACGCCGCGCGCGCCTCCACGACGATGTCGGTGGTGGAGGGCGTGAGCTTGGCCCACACGGGCACCCGCGCCACGTCCTTCACGACCTCGGTGACGATGGACACCTGTTGCTGGTCCTTGCCGATGTTCGAGCCCATGTCCTTGCGATCCATGTGCGGGCACGACAGGTTCAGCTCGAACGCGTCGGCGCCCGCGTCCTGGCAGGCCTTCGCCAGCGTCTGCCAGTGTGCCAGCTCGGTGTCGCTGCCCGACCCGGCCATGATCGACGCCACGAGGATGCGGTCGGGGTGCGCCTTCTTGATCCCCTCGATGCGCGGCACCCACCAGTCGATCGGCTTGTCGGAGATGAGCTCCCAGTTCCACGAGGAATGGAGCGCCGTGTCGGGCCGCTTCTGCATCGACAGCCGGCCGTCGAGGGTGGTGCGGAGGAACTTGGTCTTGGGTCCGGCCACGTTGGCCACCGGATGGAGGCCGATGGTCTTGGTGACCACGCCGCCCCACCCGGCGTCGAAGGCCCGCATGATGTTGGTGTCCGACTCGGTGGGCGGCGCCGACGAGAGCAGGAAGGGATTGGCGAACTTCAGGCCCGTGAAGGTGACGCCGAGCTTGGGGTTCATCGGCGAAACTTACCATGGGGGGCCCTATAATGCCCGCCATGCCCCGAAAGGTCCTGGGCGGACTCATCCAAGCCGCCACGCCGTTTGATCCCGCATGGCCCGTGGCGAAAGTGCGCCAGGCCTCGCTCGACGTCCACCTGCCGCTCATCGAGGAAGCCGGCAAGCGGGGCGTCCAGATTCTCGGGCTCCAGGAGATCTTCAACGGCCCGTACTTCTGCCCGTCACAGGACGCGCACTGGTACGACATCGCCGAAGCGGTGCCCGGGCCCACCACCGACCTGATGGCCACCTACGCCAGGAAGTACCAGATGGCCATGGTGGTGCCGGTGTACGAGCGCGAGGCGCCCGGCGTGTACTACAACACCGCCGCCGTGTACGACGCCGACGGCAGCTACCTCGGCAAGTACCGCAAGAATCACATCCCGCACACCAGCGGCTTCTGGGAGAAATACTTCTTCAAGCCCGGCAATCTCGGCTACCCCGTCTTCAAGACGCGCTTCGCCACGATTGGCGTCTACATCTGCTACGACCGCCACTTCCCTGAGGGCGCGCGACTGCTCGGCCTGAACGGCGCCGAGATCGTCTTCAACCCGTCGGCCACCGTCGCCGGCCTGTCGCAATACCTCTGGAAGCTCGAGCAGCCCGCGCACGCCGTGGCCAACGGGTACTTCGTGGCCGCCAGCAACCGCGTGGGCACCGAGGCGCCGTGGAATATCGGGCGCTTCTACGGCTCGTCGTACTTCGTCGACCCGCGCGGCACCTTCCTCGCGACAGCCTCCGAAGACCAGACCGAACTGATCACAGCCGAGATGGACCTCGACGTGATCGAAGAGGTGCGGCGCGTGTGGCAGTTCTATCGCGACCGCCGCCCCGAAACCTACGGCCCGCTCGCGGAGTTGCTGCCATGAGTCTCCTCATCAAGAACGGCACCATCGTCACCGCCACCGATCGGTACGCGGGCGACGTGTTTGTCGAGGGCGAGCGCATCACCACCATCGGCACGGCTCTCGGCATGGCGGCCGATCGCGTGATCGATGCCACCGGGAAGTTCGTGCTGCCAGGCGGCATCGACGTGCACACCCACCTCGACATGCCCTTCGGCGGCACTACCTCGGCCGACGATTTCGAATCGGGCACCATCGCGGCCGCCTTCGGCGGCGCGCCGACCCTCGTCGACTTTGCCATCCAGGACAAGGGCCAGGCGCTGCAGGAGGCGCGGGTCGCCTGGATGCGGAAGGCCGAGGGCAAGGCCGCCATCGACTACGGCTTCCACATGATCATCACGGACCTCTCCGACCAGGTGGAGGCCGAGATGGACACGATGGTCCGCGAGGGCGTCACGTCGTTCAAGCTCTTCATGGCGTACCCGGGCGTCTTCATGCTGGACGACGCCAGCATCTTCCGGGCGCTGCTGCGCACCGGCCAGAACGGCGGCACCATCTGCATGCACGCCGAGAACGGCGGCGTGATCGACGTGCTGGTGAAGAAGGCGCTGGCCGAGGGCAAGACCGGGCCGAAGTACCACGCCCTCACCCGGCCCACGCGCGCCGAGGGCGAGGCCACGCACCGGGCCATCGCCCTCGCCGAGATTGCCGACGTGCCCATCTACATCGTGCATCTCTCGGCTGCCGAGGCGCTGGAGATGGTCACCGAGGCGCGCGACCGGGGGCTCCCGGCGTACGCCGAGACGTGCCCGCAATACTTGTTCCTGTCCGAGGACAACTATGATGAGCCTGGCTTCGAGGGTTCGAAGTACGTGATGAGCCCGCCGCTGCGCCCGCGCGCGACGCAGGACCGGCTCTGGCGCGGGCTCGCGTTCAACGACCTGCAGGCGATCGCCACCGACCATTGCCCGTTCTGCATGAAGGAGAAGCACCTGGGCGACGGCGACTTCTCGAAGATCCCCAATGGCGCGCCCGGCATCGAGACGCGCATGAGCCTGGTCTACGACGGCGGCGTGCGCACGGGACGCATCTCGATGAACCGCTTCGTCGAGCTCACGTCCACCTCGCCGGCGAAGATCTTCGGGATGTTCCCGAAGAAGGGCACCATCGCGCCGGGCTCCGACGCCGACATCGTGATCTTCGATCCCGACAGAACGATGACGCTGTCGGCGAAGACCCACCACATGAAGGTGGACTACAACCCTTACGAGGGCCGGCAGGTGACCGGCGTCACCGAGACCGTCGTCTCGCGGGGCCGCGTGATCGTCGAGGAGGGCCGGTTCGTCGGGCGGGCCGGCGCCGGGTCGTTCCTCAAGCGCAGCGCCCGAACGTAGGGCGCCCTGTCATGAACGTAGGGCACCCCTTCATGGGGTGCCCGGGTCTTACTCTTCCCGCACCACCACGCGCGAGCCGTCGACCAGCAGGTCGCCGGGATGCACCACCACGGTCTGGCCCTCGGTAAGGCCCGCCAGCACCTCGGCCTCCCGCGACGTGCGCTGGCC
>CAYJPQ010000071.1:0-7050 GCA_964372085.1 uncultured Bifidobacteriaceae bacterium | reverse complement strand
TCTGGCCCTCGGTAAGGCCCGCCAGCACCTCGGCCTCCCGCGACGTGCGCTGGCCCAGCTCCAGCAGCACGCGCCGCGCGCGGCCCGCCTCCACCACGTAGGCCGCCCACGTGTCGCCCACGCGGAACAGGGCGCTGGTGGGCACCTTCACCGCGCTCGGGGCCTCCCACACGACGATGCGCACCTCCACGCGGAAGGCGTCGCCGAGCCGCTTCCATGCCTCGGCTGCGGTATCGAAATCCATCAGTACGTTCACGCGCTGTTCTTCCACGCCCAGGGCCGACACCTTGGTGAAGCCCGAGGGCTCCACGCGCCGCACCGTCGCGGCCAGCGTCTCAGCGCCGCCCCAGCCTTCCACCAGCACGCGCATGCCGGGCTTCACGCGGACGGCGTCGGTGGAGAGCAGGTCCGAGACGATCTCGATGTGGCGCGGGTCGCCGATTTCCACGAGCGGGTCGCCCGCGGGCACCACGCTCTCGCTTTCGCGCAGGCGGCGCAGCACCACGCCGTCGACGGGCGCCAGCACCGGCAGCACGCGCCCGCCGGCGGCGAGCGTGGCGGGCATCAGGCGGGCCCGGGCGCGCGAGAGTTCCGCGGCCGCGGCGGCCGCGGCGAACTGCGCGCCGCGCAGCGCCTCCTCGGCGGTCTGCACGGCGGCCAGCCGGGCGTCGAGCGCCTGCCTCGTGGTGAGGCCCGACGTCTCGAGCTTGCGCTCGCGCGCCAGGTCGGCATTGGCCAGGTCCAGCGACGCGCGGGCGCGTTGCTCCTCGGCCTGGGCGCGGCCCACGGCGCCGCGGGCGGTGTCGACGGCCGCCTCGGCCTCGGCGCGCGTGCGCGCATCGAGCAGCGGCGGCGCGTCGGCCTGCACGCGCGCGATCACGGTCTTGCCGCGCACCACCGCGTCGCCGGGCTCGAGGTCGATGCGCAGCACGCGGCCCGACACGGGCGCGGACACCACGAAGCGATCGTGCACGCGCGTCTCGCCCTCTTCATCCACGGTCACGACCAGCGGGCCGCGCGACACCTGGCCCACCTCCACCGTGATGGCCTGCGGCCACAGTGCGACGGCGAGCAGCGCGAGCACCAGGGCCGCGCCCAGCAGGAACCGCCGGTTGATCAGCAAGCGCCACATACCTACTCCCGCGATTTCAGCACGCCCACGAGGTCGAGCCGATCCAATTGCCGGCGCACCGCGAGAGCCGAGACGATGGCCGCGCCGATCACGGTGAGGCAGGTCCACGCCACCGTCGGCGCCGAGACGATGAAGGGCAGACGGTATACCTCGTTGTTGAACATGGCCATGATTAACAAGCCGAGCACCCAGCCGATGGCCACGCCCAGGGGGAGCGAGAGCACCGTCAGGATGGCCAGCTCTCCCACCAGGATGAGGGCAATCTCGGCGCGAGTGAACCCCAGCACGCGCAGGCTGGCCAGCTCGCGACTGCGCTCCGACAGCGACACCCGCGCCGAATTGTAGACCACGCCAAAGGCGATCACGCCCGAGAAGAACACGTTGAGGAAGATCACGAAGTTCATGTTCTCGGCCATCGTGTCGCGGAAGCTCTGGAGCGTGGCGTCGGTGAGCGCCACGCCGGCGATGGCCGGCACCAGCTTCACCCGCTGGTTCAGGGCGTCGATGGCCGCGGGATCCACCATCATCACCGCGCCCGACACGGTGCCGCCTTCGCGCATCAGCCGCCTCAGCGCGTCGATCTGCATGTAGGCCTGCAAGCCGAGGCTGTCGTCCACGAGCGCCGCAACGGGCACTTCCCATGAGGGCCGCGCGCCCTCGAGCACCTCCACTCGAACTGAGTCGCCGGCCTCCACGCGGAGCGTCTCGGCCAGCACCTTCGACAGCACCAGGCCGTCGGGCGGCAGGGTGAGCACCTGGCCCGATCGCGCCACCACGCGATTCAGCGTGGGCGCCGTCACCAGTCCGGTGACCGCCAGGGTGCGGTGGCGGTGACCCACGCGCAGGCGCGCCGGCACCACCCGCATCGGTTCCACGTCGATCACCCCGGGCAGCCGCCGCACCGCGTGCACGGCGTCGGACGACAGCGGCTGAACGAAGCTCACCGTCACGTCCTGCCGCATCGCCTGCCCGAGCTGCTGGTCGATGAGCACGTCCATCACGTCGATGAACGAGAAGCCGATGAGCAGCACGGCGCCGGCGAGCGCGATGCCCACCACCGACAGGGCCGCGCGCACGGGCTGGCGCTCGATGTTACGGAGGATCATGCGCGTGCCGTGGGGCAGCCGCCGGAAGATGCGGAAGCGCTCGCCGATGCTCTGCCGGTACCGCTGGGGCGACTCGGGACGCATCGCTTCGGCCGGGGGCACCGCCACGGCCCGCCGCACCGCCGACTGCGCGCCCAGCGCCGCCACCAGCAGGCTCCCGGCCAGCGACGCCACGGCCACGTCGGCCGAGAGGCGGTAGTCGAGATTGGGGAAGCGGAAGTACTCGTTGTAGAGCCCGGCCATGCCCGAGCCGAGCCGCCCGCCCGCCACGATGCCCAGAGCCGCGCCCACCAGCGCGATGGCCAGCGCCCACTTCACGTAGTGCCAGCCGATCTCGCCGTTCGAATAGCCCATCGCCTTGAGGGCCGCGATCTGGGCGCGCTGCAGAGCCAACGCCCGTGCGAGCGCGATGTTCAGGATGAACGCCGCCACGCCGAGGAAGATGAGCGGCGTGATCGTGCCGAACGTCTGCAGTTGCGTGAGCTCGTTGGCCAGCGTCCACGCCGACATCTGCAACGACCGCGGATAGGCGCCGCGGCCGCCGTACGGCTCGAGCAGGGTGTCGAGGGCCGCGATCGCCTCGTCTGCATTCGCGCCGGCGGCCAGAGTGACCGAGACGTCGTTGAAGCCGCCCTCCATGTCAAACGCGGTGGCGAGCGCCCGGCGCTCCATCCAGAAGATGCCGTACCGCCGGTTGTCGGGGATGATCTCGCCGGGCTTGACGGCATAGACGTACTCGGGCGACAGGCCCACGCCAACGATGGTGAGCGTGCGGCGGCGGCCGTTGATGATGGCAGCCACCTGGTCGCCGGGGCCGAAACCGTGCGCCTCGCAGAACACCTCGCTCGCCACTACCTCATCGGGCCGCGCGGGGTCGGGCCACACGCCGCGGCGCAGCGAGACGCCGTTCAGCAGGGGCCGGGTCCTGGCGGGGATCGACACCAGGCGCCCCGTGGCGGGCTCGGGCATGCCGGGCACGTCGAGCGTGACATCGGCGATCACGCGCGTGTCGACGAGCGCCACGCCGGGAATCGCCGCGATAGGCGACGCCAGCCGCTCGGGCGCGCGCGCGACGTTGGCAAACACGTCGGCAAAGCGCTCGCGCTCGTAGTAATTCCTGAGCGTGCGATCGAGTGAATCGAAGTTCGACAGGTAGGTGACGAACATCGTGACGCCGGCGGCAATCACCGCCGCAATCGCCAGCGCCTGGCCCTTCATCTCCCACAGGTCGCGCAGCAGCTTGCGGTCGAGCGCCGAAATGTAGGGCGCCACTTTAGTGGTGCCTCGCCGGGTCACCATGACAGCTCCCTCGCCGTGATCTTGGCGGTGTTGCGCTCGATGCCGGCCACGCGGCCGTCGGCGAGCCGCACCACCCGATCGGCCATGCCCGCGATGGCGGCGTTGTGCGTGATCACCACCGTGGCCGTGCCGAGCTCGCGGTTCACGGCGGCGATGGCCTCGAGCACCACCACGCCCGTGGTGATGTCGAGCGCGCCGGTGGGCTCGTCGCACAGCAGCACGTCGGGCCGCTTGGCGATGGCGCGCGCAATGGCCACGCGCTGCTGCTCGCCGCCCGACAACTGCGCGGGAAAGTGGTCGAGGCGTTCCTCGAGGCCGCAGATGGCCAGCGCCTCTTCGGGCGTCATGGGATTGCGGGAAATCTCGGTGACGAGCGCCACGTTCTCGCGCGCGGTGAGGCTGGGGATGAGGTTGTAGAACTGGAAGACGAAGCCGACGTGGTCGCGCCGGTACTCCGTCAGTGCCGCCTCCCCGGCGGTGGTGAGGTTGTGGTCACGATAGACGACGTGCCCCGACGTGGGCACGTCGAGGCCGCCCAGGATGTTGAGCAGCGTCGACTTGCCGCTACCGGACGGCCCCAGCAGCACGACGAACTCGCCCGCGTACAGGTCGAAATCCACGCCCCGCAGGGCCTGCACCTCGACCTCCCCCATCGGGTAGACCTTGGTGAGGTTCCGCGCGGCAAAGACCAGGGTGCCTGGATCCGACACGTCGACCTCCCGAGCCGGGCTCGACGATATCAGATTGCAAGAAACAAGCCGGGGCGCCGGCCGGCGGTCGTTCGCACTCAGTGAAGGGCGTAGAATACGCGTGTGGGTGTTTCGGCATTGGCGGCAGTCTCGCGTGGCGTCGCACGGTGTGTTCAGCGGCGTCGTGAGATCCAGGCCGCGTACGTGTTCGGCTCAGCCGCAACGGGCCGTGCACGTCGCGATAGCGACGTCGACGTCGCCGTGCTCCTCGCCCGCCCCTTGAGGGCGGACAGGGCCCTGTCGTACCGGCTGAAGCTGATGGGCGATCTGGGCTCGGCGCTCGGGCGGTCGGACGTCGACGTCGTGGTCCTGAACGAGGCCCCGCCGCTGCTCGCCCATCGCGTGCTGTCGAAGGGGCGGCTCGTCTTCGAGCGCTCACCCTCCGCCCGCGTTCGCTTTCAGGTGAGAACGGCCGGCCGGTACGCCGACGCGCTCCCGATGCTCGAAACCCACATTCGCTATCTCAAGAAGCACGTCCGGGAGGGACGAATCGTTGGTTGATCGGCTGGTGGTCCAGGCGCGCATCGCCAAGCTGCGCGAGTACCTTGCGCTGCTCGGGAAGATCCGCGGCATGGCCGATGAGCGCCGATTCGTGACCGACCCGCTCGTCTACGGCAACGCCGAGCGCTACCTGCAGCTCGCCGTCCAGGCCGTGCTCGACATCAGCAACCACATCGTCGCCGACATGAATCTGGGCCTGCCCGCGGACAACGTCGAACTGTTCGCCCTGCTCGCCCGGCGCAAGGTGTTGCCGGCGTCCCTGGCGAAGAAGCTCGGGCCGATGGCGGGATTTCGCAACATCCTGGTACACGAGTACCTCGAGATCGATCGCCACCGCGTCTACCGTGTCTTGGGCAAGGACCTCGGCGACTTCGAACGGTTCATCAAGGCCGTCAGCCGCCTGCTCTAGAGTGGCAGGCGGCTTGCTCCCGAAGGGCCTTCTGGCGGATTCTCTGGCAAAGAGCCTGGGAGCCGCGGGGGACCCTCCCCCACGTCGGCTCCGTGCTTCCGTGCTTCCGTGGCCTGGCTACTTGGGCGTGGCCAGGAACCGGAACACCAGGTAGCTGATCGGCCCGTCGAGCTCGCTGAAGCCGTGCGGCGTGCCCGCCGGTATCACGACCACGTCGCCGGGCTTCACCTTCTGGCTCACGCCGCCCTGGCGCGTGCCCGACTTGCCGACGCCGGCATTGAGGCGCGTGAGATCGATCGGCTTCACATCGGTGATGGCGCCGCCGGTCACGAGCGTGCCCGATCCCGAGAGGATGTAGTAGCTCTCGGTCATCGTGTCGTGAACGAGCGACGAGGTCTCGGGCTTCACGCGGTGCAGCGTGGCCACCGATGCCAAACCGCCCAGCACGCCGCCCCACTTCACCGGCTGGTCGACCACGTTCTTCGTGATCTGCTCCTTCAGCACGCGCTCGTGTTCTTCCTTGCTGATGAACAGGGCGGGCGCGGGCACCGCGGCGGGCGCGGGGGCTTGCGCCTGGGGCGCGTCGAGCGAGAGGGCGAAGGCGACGGCGAGGAGGCTCAGCATGCGCGACACTGTAGCTGAACCGCCCCGCCGCGCGCCAGCGTCCTAACCGCCCATCGCGGCCATGCGCTTCTCCATCTCCTCGGGCGACACGTCTTCCGTGTGCGTGGCAATGGCCCACTTGTGCCCGAATGGGTCGGCCACCTGCGCCATCCGGTCGCCCCAGAACATGTCGGTCGGTGGCACCACGGCCGTGGCGCCCGTGGGCGAGTACAATACGGGGTGTCATGAATCGCCGGTCAGAGCGACTCGCGGGCTCCTCACGACTCCTCCGCACCGTCGACGATGGGGAGTTCGACCGCCAGTTCTGGCGTGCCGTTCCACCTGCGCAGCGGGTGGAACTGATGTGGGACATGGTGGTGGAGTGGATGGCCTGGAGAGGCGGCGCAGATGGTGAACCGCGACTTCAGAGATCTGTTTGCCGCGTTGAACGACGCGGGCGCTGAGTACCTGGTCGTGGGCGCGCACGCGGTGGCGTTCTACGCCGAACCGCGCTTCACGAAGGACCTCGACGTCTGGGTTGGCGCGACGCCCGCCAACGCGCTGCGGGTGTTCGCCGCCCTCCAGGCATTCGGCGCCCCGCTGGCCGGTGTCAGCGAAGCCGACTTCGTCCATCCCGGAGCTGTGTTGCAGATCGGGGTGGCCCCCAATCGCATCGACCTCGCCACCCAGATCGACGGGGTGACATTCGAGGATGCCTGGCCAAACCGAACGCCGTCAACGTTTGGCGACCAGGCCATCTGGATCATCGGACGCGCCGAGTTGCTGAGGAACAAGGCCTCAGCCGGCCGGCCGCAGGACCTGCTGGACCTCGCCCTCCTCCAGAAGCACGAATAGGGCCGGCCGCCCTATTCGACGACGACGGCGGTGCCGCTGACGGTGACCATCAGCATGCTGCCCTGGCCGCCCACGGTCTCGTAGTCGAGGTCGATGCCCACCACGGCGTTGGCGCCCAGGTCGGCGGCGTTCTGCGACAGCTCGCCGATGGCCAGATCGCGGGCCTTGCGCAGCTCCCGCTCATAGGTGGCCGAGCGGCCGCCCACGATGTCGCGAATGCCCGCGAACAGGTCCTTGAAGATGTTGGCGCCCAGGATGGCCTCGCCGGTGACGATGCCGCAGTACTTGGTGATGCGCTTGCCTTCAATGGACGGGGTGGTGCTGAGCGTGACGGGCATGGCGGCAGGCCTCCTCTCTAGACAGACGCGCGACGCAGCCCGGAGGTTCCGCCCGCCA
>CAYJPQ010000070.1:0-17264 GCA_964372085.1 uncultured Bifidobacteriaceae bacterium | reverse complement strand
GGAGGGGCGCCCACCGAAGGCCGAGTATGATCGCCCCGTGCGCGTCGCCCTCGTCCACGACTGGCTCACCGGCATGCGCGGGGGTGAGAAGGCCCTCGAGGTCCTCTGCGAGCTGTTCCCCGCCGCCGACCTCTTCACGCTGGTGCAGGTGCCGGGCGCCACCTCCCCCACCATCGAGGGCCGCCGCGTGGTGCGGTCGCCCATCCAGTGGCTGCCCTCCGCCGGCCGCTACTACCGGCACTACCTGCCGCTGTTCCCGTTCGCCATCGAGCAGTTCGACCTCGATCGCTACGACCTGGTCGTCAGCACCAGCCACTGCGCCGCCAAGTCGGTGGTGGCCACCGGGCGGGCCCGGCACCTCTGCTACTGCCACACGCCCATGCGGTACGCGTGGGACCAGTTCGACGCCTACTTCGGACCCGATCAGGTGGGGACCCTGGCCAGTTGGATGCTGAGGCCGGTGCTGGCGGGCCTGGCCCGCTGGGACCGTGCGACCTCGGGCCGTGTACACCGCTATCTGGCTAATTCTCAGCACGTTGCGCGGAGGATCGCGCTGTACTATAATCGGGAGTCGACCCTTGTGCATCCACCGGTCGATACCGACTTCTTCCACCCCGATCCGGCCCCGGGCGCCACGACAAGCCCGGCGAACCGTCCCAACTTCCTGGTGGTGTCGGCCCTTGTGCCTTACAAACGCGTGGATCTCGCGATGATGGCGGCCCGGCAGGCCGGCGTGAACCTCACGGTGGTGGGCGAGGGTCCCGAGCGCGAGCGCCTGGCGGAGCTGGCCGGCGACGGCATCGAGCTGGCCGGCTGGCGCACCAACGACGAGATTCGCGAGCTGTATCGCCGCTCCATGGCCACCGTTCTTCCCGGTGAAGAAGACTTCGGCATCGTCCCGGTCGAGGCGCAGGCGTGCGGGCGCCCGGTCGTGGCGCTGGGCCGCGGCGGCGCGCTCGACACGGTGATCGACGGTGAGACGGGCCTGCTGGTGCCCGACACCCGTGTCGAGTCGCTGGCGGCCGCGCTCACGCGCGCGGCGTCCACGCCGTGGGACAGCCGCCGCATCCGGGCCCATGCCGAGGGCTTCTCGCGCGCCCGGTTCTCGGCCGCCCTCGAGCGCGTGATCGACGAGACGCTCGCCGCCCCGGCAGGTCACCGATGGTAAGGCGCCACAACCGCCTCCTCGTGGCCTTCCACGTAGCCACCGACGCCGTGCTGGGCATGGTGGCCTTCATCCTCGCCTACGTGGTGCGGTTCGAGTCGGGCCTGATGGCCGCCACCAAGGGCCAGCCGCCCCTGGAGCAGTACCTGAACGTGCTGCCCTTCATCGCGGTGGTGGTCCCCCTGGGCTTCCACCTGCAGGGGCTCTACCGCCTGCGGCGCGGCCGGTCGCGCATCGACGACTTCTTCAACGTGCTCGTCGGCAGCATCTTCGCCGTGGGGCTGGGGCTGGTGGCCACGCTCTACTTCCAGGCCTACTGGGTGCCGCAGGAACTGAAGGACCGCGGCGCCTACGAGGTGTCGCAGCCGGTGTGGGCGGTCTTCCTCGTGCTGAACATCGCGATGGGCTACCTGTCGCGCAAGTTCATCCGCGAGGCCCTGGAGCGGCGCTGGATTGCCGGCGTCGGCCTGCGCCGCATCCTCATTGCGGGCGCCGGCGACCTGGGCCGCGTGGTGGCCGACCGCATCCTCGAGCACCGCGAGCTGGGCTACCAGATCGTGGGCTTCGTCGACGACAGGGCCGGCGGCGATCACCTCGGCTACCGGGGCCTGCCGCTGCTGGGCTCGCTGACCGAGGCCGCCGACATCGTGGCCCGCGAGAAGGTGGACCACTTGTACGTGGCGCTGCCGCTCGAGGAGCACATGAAGCTGCTCGACCTGGTGGAGTCCACGTCGCGGGAAGGGGTGGACGTCAAGGTGGTGCCCGACCTGCTGCAGTTCATCGCGCTGCGCGCGCGGCTCGAGGATCTCGACGGCGTCCCGGTGATCAACCTGAACGACGTGCCCCTACAGGGCGTGAGCGCGTTCATCAAGCGCGTGCTCGACATCCTGGCCTCGTCGGCCGCGCTGCTGGCGATGCTCGGGCCCGGGCTCATCATCTCGTGGCTCATCAAGCGCGGATCGCCGGGCCCGGTGTTCTATTCGCAGGAGCGCATGGGCCTCGACGGCAGGCAGTTCACGGTCTACAAGTTCCGCACCATGCCGCTCGACGCCGAGAACGACACCGGCCCGGTGTGGGCCGACGAGAACGACCCGCGGGCCACGCCCATCGGCGCGTGGCTGCGCGCTCACGACCTGGACGAGTGGCCGCAGTTCTGGAACGTCCTCAAGGGCGAGATGTCCATCGTCGGGCCGCGTCCCGAGCGCCCCTACTTCGTGGAGCAGTTCAAGCACCGCATTCCGCAGTACATGCTGCGCCACAAGGTGAAGGCCGGCATCACGGGCTGGGCGCAGGTCAACGGCTGGCGCGGCAACACGTCGCTCGAGAAACGCATCGAGTACGACCTCTACTACATCGAGAACTGGTCGGTGACCCTGGACCTGAAGATCATGTGGCTCACCCTGCTTCGCGTGCTCGTCCCGCACAGGTCGGCCACCTAGCATGCCGCGCGCAGTCATCACCGGCGCCGCCGGCTTCATCGGATCGCACCTCTCGGAGGCCCTGCTCGACCGCGGCTTCTCGGTGGTGGGCATCGACAACCTGCTGACCGGCGATCTGGCCAACATCGCGCACCTGCGCGACCGCGACTTCCAGTTCATCCGGCACGACGTCACCAACTACATCGACGTGGAGGGCCCGGTCGACTTCGTGCTGCACTGGGCCAGCCCGGCCAGCCCCATCGACTACCTGGAACTGCCCATCCCCACCCTCAAGGTGGGCGCACTCGGCACGCACAAGGCGCTCGGCCTCGCCAAGGCCAAGGGGGCCACCTTCCTGCTGGCGTCCACCTCCGAGGTGTACGGCGACCCGCTGGAGCACCCGCAGAAGGAGACCTACTGGGGCAACGTGAACCCCATCGGCCCGCGCGGCGTGTACGACGAGGCCAAGCGGTTTGCCGAGGCCATCACCGTGGCCTACCGCCGCTACCACGGCGTCGACACCAAGATCGTCCGCATCTTCAACACGTACGGCCCGCGCATGCGCATCCGCGACGGCCGCGCGGTGCCGGCGTTCATCTCCCAGGCCCTGGTCAACGACGATGTCACGGTGTTCGGCGACGGCCGCCAGACGCGCAGCTTCTGCTACATCAGCGACCTGGTGGACGGCATCATCCGGCTGATGCACTCGACGGAAAACGATCCGATCAACATCGGCAACCCGCAGGAGATGACGATCGAGCAGATTGCCCTGCTCATCATCAAGATGACCGGCGCGAGCAGCCGCATCGTCTACCGGCCGCTGCCGACCGACGATCCGAAGGTGCGCCAGCCCGACATCACCCGCGCGCGCACGCTCCTGGGCTGGGAACCCAAGGTCACGCTCGAGCAGGGGCTGGGCCGCACCATCGAGTACTTCCGCTCGAAAGTCACGGGACGCTAGGTTGCCATTCACGACGCTTGGTCTGGGCCCCAGGATCACCCAGGCGATTGCCGAACTCGGTTACGTCGAGCCCACGCCCATCCAGGCCAAGGCCATCCCCGTCATCCTCGAGGGAAAAGACCTCATTGGCGTGGCGCAGACGGGCACGGGCAAGACCGCCGCCTTCGTGCTGCCGCTGCTCGAGCGGCTGGGCGGCGCCCCGCCGAAGCGCCACCTGCGCGTGCTGGTGGTGGCGCCCACGCGCGAGCTGGTGGTGCAGATCGAGGAGAACGTGCGGGCCTACGCGCGCCACCTCCCGCTGAAGTGCGCCACCATCTACGGCGGCGTCGGCGAGGCCCCCCAGATTCGCGCCCTCCGCCAGGGTGTCGACATCGTCGTCGCCACGCCGGGCCGGCTGATCGACCTGATGGACCAGCGGCACGTGACTTACGCCGACCTCGAGGTGCTGGTGCTCGATGAGGCCGACCGCATGCTCGACATGGGCTTCCTGCCGCCCATCCGCAAAATCGTCGCCGCGCTGCCCAGGCAACGCCAGACGCTGCTGTTCTCGGCCACGATGTCGAAGGAGATCGAGGCGGTGACCAGGGAGTTCCTGAAGAGCCCCGCGCTCGTGCAGATCGGCGCGCGCTCGGCGCCGGCCGAGGCCGTCACGCAGTGGATGGTGGAGGTGTCGCCCGGGGGCAAGGTGGGCGCGCTCGTGCACCTGCTGAAGGACGCCGCGCTCGAGAGCGTGCTGGTGTTCACGCGCACCAAGCACGGCGCCGACCGGCTGGCGAAGAAGCTCGGTCACGAAGGCCTGATCACGGCGACGCTGCATTCCAACCGCACGCAAGGCCAGCGCATCGCCGCGCTCAAGCGCTTCAAGTCGGGCGAGGTGCGCGTGCTCATCGCCACCGACATCGCCGCCCGCGGCATCGACGTGGACGGCATCTCGCACGTCATCAACTACGACTTCCCGCCCCAGCCCGAGGACTACGTGCACCGCATCGGCCGCACGGGCCGCGCGCAGGCCATCGGCGACGCCATCAGCTTCATCACGCACGAAGACCAGGACAACCTCAAGAAGCTCGAACGCTTCCTGGGCCGCGGCATCACGCGCAAGAAGCTGGAAGGGCTGGTGGCCGTGGCGCAGTCGGCGGAAGCGCGGCCGAACACGCAGGCGGATAAGCCCCCGGCCAACGACCGCCGGCCCCGGCCCCGGCCCGCCGGCGGCTCGTGGCGCCCTCGCGGCCCGGGTGGGCAGTCCCGCTTCGGCCAGCGCGTAGGGCCACGGGGACGGCGCGGACGCACGTAGGGCTAACCCCGGTTGATGATGCGGGCGATGCGCCAGACGTAGTCGACGCCGCTCGCCAGCGTCACCACCAGCGAGATCCACACGGCCACGTCCACCCAGGGCGACGGGTATCCCAGGTAGTTGAAATACATCACGACCACGCAGGTGATGATGAAGATGGCGGTCGCGGCCTTGCCCAACGGTGAGGGCCGGAAGGTCCGCGGCCCCACCGCCAGGTTCACGATGGCCACGGTGAGGACGATGCCCACGTCGCGGCTGATGATGAGCACGGTGAGCCACAGCGGCACGCGGTTGACGAGGCCGATGTTGGGCAGCGTCAGCACCACGAAGGTGGTCATCAGCAGCAGTTTGTCCGCGGCGGGGTCGAGCCACGCGCCCAGGTCGCTCTTCTGGCCCGCCACGCGCGCGGCCAGGCCGTCGAGCAGGTCGGTGAGGCCGGCGGTGACGAAGGTGGCCAGGGCCCACCCGAACTCCCCGTAGAGCACGAACAGCACGAACGCCGGGATGAGCAACATGCGAAGCAGCGTGAGCTGGTTCGCGATGGTGAAGATCGGCGTCGTCATGGCCGCGCCAGCGCCTCGAGGCGGCCCACCACCTCCACGGCCTCCGCGCCGGTGACGCCGCGCAGCAGGTCGAAGGCGCCGCCGCGCAGCGGCATCACGTCGGCCGCCACCACCGTCGACACGGCCGGGAAGCTCAGGTGCGACGTCGACAGGTCGCTCACCGTCACCTTGGCCCCGGCCCACTTCGGGCCCAACTCGGGCTTGTCGGCCGCCACCAGCGCCAGCACGCGCGACGCGATCAGCGCCAGGTCGCCCCGCCGCAAGCGGCCGGCCGGATCGAACTCGTAGTTGGGCAGCATCTCCATGATGCCCGCCCGCACCACGGCGTTGATCCACGCCTCCGCCCACTGGCCGCGGATGTCGGTGATGATCACCTGCCGGGGCCGGGCGCGCGCCACCACCGCCTGGAGGCGGTTGCCGATGAGGGCCGCCACCTCGGCGCGCGTCACCACCTGGGCGGACGGGATGGCGCGGTACTCCGCGGGCAGCTTGGCCAGCGCGACGCGCGACCGCACGCGCGCCAGGACGGCGTCTGGCACCTCCGCGGGGTCGATGGCGCGCGCGCGCTCGTACGCCGACAGCGCCCCCACGACGTCATCCTGCGCGTCGAGGATCTGCCCGACGGCCGCCAGCGAGCGCGCATCGGTGGCGTCCATCTCCGCCGCGCGCCGGTAGTGATCCAGGGCTTGCCGGGTCTGGCCGGCCTTCTGTTCGACGCCGGCCAGCTCGCGATAGAGGAACGCCGAATCGGGCGACGCGGCGATGGCCTGCGCGTAGGCGGTGCGGGCCTCGTCGAAGCGGCCCGCGTCGGCGGCCGACTTGGCCCGGGCCAACTCCGCCTGGGTGGCGCGGAAGCGCAACACGTCGATGCGGCTGCGCAAGTCCGTCAGGGACGGGTCCTTCGCCAGGGCCGCCTCGAAACTGAGCAGGGCGTCGACCGCGCGATCCAGTTCGAGCATCGCCTGCCCGCGGCCCACGAGGGCCGGCACGTACTCGCCATCGGCCTGCAGGGCCCGATCGAACCGCCCGGCGGCGTCCCTCGCGTTGTTGCGGGCCAGGGCCACGTAGCCCAGGGCGGTCTCCGCCGGGTGGAAGGCCGGCTGCTGCTTGATGGCCGCGCCGAACTCGCGCTCGGCATTGCGGACATCGCCCACCTGCAGGAACCGCCACCCGCGATCGATGCGGTTCACCTGCCCCGCCGCGGCGCCTTCCGGTGAGGCGGGAAACACGAACTCGGGATGCGCCGGCGCGCCCGCCACCGCGGGCGGCGCCTTGGGGGCACAACCTGCTACGTACAGGCCACAGAGACACAGAGACACAGAGACATACCAAATCCTCCAAACGCCCCTGCCGTTGAGCGGCCGCAGGCCTTTGTGAGGTATGGGAGTTCCTCTGTGTCTCTGTGTCTCTGTGGCCCGTACGTAATCACCCACGGCGCCCTCCCGTCTTCACGGGGGTGATGACCCCTAGCAGCGGCAGCAGCCGGCGCGGCACGTCCGCCTCGAGGGTGACGCGGTTGTCCATGGCGGCATGGCTATGGACCGTGGCGTGGCGATAGATCCACGCGAGACGGGCGGCCTGGTCGGGATCGGCCAGGTCCAGCTCGATGCTCACGCGCTGCTGGTCGAGCGCCACCCGGGAGGCCACCACCTCGAGGAGGTCGTCACAGCCCTGCCCGGTAGTGGCGGAAATCAGGATGGCCGACGGGTCGGCCTCCTGCACGCGGCGGCGCTCGTCGGGCGACAGTTGGTCCACCTTGTTGTAGACCTCGATGCGCGGCACCACGTGGGCGCCCACCTCCTCGAGCACCCGCGTCACGGCGGCCACGTGCCGCTCGCGTTCCGGGTTGGCGGCGTCGATCACGTGCAGCACCAGGTCGGCATCGGCCGTCTCTTCGAGCGTGGCGCGAAACGCCGCCACCAGCGTATGCGGCAGGCGATCGATAAAGCCCACGGTGTCGCTCAACAACAGCTCGCGCCGATCGGGCAGCGACACGCGGCGCACCAACGGGTCCAGCGTCACGAAGAGGGCATTCGACGCCTCGGCGTCCGACTTGGTGAGCCGGTTGAAGAGCGTGGTCTTGCCGGCGTTGGTGTAGCCCACCAGCGCCACGGTGGGCACGTCCACCTTGTGCCGGCGCTCGCGCAACTGCGTGCGCCGCCGGCGCACCACGTCGATGTCGTCCTGCAGCACCTTCATGCGCACGCGGATGCGGCGCCGGTCGGCCTCGAGCTTCGTTTCGCCCGGGCCCCTCGTGCCGATGCCGCCGCCGAGCCGCGACAGCTCGGGGCCGGCGCCCACCAGGCGCGGCAGCAAGTACTTGAGCTGGGCCAGCTCCACCTGCAGCTTGCCTTCACGCGTGCGCGCCCGGCGCGCGAAGATGTCGAGGATGAGCTGGGTGCGGTCCACCACCTTGCGGCCCAGCCGCTTGGTGAGCTCGCGCAGTTGCGCCGGGGACAGTTCGTTGTCGAAGATGACGAGATCGACGCCGGCCTCGACGGCCGCGGCGGCCAGCACGTCCACCTTGCCGCTGCCGAGGAAGGTGGCCGAATCGGGCCGCGGCCGTTCCTGCAGGACGCGCAGCACCACGCGCGCGCCCGCGGCTTCGGCCAGGCCATCCAGCTCTTCGAGGGAATGTTCCGCGTCGACCCGTCGCGCGCCGCCCGTGACCAGGCCGACTAGCGCGGCTCGCTCCACGAGCACGGGACGCCGAGTGTTCATGCTGCTTGCGGATTTTAGCACGCGGTCGTCACCGGCGGGCCGGCATCCGCCTCGCCACCACCACGCTCAACGCCACGAGCAGCAGCACGTCGACGACGAAGACCATCCGCAGCCCCGCGCCGCCGATGAAGCCCGACGCCACCGGGCTCACGGCCAGCCCCACCAGTGAGGCGGTGGTCATGAACCCGAACCCCGTCGCGTGCGCGTCCTGCGGCAGCAGCGATCCGGCCACCGCATAGACGGTGGTGGTCGCCACCCCAATCGACACGCCCGACACGATCATCGCCGCGCCCACCAGCCACAGCGTGGGCGCCACCACGATCGTGGCGACGGCCGCGGCGGCCGCCGCCACGGCGGTCACGATCACCGATCGGGCCGGGCGCACATCGAGCAGGCGGCCGGCCAGGTGGTGGCCGAACGCCGCCGACAGGGCGCCCAGCGAAAACAGGATGCCCGTCACGATGGGCACGCGTGCCTCGACGACGCCAAGCTGAGCCACATAGAGCGGCAACACGGGACCGAAGCTGCGATCCACCGTCTGCAGGCCGAAGATCACGACCAGCGCCAGCAGGAATCCGGGCAGGCTCAGCAGGTGCGCGAACACCTCGCGGCCGCCGCGCACCTCCGCCCGCGGCTTGCCCTCCCGCGGCTCGCGATACAGGACGATGATGCTGACGAGCGCCACGACGTAGAACGCCGACGCCGCCAGGAACGCGTTGCGGAGGCCGACCGCCGGCGCCAGCAGGCCCCCGATCACCGGGCCGATGGCGGGCCCGAGCCGATGACCCGTCTGCACGAAGCCGATCGCCTGCGCCATCTTCTCGCGCGGCGCCGACTCGGCGGCCATCGAGATGGTGAGGGCTCCGTAGCCGGCAAACACGCCCAGCAGCGCGCGCAAGGCAAACAGTTGCCACGGCGCGGTGACAAACGCCATGGCGGCCTTGGTGAGGATGAACGCGATGAGCGAGCGGATGACCAGGACCTTCGAGCCGTAGCGGTCGCCCACGCGGCCCCAGAGCGGCGCGCTGATGGCCGTCACCGCGGGCGTCGCGCCCAACGTGAGCCCCGTCCACATGGCGACTTCGCCCAGGTCGGACGTGCCAAGCTCCGCGATGTAGAGCGGCAGGAACGGCATCACCAGCGTGAAGCCGGTGAAGCCGATGCAGCCCGCCGCCGCCGCGGCAAAGACGTTCTGGCGCGCCTCGCGTTCGGTCAATTAGAAGCGGATCTTGATGGTGGGGCCCGGGTACACCTGGATGCTGTCCACGAAACGGATCCGGTGCGGGTTGGTCTGCATGATGACCGAGCTCGTGCGGATGCCCTCGCCGAAGAAGCGCACGCCCCGCATCAACGTGCCGTCGGTCACGCCCGTGGCGGCGAAGATCACGTCGCGGCCCGACGCCAGGTCCTGCGACGTGTAGACCTTCTTCATGTCGATGCCCATGGCCTTGCTCCGCTCCTCGTCGCCCGGCTTGGCCACGACCAGCCGCGCGAAAATCTCGCCGTTCAGGCAGCGCATGGCCGCCGCGGTGATCACGCCCTCCGGCGCGCCGCCCGTCCCCATCACGGCGTGCACGCCCGAACCCGCCACCGCCGCCGCGATGCCGGCCGACAGGTCGCCGTCGCCGATCAGGCGGATGCGGGCGCCCGTGGCGCGGATATCCTTGATCAGCGTCTCGTGCCGCGGCCGGTCGAGCACCACCACCGTGAGCTCATCCACCTGGCGGCCCAGGCTCCGCGCGATGGTCCGCAGGTTGTCGCGCACCGGCGCGTCAAGGTCAACCAGGTGCTTGCTGGCCGGCCCCACCACCAGCTTCTCCATGTACATGTCGGGCGCGTGCAACAGGCCGCCGCTCTCCGACGCGGCCAGCACCGCAATCGCGTTGGCGGCCCCGGTGGCGCAGAGGTTGGTGCCCTCGAGCGGGTCGACGGCGATGTCCACCTGGTCCCACGACCGGCCATTGGCATTGGCCTGGTGCGCCATGCCCACCTTCTCGCCGATGTAGAGCATGGGGGCGTCGTCGCGCTCGCCCTCGCCGATCACGATGGTGCCGTCGATGGGCACCGTGTCGAGCTCGTGCCGCATGGCTTCCACCGCCGCCTGGTCGGAGAGGTGACGGTCGCCCTGCCCCATGGTGTGCGCGCAGGCAATCGCCGCCTGTTCGACGACGCGGAGGAACTCGAGTGAGAGATCAGATTCCATGGCAGGTCTCGATGATGAAGGAGCCATAAGCGGTGCCGGAGGCGACGAGCCCAAAACGGCAAATCGTAGCAGATCCGCGGCGTCAGCCGCCACGCCTCACGGTGACCACCGCGCCCCGGCCCACGCCCAGAGCCACCGCCGCGTCGCCGGCATTCACCGCGATTTCCAGGTGGTCCGTGCTGCCAAACAGGGCGCATGGCTCGCCGGCCGGCGCCTCGGCGTAGGTCGCCACCAGGCGGGCCACGCCGCGGTCACCGATGGCGACGTCCACCGGACCCTCGCGGGCGACCTGCTCGAAGGTGCGCCGATCGATGTTGGTGACGAGGTTCCCGAACCGGTCGACCCGCACCACCTCGCCAGTGAGGCAGTCGTCTCCCGCCACGGGCCGTGGCAGGTCGAGCACCACGTAATCGGAGATGGGCCGCCCGAGCGACACCAGGTTGACGCCCTTGGCCAGCCAGCCGGCCGCGGGCGCAAAACGGTCGCGCCCCTCGAACGTGCGGCTCACCGTGGGCCGCGCATACTTGCGCTCGGTGAGCTCTACCACCCGCTTGGCCGGCGTCTCGGCCAGCACGGCCGACAGCACGCCGTTGTCGGGCGCCACGAACCGGTACTCGCCGGCCTCGACCGCGATGCCGCGCCGCGCGGACCCCACGCCCGGATCGACCACCACCAGGAAGATGGCGCCCGGCGGGAAGTAGCGATAACAGGCGGCCAGCTCGAGGGCGCCGCCCAGCACGTCGTGCGGCGCAATCTCGTGGCCGATGTCCACCAGCGTGGCGTCGGGGCACACACCGAGCACCACCGCCTTGAGGGTGCCGGCGTAATGATCGCGGGTGCCGAAATCGCTGAGGAAGGCAACCGTGGGGCGGGCCACGGTCTGAGGTTACACCCGGGGCGCGGGCTTGCGGAACAACATCTCGCGCACGCTGTTCTTCATGAGAAACGAATCGGTGACCCGGAGATCCTTGAACAGGCGGATGATGTCGCCGTTCAGCAGGCTGCGTTGGCGGGCCTTCAGACCCGGGTAGGTGCGATACCGAAGCGTGGACGCGTCCACCACCGAGTATTTCGTGTAGACGGGATCGCGCGCCTCGCCGGCCGTGCTGAAGAACCCCAGCAGGTAGCCCTCGGGGCGCAGCAGCCGGGTCAGCGCGGTCGCCAGCGCCTGGGCCGCGGGACGATCCAGGTAGTCGAGCACGTCCCAGCACAGGATGCCGTCCACGCTCTCGGGGGCCTGCGTGAAGCGGCCGCCGAAGAAGGCCCCGAGCTGCTCCGGCGTACCCTGCTTGATGTGCCGGTCGATGTCGGCGGCCACGTCTTCCACGCGGATGCGGCAGCCCAGTTGCTCGCCGAAGAACGTCACGTTGCTGCCCACCACGGGCCCGAGGTCGACGATCAGCGGGTTGTCGCGCGCGTGGAGACCGCCCAGGAACTTCTGCAGCGCCTTGGTGGGATGGGTGAGGTCGGCCGCGGCGGCCGTGCCCGCATCGACACCCCCATCGCCCTCGGCCACACGGCGCGGGCCGAGGAACGAAAACAGATCGGTGAGAGAGCGCGCTTCGGCCATGCCTCCCCGGTTCGCGTGAGTGGGCCGGCGCTAGGCGCCGACCTTCTGACCCTGCGGCTGTCCGCCCGGCTGCACGGGGGCGGGCGGCTTGGCCGCGGGCTTCGCGGAGCCCCGCTGCATGTCTACCGAGCCGCGGAAGTGCGCGCCTTCGGCGATCGCCACGCGCGGCGAGGCGATGTCGCCGTCCACCGAGCCGTTGTCGCGGATGTCCACCTTCTCCGAGGCCGTCACGTTGCCCGCCACTTCGCCGAGCACCACCACCGACTTCGCGAACACCTCGGCCCTGATCTTGCCGTTGGGCCCAATGGTCAGCACGTTGTCCTTGAGATCGATCTTGCCTTCGACCTGGCCTTCGATCGTGAGGTCTTCGCTTCCGCTCAACTCGCCCTTGATGATGACCGACTTGCCGATGCTGCCGATTTGCACGTTGTCCCTCTCGATCTTGGCAACCCGCGGCTCGCTGGGAGCAGGCGCCGCTGGCACAGGCGCCGACGACGCAACCGGGGTGGGCGCCGATGGCGTGGCCGGCTTGACAGACTCGTCACGCTTCCACATCGCTGAAAACCTCCCCCTCTGCCGGAAACCAGGCTCGAGGGTTGATTCAAAGAATGAAACCCGGGGGGTGGGCTTCTGGCTACTCGAAGTCCCGCCAGTATAAAAGTGGATGCAAAGCGTTGTCTAGTCCTTTTATTGTCGATATTTAGCAGGAATGTTACGATCCTGTTTTCGCCACATGCGCATCTACCTGGACCACAACGCCACCACGCCACTCGACCCGCGCGCGGTTGATCGGATGGCGCGCGCCCTCACCGAGACCTGGGGCAACGCCTCCAGCGTGCATCATTTCGGTCAACAGGCCAAAGCCGCCCTGGACGAGGCGCGAGCATCGGTGGCCGCCCTTATCGGGGCCGAGGCCTCGGACGTGGTCTTTACCGGCGGCGGCACGGAGAGCGACAACATGGCCATTCGTGGCGCCGCCGAGGCCCTGGAACCCACCGGGCGGCGCCACCTGATCGTCACCGCCATCGAGCACGAAGCCGTGCTGAACACCGCCAAGGCCCTGGCGCGCCGCGGATGGCGCGTGACCGTGCTGCCCGTGGATCACTCGGGCATCGTGTCGCCCGAGCGGCTGCGCGAGGCCCTGACCGACGACACCGCGCTCGTGTCGGTGATGCATGCCAACAACGAGCTGGGCACCATCCAGCCCGTGGCCGAGATGGCCGCGTTGGCGCACGAGCGCGGCGCGCTGGTCCACACCGATGCCGTGCAGACCGCCGGCAAGATCCCGGTGGACGTGGGCGCGCTCGGCGTGGACCTGCTGACGATCGCCGGGCACAAGTTGTATGGCCCCAAGGGCACGGGCGCGCTGTGGGTGAAGCGCGGCGTGCGGCTGGTCCCCTTCCAGGCCGGAGGCCGGCAGGAACGGGGGCGGCGCGCGGGCACCGAGAACGTGCCGGCACTCGTGGGGTTTGGCGCGGCCGCGCACGCGGCGCGATCGAGCATGGCCCACGAGGCCACGCGGCTGGCGGCGTTGCGCGACCGCCTGGAAGCCGGCGTGCTGGCGCGCGTGACGGGCGCCGAGCGCAACGGCGCCGCCGAACCGCGCGTGCCGAACACCACCAACATCAGCATCGACCGCATCGAGGCGGAGTCGGTGCTGATCGGCCTCGACCTGGCGGGCATCGCCGTGTCGTCGGGCTCGGCGTGCTCCTCGGGCACCCTCGAGCCCTCGCACGTGCTGAAGGCCATGGGCCTGCCGCACATGCGCACGCTCGGGTCGATCCGCTTCTCGCTGGGCGCGGGCAACACCGACGCCGACATCGACCGCGTCCTCGACGTGCTCCCGCCGCTCGTGGAGAAGCTGAGAAGCCTCACTTCTGTCGGAGGACGACGTTAACCACGAAGGTCACGAAGGACACGATGAAGTCTTATTCTGAAAGGCTTCGTGCGCTTCGTGTTCTTCGTGGTTGCATTGTGATCACATGCGCATCGTCGTAGCCATGTCCGGCGGCGTGGATTCGTCCGTGGCCGCGGCCCTGCTGGCCGAGCAGGGTCATGACGTGATTGGCGTGTCGATGCAACTCTATGATCAGGGCGCGTCCAGGGCCGACGGCCAGCGCGCGTTCGGCGCCTGCTGCACCCTTGACGATCTGCACGACGCGCGGCGCGTCGCGGCGGCCATCGGCATCCCGCACTACATCATGAACTTCGAGTCGCAGTTCGACGATCACGTGGTGTCGAACTTCGTGCGCGAGTACGTGGCGGGCCGCACGCCCATCCCCTGCTCGCACTGCAACAGCGACCTGAAGTTCGCCACGCTGCTCGACCGGGCGCTGGGCCTCGGCGCCGGGCAGTTGGCCACCGGCCACTACGCGCGGGTGGAGCGCGACGGCGAGGGGCGGTTCCACCTGTTCCGCGGCGCCGACACGTCAAAGGACCAGACCTACTTCCTCTTCTCGCTCACGCAGGCGCAACTGTCGCGCGCGGCGTTTCCCGTGGGGCACCTCGACAAGGACACGGTGCGCGCCCACGCGCACCGCCTGCATCTGCGCGTGGCCAACAAGCCCGACAGCCAGGAGATCTGCTTCGTGCCCGACGGCGATTACGCCGCGTTCGTGGAGCGACAGGCCCCCGAGGCCACCCGGCCCGGCACGGTGGTGGGCGCCGACGGCCGCGTGCTCGGCACGCACGGCGGCGTGCACCGCTTCACGATTGGCCAGCGCAAGGGCCTGGGGTTGTCGGCCGCCGAGCCGCTGTATGTCCTGGCGATCAAACCCGACACCGCGCAAGTGGTGGTGGGGCCGCGCGAGGCGCTCGGGCGGGTGCACCTGACGGCGTCGGGCGTGAACTGGGTGTCGGGCGAGCCCGCCCCGACGTGGCGCCCGCTCGCCGCGCAGATCCGCCATCGCCACCCCGCCGCCCCCGCCCGCGTCCGCGCCGTGGAGTCCGGCCGCGCCGAAGTGGAGTTCGCCACGCCGCAAACCGCCATCACGCCGGGACAGGCGGTGGTGTTTTACGAGGGAGACGAAGTGATTGGCGGAGGGTGGATCGAGTAGTTACTCGTGGAGCGTCCCCGAGAGAAAGCGCTCCGCATCGATCGCGGCCATGCAGCCCGAGCCGGCGGCGGTGACGGCCTGGCGGTACACGTGGTCCTGCACGTCGCCGGCGGCGAACACGCCGGGCACGCTGGTGCGGGCGCCGCCGTGGGTCTTCAGGTAGCCGTTGTCGTGCAAGGCCAGTTGGCCCTTGAAGAGCGCCGTGTTCGGCACGTGGCCGATGCCGATGAACACGCCGTCGACCGCCAGCTCGCTCTGCGCGCCCGTCTGGGTGTCGCGCAGCACGAGGGATGTAACCTCGCCCTTCTCGACGTCCTTGATGTCCACCACCTCGCTGTTCCAGATGAACGAGATGTTCGGCATCGAGCGGGCCTTGTCCTGCATTACCTTCGACGCCCGCAACGAGTCGCGCCGGTGGATCACGGTGACGGAGGTGGCGAGCTTCGACAGGTAGATGGCCTCTTCCATGGCGGTGTCGCCGCCGCCGATGACGGCCACCTTGCGGCCCTTGAAGAAGAAGCCGTCGCAGGTGGCGCACGTCGACACGCCGCGGCCCGAGAGCTTCTTGTCCACGCCCAGGTCGAGCCACTTGGCCGACGCGCCAGTGGCCACGATGAGCGCCTCGGCGGTGTACTGGGCCTTCCCCACCGTGAGCGTGAAGGGGCGCTTCGACAGGTCCACGGCCGACACGTCGCCCTGCATGATCTCGGCCCCGAACCGCTCGGCCTGCGCCCGCAACTCGGCCATGAGGTCGGGTCCCATGATGCCGTCGCGGTAGCCCGGCCAGTTCTCGACCATGGTGGTGAGCATCAACTGCCCGCCCGCCTCGATGCCCTCGATGACAAGCGGGTTCAGGTTGGCCCGGGCCGCGTAGAGCGCGGAGGTCAGGCCCGCCGGGCCCGATCCGATGATGATGACCTGGTGCGCGGTCGTCACAGGTGCTTGTCGATCATCTTCGCGAGATCGTCCTTCGCCGCCAGGCCCACGATGGTTTCTTTCAGGTCGCCGTTCTTGAACAGCAGCAGTGTGGGAATCCCGCGCACCATGAACTTGCCGGGCGTCATGGGATTCTCGTCGATGTTCACCTTGGCCACCGTGAGGCGGCCCTCATAATCCTCGGCCAACTGGTCCACCGTGGGCTCGAGCCGACGGCAGGGCGCGCACCATTCCGCCCAGAAATCCACCAACACCACGCCGTTCTTCACCGAATCACCGAAATCCGCGTCCGTAAATTTCTTGACCTTCTCGGAAGCCATGAGTCCCTCTGTCCCTTAGATGCCAGCCCGCGGCGCCCGTGTCCGGGCGGCCATCACTCTCTTATACACTCTCACGTATTCGGCCGCCGAGCGCGCCCACGAAAAATCGGCCTTCATCCCGTTCTTCTGCAGGCGCGTCCAGAGCTTCTTGTTGGGAAACGCGGCCAGCGCCTCCCCCAGCGCCTGCAGCATCGCGCCCGGCGAGTAGGAGGCGAACAGGAAGCCGGTCCCCTGCCCGTTCCTCGGGTTGTAGGGGCGCACCGTGTCCACGAGGCCGCCCACCGCGCGCACCACGGGCACGGTGCCATAGCGCTGGCTATACATCTGGTTCAGGCCGCACGGTTCGAAGCGCGACGGCATCAGGAAGAGATCCGCGCCCGCCTCCACCAGGTGCGCGCGGCGTTCGTCGAAGCCGATGTACGCGCTGAACCGGTCGGGCCGCCACCGGGCCAGGCTGGTCCACATGTCCTGGTACTTCGGCTCGCCGGTGCCCACCACGACGAAGGTGGCGTCGAGCAAGGGGAGGTCGGCGGCGACGGCGGCCATGAGATCGAGGCCCTTCTGATCCACCATGCGCGACACCATGCCCACCACCGGCCGCGCCAGCGTGGCCGCGTCGACCGGCAGGCCAGACAGCTCGAGCAGGGCGCGCTTGGAGGCGGCCTTGCCCTCCAGGCGCGTGGCGTCGAACGGCGCCGGCAGGTACGGGTCGGACGCCGGGTTCCACTCGTCGATGTCGATCCCGTTCAGGATGCCCACGAGCGCCTCACGGCGCGCGCGGATCACGCCGTCGAAGCCATACCCGTACTCGGGCCGCTGAATCTCCTCGGCGTAGGTCGGGCTCACCGTCGTCACCGCATCCGCCAGGTTGATGCCCGCCTTGAGAAAGCTCAGCCGATCCCAGTACTCGAAGCCCTGGATGGTGAAGTCGCTCCAGCCCAGCCCGAGGCGCGGCACCCACGACTTGTCGAAGATGCCCTGGTAGGCGAGGTTGTGGATGGTGAAGACGACGGGGGGTGCGGGGTGCAAGGGTGCAAGGTGCAGGGGTGCAGGGTGC
>CAYJPQ010000069.1:0-17581 GCA_964372085.1 uncultured Bifidobacteriaceae bacterium | reverse complement strand
AGCAGCGAGTTGAGGTTGCGCAGGAACTCGTTGCCGCGCCACTGCAGGTGCGGCGTCGGCAGCACGCGCGTCGTCGAGCGGCGGAAGCGGTGCCAGCGGGTGAGCAGCAGGAAGGCCACCACCGGCACGAGCGAGAGCCACGGCACGAGGCGGCGGATGCCCGCCATCTCCGCGCCGAGCGCGCGCGCCTCGCGTTCCACGCCTCGCGTGACGCGGCGTGTCATGCCGCCGAGGGTGTTGTTGACCTCCATCGGCAGGCCGAGCGTCTCGTGCCAGCGCTCGCTGGCGTGCAACTGGTTGACGAAGCGGCCGGTGTGCTCGGGCACGAGCACCGACAGGCGCTCCAGCGCGCGGCCGAACTGCCCCTCGTTGAACGCCCACAGCGGCAGGGTGAGCGTGCCGAGGATGCCGTAAATCACCAGCACCGCCAGCCCGCGCGAGATGGGGCGCCCGCGCGGCGTGGCGGCCGCGGCGTGGCGCAAGCGCTCCGAGGCCGGGGCAATGAGGTAAGCCATGACGAACGAGAGGAACACCACCAGCAGCACGCCGGTGGCGGCGAACTGATCGAACACCACGGCCAGGAGCACGAGCGCGACGAGCGCCGCCACGGTCGAGATGTACACCGCCGCGCGCCGTCGCTCGCGAGGGCTGGCGGGCTCGGTTGGCAGGTCGTTCAGGGTGTCGGCGGGAAGCCGCTGGCGCACCCCCTCATTGTACCGTCTTGATTTCCGCCGGCCGGCGCAGAGGTCGCGCACACGCGGCTCGAGCGCGATTGGCAGCAAGGACGCGTAAGATGGAGGGATGAAGACCGTGCCCTCCAGCGATGCTGCAGGCTTTGCGTCGCTCGGACTGGCCGCGCCCCTCGTGGCCGCGGTTGCGGCGCTCGGCTACGAAGAACCCACCCCCATCCAGCGCGAGGCCATTCCCGTGCTGCTCTCGGGCGCCGACCTGCTGGGGCAGGCGGCCACCGGCACCGGCAAGACGGCGGCGTTCGCGCTGCCGCTGCTCGACCGGCTGCTCCACGACGCGAAGGCCCAGCGCGGCAAGGCGCGCGCGCTGGTGCTGGTGCCCACGCGCGAGCTGGCCATGCAGGTGGCCGAGGCGCTGCATAAGTACGCGAAGGGGTCGCAACTGAACGTGGTGCCGGTGTACGGCGGCGCGCCGATGGACCACCAGATTCGCGCGCTGCGCCGCGGCGCGGAGGTGGTGGTGGGCACGCCGGGACGCGTGCTCGACCACCTGCGCCGGCAGACGCTGGTGCTGGGCGCCATCGAGGTGCTGGTGCTGGACGAGGCCGACGAGATGCTCGACATGGGCTTCGCCGACGACATCGCGGCCATCATCGCCGAGACGCCCGCCACGCGGCAGACGGCGCTGTTTGCCGCCACGTTCGCGCCGCGCATCCTCTCGATTGCCGGCAAGCACCTGAAGTCGCCCAGGCGCGTGCAGATTGCGCCCGAGAAGCGGCCGGCCGGCAAGCTCCCCCAGGTGCGCCAGGCGGCCTACATCGTGGGCAAGGGCCAGAAGATCGGCGCGCTCACGCGCGTCCTCGAATTCGAGAGCCCCAAGTCGGCCATCGTCTTCTGCCGCACGCGCGTCGAGGTGGACGAGCTCACCGACACGCTGAACGCGCACGGCTACGGCGCGCAGGCGCTGCACGGCGGCATGGTGCAGAAGCAGCGCGACCGCGTGATGCAGCTGTTCCGCGACGAGAAGGCCGAGATCCTGGTGGCCACCGACGTGGCCGCGCGCGGGCTCGACATCGGCCACCTGTCGCACGTCATCAACTTCGACCTGCCCACCTCGCCCGAGGTGTACGTGCACCGCATCGGCCGCACGGGCCGTATCGGACGCGACGGCGTGGCGATCACGCTGGCCAACCCGCGCGAGCAGCGCTACCTGAAGGGCATGGAGGCGCTGACCCGGCAGCGCATCGAGATCCTGAACCTGCCGACCGAGGCCGACCTGCGCAAGCGTCGTCTCGAGGCGACGAAGGAGGCCATCCGCGCATGCATCGCCGAAGGCGGGCTCGAGGGCGTGCGCGAAATCGTGGAGTCGCTGGCGCAGGAATTCGAGTTGATGGACATCGCCGCGGCCGCCATCAAGATGGCCGGCGACGGCGCCGAGAAGGGCGCATCACCGACGGACGAGGAAATGCAGCCGCCCCGCGAGGAGCCCCGAGGCGCGCGCCGGACGGATCGGCGCGAGCCGGGCCCCATGACGCTGCTGCGCATCAGCGTGGGCAAGGACGAGGGCGTCAGGCCCGCCGACCTCGTGGGCGCCATCGCGGGCGAGGCCCGCGTGCCGTCGGCCGTGATTGGCGCCATCCGGATCCTGGACGATTACTCGCTGGTGGAAGTGCCCGACGAGCTGGCCGAGCGCATCATCACCGCCATCAAGGCCACGAAGATCCGCGGCCAGAAGGTCACCGTGCAGTCGCGGCCGTCACGCTGATCCGGGCCGGCGGTGACGTTGCCGGCCGCCTCTCCGGAATGGGCGTTCGCCGATGCCGCCAATCTTATAATCACGCGTCCATGGATATCGATCACCTGCGCCGCCTGGCCGTGGGGCGCAGCTTCTTTCAGCCCACGACCCTCGCCTCCGCCATCGCCACCATGGGATTCGTGCAGGCCGACCCCATCCGGGCGCCCGCCCGCGCGCAGGACCTCACGCTGCGGCACCGTGTCGACGGCTACGTGGCCGGCGATCTCGAGCGTGCCTATGCCGGGCTGCCGGTGGAAGAGGACGTCTTCGTCAACTACGGCTTCCTGTCGCGATCGGTGCATGCGCTGATGCATCCGAGGGCCGGCGCGGCCGGCTGGGCCGCCCCAGGGCACACGCGCGTGCGGGCCCTCCTGGCGTTCGTGCGCGCGCGCGGCGCCGTGCACCCGCGCGAGGTGGACGCGCACTTCTCGCACGGCACCGTCACCAACTACTGGGGTGGCTCGTCGAGCGCCACCACCCACTTGCTGGACGGCATGCACTACCGCGGCCTGATCAGGGTGGCGCGGCGCGACGCGGGCATCCGCGTGTACGAGGCCCGCGAGCCGGCGCCGCCCCCCGCGACCGCCGCCGAGAAGCGCGCCCGCCTCGACGCGCTGGTGGACGTGGTGGTGGGGAAGTACGCGCCGCTGCCCGGCCCGAGCCTGTCGAGCCTGGTGGGACGCTTGCGCTACGCCGTGCCCCAGTGGCGAGCGGACATCCCCGCCGCCCTGAAGCGCGCGCGGAAGCGTCTGGCCCACGCGCGCGTGGACGATATGGACTGGTACTGGCCGGCCGGCGAGGCCGCCCCCGCCGCCGCGCCCGACACGGTGCGGCTGCTGGCGCCGTTCGACCCGGTCGTGTGGGACCGCCGCCGCTTCGAGTTGTTCTGGGGATGGGCGTACCGCTTCGAGGCGTACACGCCGCAGGCGAAGCGTCAACTCGGCTACTACGCGCTGCCGCTCCTATGGCGCGACCGGGTCGTGGGCTGGGGGAACCTGGCCGTGACCGATGGCCGCTTGATAGTGGACTTGGGTTACGTGACGTCGCGGCCGCCGCGCGACCGCGGCTTCAAGCCGGCGCTCGAGGAAGAGCTCGATCGGATGCGCGCGTTCCTGGCCGTCAACCGGCCCGCCGCGCCCTGAGCTGCAGCAGCGGCCACACCGGCGCCAGCGACAGCACCGCGCCCGCGACGCTGAGCACGGCAAACCCGGCGTGCTCGAGCATCCATCCCGATCCGATGCTGGCCAGCGCGCCGCCGCCCCAGATGAGCGCGTCGCCGAAGCCCTGCACGCGCACGCGCTCGCTGGGCGTGACGCTGTCGGTGAGCAGGGCGCTGCCGCCGACGAAGCCCAGGTTCCATCCGATGCCGAGCAGCAGCAGCGCCAGCACCATCAACGGGTAGGAGCCGTAGCTGGCGGCCACGCCCACGGCGCACGACACCACCAGCACCACCACGCCGGCCACCAGCAGCGGCACGCGCCCGAAGCGATCGGCCAGCCGGCCCGTGATGGGCGACAGCGCGAACATGCCGAGCGTGTGGGCCGAGATCACCAGCCCGATGGCGCCCAGGCCGTGGCCTTCGTGCCGGATGTGCACCGGCGTCATCGTCATCAGCAGCACCATGACGAACTGTCCCGACACCATCGACACGAGCGCCAACGACACGCCCGGGTCGCGCAGCAACTGTGACAGCGGCGGTCCGCCGCCGGCGCGACGGCCGCCCGGCAGCCGCGTATCCATCCGCCTGGGCGCTGTCTGCATCGCGCCCGCCGACAACACGCACGCGACGATGCACACCAGGTAGGGGCCGGCGAGCCCGTTGAGGGAGAAGAGCTCGGCGAGCTCGCGCGACGGGGCCAGCAGCGCCGGCCCGCCCACGGCGCCGATTGTGGAGGCCCACACGATCCAGCCAATCATGGTGGCCCGATGCTCGGGGGAATAGAGGTCCGCGGCCACGTAGCGCGCCAGGCGGTTCGAGCCGAAGCCCGCGCCGAACAGGAAGAGGGACACGACGAACAGTGGGAAGTGCCGCGCCAGGATGGCGTAGGTCGACACGCCAATAGCCAGCGTCGCCAGCACGTAGCCGATCGTGAGCCCGGCCCTCGGCCCCAGGCGCCGGACGACCGCTGCCAACGCGGTGGCGCCCGCCGCAGTGCCCAGCACGCTGGCCGCCGCGGGCAGGCCGCTCCACGTGGTACTGCCGGTGAGGTCCTCGGCGATCAGGCCGTTGACGGTGTTCGAGGCGAGGAAGCCGGTGGTGGAGATGGCCACGCCGGCGAAGATGGCCGTGTAGGCCCGGCGCCGCTCTTCAGCGGAGAGCGGCGAGGGGACGGGTTGGGACACGCCACAAGCTTATCAGTGGTCAGTTCGAGTCTGGCAGCTTCAGGTCCTGGATGTGCCGGAGGGTGCGCCGCATCTCCTCCACCACCTTCATGTTCTCGAGGGCGGCCTGCAACGACTCGGAGGTGGCCTTCACCGCGTCCATCACCGCGTGACGCGCTTCTTCCGCGGCCAGGCGCGCGCTCTCGCCGCTGGCGCGCGCGGTTTCGCCGGTCTCGCGCAGGTGCTCGCGATCCTGGCGGATGGTTTCGAGCGCCTCGCGGTGCTGGTCGCTCACCACCCGGGCCTGCTCCGCGAGCCGCCTGAACTCTTCCGCTTGTGTTCTGGCGGCCTCGGCGGCCCCGAGGTGTTCCGGTGGGATGTACTGGTCTGGCATGGGGAAGATCTCCGTCCATGCAGGCTACCAAGGCGCGCCCCCACGGACTGTGCTCAATGGAACACCCTGGCCCGAAGCCACTCGCTAACGTAGGAGATGGAAAGTGAGGTGCATCGTGAGATTGATCATTGCAGCAACCATGGCCGGGACCCTGGGGTTCGTCCCGCTCATCGCGCAGGACGACGAGCCGGGCAAGCGGCTGACCGAGGCCGCGGCGGTGTTCTCCGAGGTCGTGTCGGCGCCCGACAAGGGCCTTCCGCTCGATCTCCTCGCCAAAGCCCACTGCATCGTCATTGTCCCCGGCCTCAAGACGGCGGCGTGGGGCGTGGGCGGGAAGTACGGGAAGGGGTACCTGTCTTGCCGTAACGCGGGCGGGCGCGGGTGGTCGGCGCCTGGCACGGTGCGCATCGAGGGCGGCAGCATCGGGTTCCAGATCGGCGTTTCGTCCACCGACCTGGTCATGCTGGTGATGAGCGCCCGGGGCGCGGACAAGCTGCTGGACAGCAAGTTCACGCTCGGCGCCGAGGGTTCGGTGGCGGCCGGCCCGGTGGGACGCACGGCCACGGCCCAGACGGATGTGCAAATGAAGGCCGACATCCTGTCGTGGTCGCGCACGCAAGGGCTGTTCGCTGGAGTGGCGATTGAAGGCGCCACGCTGCGCCAGGACCTGGACGACAACACCACGTTGTACGGCAAGCCCCTGGAGAACCGCGCCATCGTCAGCACGGGCGTGCAGGCGCCCAAGGAGGCCGGCCAGCTCATCAACCTGCTGAACAAGTACTCGGCCAGCGAGCACAAACACTAGCCACCTGTGCTCTAGGGAACAGACGCCCCTCGCAACACTGCGCCACGATGGCGGTTGCGGGGGGCCGGCGCTGTCGGCCACATCGGGACTCATTCTGACTGGGGCACATCTATGGACAGGACACATCTCAGGAAATTCGGCGCAGCCGTGGGGCTGCCGGTTCTGCTGGCGGTGGTCGCCCTGGCGGCCGACGGCCGCACGGTACTGAAGCCCGGCTGGAACATGTTCTCGCCGCAGCAGGACGTTGAAGTGGGCCAGGAGGTGGCGCGGGACGCCGAGCGCCAGTTGCCCATGCTCAACAATGCCCGTGTCGATGACTACGTGAACGCGATGGGCCGCCGGCTCGCCGAGAAGGCGCCGGGCGAGAAGTACCCCTACACGTTCAAGGTCGTGAACGACAAGGCGATCAACGCGTTCGCGCTGCCCGGCGGCCCGATCTACATCAATCGCGGCGTGATCGAGGCGGCCGACAACGAATCGCAACTGGCCGGCGTGATGGCCCACGAGATCGCGCACGTGGCGCTCCGCCACGGCACGAACCAGGCCAGCAAGGCCTCGGCGGCGCAGGTGCCGCTGGCCATCCTCGGCGGCCTGATCGGCAGCGATTCCACCGCGAAGGCCCTGGCGCAACTCGGCGCCAACTTCGCCGTGAACTCGGTGCTGCTCAAGTACTCCCGCACGGCCGAGAGCCAGGCCGACATCATGGGGACGCAGATTCTCTACGACGCCGGGTACGACCCGCGCGCCATGGGCACGTTCTTCCAGAAGATCGAGGAGCAGCAGCAGGGCAGCGGCCAGGTGGAGTTCTTCTCGAACCACCCCAGCCCCGACAACCGCATCGAGCGCGTGAACCAGGAAGTGGACGCGCTTGGCGGGAGCCGGCGCAATCCCGACAGCAACGCGCGGGCGTTTGACGACCTCCAGCGCGACGTCCGGTCGCTAACCGGCGCCACCGTCGAGGACCGTGCGTCCGACGACCGCGGCCAGGCGGCCGCCATGGAGCTGCGCATCACCGAAGCCACTTACGGCTCCGGCAATCGCGTGGCCGATGTGCGCCAGCGGCTGCAGCAGCGCGTGCGGAACAACCGCCTCAACCTGAGGGTGAACAAGTCGTCGATGGGCGTCGATCCCGCCAGGGGACAGGCCAAGACGCTGCGACTCCGCTATGAATGGGCGGGCCGGTACTACGACGTGACGTCGCCCGAGGGCGCGCAGCTCCTGATCCCGACCAACCAGCAGGTGCGCGACGCGGCCGCAGCGCCCGCCCGCACGACCATTGAACGACCGTCCGACCGCTTCACGGAGGTCGAGAACGCCGTCCTGCGCATCGAGCATCCCGACAACTGGCAGGCGTATGGCCAGGGCGATGCGATGACCATCACTCCGCGCAACGGACTCATCAACGACAGCCAGGGCAACCAGGCCATGGCCTACGGCGCGATCGTCAACATCTTCGAGCCGCGCACGTACACCAACTACGGACAGCGGCTGCAGGGCCCCACCTACGGTGAGGGGTCGGCTGCGGCCACCACGTCACGCCTGGACCAGGCCACCGACGAACTGGTGCAGGAACTGCGCCTCTCGAACCGCAACATGCGCGTGATTCGCTATCGCGAGGTCATCCGCGTGGACGGCAACCTGGCGCTCTCCACCTACCTGTCGAACGACTCGCCGCTCGGCGGCCGCGAAACCGACTGGCTGGTCACCCTCGAGCGGCCCGACGGCCTGCTGTTCCTGGTGTTCACCGCGCCCGAGCGCGATGCCCAGCGCTTTGAAGGCACGTTCCACCAGATGCTGCGTTCGGTCCGGATCAAGAGGTAACCCGTGCTCACCATTCTGCTCGTCGTCCTCGTCCTGATGCTGCTCGGCGTGGTGCCGGCCTGGCCGCACAGCCGCGGCTGGGGCTACTACCCCTCGGGCGGCCTCGGCATCGTGCTGTTGGTGTTAATCGTGTTGCTGCAATCGGGATGGCTCCAGCAGGTTCGTGCGGCCCCCGCCGACGGACGGCAGCGGGCTCATCAGTCGTGCAGGACGACGCTCATCAACGACGGGCTGACCTTCAGCCCGTCCTTGCCGTACTCGATGAGCCCGAGCTTCCGGAACTTGTTCATGAAGAAGTTCACGCGCGACCGCGTGGTGCCCACCATCTCGGCGAGCGTCTCCTGCGAGACTTGCGGGAGCCTGCGGTCGGGATGGCCGTGGCCGTAGCGCGACAAGAGCAGCAACGCCCTGGCCAGCCGCTTCTCGCTGGAATTGAAGAGCTGGTCGACGAGGTCGGCTTCAACGCGCATCGTGCGGGACAGCAGGTACGCGATGAAGCGATCCGAGAACGCCTGGTCTTCGTGAATGAGGCGCGTCAGGTCGTCGACGCTGATGCTGAGCACCCGGCAGGCCGCCGCCGCGGTGGCTGTCTCGATGCGGACCGACTGGCCCGCCAGCGCGCCCTCACCAAAGAACTCGCCTTCGGCAAGCATGGCGATGACGGCCTCCCGGCCGGTGCTCGAGAGCACCGAGAGCGTGACGGCGCCTTCCTGGATGTAGCGGATGTCGTGACTGGGCTCGCCCTGCGAGAAGATCACCGCTCCCCGGTCGTAGGCCGTCACCTGGCGCCTGCCGCCCGCCGAGCGAACGAGCACTGCCACATCGAAGTCCGGCGGTTCGGGTTCGGCGAGCCGAGGATTCCGTGGCGGCATACAGGCACCCTCAAGAAAATAGTGTCACACGGAGATCGTCCCTGCAAGCAGCTACGACCTCAGCCGTAACGCCCGGGAGGGCGTCACGGCCAAGATTCTGTGCAAGACGCTACTGATTGACCGCGGTCTTCGACAGGTTGAAGGGCGCGTACTTCTCGAGCACGTCGACCAGGCTGCGGCCCGAGGGCGGCACGCGGGTCTGGCCGTTCACGATGGCGCGGGCCTTGATCTTGCGGCCGTACACCTCGCTGGTGGCGTCATCGTCCGGGCGCAGCGACGCGCCGGCCAGGGACACGCCGGCGAACAACCCGCGCGCGCGCGAGTAGCTGAGAATTTCCGCCTGCATCGACACGTCGGTGGTGGCGTCGAGGCTGCGGCCCTTGGGGCCGGCCGCCACCGACGCGTTGCCGCCCAGCGTGACCTTGCTGCCCAGCAGGGCGTCGACGCCGCGCTTGTTCATCACGAGCAGGACGACATCAGTGGCTTCCGCGCCGATTTGAAAGCCGACGCTGCCCTCGTCCATGGCATACATGGCCGGCGCGCTCCAGGGGCCGTTGTAGTTCTTGCCGGTGCGGCACACCATGGCGCCGCGGCCGTAGCTGCCGCCGATGCCCAGCGCCACCTTCGTCATCGACGGGATGATGACGAGGCACTCGGCCTTCTGGAGCAGATCCTGGGGGATGTTGTCGGGGACGTCGAGCAGCTCCTGCAGCACGACGGCGCTCGTCTCGAGGCGATCCTGTTCCTTGTTCTGGGCAAACACGGCCGGCGAGCCAGACACGACACATAGGGCGACGATGAGTGAAGAGCGAAGCATGGATGACCTCTTGAAGGGAAACGGGTAGACGGGTGTGACCGGCTGCCAGCATAGGCGCGATCCCACCTGGGGTCTGTGCCCGAGTGCACAGCTATTCCTTTTCTGGATCGGCCCCGCGCCCGAGCGCTTCATCGTCCGCGCCCGGGCCGTGAACCTCAGCGCCGCCCGTCTCCCGTGATGTCGGGCTTGCCCGAGCTCACCGACAGCATGATGCCGAGGCCGAGGGCCACGAGCACACCCACGCCGATCCAGATGGGCGCGACTTGCGCGAGCACGCCGGCTTGCCACAGGCCGAGCGTCACCCCAATCACCAGGATGAAGTAGCCGACCAGGAACATGTTGATGAAGCGCATGGTTAGCCTCCGAGCGGGTTGCGACCCTGGATGACGCGCAGCAGGACGACGACGATGGCCACCACCAGGAGGATGTGAATCAGGCCCCCCATGGTGTACGATGTCACGAGCCCGAGCAGCCACAGGACGAGCAGGACGATGATCAGTGTCGACACGGTGAGCCTCCTTGGTTCCACAAACAGCGTAGGCGGGAGCCGCGGGAACCGCTGTTCCGTATTGGACAGAACGCGCCCGGGGGCGGTGTCATGCTGCAGCCATGAAACCTGCTGCCATGTTCGGCGTGATCCTGATCGTCCTGGGCCTCGCGGCCCTGGTGTACCAGGGGTTCACCTACACCACTCGTGAGACCGTGATCGACTTCGGCCCGATTCACGCAACCGCCGATCGCGACAAGACCGTGCCGTTGCCCCCGATTGTGGGGCTGGCGGCCGTGGCCGGCGGCATCGTGCTGCTGGTGGTCGGGTCGCGCAAGCGCGCGTAGGCCGGAGGGCGATCAGGGCGTGAGGGCCTGGCCCTCGGCCATCTTCGCCCTGATCTTCGAGATGAACCGCGCGGCCGTCAACGGGTCGTAGCCCCCGGCGCGGAAGATGTCGTGCCACTTCTCCGTGCTGAGGCGCCCGAGCAGGTCGCACATCCAGCCCACATCCTCCGGGGAGATGTGGTTGGCCAGCTCCTGGTGCCGGCCATGGTAATCGAACACCACGGCGCCGTCCTTCACGCCGGTGATGAACCGGCCATCCTCGAACAGGTCGACGTTGTTGCGCCCGGGATAGATGCGGCCGGTCTCGCCGAGGGCCGCGCCGATGTCCCGCACCACGTACCAGCGGCGTGGGGCCGCGCCGGGCTCGCGCAGCTCGTACAGCGTGTTGTTCGAGTCCTTCAAGTCCGACTCGTTCAGGATCATCATCAGCACGCGCAGGCCGTCGAACGGCCTGGTGCCCACAAACGGGTTCTCGTGCCACGACCACTCGCCCACGGTGTCGAGCACCGTGTGCTTCGGGCGGAAGCGCGCCTCCGACTGCAGGCCCGGCTTGGGCCCGCCGATGAGGGTCCACGACGGCAGGTAGTACACCGGCGGCTGGTGATAGCCGAGTGCGGAGAGGATGCGCGACGCGACCACCTCCGACTTGGCCTCGGCCCCCTGCTTGACGCTCCACTCGACGCCGTGTTCGTCGGTGACGGTGTAGCCCGGGCTTACACCCGTGGTCTTCACGCTCACGAAGGTGAAGGGCGCCGTCGGGCTGGGGGCCAGCGCGCGGCCCCACGGGCCATCAAAGAGGTTGCGCCCGGCCAGGTCGTCCGGTGCCTCCCAGAGCTCGGCCTCCGCGGCGGGCGCCAGCGGCTGGAGCACGGTGGCCCGCATGTGCGGCGCGGCACATCCGGCGCACGCCAGCACCACGAAGACGCCGGTGGCGAGCGGTCGCATCATGACTTGTCCTTCTTCTGGTTCCATTTCACGTTGATGTCCTGGGCGGCGTCGAGGCCCATCAGGGCGCCCGAGACCTTGTCGGTGGCGGTGCCGAGCGGCAGCTTCACGGCGTACGAGATCTCCTCGGTGGCCGTGCTGCGGAGCTCGAACGGAATCTTGCGGCGCTTCAGCACGCCCTCGATGCTGTCTTTCAGGGCCGCCGAGTCCTTGGCCGTGATCGAGAGCTCAAAGGCCACGAAGGGCTCGGGGTCGATCGACTCGATCACCCAGAGCACCCCCAGCACGAACACCGTGGCGAAGATCGCAAACAGGTAGAGCCCCACGCCCGATGCGAGGCCGACGGCCAGCGTCGCCAGCATCACCCCGGCATCCTTGGGGTCGTCGATCTTCGCGCGGTACCGGATCAGGCCCGCGGCGCCCACGATGCCGAAGGCGCGCGCCAGGCTGGCGCCGACGACCAGCATCACCATGGCGCCGACGATGGCGAGGATGATTTGGGTCTGGATGACCGACGACTGCCGCGCGGGGGTGCCGCGGCGGCGCGGGCGGAACGCCAGCACCGCGCTCAGCAGCGTGGCCACCGGCAGGCGCTGCATCGCGTGGCGCAGCGACCCGTACTGATCGTTGGCCGTATCGGACGCGACCGCCCCGGCTGGTGGTAACTGTTCCGCCCGGACGCCGGCCGGGACGACCGCCAGCACGAGCAGGGCCGCGACCGACGCGGCGCGAAGCCTGGATGTCATCGCCTCCAGTGTGCGGGATTGCGGGCGCCGTGCCTGTTCAATACAGCGCACAAGGGGGCCGGTTGCCGGGGCCACAATGTGTGAATATGCATCCCCGCCACCGTGTGTTCGTCGTCCTCGCACTGTCGTGGGGCCTGGGCATGCCAGCATGCGGCCCCTACCTGCCGCCGACCACGATCCCGGCAGTCGAGGCGCCGGTGCTCGAGTCTTTTCGGGCCGCGCTGAAGGTGTACGTCGACCAGACCCAGAGGTTCCGCCGGGCCGCCGCGGATGCGGCCGAGGCCGTGCCGAACCAGACGGTGCCGGCCGGGTCGGACGCGGCCGTCCGGCTGCGGCAGCAGGTGCTGGCCGACGCCATTCGGACGCAGGTGCGAACGGCCGCGCAGCACGGTGATCTGTTCTCGCCCGCCGTGGGCGACGAAATTCGGCGGGAGTTGGCCGTGGCGTTTGGGGGACCGAAAACCGCCATCATCCACGATGAGTTGGAGAACCAGAACGAGGGGCTGAGCCCGGCACCGGTGGCGGTGGCCATCAACCAGGCGATTTCCGCGCCCCGGCTGCCGCCGGTGCTGCTGGAGGTACTGCCGCAGTTGCCTCCGCAGGTGGAGTTTGCCTTCAGCGGGCGAACGCTGATCCTGCGCGACGTCGACGCGGACGTGGTGGTGGATTACCTGCTGCTGGCGTTTCCGGAGACGCCACCCACGAGCCCCGAGCCGCCAGGGCCGGCGCCGAAGGCGGGCGCCCGGGAAACCCCGTTCTTCGCGCTGCCCGGTCTGCCCGGCGCCACCCGCTTCGCGCTCATCGGCGATAGCGGCAGCGGCGATGCCGCGCAGCGAAGTGTGGCCGACGGGATGCTGCGCTACTTTCTCACCGCGCGCCGGTTCACCCACGTGCTGATGCTGGGCGACAACCTGTATCACGACGACTACGAGCGCGAGTTCGCCACGCCCTATCGGGGGCTGCTGGAGCGGGGCGTGCTGTTTTATGCCGCCCTCGGGAACCACGACCGCGAGCTCGAGCAGCACTACAAGCCTTTCCACATGACCGACCGGCTCTACTACGCGTTCACCTTTGGCAACGCGCGCGTCGTCGTCCTGAACACCAACCGGCCCGGCGACGCCGCGCAACTGGCGTGGCTCGACGGCGCCTTTGGCAACACCGGCGACAAGTGGCGCATCGGTATGTTTCATCACCCGCTGTATTCATCCGGCGGTCACGCGCGGCAGGCCAGCGAGGTGATTCGGCCGGCACTCGAGCCGGCGCTGGTGCGCAACCGCGTCGACGTGGTGTTCAGCGGTCACGAGCATGTCTACGAGCGCATTGCGCCGCAACGGGGCATCCGCTATTTCGTGTCCGGCGGGGCAGGGCGCGACCTGGTGCGGTTTCGACCAAGCGCCTTCGACGAGGCGGGGGTCTCGGCGCATCACTTCATGGTGGTGGAGATTGCCGGCGATCGGTTGTTCTTCACCGCCCTGGCGCCCCTCGGCGGCACGCTCGATTGCGGCGTGATCTGGCGGACGCCGGAGGCGGCGTCGGCGGTGGCCGACGAGGTGACGCGGTCGTGGCAGGCCGGGTGCCGGGCGGCGACCGCGCCAGCCGCTGTGCCCAAGTGAACAGCCGCCGTCGGCGCGCCCCGCTAGAGTCATGGGCATGACAGGGGAGCGGTTCGCCACCGCCGCCAAGAGGGAGCGCGCCGTGTGACGCATGTCCGTGGCCGGTTGGGCCGCGGCATCCTGTGGGCTGGCGCTGGCCTGGTCGTTACCGTGCTGCTCGTCGCCGTGCCGACGACCGTGGGCGCGGCGTACTACCTGCACTTTGGACGCGATCGCCTGCCCGATCCCGGGCCATTCACCCGCTTTGCCTTTCCGGCTATCGGCTACGTGTACGACCGCCACGGCCAGCCGCTGATCGCGCTGGCGCGGGAGCAGCGCTACATCACGCCGTATGCGGACATTCCCCCCGTGGTGCGCGATGCCATCGTGGCCGCGGAGGACAAGCGGTTCTTTGCCCACAACGGTGTCGACTACTTCAGCCTCCCCAGGGTGGTCACCAAGGTGCGCATCGGCGCGTGGGGCCGGTGGCTGGCCGCGGGGCCCTCGCGCGACAACACGCTCGGCCGCGCGATCTTCCCACAGGGCGGCTCCACCATCACGCAGCAGCTGGTGCGCGGTGTCTTCCTGCGGCACCAGACGTCGCAGGAGAACAGCTACGATCTGCGCCATCCGGGTCTGCTGCCGCGCGCGTTGGCGGCGGCGCTGGGCGCGCGCAACGTGAACATGACACTGCGCAAGCAGGAAGAGATTCGACTGGCCCTCTGGATCGAGTCGCGCATGCGCGCGCAGTTCGGATCGAAGCGGCGCGCGAAAGAGGAGATCCTGGCCCGCTACGCCAGCTTCGTGTACCTGGGCAACGGCCAGTACGGCTTCGCGCGGGCGGCCGAGTACTACTTTGGCAGGCCCCTGGCCAGCTTCACCGCCGCCGACGCCGGCCTGGCGGCCATCCTGGCCGGCATTGCCAAGTCGCCGCGTGCCTACGCGCCGACGGTCGCCGACCCGGCCCCCGTGTTGCGGCGCCGCAACCAGATCCTGGCGCTGATGGCTGCCCAGGGGTTCGTGTCGCGCGCCCAGCAGGCGGCCGCCGCCGGGCAGCCGCTCCCCGCACCGGCGCAGGCGCCGCCTCCGCTTCCCTCGTCGGCCGTGGTGGATCACGTGCTGGACGAGTTGCGCGCCGCGGATGTCGGCCTGGGCCTCGACGACCTCCTGCAGGGCGACATCAACGTCCATGCCACGGTGGACGCGGGCGTGCAGCGCATCGCGAGCGACGCGCTCGAGCGCGGCCTGGCGCGCTACGAGCGGCGTCATCCCCGCGCGAAGGGCGAGGTGCAGGGTTCGGTGGTGGTGCTGAGCAACCGTGACGCGAGCATCCTGGCCGAGGTCGGCGGCCGCGAGCGGTACCAGGGCCGATCCACGTCATACGGCGATTTCAATCGCGCGCGCCGGTCGATGCGGCAGCCCGGCTCGGCGATGAAACCCTTCGTGTACCTGGCGGCGTTCCGCTCCGGCAAGTTCACCCTCGACACGCTGGTGCCCGACGAGCCCATCAGCGTACCCGACAGCGGCCCCGACACGCAGAAATGGATTGCCAACTACGACGGCCGGTTCAAGGGGCTGATGCCGCTGCGCGAGGCGTTTGCCGAGTCGCGCAACGCCGTGGCGATCTGGATCACGGAGCAGGTGGGCATCACCAGCGTGCTGCGGGCGGCCCGCAGCCTCGGCGTGCAGACCACGCTGCAGCGCTACGCCACCACCGCGTTGGGCGCGTCCGAAGTGAACCTCCTGGAGCTGGCCACGGCCTACCGCACCATCGCGTCGGGCGTGCGGGCGGCGCCGCATGTGATTCAGCGGGTCCAGCGCCGGTCGGGCGGCGTGGTGCACGGCGTCGCACCCCTTCCCCCGCCGGTGTCGGAGGCGGACGAGGCGCTGGTGCTGATCCAGGAGGGCCTGCGCGGCGTCGTGCGGATGCCCACCGGCACCGCGCACGCCCTCAGCGGCCGCGCGTTTCCCATCGCGGTGATGGGCAAGACCGGCACGACCAGCGAGTTTCGTGACGCGTTGTTCGTGGGGTCCACCTATGGCGAGGGCGGCATCACGGTGGCCGTGCGCATCGGCTTCGACGACAACCGCTCGCTCGGGAGCAAGGAGACCGGCGGCCGCGTGGCGATGCCGGTGTTCCAGGAAGTGATGCTCAAGGCCTATGCGGCGGGCCTCGTGGGGCCGGCGCCGGTGTTTCCCCCGCTGATGGAAGCGCGCATCACGCGCTATCTCGACGAGCGCGCGTCCGCGCGTCAGCTGGCCCTGGCCGGCGCGAGCCCGGCCCGCGTGGCCGACGTGACGACGCCCAGGCCGCAGCGCTGAATGCGGTCGGCCAGCGTCGAGCGCTTGATGCCCAGCAGGGCCGCCGCGCGCGACTTGTTGCCGTGGGTCGTCTTCAACGCCCACGAGACCAGGCTGCGTTCCAGGTCGCGCAACCGCTGGTCGAGGTCCACGGCCGCCGGCGCGTCGGGGACGGCCGGCGCCGGCGCCACGATCACCGGAGGGCGCCGCGCCGCCTCGGCCAGGATGGTCCTCGAGGTGCAGCCGAGCCCAATCGTGCCGCAAGTGCACGTCTGCGCGAAGCGCTCGCAGGCGTTCTCGAGCTCGCGCACGTTGCCCGGCCAGTCATAGCGCATGAACGCTTCGGTCACGATCGGGGCGATGGCCGGGGCCGGCAGGCCCCGGGCGCCGAAGTAGCGCGCCAGGAAGTGCTCCATCAGGGCGGGAATGTCGTCCCGGCGATCGCGCAGCGGCGGCAGCACGAGCGGCAGCACGTCGAGGCGGTAGTAGAGGTCCTCGCGGAAGCGGCCCTCGGCCACCATCCGCCGGAGGTCGTGCTTGGTGCCGGCCAGCACGCGCACGTTCACGGGGATCGCGCGGGTGCCGCCCACGCGCTCCACGGTCCGGTTCTGCAGCACGCGCAGCAGCTTCACCTGGATCGCCAACGGCACGTCGTCGATGTCGTCGAGGAAGATGGTGCCGCCCTCGGCCGCCTCGAAGCGTCCCGGGCGATCCCGCACCGCGCCGGTGAAGGCGCCGCGTTCGTGGCCGAAGAGCTCCGACTCGATGAGCGTGTCCGAGAGCACCGCGCAGCTCACCGGGACGAAGGGGCGCTGCTTGCGCCCGCTCGAGTAGTGGATGAGGGTGGCCGTGACTTCCTTGCCCGTGCCGCTCTCGCCGGTGATGACCGCCGTGCTGTCGCTGTTGCTGATGACGCGCGCCAACTCGAGCACGGCGCGCATCCGGGCGCTCCGGCCGACGACGATGGGGGCGGTGTCAGGCGTGGGAGAAGGCCTCATGGCGTCCGCTACTCTCGCTCCAATCGGCCCCGCAGGCTGTCTCGTATTGCACAGCCGAGCGCGGATCGCGCCGCCGGCGCGCCTGTGCGATCCGGGACAGCCAAGGGCCCGGCGCGCTTCATAGAGTGCAGGTATGACAACGACACATCGCATCTTCAACCATCCGGTCGCGACAGGCGCGGTCGCCGCCGTACTGGCGCTGACGTTCGCCTCGGGCGCGTCGGCCCAGGGTGAAGGCAAGGCCACCGTCCGCGATATCCATCGCCTCGGCGGCAGCACCGCCTTCTATCAACCGCCCTTGAAGGCGGTGGACACGCTCAAGCGCATGGGCAACGACCCCAAGGTCGTGGCCGACGTGCGTACTGTCTTCGGCCAGGCCGGCATGACCGAACTCTCCAACACGGTGGTGGCCGCCATGGCGTCGGCCAACACGTCGGTGCGCGGCGGGTGGTGCAGCGACGCCACGCCGGCCGACGGCACCATCGTGGAATGCGACGTGCAGCCCGGCCAGGTCATCCAGTGGATGGCCTATCGGCCCAAGGGCAACTCGCAGCTCGACCTGCTGCGGGACATCCGCTGGGCCGGCGCGAAGCCGTTTGCGGCCTACCTGTTCCGGGTGACGGGCTACAACGGGATCTACACCTTCGTGG
>CAYJPQ010000068.1:0-18879 GCA_964372085.1 uncultured Bifidobacteriaceae bacterium | reverse complement strand
AGGGCTTAGGAAGAAAGCTTGCACGAGTGACTCGACTTCCGCAATCGACTTTGCGGAGTTCACGCCGATGCGAAAGTGAGAGCCACCTTCGAAACCCTTGGTGTAGTACGTGCACAGTGCTCGGAGCTTGTTCACAACCCAGCGATCCTTGGACACCTCGCGGCGGCCCGTGGCTGCGTACCGTAAGCCGTGAGCCGTAAGCCGTAAGCCTGCATCGACAGGCGCGTCATCGTCCTCGAGCAACAGCTTCATGTAATCGAGGAGAAACTGTCCCCGCTCCTCGCGCGAGATTTCGCGCGCCGGGCGGCCTTCCATCAGGTCCTGGGCCTGGGCCAGGATCCACGGGTTGCGGAGCACGCCGCGGCCCACGAAGACGCCGCTCACGCCCTGCTTCATGCGCGCCACGATGTCTTCGGGCTCCACGCAGTCGCCCGACCCGAACACCGGGATCTTCACGCTCTGCGCGACGGCCGCCACCAGGTCCCAATCCGCGGTGCCGCTGTAGCTTTGCTTGGCAGTGCGGCCGTGCACGGCGATGGCCGCGGCGCCCGCGCCCTCAACACGCCGCGCCAGCTCGGGCGCATTCACCTCGTCGTCGCTCCACCCCTTGCGCATCTTCACGGTGACGGGAATCTTCACCGCCCGCGTCATGGCCGCGATGATCTCGGCCGCGTGCTCGGGCTCGCGCATCAGGCTGCAGCCGGCATTGTGCTTGGCGATTTTGGGCACCGGGCAGCCCATGTTGACGTCGACGATGTTGGCGCCCATGCCTTCGACGACGCGGGCGGCCTCGGCCATCTTGGCGGGCTCGCCGCCGAAGATCTGGATGGAGACGGGGCGCTCTTCCTCGGTGTACTCGGCGTACTCCAGCGTGCGGTCGATGCCGCGCACCAGGCCCTCGCTGCTCACCATCTCCGACACCACCAGCCCACACCCGCCCTGTCGCTTCACCAGGCGGCGAAACGCCGTGTCGGTCATCCCCGCCATGGGGGAGAGGACGAAGGGGGAGTCGAGTTGGACGGAGCCGATCTTCATGGAGTCTCAAATGCAACCACGAAGAACGCGAAGAGCACGAAGGGCCTTTTGACCAAAATGCTTCGTGTCCTTCGTGTCTTCGTGGTTAATAGGCTTTTACGTCTGAGGCGTCCACTTCGACGGAGACGGCCTGCCCGATCAAGTCCACCGACAGCACCAGCCTCGCGTGGGCGCCCTTGCGGACCAGGCGGCCCACCACGCCCTTGAGGGGGCCATGGGTGACCTTCACCATGTCGCCCTCCTTGATGAGCGGCACCGGGTCGAAGGCCAGCTCGCTGTCGACCAGCGTGCGGATGCTCTCGATCTCGATCTCGGGGATGGGCGACATCTCCCCGTTGTTGCTGATGATGGTGACCACGCCCTCGCACTTGACCACGTCGAGCCGGTGGTCCTTGTCGAAGCGCGCGAAGCAGTAGCCTGGAAACAGAGGCCAGTCGATCTTCTTCTTGCGGTCCTTCCAGTGGCTCCACTTGCCAATGGTGGGCAGGAACACCTCGACGTGCTTTTTTTCCAGCTGATCGCGGACGAGCTTCTCGTGCCGCGATCGCGTCCACAGCGCGTACCAGTGAGGGTCGGTCATTCGGTCAGGGCCCTAAGCCTTAAGCCCTAAGCCCTAAGCCTACTGGGCCTTCGCCGCCAGCTCCGCCTGCTGCTTCAGGCCAACCTCGTACGCCTTCTTGATCTCGTCGTTCTTCCAGTCGATGATCGCGTCGGCGCGCAGGCGCGTGATGTATTTCTCGTACTCGCCCACGCGCTTCTCGTTGGCGATGCGGTCGGCAATCTCGTCCTTGGCCTCTTCGAACGGCTTGATGGTGGTGTCGCTGGACGTCTCGAGCTTCAGCAGTTGGTAGCCGCGCTCGGTGCGGAGCACGGGCGTGAGGTCGCCGGGCGTGAGGCCCGCGATGGCCTTCTGCAACTCGGGCGACAGCGCGTCGCGGCTGATGGGGCCCACGAGGCCGCCGTTGGCCTTTGAGGGCGAGTCGGAAAAATCGGCCGCCAGGCGCGGGAACGCCTCGCCCGCCACCAGCTTCGCCCGCACCTCCTCCGCCTTCGCCTTCGCCTCATCGTCCTGGGCCACGTTCACGCCCTGCGGGTTGACGGGCACGGCGAACAGCATCTCGCGGAGGGTCACCTGGGGAACGGTGCTGAACGAGTTCTTGTTGGCCTCGTAGTAGATCTTGAGCTCGGTGTCGGTCACCTGCAGCTTGGCCATGATCTCGGTCTGCTGCACGCGCGAGATCAACATCTGGCGCTCGAGCTGCTTGCGCAGGTCGGCCATGGTCATGCCTTCCTGCTTGAGCGCGTCGGCGAGCTGGTCGTCGCTCTCGATCTTGTTTTCCTTCTTGATGTTCTCGATGATGCTGGCGAACTGCTCGTTCGACATGGTGTAGCCGAGCTCCTTGCCCCGCTGCACCATCAGGAGCTCGTCCACCGCGTCCACGATCACGCCGGGTGTCACATCGACGAGCGCCGCCTTGAGCGCCGCCTCGTCGGTCGTGCGCAGCGTGGGGTTCTTCTGCCGGAGGGTGGCAATCTGCCGCGCCTCGAGGTCGGTCTTGGTGATGATGTCGCCGTTCACCTTGACGAGGACCTGTTCGAGGATGTCCCCTTCGACTGCGCTCAGGGCAGGCGCACCCGCGGCCGCCAGGACGACGCCGAGAACCGCCAGGACGGTAAGCTGTTTCTTCATAAAGCTAAACCCTAATTCTACCCTTAAGCCCTAAGCCGTGAGCCCTAAGCCATCAAATCTTCAAGCAACTCCGTGACCTTCGTTAAGACTCCATCCGGCGCGCGCGGGTCTTCGGGGGCGGCCTTGAGGATTTCGGCCTTGGTGAAGCCGGGCGTCACCTCTCCGGCCGTCGCCCTCGCCGTCCACCATGAGGGTTTACGGCTCACGGGCTTGCGGGCTTGAGGCTTGGGGCTTGCCTGTCCCGCCGAAGCCGCGGCGGAGGCGGAGGGCTTAGGGCTTGCTTGTCCCGCCGAAGCCTTGGCGAAGGCGGAGGGCCGAAGGTTGAGCTTGAGCGTATTTGGCGGCAGAAGCTGTAGATCGCCCCGTTCTTTGACCAGTGCAATGATGTGCATCGGGTCAACCTTGGTCCGGTCGCGGAACTTCAGCACCACCGTGGGGCCGTCGCGGTCGAGCGTCTCCAGGCCCAGGCCGTCGGCGAGGACGCGGATGCGTGCGAAGTCGGCCAGGTTCAGCATGGCGGTGGGCGGCGGACCGTAGCGGTCGCGCGCCTCGTCCACGATCTTCGCAATGTCGTCCTCGGTGCGCGCCGCGGCCAGCCGGCGATAGAGCATCAGCCGCTGGTTCATGTCGGGCACGAACGTCTCGTCGAGGCGGAAGTCCACCTTCAGACTCACCATGGCGCGGATGTCGTCTTCCAGGTCCTCGCCCTTCAGCTCGCGGATGGTCTCTTCCAGCAGCTTCATGTACATCTCGAAGCCCACGGCGTCGATCTGCCCGCTCTGCTCGCCGCCCAGCAGGTTGCCCGCGCCGCGGATTTCGAGATCGAGCGCCGCCACGCGGAAGCCGCTGCCCAGGTCGCTGAACTCCTTGATGGCCGCCAGGCGCTTGCGCGCCACGGGCGACAGCGACTCTTCGGGCGGAATCAGCAGGTAGGCGTACGCCGCGCGATCGCTCCGGCCCACGCGTCCGCGGAGCTGGTAGAGCTGCGACAGGCCGTAGCGATCCGCGCGGTTGATGATGATGGTGTTGGCGTTGGGGATGTCGAGGCCGTTCTCGACGATGGTGGTCGCCAGCAGCACGTCGTACTTGTGGGCCATGAAGTCGAGCATGGCGCGCTCGAGCGCGTCCTCGGGCATCTGTCCATGGCCCACCACCACGCGCGCGTCGGGCACCAAGCGCTGGATCAGGTTGCCCATGGAGTAGATCGACTCCACGCGGTTGTGGACGAAGAACACCTGGCCGCCGCGCGCCATCTCGTTGCGCACGGCGCGGACGATCACGTTGCTGTCGAACTTCACCACGTTGGTCTGGATGGCCAGGCGGTCCTTGGGCGGCGTCTCGATCACCGACATGTCGCGGATGCCCACGAGCGACATGTTGAGGGTGCGCGGAATGGGAGTGGCCGTCATGGTGAGGACGTCCACCTTCTTCTTCATCTGCTTGATGCGTTCCTTGTGCGCCACGCCGAAGCGCTGCTCTTCGTCCACCACCAGCAGGCCCAGGTCGCGGAACTGCACGTCCTTGGAGAGCAGCCGGTGCGTGCCCACGATGATGTCGATCCGGCCGGCGGCCAGCTGCTCCAGCGCCTCGGCAATCTCCTGCTTGGAGCGAAAGCGGCTGATCATGTCGATGCGCGCGGGGAACGCGGCAAACCGATCGCGCAGCGTCTTCAGGTGCTGCGCGGCCAGCACCGTGGTGGGCGCGAGGAAGGCCACCTGCTTGCCCTCCATCACCGCCTTGAACGCGGCGCGCATGGCCACCTCGGTCTTACCGTAACCCACGTCACCGCACAGCAGCCGGTCCATGGGCGTGGGCGATTCCATGTCGCGCTTGATGTCGGCCACGGCCGTGGCCTGGTCGGGCGTGAGGCTGTACTCGAACGCGTCCTCAAACTCTTCCTGCCAGTGCGTGTCGGGCTCGAAGGGATGACCCGGCACGGCCTTGCGCGCGGCGTAGAGCTTGAGCAGCTCCTCGGCCATGTCGCGCATGGCCTTCTTCACCCTGGTCTTGGCCTTCTCCCAGCTGGTGCCGCCCAGCCTGTCGAGCGGCGGCTTCGACCCGCCGGTGTACTTCTGGATGAGATCCAGCCGCTCCACCGGCACGAACAGCTTCGCCTCGCCGTGGTAGCGCAGCTCGAGGAACTCCTGCACCACGTCGCCGTGCGCCACCGAGATCTGCTTGAGCCCCACGAACTGGCCGATGCCGTGGTCGACGTGAACGATGAGGTCGCCCACCTTGAGGTCGCGGAGGTCCGAGAGGAAAGTGGCGGCCAGCGACCGCTGTTTGCCGGCGGTTCCGCGGCCTTGGCCTGAGCGAAGTCGAAGGCGTTCTTCCTCGAAGATATCGGTCTCTGCGTAAACCTGCAGGCTTAGGGCTTCGCCTGCCGCGCCGGAGCCTTTGGCGAAGGCGGGAGGCTTGGGGCTTGGGGGCTCCAGGAGGGCCGGGACTTCCCTCGACTCCGCTCGGGACAGGTCAGTCCCGGCCTCGCGCAGCCTGAAACCTCGCGACAGCACGCCCTCGGCGACGATGACCGCGCCGCCCCTGCCGTCGCCCGCGTCCGACGCCATCACCGCGCGTACTTCGTAGTCGCGCAGCAGCTCCACGGTGCGCTCGGCGCGGCCGTGCGACCCGGCCACGAACAGCACCACGTCGCCACGCTCCTGCGCCGCCCGCACGTCGGCCACCCAATCCTGGATGCGGCCGTGGAACGAGGCTGTCGGCTGATTGGAGACGTGCAGGCTTAGGGCTTGGCCTGCCGCGCCGGAGCCTTTGGCGAAGGCGGGGGGCTTAGGGCTTGAGGCTTGCTTGCCCTGAGCGAGGCGCTCGTTACGGGCCGAGTCGAAGGGGGACTCCTCGATTGCCAATTCCTCGAGGACGACCGCGCCGGCGAGCTCGCGCTCCACCTCCTCGGGCGAGAGCATCAGCTCCGCGGGGGTCTTGCGCGGGCGGCCGTCGGGGCGGGCCTCACGCTCCGCGTACGAGGCCTCGGTCTGCTCCCAGATGGTGGCAACGTGTTTCTTGACGTCTTCCGGCTCACACAGCAACACCTGCGCATCGCGAGTACGCAGGAACTGAAACAGATTCGAGGTGGTGGCAGATTCCGAGACGGTGTCTGACACCGTCCCCTCCCTGACGGGGACAATGCCGAAGCGGTCGAGGGTCTCCACGGAGCGCTGGGTGGAGGGGTCGAAGCGGCGGATGGATTCCACCATGTCGCCCACGAACTCGATGCGCACCGGCAGGTCGTCGCCGGCCGGGAAGATGTCGAGGATGCCGCCGCGGCGGCAGAATTCGCCGTGCGCGTCCACGGGGTCGGCTGGCTCGTAGCCGCCGGTCACCAGCGTGTTGGCCAGCTGCGCCGGGTCCACATCGATGCCGGGTTTGAGCTCGTACGAGGAGAGCAGCAACGACGCCGGATCTGGCACGCGCGGCAGCAGGGCCGCAGCCGAGGCCACCACGACGCGCGCCGAGCCGGTGGCCAGCGCGTGCAGCGCGCGGGCGCGGGCCGAAGCCACCTTCAGGTGCGGCGCGAAGTTGCGATACGGGTCTACCTGTGTGGAGGGGAAGGGCAGCACCAGCTGCTCCATCACCGTGTCGGCGGTGCCCTCGAGCGCGCCCAGGAAGAAGCGCACGTCGCCCACGGCCGTGTCGATGTCGGCGTCGCCCGGCACCACGAACAGCACCACGCCGTCGCGCATCCGCTGCGCCGCGCCCGCCGCCGCCAGCGCGCGCACGGGCGGAACAGGCCCGGTAATGCGCGCCGCCGGCTCGGCGAGCCCGGTGCGATGGAGGACGGACGACAGTAGCGATCGGAGTGCGAGCATGGCGTGTACGCACACCTAGCCCGCAACCCGCTTTGCGGGCCCGGGTGGTGCAGCGAGCCTTCTATTGTTTCACGGGTCGGGGCTTGGGGCTTGAGGCCTGGGGCTTGGGGCTTGAGGCTTGAGGGACCCCAGGACCCAGGACTCAAGGCCCAGGCCTATTCGAGCGGATTAAGAAAGCGGAGGCCCGGGAAGAGCTTGAAGTGATTGTCGGCGGAGCACAGGGTAAGGCCGTGCTCGATCGCGAGGGCCGCGAGGTGCGCGTCGGGCACCATGCGGCTCCGCGGCTCCGCGCGGAGCAGCCCAGCGAGGACCACCATGTGATCGGCCGTCGGCTCGGGCATCCAGACGTGTGGAAGATCGAGCCAGTCCCTGGCAATATCGAGGGCATCTGCCATGGGGAGCGGTGCCCGCATTGCCACCGGATTGGTCGAGACCCTGATGAAGCCGAGCACCGAGTGCCAAGGCAACCCGACGCGATGGCCGGCAGACAGTTCCTGCTCGAGCCACTCGCCAGCGGCCTTGTGACGCGGGTCCTGGGGGTTAGTCGCGTGGACCAGTAGATTGACGTCTACTAACTTCAAGGAACCGCTCCAGATCTTCCTGATCCAACATGTCCTTCCAGCGTTCGGGCGGGACGAGGTACTCGCTGCCGCCATTGGGCCAGGTCCGCTGCACCCACCGCTTCTTCGGCTGCGCCGGCGCCTGCTGGCTCTGAAGCCCGGCGCGAAGGGCCGCGTTCACCACGTCCTTGAAGCTGGACTTGCCGCCCGCCACCGCCTTCTTGAGCATGGCCGCCACGTCGGGGTCGAGCGTCAGCGTGGTTCGCATGATGTGATGTCTTGATGATATCAGAAGTGATGTGTTGATGTCTTGGGGCTTGGGGCTTGGGGCTTGGGGTACCTCAGGACCTCAAGACCTCCGTATCTTTTCAGCAATCGCCGTCGTCGAATAGCCATCGGCTAGAGGGATTCGCACCACCTTCCCGCCGCGTGCCTCGACGATGTCACGGCCGATGATGGCGTCGGCGCCCCAGTCGGCGCCCTTCACCAGGATGTCGGGCTCCAGCGCCGAGATGATGGCGTGGGGGTTGTCCTCGTCGAAGATCACCACCGCGTCCACCGACGCCAGCGCGGCCAGCACTTCGGCGCGCTCGTGCTCGGGGGTGATGGGCCGGCCCGGCGCCTTGGCCAGCGCCCGCACCGACAGGTCGGAGTTCAAGCCCACGATCAGCACGTCGCCCAGCGCGCGGGCGTCGCGCAGGTAGCGCACGTGGCCGGGATGCAGCAGGTCGAAGACGCCGTTGGTAAATACGATGGTCCGGGCGCGACTCCGTTCGCCGACAACAAACGCGATGGCTTCGTCGCGGGTGAGGACCATGAAGGGCTTAGGGCTTGGGGCTTAGGGCTTAGGGCTTGCTTGTCCCGCCGAAGCCTTCGGCGGAGGCGGAGGGCTTGAAGGTGATGCTTCCCTGAAAGCTCCACCGGTGCGCGGGGCGGTAGATGCCTACGTCGCGCACGCGCGACTTCACGCGAAAGGTGTAGAGCAGCCGGTGATAGTCGTAGGGATAGCCATCAAGTTTGTGCGCGGCCAGGTCGAGGCGGTAGGTGCCCTCCACCAGGTCGAGGCTGTCGATTATGAAGCGCACTTCGCAGTCGCCGCTGATTTCCTCTGGCTGCCACTCTTCGAGGCTGGTGTTGGTGCCGTAACAGCACACGCCGTCGGCGTTGAATAAGCCCACGCCGAACACGAAGTCGCTCACCGGTTGGGCCGCGCGCACCTGCATGCGCACCTCGATGGCGTCGCCGCTCTGGAACACGTGGCCAGGCTCGCCGTCGGGGCCGTGCAGCGAGACGCCGGTGATTTCCACCTCGCGCGTGCCCCAGCGGCCCTCGGCCGACTTGAAGCCGTCTTTAGGCCCCTGCTCGGCCTCGTCCACCGAGTTGAGCGGGGCTTCTTCCTGCAGGGTCTCGGCGGGACTAAAGTCCCGCCCTACATCCGCAGCGGAGGCGGCCACGCGCGCGGATTCGGCCCTGGCCAGCTCGTTCTCTTCGCTGTCCTCGACGTTGATCACGTAGGCGGCCACCACGCGCTTGGGGTCGCCCTCGCCACGCGTGACGCCCTTGTCGAGCCAGTGCGCCTCGTCGCAGAACTTCTCCACCAGGTCCAGCGAGTGGGTCACCAGCAGGATCGACTTGTTGCGCCGGCGGAACTCCGAGAACTTGTCGAGGCACTTGTGCGTGAACCCCTGGTCGCCCACGGCCAGCACTTCGTCCACCAGCAGCACCTCGGGGTCGACGTGGATGGCCACGGCAAAGCCCAGGCGCATGTACATGCCCGACGAGTAGGTCTTCACCGGCGCGTCGATGAAGTCCTGCATCTCGGCAAACTCGACGATCTCGTCGAAGCGCCGGTGGACCTCCTTCTTCGTGAGGCCCAGCATGATGCCGTTGATGAAGATGTTCTCGCGGCCGGAAATCTCGGGGTGGAAGCCGGCGCCCAGCTCGATCAGGGCCGAGATGCGGCCATCCACCGTGACGTGGCCCTCGGTGGGCCGCGAGATGCCGGCCACGCACTTGAGCAGCGTGCTCTTGCCCGATCCGTTGCGGCCGATCACCCCGTAGGTGCAGCCCTTGGGCACCGAGAGCGACACGTTCTTCAGGGCCTGAAACGTCTCGTCGGGCCTTAGGTCGCCCAGTAGGCTCCCGTCGAGCAGCGCGGACTTGAGCGTGGCGAATTGCTTCCGCCGCGCGTAGCGCCGGTAGACCTTCGAGACGTTGACGACGTCGATGGCGGGCTTCATGGGATCACGTACGGGCCACAGAGACACAGGGACACAGAGGAAATGCCAAATACTTCAAAAGGCCTACAGGCCGTCTCAGCGGCACGCCGTTTAGAAAGACCTGGAATTTCTCTGTGTCTCTGTGTCTCTGTGGCCCGTACGTCATTGTCACACTTCTTCCGCGAAGCTATCTCTCAATCGATCGAAGACGAAGTACCCCGCCAGGAACACCATCACCGACATGGCGCCCAGGGCCAGCAGCCACTTCCAGTGGCCGTGCGGGCCGGGGAAGAACAGCACTTCCTGGTACGAGATGACGAGGTGCGTAAACGGGTTGAGGTTGAGCATCCACCGCAGGTCTGCGGGCGCCAGTTGCATCGGATAAATGATGGGTGTGGCGAAGAACCACAGCGTGAGGAGGTTCCCCAGCAGGTCCTTGAGGTCGCGGAAGTGCACCGTGAGTGCCGAGAGGAACAGCGCCAGGCCCGTCGTGAGCACCAGCTGGATCAGCACGATCACCGGGAGCCACAGCAGCTCCACCGGGTCGAGCGGCCGCTGGTAGTAGATCAGGAACACCGCCATGATCGGCAGGCCCAGGAAGAAGTGCACCATGTTGGCCAGCACGGTGACGATGGGCAGCACTTCGGCGGGGAAGAGCACCTTCTTGATCAGGTTGCCGCCGGCGATGAGGGTGTTGGACGACTCGATGAGCGACGAGGAGAACCACGTCCACGGCAGGATGCCGCAGAACATGAAGAGCGCGTACGGCTCCATCTCGGCCGGGTGGATGCCCACCATCACCTTCGTGAACACGAAGGTGTAGATGAGCAGCAGCAGCAGGGGGTTGAAGAACGACCAGAAGAAGCCGAGGACCGACCCGCGATAGCGCGCCTTGAGATCGCGCACCACCAGCGCCTGGATGAGGCCGCGGTAGCGGAAGAGCGCGAGGAGATTCTTGAGCATGGGGCTCTCGGCTTTGGGCTCTGGCCAGAGCCTAGAGTCTAAGGCCTAACGCCTCATATCTTTCGCCGGGCCTCGGCGCCCAGCTGCTGCAGGGTTCGGAGCAGCGCCAGCCTCGCCCGCTCGAAGTCGATCTCGTGCGGCACGACGCCCATCATCTCCTGGGCCCTCGCCATGCCGACCTGGGCCCTGGCCTCGTCAAGATCCTCGGCCCGCTCGGCCACGTGCGCCACCACCGACACGTGGTCGGGCAGCACTTCCACCAGGCCCACCGATACCGCCAGGTAGTGCTTCTCCGATCCCTGCCGGTACCACATCTGGCCCGTGCGCAGCGACGTGAAGAACGGCGTGTGCCCCGGCAGCACGCCGAAGTCGCCCTCGGTGCCCGGCAGCGACACCTCGTCCACGTCGTACTCGAACGCCTGGTCGGGCGTGACGATCTTCAGCGTGATCTTCGTCGGCAATGACATGGCTCTGGACTCTGGGCTTTGGGCTTTGGGCTCTATTGCTTCATCGACGCGGCCTTCGCCACCACGTCGTCGATGGTGCCCTGCAGGTAGAACGCCTGCTCGGGCAGCAGGTCGTGCTTGCCCTCCACGATTTCCTTGAAGCCGCGGATGGTCTCGTCGATGGTGACGTACTTGCCCTCGAGGCCCGTGAACTGCGCGGCCACGAAGAAGGGCTGCGACAGGAAGCGCTGGATCTTTCGCGCGCGCGTCACGGCGAGCTTGTCCTCTTCCGACAGCTCGTCGATGCCGAGGATGGCGATGATGTCCTGCAGGTCCTTGTAGCGCTGCAGCACCTGCTTCACGTTGCGGGCCACGTTGTAGTGCTCCTCGCCGATGACGCGCGGGTCGAGGATGCGCGACGAGGAGGCCAGCGGGTCCACCGCCGGGTAGATGCCGAGCTCGGCGATCTGGCGCGACAGGTTGGTGGTGGCGTCGAGGTGCGCGAATGTGGTGGCCGGCGCCGGGTCGGTGTAGTCGTCGGCGGGCACGTAGATGGCCTGCACCGAGGTGATGGAGCCCTTCTTGGTGGAGGTGATGCGCTCCTGTAGTTGGCCCATTTCCGACAGCAGCGTCGGCTGGTAGCCCACGGCCGACGGCATGCGGCCGAGCAGCGCCGACACTTCGGAGCCAGCCTGCGTGAAGCGGAAGATGTTGTCGATGAACAGGAGCACGTCCTTGCCCTCGGCGTCGCGGAAGTACTCGGCCACGGTGAGCGCCGAGAGACCCACGCGCAGGCGGGCGCCTGGCGGCTCGGTCATCTGTCCGTAGACCAGCGCGGCGCGCGACTTCGACATGTCCTTGGTGTCGATGACGCCCGACTCCTGGAACTCGAGCCACAGGTCGTTGCCCTCGCGCGTGCGTTCGCCCACGCCGCCGAACACCGACACACCGCCGTGCTTCATGGCGATGTTGTTGATGAGCTCCATGATGATGACGGTCTTGCCCACACCGGCGCCGCCGAACAGGCCGATCTTGCCGCCCTGCAGGTACGGCTCGAGCAGGTCAATCACCTTGATGCCCGTCTCGAACATCTTCAGCTCGGTCGACTGCTCCTCGAGCTTGGGCGCGGGGCGGTGGATGGGCCAACGCTCCTTCGACAGCACCGGCCGATCGGGATAATCCACCGGCTCGCCGAGCACGTTGAGCACGCGGCCCAGGGTGGCGGGCCCGACCGGCACCGAAATCGGCGCGCCCGTGTCGATCACGCTCATCCCGCGCTGCAGGCCGTCGGTGGGCTTCATGGCCACCGTGCGCACCCGGCCCTCGCCCAGGTGCTGCTCGACCTCGGCGACGATGTCGATCTTCGCGCCACCGGCCGCGCCCTCGTCCACGATGCGGACGGCATTGTAGATGGCCGGCAGGTAGCCGCCCTCGTACTCCACGTCGATGACGGGGCCGATAACCTGGACGACCTTGCCGATTTTCTGCTCGGTTGCTGTGCTCATAATTCTCTCTCGACGGAGGGCCGAGGCTTCAGCCTCGGCCACTCGGCCGGGACTGAAGTCCCGGCCCTCCTTGGCTTCTAAACTGACTGCGCCCCTGATACCACTTCAATGATCTCTCGCGTAATGGCGGCCTGGCGGACCTTGTTCATGTAGAGCGTCAAGCGGTCGACCATGTCCTTGGCGTTGCGCGTGGCCGCGTCCATCGACTGCATGCGCGCGGCGTGCTCGGCCGCCGCCGACTCGAGCAGCGCGCGGTTCACCTGCACGGCCACGTGGAACGGCAGCAGCGTCTTGAGCAGCTCGTCGGGCGTGGGCTCGAACAGGTAGTCGGCGGTCGACAGGGCCTGCCCCGCCGAAGCGCCCGTGGTGTCCTCGGCGCGAAGGCGGGGGATGGGCAGGAGCTTCTCCACCACCACGCGCTGCTGGATCACCGACTTGAACTCGTTGTAGACGAGGTACACCTGGCTCACGTCGGGAGCCAGGAACTCGTCGATGCAGGTCCGGGCGATGGCCTGCGCGTGCGACCACTTGAGGTTCTGGAAGAGGCCCACCTCTTCGTACTTCACGTCGAAGCCGCGGCGCATGAAGTAGTCGCGGCCCTTGCGGCCGACCAGGGCGAAGGCCACTTCGCGGGCCGGATCCTTGTGGTGATCGGCCATGTGGTTCATGGCGCCCTTCACCACGTTCATGTTGAAGCTGCCGCACAGGCCGCGGTCGCCGGTGATCACCACGAGCAGTGTGCGGCCGCTGGTGGGATCGTCGGTCAGCAGCGGGTGCGCCGACCGGTCTACGCGCGACGCCAGGTGGTTGAAGATGCGCAACATCTCCGACGCGTAGGGCCGGCCGCGCAGGATGCGCTCCTGCGCGCGGCGCAGCTTCGACGTGGAGACCATCTTCATGGCCTTCGTGATCTGCTGCGTCGACTTGGTCGCGCGGACGCGGCGGCGGATGTCAATGAGTGACGGCATCTGTTCTCCTGGAGGGCCGAGGCTTCAGCCTCGGCCAGCCGCCGGGGCTCAAGCCCCGGCGCTCCATGTTAGGCCTTCGCTCCCGCGTGCATCGCCATGAACGAATCCGAGAATTCCTTCAGCGCCGCATTCATCTGGCCCTTCAGCCCATCGTCGAGCGTCTTCTTCTCGCGGATGGTGGCCAGGATGTTGCCGAAGCGCGTGTCCATGAACTTGATGAGCTCGGCCTCGGCCTGGCGAACCTGGTTCACGGGGATGCCGTCGAAGTAGCCGTTGGTGGCGGCGTAGATCACGGCCACCTGGGTCTCGGCCGAGAGCGGCGCGTACTGGGGCTGCTTGAGGATCTCCACCAGGCGGGCGCCGCGGTTTAACTGCGCCTGCGTGGCCTTGTCGAGGTCGCTGCTGCCGAACTGCGCGAACGACGCCAGCTCGCGGAACTGCGCCAGGTCGAGGCGCAGGGTGCCGGCCACCTGGCGCATGGCCTTGATCTGCGCCGAGCCGCCCACGCGCGACACGGAGTTGCCCACGTTAATGGCGGGGCGCACGCCCTGGTTGAACAGGTCGGCCTCGAGGAAGATCTGGCCGTCGGTGATCGAGATGACGTTGGTCGGGATGTAGGCCGACAGGTCGCCCGCCTGCGTCTCGATGATGGGCAGCGAGGTGAGCGATCCGCCGCCGAGCTTGTCGTTCAGCTTGGCCGCGCGCTCCAGCAGGCGCGAGTGCAGGTAGAAGACGTCGCCGGGGTACGCCTCGCGGCCCGGGGGCCGGCGAAGCAGCAGCGAGATTTCACGGTACGACTGCGCGTGCTTGGAGAGGTCGTCGTAGATCAGCAGCGCGTGCTGGCCCTTGTCGCGGAAGTACTCGCCCATGGCCGTGGCCGAATAGGGGCTGATGTAGAGCATGGGCGCCGGGTCCGAGGCGCCGGCGGCCACCACGATGGTGTAGCGCATGGCGCCGGCTTCCTCGAGCGTCCGCACCACCTGCGCGATGGTCGACTGCTTCTGGCCGATGGCGTTGTAGATGCAGATGACGCCGGTGTCCTTCTGGTTGAGGATCGTGTCGAGCGCCACGGCCGTCTTGCCCGTCTGGCGGTCGCCGATGATCAACTCGCGCTGGCCGCGGCCGATGGGCACCATCGAGTCGATGGCCTTGAGGCCCGTCTGCATGGGCTCGCGCACCGGCTGGCGGTCCACGACGCCGGGCGCGATGCGCTCGATCGGGAACACCTGCTTGGTGAGGATGGGCCCCTTGCCGTCGATGGGCTGGCCCAGCGCGTTGACGACGCGGCCGAGCAGCTCTTCGCCCACGGGCACCGAGATGATGCGGCCCGTGCGCTTGACGGGGTCGCCTTCCTTGATGGCCGTCGACTCGCCGAGCAGCACCGTGCCGACGCTGTCCTCTTCAAGGTTCAGCGCGATGCCGAACACCCCGTGGGGGAACTCGAGCATCTCGCCCGCCATGGCGCGCTGGCAGCCGTGCACCTTGGCAATGCCGTCGCCGATGGACATCACGGTGCCCACTTCGGCCACGTCCACCGATAGGGCGAAACTGCCAATCTGCTCGCGGATAATCTTGGAAATCTCGTCGGCTTTGATGCTCATAGTCTCTCGGATTTATCGGGCTTAGGGCTTAGGGCTTAGGGCTTGAATTGCCTGTGCCTTAAGCCTTAAGCCTTAAGCCCTAGGCCTTTATCGCCTCTCGTAACTTCTTCAATTGCGTCTTCACGCTGCCGTCGTACACCGTGCTGCCGATGGTGGCGACGATGCCGCCAATGAGGCTGTCGTCGACGCTCACGGTGAGATCCACCGTCTTGCCGGTGACCTCGGACAGCCGTGCGGCCAGCGCCTGCGTCTTGTCCGCGGCGAGCGGCGCCGCGGTGGCCACGTGCGCGCTCACCACGTTCTGGTGGGCATGCAGGCGCTCGCGGTACGCCGTGGCGATGCCGGGCACGATGGCCAGCTTGTGCGACCGGGCCAGCAATAGCAGGAGCTTGCGCACCTGCGGCCCCGCGCCGAGCTTGTCGGTGATGGCCCCCATCACGCCGGTGCGCACCTCATCGGGCACTCCGTGGCGCGTGGCCTCCTGCAGCAGCGCGCGGTGCTCGTGCATCACCTCGCCCAGCAGCGTGAGGTCGCGGTCGATCTGCGCCAGGTCGGCCTTCTCCTGCAACGCGACGTCGAACAGGGCCTTAGCGTAACGGTTGGCGGATGACGACAAGGACATGTCAGGCCTGGGCCTTGGGGCTTGAGGCCTGGGGGGCCTTCACGTGGTTGATGTAGCGGTCGACCAGCGCCGCCTGGTCGGCGGGGGTGATTTCCTGCTTCAGCCGCTCGGTGGCGAGCTGCACCGAGAGGTCGGCGGCATGCTCCAGAATCTCGCGCTTGGCGAGGCGCACCTGCAGGTCGATTTCGTGGCGCGCCTGCGCCAGCAGGCGCTCGCGGTCGGCCGCGGCGGCGGCGGCGATGCGCTGGTCCTCGGAGGCGATTTCTTCGGCGCCGCGTTTGCGGAGGGCGTCGAGTTCGCCCGGCAGCGCCTGCCGCTTCTGCTCGATGGCGGCGAGCTGCTCGTTGGCCGCGGCCTTGAGCGCGGCCGCCTCCACCAGGTCCTTGCGGATCGAGCTGCTGCGATCGGCCAGGTAGGTGGTGAGCATGGGCTTGAAGAAGTACACGAGGACGCCCACCATGATGGCGAAGTTGGCGGTGGGCCAGAAGAGTCCCGAGAAGGGGCTGGCGTGCTCGCCCTCGGCGGCGTATGCAAGGGCCGGCACGGCCAGCAGAAGGATGGCGATCGCGACGGCGCCCAGTTTGCGCTTTAATTCACAAGCAGCGGCGGGTGTGTGAGGCACTGCGTATCGCTCCAGCCGTGTCCCTAAGAAGCCCGGCTCAGGACGCGCGAGACGATAGCGCCGGCCAGCGTGGCGGCGTCGCGCTCCAGAGACGCGCGCGCCTCGGTTGATTCCTGCTGCACGCGGGCCGTGGCCGTTGCGAGCTCCTGCTCCACGGTGGCCTTGGTCGAGGCCAACAGCGCGGCGCGCCGGTCGAGCGCGGCGCGGCGCATGTCGTCCATCTGACGATAGACCTCGGCACGCGCGGTGTTCAGGTTCTGGTCGTACTCGGCAGACGCCGCAGCGGCTTTCTGCGCAGCCGACTCTGCCAGTTCCTTTGCGCCGCGCACCGCATCGGTGCGCTGGTCGATGATCTGGAGAATGGGCTTGAAGACGAGCGCGTTCAACAGAACGACACACGTCAACAGGAAACCAACGACGTAGAGGGTTGTAATGTCGGGAATCACAAACAAGAAATTCTAGCACGGGAGGGGCTTAGGGCTTAAGGCTCAAGGCTTAGGGCTTGCTTGCCGCGCCGTAGCCTTGGCGAAGGCGGGGGGCTTGCTTGCCGCGCCGTAGCCTTGGCGAAGGCGGGGGGCTTGCTTGCCTCGCCGAAGCCTTGGCGAAGGCGGGGGGCTTGCTTGCCGCGCCGTAGCCTTGGCCTTGGCGAAGGCGGGGGGCCTGGGGCTTGGGGCTTACGGCCCGATCAATGGGCGCTGTCCGAATTTCGGGTAAATCACCTAACAATCAGGCGTCTCGAGCTCTTTGCCGTCGCCTCGCCGATCATCACTGCGGGGACGCCGGCGGCCTTGAGGGCGGCAAGGCAGGCGTCGGCCTGGGCTGGATCAACCGCAACCAGCAGACCGCCAGATGTTTGCGGGTCGAAAATCAGGCTCTGCAGCTCGTTGGAGACCCCGGCCGCGAACTCCACGCCCGGGCCGAAGTAGTCCCGGTTGGTGGCCATGCCGCCAGACTCGTTGGCCTGGGCCAACTCGATCACGCCTGGCAACAACGGCAGGGCCGTGCTCTCGATGACCAGCGTAACACCGCTCCCCTGCGCCATTTCGGATCCATGGCCCGCCAGCCCGAAGCCCGTGATGTCGGTGCACGCATGCACGCCGGCGAACGCGGCCAGCGTCTCGGCGGCGTCCTTGTTGAGGATGAGCATCGACGCCACCGCCGTCTCCACCACCCGCGGAGGCACGCGGCCAAACTTGATGGCCGTGCCGATGACACCGGTGCCGAGCGGCTTGGTGAGCAGCAACCGGTCGCGCGCGCGCGCGCCGGTGTTGGTGAGAATGCGATCCGGATCGACGGCGCCGGTCACCGCGTAGCCGAACTTGATCTCGCGATCGCGCACGGTGTGTCCACCGAGCAGCGCCACGCCCGCCTCGCGCAGCTTGTCGAACCCGCCACGGAAGATGGCGGCAATCTCCTCGGTCTCGATCGTGTCTTCTGGAAAGGCCGCAATCGCGAGCGCCGTCACCGGCCGCCCGCCCATGGCGTAAACATCGCTCACCGCGTTGGCCGCGGCAATCTGGCCATAGGTGTAGGGGTCGTCCACGATGGGCGTGAAGAAGTCCACCGTCTGCACCAGCGCCGGGCCACCCTCCCACCTGTACACACCGGCATCGTCCGCCGTCCTGTAGTCGACCAGGATGCGTGGATCCGTTTGTACTGGTATGCCGCTCAGGACCCGAGCGAGCTCGCCCGCGGCGAGTTTACTCGCTCAACCCGCGCAGCTGACCATCTCGGTCAGGCGTTTCTTCATGGGGGACATTGTATAGGGCTTGGGGCTTGGGGCTTGCGCGGTACCCAAGGCCCGTAGGGCGGAACTCAAGTTCCGCCCTACTCAAACCTTCCGCTCGGTCAAGTACTCGTAGATTCGCTGCAGCTCGTTCTCGCTGCCGAACGTGATGGTGACGACGCCGCCCTTGCCCTTGCGGCGGATCTCGACAGGCGCGCCGAGGGCCAGGCGCAGCTGCTCTTCGGCCGCGCGCGTGTGCACATCCTTCACCTTTTGCGGCTTCTCGAGCTTGCCCTTGGTGTTTGAGGCCGCATCGATCTCGTGCTTCACCAGCGCTTCGGTTTCGCGCACCGAGAGGCCGCGCGACACCACGTCGCGCGCGACGCGGCGCTGCCCGTCGCCGGTGGCCAGCGCCACGATGGCCCGCGCGTGCCCCATCGACAACTCGCCCGACGCCACGTTGGCCTGCACCTCGGCCGGCAGCTTCAGCAGCCGCAGGTAGTTGGCCACCGTCGCGCGATCCTTGCCCACCTGGGTGGCGATCGCATCCTGCGTGAGCTTGAACTCGTCGATCAGCCGCTGGTAACCCGCCGCCGCCTCCATGGGGTTCAGGTCTTCGCGCTGGATGTTCTCGATGAGCGCCATCTCGAGCAGCCGCCTCTTGTCGGTGCCCGCCACGTCCTTCACCACGATGGGCACCTGGCGCAGGCCGGCCAGTTGCGCGGCGCGCCACCGGCGTTCGCCGGCGATGATGGCGTAGCGGTCGCGCGCCAGCGCGGATCCGCCGCCCGCCGGGGCCGCGGCACGCCGGACGACGATGGGCTGGATGACGCCGTTGGCGCGGATGGAATTGGCCAGGTCTTGCAGGCGGGCCTGGTCCATCTGACCGCGAGGCTGATACGTGTTGGGCTCGAGCAGATCGATGTCCACTTCCATCGACGCACGCGGCGTGGAGAGGGCATCGCCGGCGTCGGGGATGAGGGCGCTCAGGCCTTTGCCGAGGGCGGGTCGTTTTTCCATGGGGATGCTTGTGGGCTTGGGGCTTGGGGCTTGGGGCTTACCTGTCCCGCCGAAGCCTTCGGCGGCGGCGGAGGGCTT
>CAYJPQ010000067.1:0-18986 GCA_964372085.1 uncultured Bifidobacteriaceae bacterium | reverse complement strand
GTAGAACCCGTAGAACCCGTAGAACCCGTAGAACCCGTAGAACCCGTAGAACCTGCACAGATCTGCATGGTCATATACAGCCATTTGGATAGGCAGCCGATACCCGTTGTGACATGGGCCAGAACGGCTCGGGCAACGGATACGGCAACGGCAACGGGGGCTGCCCTTTGGCCAACCTCGCCTACACGAAGTTCCTCTTCGTACTGGCGCGCCAGGAAGACAATGCGGCCGGCGCCAGGCTGCGGACGGCCGGCGGCAACATCGCCCGTGGCTTCTTCAACGATTTCGACATCGACGACACCCGCGAGAGCCAGGCCCAGCCCCACGACACCATCCAGTTCTTCGTGAGGGACGGGGATCTGCCTGAGCCGTCGCCCGGGTGCGTGGGCCCGTGCATCAACAAGGCCCGCTACCTGGCGCAGGTGTGCAGCAAGTACCGGCCGCGGCTGGACGACATCGAAGAGGAGCTTCGGCGCCGGCTCGGCGAGTCGGCCGACGTGCTGGCGCTGTCGGGCGCGGTGCGCAATCCGCGCTACTCGAGCGCCGAGATGGTGCAGTACACCAACAAGAACGCGCCGCTGCGCCGCTCGGGTCGCGTGGCCCGCAACGCCATCATCATGCCTATCCGCAAGACCGAGGAGTGGTGGCAGATGAGCGTCCTCGAGCGGCACACCTATTTCTATCCGCACGTGGACCGGGCCAGTGGGTGCCCGGTGAAGGGGCACGCCCAGGCCGCGCAGGCCGGCATCGGCGCGCTGTTTCGGCGGATGTACCACAATCCCGACGGCTACCAGCAGCCCGACGCGTACGACTTCATCACCTATTTCGAGTGCGAAGACGAGGCGCTGCCCGTGTTCGACAGGGTGGTCGACTCACTGCGTGACCTCCAGCAGAATCCCGAGTGGCGCTTCGTGCAGGAAGGGCCAATGTGGAAGGGCAAGCGCGTCCTGCGCTGGTAACGGCCTGGGATATGAGGCTTGGGGCTTGGGGCCAGAGTAGAGGCAACCCTATGGCGTTGGCGAGGCGTGCTCCAGCACCAGCCCCACCGCGGTGCCGCGCTTGAAACCCTTCCAGTAGGTGTGGGATGACTGCGGCTTGCCGTCGCGGTCCATCGCGTGCACGGCGTCCCTGCCGTTGGGCACCACGTCGAAGTACGTCTTCTTCGCGGCGTCGCCCTTCACGTGCCACCCGAAGAACGCCGTTGCGAAGTGCGCCAGGATGTTGTTCATCCGCGCCGTGTCCCACACCGCGTCGGCATAGTGGCTGAAGCCGGTGCTCTGGAGCGTCTCAACCGGCGCCGGGTAGGGCGCCGCGGCGTTGTGGTTGGCGTTGACGAAGGTGAGCAGGTATCGGTCCGCGTTCACCGCGCCCTGGTAGATGGCACGCGTCCCCCTCTCGTACCCCGACACATCGTCCATGCTCCCGGTCACAAACAGCACGGGCGTCCTGATGCCCTTCAGGCCCTCGGCGTCCCAGAAGCCGCCCTGCATGCCCCAGGGGCCAATGGCCACGGCCGCCTTGATGCGCGGGTCAATGGTCGCCTGGTACGCGGGGTTCGACGCGCCGCGGTCGGCCAGCAGGCGATTGGGCGGCGCACCGTTAATGGTCTCGCTGGCCTTGCTGTAGCCGCCGCCGATCACGTTCACCACACCGTAACCGCCCATCGAGTAGCCGACGATGCCGGCACGAGTGGCGTCGACGAGGCCCGCCAGAAATCCAGTGGATTCGGCGGAACTGGCTGAACTAAAGTTCCGCCCTACGGCTCCAACGGAGCCGAGGCGCGCCATCTCGTTCAGCACAAACAGCTGATCGAACGAGCGGTTGTAGAGCGTGCTGCCAAACGCCTTCTGGTCGTCGTAGGTGCTGTCCTTGTGATCGATCGACACCGTGACGAAGCCCTTGCTGGCCAGGTTCTCGCCCAGGTGGCTCATCAGGTAACGGTTGCCCGGGTAGCCGTGCGAGATGATCACCAGCGGGAACGGCCCCGCGGCAGGGGCCGCATCGCGAACGGCGCGGCCGTTGAGCGTGACGACGATGGAGGGCTCGCGCGTGATGACGCCGCGATACTCCCCTCCGCCCGCCCGCGCGTCCGACGCCGGGTACCACACCTCCAGCGTGAGCGTGCGGTCGTACCGGGCGACGAGCCCACCCTCTTTCGTGTTGAGGATGTCGGGCCGGTTCCGATCGGTCACCTGGATGGTGCGCACGCCAATGGCCTGCGCCCCATAGGCCGCCAGCTCCGGCGCCGAAGGCGTCACCGTGTCGATGCGGTTCTGCTGCGCCGACACGGTGGCCACGAGCGCCACCGCCACGATCAACCCGTGTGGAACCCTCGTGAAGAACCCGTGTGGAACCTTCGTGGAAAACCCGTGTGGAACCTTCGTGAAGAACCCCCGTGAGGAACCTTCGTGAGGCACCATTATTATTCTCCGGGCTTGTACGTCCGCTCCGTGTGCCCTTCGAGCTGCTTCGGGTAGAAGTACACCTCGCGCAGGTTGCCCGACGCGTAGCGCTCGGCCTGGTCGTTGAAGTGCTTCGAGCCGGGCACGCTGTTGAGGCCGCCGGCCGTCACGGCCCGGGCCGACACAATGTCGCCGAACTCCACCACCGCCACGAAGCTGTTGCCGCTGGTGCCGTACCACTTCTTGGTAGTGGGATAGGCGCGCGCGCCGAACGAGGCGAGCGATCCCCACCGCGCCGACGTGAAGCCCACCGGGATGCTGGCGCCGGCGTCGTTGAAGGGCTGCACGATGTCGCCGGTGAGCCGCTGGAAGCGGTTGATGTCGCCCCACGGCGTGTCCCACTTGCCGAAGTCGGCCGCCAGCTTGTCGACGGCCGCGGCCAGCGAGGCCAGGCGCTGCTCGCCCGTGGCCTTCGTTCGCAGGAAGTCGTACACCGACATCCCCCCCTTGCGAGCCTCGGGAGCCACGCGCGTCCACACGTCCTCGCCCCAGAACACCGCCACCGACGTGGGCACCGACGCCACCGCCCACCGGTAGTCCCACCCGCGCAGGGCCTTCACCGCGTCGGCCAGCCTGGCCTTGAGCGGGTTCGACGCGGGCAGCCGATCGTAGTCTTTCAGCAGCAGCGGCAACTGCACCGCCAACTCCGGCAGGTAGCTGTCGAACGCGGCCGCAATCAGCGACTCCTGTGTAAAGCCCTTCTTGCCGTCGAGCACCATGATGGCGTGCACGCCGCGCGGGTTCTCCGATCCTGCGTCCACGTAGGCCGGGTAGTCCTTCCGCTTCGGGCTGAGCGGGCCCGATACCGAGTAGGGCCAGTTGTTGGTGTTCTGGATCCAGCCGTTGGCCGGGTTGAACATGTTGGGACTTTCGTCCACCGTCATCAGATCGCCCCACTCGGTGGCCGGGTCGCTGCCGTCCACGGGCCGGCTCCAGTTGAACGTCGGGTTCCGCTTGGGAATGAAGTTGGAATGGAAGTAGGCGATGTTGCCCTCGGCGTCGGCAAACACGGTGTTGTTGGACGAGTTGGTGTGCAGGTCCATCACCTGCTTGTACTCGGCGAGGTTCTTCGTCTTGGTGCGGCTATAGGACTGCGTGAGCGCCTTGAGCGGCTCGTTCATCAACCGGATGGCCACCCACTTGCCGTCGGCCTCGCGGACGATGGGGCCGTGGTGGGTGCGGTAGATGGTGAACTGCTTCTGCGCCATGCCCGTGGCGGTCTTGTAGGGCACCGTGATCGTGCCCGTCGTCACCGGCCGCTCCTCGGCGCCGTACTTGTAGAAGATGCCGGTGTCCTTCTTGACGATGGTCTCCAGGTACTCGTCGATGTTGTCGACGCTGCTGGAGGTGTGCATCCAGCCGGCCTTCTCGTTGAAGCCCTGGTAGATGAAGAACTGTCCCCACGTGAGGGCGCCGTAGGCGTTGAGGCCCTCGCTGCTGGTCACCTGCGCCTCGTGGCGGAAGAAGAACGAGGTGTGCGGGTTGATCCACAGCATGGCCTTGCCCGAGGCGGTGTTGGGCCCGGCCACCGCGAAGCCGTTGGAGCCGGTGGGCTCGGCGGGCTGGGCGAAGTCGTCGGCCGACGCCTGCGGCTTGGCGCCGCCGCCGTAGAAGGCCTCGAGCTCGCGCAGGTTCACGCGCTCGATGTCGCCGCCGATGCTGCCCTCGCTGAAGGTGAGCGCCATCCACGGCTCGAAGCGGGTGATCACGCGCGGCTTCACCTCGGGGCGCGTCGCCAGGTAGTAGTTGAGGCCGCCGGCCCACGCGTCCATCAGGGCCTTCAGCCACTCCGGCGCCTTCGCGTACTGCGCCTGCATGTCGGCGGGGTCGATGAACAGCTTCATCCGCAGGTCACGGTAGATCTCTCCCTCGCCCTCGGCCTCGGCCAGCCGGCCCTGCGAGTTGAGGAAGTTGGTCTCCACCCGGTTGAAGTCGTCCTCGGCCTGGGCGTACATCAGCCCGAACACCGCGTCGGCGTCGGTCTTGCCGGTGATGTGCGGGATGCCCCAGTCGTCGCGGACGATGGTGATGCCGGCGGCGCGCTGCTGCCAGGCGGCCACCTCGGGCGAAAGCGGTTCGGCGGGCGGCTGCGACGAGCACGATGCGGCGGCAACAGCCAGGGCGAGAATAAGGACGAGTTTCTTCATGAGGCCCCTTTCATAGGCCCCACAGGATAACCCTGTCTGTGTTTCATCGGTGGCCTATCTGTGTTTCATCTGTGGCACGGTTTCATCAGTACTGCCACCACGGAGTGGTCATGCCCTCGGGCTTGTGCCGCGTGATGTGCACGGCCATCTGCTTCAGCCGCTCGGGCGTGGATTCGGGGCCCTGCCAGCAGTGGCCCTTGCCGTCGCCATACAGGAAGAACCCCTTGTAGTGCGGGTTCGCCGTGGTCTTCATCCAGTCCTCGAGCTCTTTCGTCGAGTTGTTCAGAAAGAAGTTGTCCATCGTCCCCGTGTAGACGTGGATCTTGTCCACCAGCTTGGGCCCCACGGTGGCCCAGTTGCGCTTGAGGTATTCGAGCAGGTCGTAGTGCTCGCGCCAGTAGTCGGCGACGGCGCGGTTGATCGCACCGGTGCGCTTGTCGAAGAGCGGCTCGAAGTAGCCGTCCTTGCCGAGCGGGCCGAACACGGCCGACCAGATGTCGAGCTGCTCGCCCGACCGGCCCCTGGTGCCGTTGACCAGCTCCATGTGGTTGCGCTGCTCCGAGGTGAGGCGCACGTGGCCGTTCACCTCGCGCGTGTTGATGATGGGCACCGTGCGCCAGTCGATCTTGCGGTAGTAGGCGTTGTCGTCCTTGTAGATGTTGATGCCCTCGACATCGGTGAAGGTCACCGAGTCGGGGCAGTACGACCACACGCCGCCGTAGAAGTCGGGATAGAAGATCTGGTGGGCCAGCGAAATCCAGCCGCCGGTGGAGCCGCCGTCGGTGATGCGCGCCCACGGCTCGCCGATGGCGCGGAAGCGCCGCTCCACCTCGGGAATAAGCTCCTGCATGATGGCGTCGCCATACGGGCCAAGGTTCACCGAGTTCACGCCGTAGCTGTCGTCGAAGTAGGGGGCGGGATGCTGAAGCGTGACCACGAGCATGCGCGGGAAGTCGTCGCGCATCCACGCCCGGTGCAGCTCACTGCCCTCCTGGAACCCGAGCGGCGGCGCCAGCGAGAAGTGGCCCTGTCGATACAGGACCGGGTAGCGCACCGTGGACGAGGCGTAGTCGCGCGGCAGCAGCACCGTGGCGCCCAGGTAGATGGGCCGGCCCCAGAACTTCGTGAGCAGGACGCTCTGGATCTTGATGCGCTTCACGAACGCGGTGTCGGCGGGCACCGTGACCGGCGGAATCACCTGGTCGGCCACCAGCCGGATAGGCTCGGTGGCCGCGCCGATCGTCACCTGTTGGGGGCGGCTATAGAGGTTGCCGGGCGAGACGTTCCAGTGCTGCCCTTCCCACTGGTCGTCGTGCATCCACACCGTGTGGCCGTCGGCCCGCTTGAACTCGGAGTACAGGTTGACGAAGGCCTGCACCACGTAGTCGCCGGGCGGCAGGTCCTTGAGGCTGGCCACCGGCGTGCCGAGATCGGTGGCGTCGATCACCGCCGCGCGGCCGGGAGGAAGGTTCTCGACGTCGCGGCCGAAGAACGGCGTGCCGGTGCGGCCAATCTGCAGGCGCGGCTCGCGCTCGCCGGTGCGCGCCACCATGAAGTAGACGCGGCCGGTAACGGGCTCGCTTCGCATCGATGGTGGCACCGTAATCTCGACGCGCAGTCCACGCTCGGGCGGCGTCCCCGCGGCGCCGCCGCGAGGCGCCTGCGCCGCCAGAGCCGCAGACAGTGCAGCCGCCAGTACCACCGCAAGCATCGTCCGGGTCATCCCATCACCTCAATTCCACCGGGCGGGTCAATACCGCCAGCTGAGATCCGCCCCTGGCGGCGCGGTCAGGAGCATGCGTTCGATCATCGCGGGGATGATCCGCTGTTCCGCTCGCTGGCCCGGAAACGCGGGCATGCCGGAGTAGCAGTGCGGCTGTCGCTTGCCGATCTCGAAGCTCCCTCCGTAGTACGGATCCTTCGTGCCTTCCAGGAATTCCTGCAACTTGAATGCGGCTTCCTCGAGCAAGTACGTGTCCTGGTCGCCCATGTAGATGTGGAGCTTGCCCACCAGCTTCGGGCCCAGCGTCTTCCAATCGCGCCTCAGGATGTGGTGGAGGTCGTAGTGCTCGCGCCAGTACTCGACCACCGACTTGTCGATGACGCCCGTCCACTTGTCGTAGAGGAGCTTCGGGTAGCCATCGGGCCCCACCGGCCCGAACACCGACATGAACGCGTCGATCTGGCCGCCCGATCTCCCGCGCGTGCCCTGGACCTCCTCCAAGCGGCTGAAATCGAACTGCGACATGAGAATCTGATCGTCGAGCCCCCTCTGGAGCGCCCGGGCCGGCGTCTTCTTCCACTCGCTGTTCATGTGGAAGGCGTTGTCGTCGCGGTAGATGTCGACCATCTGGAAGTAGCTGAAGTCCACCGGATCTGGACAAGACGTCCAGGTGCCGTTCAGTTGATCGGGATAGAACACCTGCCAGGCCAGCGATTCCCATCCGCCTGTTGAGCCGCCGTAGGTCAGGCGGGCCCAAGGCTGGCCGATGCCGCGGAACTCACGCTCCACGCGCGGCACGAGCTCCTGCCAGAGGGCGTCGCCGTACGGCCCGTGATTCTCGGAGTTGACGGCGTACGAATCGTCGTAGTACGGCGTCGGATGCTGAATCAGCACAATCAGCACGCGGCCCATCTTGCCGGCCACCCAGTCCTGGTAGAAACGGTAGGCGCTCTCCTGCTGCGCCTTCTGCGGGCCGGTGGCCGAGGGGTCTGGCGGCGTCTCGCGGAACGCGTTGAACGTGCGGGGAAAATGCCCCTGGTTGTAGAGCACGGGGTACTTCGCGTTGGGATGGTCGGACCAGCCTTCGGGCAGCAGGACGACGGCGCCCAGGTACATGTCGGTGCCCCACCACTTGCTCAGGAGGTCGCTCTTGAACTTGATGTGCTTGATGTACTTGGTGTCCTGTGGCGGATCGATCGGCGGGTTCTTCCGGGTCAGCACGACCCGGGCCACTCCTCCTGCCCTTGGATCGATGCGGATCCTGGTGACCTCGCTCACTAGGTTGCCCGGAGACCTCCGGTAGTCTTGTCCTTCCCAGCGGTCGAGGTGCACCTTGATGGTGTGGCCGTCGGCGCGCTTGACGGTGGCGTAGACGTTCAACACCGCCTGCGCAAAGTACTCGCCAGGGGGAATGTCGCGAAGGCTCTCGACGGGCCACCCGCGCGTTCCCGCGTCGATGATCGCGGGCTGGCCCGGCTTGAGCCCGTCCACGTCGACGCCGAACATCGGCTGCGCGTTGTTTCCGATCATCTGGGCGTTCATGGGTGCCGGGGTGTCCCGGCGTGAGATCACCAGCGTGATGCGGCCATCAATCGGCGTCGACTCGAGAGAAGGCGGAAACGACACCTCGATGCGGAAGGCTCGGGCCGGCTGCGATTCGAGCAACACCGCACTCGACGCCAGCACGACCGCCACGATCGCAGCGGATAGATGATGGGTGCGAATCATCCGCAAAGCTTACATCAGGCTCCACGGGGCCGGCGGGTGCATTCCTTGGCTCGCCGAATCGGCGCGCCGATTCCTGGCCCGTCCGCCTATGGCGTGGCGCGCGACAGGCCCAGCGACTGGATGCGAGGCGGATTCGTCGGCGCGAGCAGCACCGAGCCCCTCACCCGGCCGCGCTCGCACCGCCACGTGAAGTCGCCGGATAGCGCGCCGGTGGGTGCGATGGGCGCCGTGATGTCGCACGCGCCCACCTGTGTCTTCAAGCCCGCCAGGCCACGCGCCCAGACATCGGCCGAGCGATCCATCAGGAAGTTCATCGCGAGCACATCGCCCGCCGATGTCACGTTGCCCGCCGCATACATCCGGCCCACGGCGCTGTACGCGGTGGAGAGCGCTGGATCGCCCTTGGTGGGTCGCGCCTTCAGCAGTCCTGCGCGATGCAGCGCCACGGCCGCGTCCCACACGGGCGCCCTCGGCCCTGAATAGGTGCGATTGGCCAGCGCGAAGATGCCGACGCCATAGTCGGCCAGCAGCAGCACGTGCGATCCGTATCCGGGATAGCCGCCGCCGTGGAAGAGCGTGAGCCCGAGGTCGCAGTCGGCCGACACGAACATGCCCATCCCGTACGTCGATGCCTGGCGACACGCCTCGCCGCCGCTCGCGCCTGGGCGCTGGCGCACCACCGGGAAGTTCGACCCCTGCGCCAGCTCCCGCACGGTGGCCCGCTTCGCCGGACCCTCGTTGGCGCCGTCGCGGGCTGGCCAGGCCGACAGCAGCCAGCCGACCCACTTCGCGTAGTCGTTGGCGCTCGTCTGCAAACCGCCCATCGCTCCAAACGCGCCATGCGCCAGCGGCGGCTCCAGGCGCCACGCGCCGTCTTCCCAGCGATAGCCCAGCGCGCGTCTCCCGGCGGGCGCCACGGTCACGTCGAAGCCGGACGAGATCATGCCGAGGGGCGCCAGCAGGTTGCGCTCGATGTAATCCTTGAAGGGCTGCTCGGCCACGTTGGTGATCACGCGGCCGAGCATGGCAAAGCCCAGGTTGGAGTACTCCATCGCGGTGCCGGGGGCGCGCGTGAACGGCACCCCTTCCTGCAGCATCCGGGTGAAGTCGGCGTCGGGAAGCGGGGTCTGCCGGTCGCCCCATGGATCGTCCGTCACAAGCCCGGCGGTGTGGTTCAGCAGGTCGCGCACGCGAATCCGCGGCGAGTCGTCGGTCGGGTATTTCCATCCGCGAATCTCGGGGATGTAGGTCTCGGCGGGCGCGTCGAGCGAGAGCCGGCCTTCGTCGCGGAGCTTGAGGATCGACAGCGCCGTGAACGCCTTGGTCATCGACGCGATGCGGAACAACGTGTCGGCGGTCACCGGCCGGCTGGTCTCGGTGTCGTGGACGCCCAGCCCCTTGACGTGCACGAGGCGTCCGTCAATGACGACGCCGTACACCATGCCGGGGATGTGCGCGTCGAGGCGATACGCATCAAAGGCGCGATCGATTTCGGCGAGCGTGCCAGCCGGCAGCGGATTCACCTGCTGGCCCGCGTGAGCCGTGTTGGCAGCGAGGATCAGGGCGACGAGGAGAACCAGGCGTGTCATGGGGAAACCTTTCGTGGGTCACAGGCCACACTGCGGGGGGTGATGGTCGACACATGCGGCCTCGATTACGGGAATGGGCAACGGGTGCTCCATGCGCACGTCGGCTGCAATGTGTGGTCACGAGGCATTGCTGCGAACGAACGTGCCCCATCGAGCCGGTGTGTAGATGCCAGCGACCTCGCCGGCGTCATCGAACCGAAATTCGAGAGAGACGGTGACCCCGTTGTCCGTCACGGTCGCGAGGGCGGTGTTTTCGTCGATGGCGCTCCATCGCAGGGCGGCGCTCGGAAGTAGCCGAGCCATGGCGATGCGGGCATTCCACAAGAAGCCGATCGCAGGTGGCACCACAATCTGGCTCGCCTCGAATGTCAGCCAGCTGTCTCCTCTTGCGTCGGTTCGGAGCGTGCCCACCTGTCTGAAGCGCGCCAGCTGGATAAGGGGTTGGCCTTGCTGAAGGACTCGCCTGAAGCACCTTGCCACCGGCGCAGGGAGGCCCCCGAGGTCATTCACGTTCACTTGAACCTCGCCCCGAGGGCTGCGGGCGCGGCCACGGTGATGTTCCCCTTGCCGCGATGCGAATGAGCCGGGCGCGATCATGAGCCAGCGCGCGTCGGCTCCATTCGCTGGTTAGGCTCAGTAGGTGCCTCGGCATACCGGCCCTACCGTGCTGCGAGGTCAGACGACGCGTGAATGTGGACCACGCGCCAGGCGGCAGAGGTCTTGTGCAGGACGACGGTGCGACGGGCAAACTCACCTGGCGCTCGAATGTGAAAAGACACGATGACCACGTCGCCCAAGTCTTGGGCGAGAAGTTGTTCCGGCTGCAGTGGCGGAGGCAGTTGGCCTGGCTGCCCCGGAGCCGGAAAGACACGGCGAAAGAATTCCTCAACCGCCACCCGACCATCTCGTCGGTCAGGTGGGGCGGGTCGATCGAACATCACGGTGATGTTGTCATCGAACGTGGCGCGGAAGGCGTCCCAATCGCGATGATTGAACGCGGTGAGGTAGGCGTCAAAGAACTCACATGCGTCACGTGGTGCGACGCATCCAGTGCTGCCCTGGGCTGAAAGGGGCGACGCAGCAGACCCGGCCAGCAGCGCAATCATGGCGAGTAATAGAGAACGCATGGACACTCCTCTGGCTATCAGGTGGTGCGCGCTGCGGCAACGCCGCACGCGAAAGAGCCGCACCTGCCTAGATGGTGACGCGGTGGCCGCCGGCTGTGGTGGCGAGTTGGCCGGTGCTCAGAACGCCCTGATCAGCGCCCAAGCCGATCCGTCCACTCCTTGATGCCCTTCCAGGGCTCGAGCCTCATCATCCCGAGCCCAATGCTCACCGCAATACAGCCAGCAGTAAACACGAACACCCAGGGGTCTATGGGACGGGTCTGTAATAGATCGAAGATCGCCCTCAGCGCCGTGGCGGCGAGGAGCGCAATCCCCGTGTGGAGGAACCATTTGCCAATCATGAGCACCCTCCGTCAAGGTGGAAACGCTGCGGTCGGCCCAACGCCTGGCGCTCAGCCGCGAGCCGCGCGGGAGCGCGATTTCACTTTGGCCGTCGTTCGAGCGCGGCTCGGCGGCTGCAGCGCCTTGTTAGGCTGCGCTTGACTAACAAGTGGGTACTTCTCCGGATGCTCGATTGATTCGACTGCGAGATCGATGTCCAAGTCGGGCCAATACAGATGATGCGGACTGGGTAGCTGAACGTTCGTAATCGCCCGAATCGACGCGTCGCGAAACCAAGGGAACTCGTGGAACGGAACAAAGAGCTCTCGCGTACCCACAAACAGCCAAAACCCGTGGGCTGAGACGTTGGTGACTTCAGCTGGCGAAGTGTTTCGCCCAAGCACTGCGGATGGCATCGATGTGCTCCTCGATTAACTTCTGCGCCTCGGTGACTTGCTGCGGCTTGAGGCCATAGTTGGCAAACAGTTCAACCATGGGCTCGATCCAGAACTTGGCCTCGCCGTCTGTGTGCCACACATGTACGTGGGCTCTCGGCTCTTCGCGCGAAAAGAAATAGAAGCGAAATCCCCGCACTCTGAGAATTGTGGGACTCACGCGACCAGAATAGCCCAGTTACTCTTCAACCAAGTAGCCTCAGCCGAACGCCTGGCGCTCAGCCGCGAGCCGCGCGGGAGCCCTTCGTCGATTTTGCCGAAGCGCTTCGCGCGCGGCTCGTCGGCTGCAGCGCCTTGTTAGACAGCCCGCCTCCACGTCGCACGGCCCGCGTGGTGCTCAGCACGCCCCGGAGCGCCTCGTTGACCGAGTCTTCGGTTGGAAACGCTTCGACGACCTCCGGGGCGAGCAGTACGATGTTGGTGCCTTCGCGGATGCGTTTCGCATATTTGCCACGAACCCCGCCCCTCATTGAAGCAAAGTCGTACTCGGGCCGCATGTCGTCATCAAGAACGTTGTGAATCTTCTTCATAGAAGTGTCTCTCGCGCCGGGTCGCACGTCGCGCGCTGACGATTCGCACGGTGTCCGCCTCTTCCGTGTATGACACGACCAGCACGTGGCCATGCGCCGAAACGCCGATGATCAAGAACCGCCGCTCTGATGTCGAGTGATCGGCATCTGGGAACGTGGTCGAGAGCGGGTCGTGGAACACCGTGGCGGCTTCTCGAAAATCGACGTGATGATTCTTGAGATTGGCCGCCGCCTTCGCAGGATCCCACGCGAAAACCACGAGGCCAGTATAGCGTCATCGACCGGGCATTCTCCGACCCTGACACGCGCCGGGGCGCTGGCCGGGGGATGGACCTTGACCAGGATATTTCGATGCAGTCACCGTACCCAGGCGATCACGCCGATTGTTCGGCCTGGTAGAAGTCGATGAACCCCGCGAGGTGCTGGAGGAGTTCGGCCGGTAGCTCCTCCTTGGGTAGGATACCGGTTGCGATAGCGAATCCCAGCGCGGCCTCAGGGCGGTTCGTGGCGTACTTGCGCCAGGCTTCCCGTGATGCCCCTTCGTGAAACTGATGAATCACCTCATTGAGTTCGGCCGCGCCAATCTCGCCGTTCCGCCAGCGCCCAAACTGCACATCGAGATCGCGCAACGCCTGGCCCAGTTCTCGATCGTGGGCAATCGCCGCGTACTCTCGAACCAACCGCTTGATCCGCTTTGATGTGTCCGGCATGAGCCGCACTCGGTTTCTGGCTGCCTAACGACTGCGCTCACCCGCGGCCGCGCCTTGCTCCAGACACCGCGGCCGTCGGCTGCAGCACAAGTTAGATCTCGGGGCGAGTTGGCGCGTATTATACGGTCATGGATCTCCAATTGACGGCGGTGTTTCGCAAAGTGCCCGAGGGCTACATCGGCTTCGTTGAAGAACTCCCGGGTGCCAACACCCAAGGTGCCACCCTTGAGGAAGCCCGCGAGAACCTGCATGAAGCGGTAGAAATGGTGTTGCAGGCGAACCGCGAGATCATCGAGGAAGCCTCGGCTGGCGGCGAAGTGATCCGTGAGGCGTTCAAGGTCGGCGCGTGAAACGGAGAGCGCTCGTTCGACACCTTCTCGACCACGGGTGTGAACTCTTGCGCGAAGGCGGCAATCATTCGATCTTCGTGAACCGAACCGCCGCGAGACGTCGGCCGTGCCCCGCCACGCCGAAATCAACGATGACCTGGCCAAGAAGATCTGCAGGGACCTAGGTATTCCACCGCCCTAAACACGCGTCGATCTGGAATCCGTTTCGTTCAGAGGTCTAACACTGTAATAACCTGCGACACCGAGACTCAGAATGACCGGCGCGCCCACCTCAGCCATGCCCGGCTCTCGACTCGGCGCGCCGCTCCTCAAATCCGGGAACCCCTCGGTTCGGCAGGTTCATTTCATTGTTATGCGGCGCCCCACGACTGCTCTATCGAATCCGGTGCTTCACGCGGAGCAAGTCTCGCTCGCGGGTACTGTCGGGGAAGCTGGTGTCCGTGCCATAGAACAGGCCCCTCCGGAATGGCTTCGCAAGCATCCAACCGAGGGCGAACATGAGCGCGAATACGCCGACGCCAATGATGATGAACGGCACAGATGCGAGCGCCAATACGCCGGTCTTTGCGCGATGCCACATCACGCGACCGCGACTCCACACAGTGACCGTCACTTGCTTTCCACAGACTGGACAGGGCAGGTCGATGACGCTCACGCCTTTCGAAGGCCGGGAGAATGCAAGCGGTCGTGTGCTGTAGTGAGCGGTACCGGAGGTGAAGGTCGCCACGTTGTACCTTTCCTCAGAATAGTCGGTGACTGCCGCCGCGCAATCGATGAGACAGGAGATGCTTTCTGTTGTGTCAGTCATGTCCTTACGCCGCCTCTTTCGACGTCCGCATAACGCCTGCTTTTCAGCCGCGGCGGCTCAGGATGTCAGGCGCCGCCGACGGCTGCAAGCGGTGTTAGACCGGCACGCTCGTCACCGCGAGGCCCTCCCACGTCGCCAGATCAACGTTCCCTCGAATACACCGAGCCAATCATTGCACCATTCGGACCCCAGGATGCCTCGACTCGAAGAGTGCTATCTTCGTTGAACCGGAGACTTCGCCGGGTCTCGGCTGGCTCCAATCTTCCATTGCGATTCACCGAACCTGTCGTCGTGATGATCAGCGTGGAATCAGTCCAGGCGGTGGTAGACAAAGTCTCCTCGGGGCCATTAGGGCCTGGCGGCGCGTTGCTTGACACGGTTCCGTCGAGTCCGTAAGCCCATTTGAATCCGCGCTCATTATCGATCGCGACGCTCAGGATCCGTTCCGTTTGCACGGCCGTGAATCGCTCGCCAAATACGGTGATGTTGACTGGCCGACCGTTGTCGTACCAGATGCTCCGACTGGGCACCACGGCCCATGTACCAGAGAAGTTCGGACGCTCTGGCCCCCGCACGGCGGCAGCTAACGTTGCTACGGCGAGGAAGACCTGGATCGCGGTTCGCATTCGGACCTCCGGCATGTCAGACGATGCGCAACTCGACTTGGCCGTTGGCTGCTCGGGCTAACGATCGGCGCTCAGCCGCGAGCTGCGCGCGCGACCCGCTTGACTGCTGCCTTCGGTCGCCGGCGGCTCGCCGGCTGCAGCGCCTTGTTAGACAGCACGCCCCGATTCGTTGACGACCGCCATTCCTCCGCCACGCGATCGGCCACGAACACTTTGAGCAACGATTGATAGGGCACGTCACGCTTGTTGGCGAGCGCTTTTAGGTCGCTGAGCAGGGGGGCAGGCAAACGCAAGGAGATCGTTTCGGTGGACGGCTTCAGATTCGGCAGCGACACGACCGCCGCTTTCGACCAGTCCACGTAGTCGACCGAGTCGTGCGTCTCCCAAAACTCGCGCTCTTCGGCCTCGGAGGCAAATTTAGGAATCGGTTTGAGACTTCGCTTCGATTTGGCCATATGCCCTTCGTTCCGCTCGGCTCATCGGCCGAGCCGAGATCACTCGCACGCGCGTGCCGCGAGTCGTGAATACAATCGCGAGAAGTCGGCCGCTATCGGTGCGGCCCAGCGTGAAGAACCGTGCCTCGGTCCGCGAGTGTTTGACGTCCGCCGCGAACACAACGGGGCGATTAAGCAAGGCTTGCTCGGCCTCGGCCTGCCGGACCTCGTGGTTCCGCCAGTTCTTGTCAGAGTTGCCCGCGTCCCACTCGAACCCCTCGAGACCGGCGAGGAGCTCTCCGAGGACGCTCATAGGCACTGTATATGGCTATTCTATACAACTGTCAAGAAGGGGAGAGCGTGGTTTGCGCTGTCTAACGACCACAACTGAGCCGCGGCGCGCTCGGTCAATGGCGCCGTCGGCTCCAGTTGGTGTTATGCCGCGCATTTCAGCTCAAGGCCATGACCAACTCAAGAGCACTTCGCGCGCAACTGGTGCAACTCCAAGGCTGGAGTGACGCGCATGCGGCGTTTGATCGTGCCGTGGCAGACATTCCGGCGCGGAAGCGCGGCATCGTTCCGAAGGGACTTCAGTGCTCCGCTTGGCAACTTGTCGAACACATTCGCCTCGCCCAAGCGGACATCCTTGAATTCTGCATCGGCAAGGATTACCAGGAGAAAACGTGGCCGGCGGACTACTGGCCCACCGGCCCGAAGCCACCGAGCCATCGAGCCTGGAGATCAAGTCTCGCGGGTTATCGACGGGATCGAAAGCGGCTTGAACGTCTGATTATGAACCCACGACGCAAACTGCTGGCCAAGGTGCCGGCAGGCACGGGTCAGACGTACCTTCGCGAGTGCCTGCTGGTTGCGGATCACACGGCGTATCATGTGGGCCAGTTGGTCATGTTGCGTCGTGTGCTCGGATGTTGGCCCGCGGCATAACCAGCGAATGGAGCCGACGCGCTCCCGAATCGTGACGGCGCGCGGCTCATTCGCATCGTTAGGCGTCTCAACCTTCTGTGACCTGCGCGTCGTCCGACGGCGTCCTATTCGTAGAAATCCGGCGCCTTCTTGAGGCGGCTGTTGGCAATGTCGTCGTGCTGGATCCACAGCTGCGCACCCGTTTTCGTGAGAAACGCCTCAATCGCCTCTCTCGACACGGCCGTCTGCGCCTGATTGAAGTCAAAGATCGTCACTCGCTTCAGCGTGCGCGCCTCTGGAAAATGATAGAGATCGCCGGACAGGACGACACCTCCGGTGCGTGGCAGTCTGAGGTACAACACCTGATGCCCTGGCGTGTGTCCAGGCGCGGATTTGATGATCACCGATCCGTCGCCGAACACGTCATGTTCGTCGTCTTGAATGATCACGCTCTTGCTGGTTTTCAATGCCGCGTAGTAGGTAGGTTGCAAGACACCCGGTGGTGTTTCCGAGAACATCGCGTCGCGCTCGACTTGGCGGACCAGCCACGTCGCACCCGCGAGTGCGTTTGCGTTTGCCGTGTGGTCATAGTGATAGTGGGAGAAAGCTAGATACTCGATGTCTTCAGCTGCAAATCCCGCTTCACCCAGCTGGGTGGTCAGCCGTTTTCTCAACGTCAGGTCTCGTTCAGTTCCATCTGGAAGCGCCAGATGGTGGGTAACGGGACCGCCAGTCGGCGTCCAATCCAAGTCGGGAACGGCGCCGGCGTCCCAGATCAGCCTGCCGCGCTGATGAACGACCAGAAAACACGGCACAGATAAATTGGTTGTCGCGACTTCCTCCGGCTTCAGGCGGAACCGAGCGGGGTCAGCCTTCAGAGTCCCGCAGTCGAACACGTACAGCCTGAGGCCAGGCGCCGCAAGCTGCGCGGGTGAGTCTGTCTGCTCGCCGCTGCAAGCGATGACCATGAGCGAGATCGCCGCGACCGGGATGGCGACAATCGATCGAGGGTTGAGGTGTTTCATGCTCTCCCTATCCCGACACGCTTTGTTCGTTGCGTGTTGTTGAAGTTTGAACGCCTAACGTTCCGCTTGAGCCGCCCGCGTCCGCAAGTCATCGCGGGCCGGCTCCAAGCGGAGGTTAGCCGGTTTCCCTTCGCCAACTTCATCCGTTTGTAATTGCCATCACAAGCACCCTGTCGCGTGATTCAATTCGATGATTCTGGCGTCTGTTGTACTGCCGATTGCGCGTCCGTCCCCAGCGATGCCGACTGCAAGCACCCACCGCTCTGAAATGGGTTCTTCTGTCGGAGACTTTGAAGTCAACGACGCGCCAGTTAGGCGTTGCGCGATCGCCAGATAAGAGCGCCGGTCATCTCACTGATCGCTGCGGCCGCCGCGTCCCGGATGTCGTCGGGCCGCCCTTTGTCGTTGAGGATCTTTTCGAGAATCGGGAGCGCCCGGTCGTCGCCGGTCGCGGCCAGTGCTTTGATGGCGGCCGGTCCGATACGTGGGTGCTCGGAGTGTACCAACTCGACGATAACGTCAAACGCCTTCGCGTTCTTCAGCTCGGCGAGGCCGTTCAGCGCTTCCTCTTGGACATCGGCCGTGCCGACCCGTACGAGACGGGCGAACACGTCGAAGGAGTCTTGATGGCGGAGTTTTCGAAGCGCCTTTGTGGCCAGATATGACGCATTCCTCTGCGTGCTATCGACCCGCGCGATGACCGGCTGGAGCGATCTCGCACCGAACGATGCGATGACATCGGTCGCCCCTTCCCAGATCGAAAGGGGAGAATCCCTGGAAAGAATATCCAGAAGCGGCTCGATGCAAGCCGGGTCGCCAATGCGTCCCAGCCCCTCCACCGCAGAACTATAGAGAAACCCTGTGCTGTCGGCGTGTCGCTTGCGGATCACGTCGAGAAGTGCGTTGACGACAACCGGACCCCTGAACTTCCCCGAGCCGAGCGCCTTGACCGCCATCGTCGCCCCATCCAGACCGCCGAAGGATCGTTTTGTTTTGATCGCGCTCAGCAGCGTCTCGACAGCCCGAGGGTCACCAAGGTTGCCAAGAGATTCGAATGCGGCGGGCGCCACTGCTGAGTCCGACGTGCGGCTCACGACGTCAAGCAGCGGCTGCACCGCGCGCGAATCGCCGATGCTGCCGAGCGCGGTAGCGGCGTTGGCAGCGCTCCTGCCAGAGCCTTTCGTCAAGACCTTGATCAAGGGGTCCACGGCCGGCGCTCCGATGGCGGCCAGCGCGCTCGCCGCAACTCTGCCGACATCCCCATCAACGTCGCCGACCCACGAGATGTCAGGGAGGAGCTCGATCAGCCGTGGGATCGCGGGTTCGTATTTCGCGGTGCCAAGCTTGCGCGCTGCATCGGCCCGGGCTCGGCCGTCTTTGGAATCCAGCTTCCGCACCGTCCACCAAAGCATGTTCATCTTCCTCTTGGGTTATCCGGCTAACGCATTGCCGCTCAGCCGCGAGCGGCGGCGACGGTCACGCGCAGGAGTCTAAACCACCCGCCGCTCGTCGGCTGCAGCGGCTGGTTAGCTGGCTCGTTCGAACGCGAGAATGCGCTTCTTCACGGCCTGCGGAAGTGCCACAAAAGCAAACTGACCCTTGGCGAACAGGTAGTCTTCGCCACTCTCGTCGATGACTCGAAGCAGGTCGTCTTTGGCGGCGCCGGCATCTGGAACAATTCGATACACCTTGCCCAGAATGAGCGATGCCTCACTCCCGGTGTTATCGAGACATAGCGCGAATCGCTTTGTTACTCGTCTCATGGCTTGTCCAAGTACCGCTTGATCTTGAAGTCTCGTTTGCCCACGCCGTGGGCTTCATACCAATGTAGCTCGACCCGCCGCAGTTTGCCATTGGCCAAACGAACGCTCGCAATGCCCTTCCGCTTGCGCCACCGGCCGCGACCGTGGACTTTCCGAAGAAATGCCTGAATCTTCACACCGGAGCCAGTCGCGATGGTCTCAACCTGTTCGACTGGCCCGACAATCTCGAATTGCACAACCGGATTCTGGATGAGAATCAGCTAA
>CAYJPQ010000066.1:8342-19240 GCA_964372085.1 uncultured Bifidobacteriaceae bacterium | reverse complement strand
AGCCGAAGCCCGCGCGTGTCTGGAGGGCGAAGGTTGGCGGAGAGGGTGGGATTCGAACCCACGTGCCCTTGCGGACAAGACGCTTTCGAGGCGCCCCCGTTACGACCACTTCGGTACCTCTCCGCTAGGCGGGAACCGCGACCGGCCGCTGGAACTGTTGATTATAGCGTCGGGACGCCCGTCATGGCCAGCAGCTTTCGGTCGGATCGCTCCCGCAGTCCCGCCCGGGTCGGTCAACGACTTCGCCGCACTAAGTCCCACGTTGCGACCGGCGCGACCAGGTCTCCCGTAATCCGCCCCCTGCCCTTCATGGCGCCGAGCCACGCAGTGCCCTTCTTTTCCGAACCCGCGGGAATGACATCAGCCAGGGGCTTACCGAAACGGGTCACGCGCAGCGGCCGCCCCGTGCGTTGGACGCGCCCGAGCGCCGCCAGGCAGGTGGCCTTGAACTTGGAGACGGATATTTCGTCCATCGGCATACCTGCCCCTCAGGCAACCCCCTCCAAGCCTTCAAGCCCTCAAGCCTTCAAGCCTTCAACCCTTCACCCTTTCAGAATCTGCCGGATCGGGTCGGGCAGCAGCCGGGTGCCCAGCTTCCAGCACGTCTTGCACCCCTCGCAGTCGTAGAAGTGGACCGGGATCTGCTCCATGTTCACCGCCTGCGGCCGGAAGGCGCCGGAGTAGACGTCGGAATCCGCATACACCAGGGTGGCCCCGCACGATGGGCACGGCGGGTCGGGAGGGCGCTCTTCGGGTGGCGCAATCACGCCTCCAGTATCGCCCACGGGGCGGCACCCCATAAAGGGGCGCCCTACGCGGCACTCCCGTCCATGTTCCCGCTCCCGTCAAGAATCACGCTCCCGACCAGTTCCTGCGATCCACAAACGTCCGTGGCTCCAGCCGCCGCCCCGCCGGGGCCCGCCTCGCGTCGCGGCGCGCGCTCCACAGCAGGGCCGGTCCCACCACGCGATCGATCACCGGCGACCAGCCGCCAATCTCCTTCTCCACCTGCCGCCGCACCTCGCCGATGCGATCGCTCACCACGCGGTTCGAGTCGCGCAGGTACTTCTCCATGGCCCACAGCGCCGCCCCATACCCCTTCTCCAACCGCGCGCCCTCGCCCCGCACGCGCCGCCTCACCCGCTCGTCCGCATCGTCCTTGTAGCGCCGCCAGCTCACCAGCATGTTGGCCATCAGCCGGTACAGGCTGGGCCCGTTCACCTCGAAGTCGCGGCGGAACGCCCGGTCGAGGTAGGTCTTCGAGTCGTCTCGCGAGATGGCCGCATGCTGGAAGTTGAACTTGTGCTGCCCGTGGATGTCGGCCAGGTCCACGCCCGGCAGGATGCGGCCCTCGGCCTCCACCTCGCGGTGGAGCGGCGTGCCGGGCACCGGCGTGTAGAGCATGAACTGGTGGAACACCGTCTCGTGCGCCACGGCATGCTCGATCATCTCGCCGATGTTCTCGGGTGTGTGGTGCTCGAGGCCGATGATGGTGGACCCGTGCACGCGGATGCCGTGCGACTGCAGCTCGCGCGCCAGCGCCTGCGTGTCGGCGCCCTTGAGCTTCTGGTACTGGCTGCCCGTGCTCTCGAGCCCCAGCCAGATCCACTCCACGCCGAGCTCCACCAGCTCGCGCGGATCGTATTTCTTGATGGCGTTGGCCGACGAGAACACGTAGAGCGACCAGGCCTTGCCGTTGGCCTTCATCAGCGCCAGCAGCTCCATGGCGCGCTTCTTGTACAGCAGGAAGTTCTCGTCCATCATGAAGAAGGCCTGCGCCCCGATGGCCCGCTCGGCCTCGCACATGACGCGATACACGTCCTCGCCGCGCTCGAGGAAGTTCACGAACTTCCCCTTGCCGCCGAAGAACGACGAGGTGGTGCAGAAGTTGCACCCCATGGGGCACCCCACCGACGGGATGATGGTGGCCGCCGGGTTGCCGCCGCCGCGCGGCGCCGCCAGGCCGAAAAGGCGGAAGCCGAACGACGAGGGGATCACCGGATGCTGCATCGTGTGCTCCGGGTCTTCACCCAGGTACTCGCGCAGCCACGCGATGCCCTCGCCCTTCACGATGTGGTCGGCGTCGATCATCCCCTCGATGCCGGGAATGGCCGTCACGTGGCCGCCGACGATGAGGGTGGAGTGGGGAGAGTGCTCGCGCACGAGCCGGCACATCTCGCGGACCTTGCCCACGTTCACGATGATGCCCGTGAGCCCCACGATGTCGTAGCGGTGCGAGGTGAGCTCCTGCACGAACGCCTCGCGCGTGGGGAAATCCAGCACCGTGCACGGCGCCGAGATGTTCCGCTGCAGCAGCATCAGGCTCCACGTGCGATGGAACATGCGCAGCGAGAACGGCCCCTGCTCGCGCGTCACCTGGTTGTGGTACAGCTCCACCGGGTTGATGGCACGGCTGCCGAATTCATCGTCTTGCGCGAACGGCTTGAAGCACGAGGAGAGGAGGACGTGGGCGCGGGTGCCCTTCGGATGTGGCGACATGAAACAGGCCTCTACCTCTGGATCGTAGCGACCTGGCCACGGGGTGACTGTAAGGGTTGTGTATTAGTTCGTATGACCACGGTCATACCGCCGGGCGCACGGCTCATCTAGGGTGGGAGGCTGGAGGAGATTCTATGAGCCTGCGACTGATGCGTTTCCGCTCCATCCTCGGCATTGCGGCAGCCGCGCTACTGCTGGCCGCCCCCGCCCGCGCCCAGGGCCAGAAAGACATCGTCGAAGTCGCCGTGGCCGCCGGATCGTTCAAGACCCTGGTGGCGGCGGTTCAGGCCGCCAACCTGGTGGACGTGCTCAAGCGCCCGGGGCCGCTCACCGTGCTGGCGCCCACCGACGAGGCCTTCGCGAAGATCCCCAAGGCCGATCTCGACGCGTTGATGAAGGACAAGGCCAAGCTGGCCCAGGTGTTGCAGTATCACGTGCTCACCGGCAACGTGGCCGCCGCCGACCTCAGGATGATGAAGGACTTCGGGACGGCCCAGGGGCAGCGCATCCAGATCACGAGCAGCGGGAACACGCTCAAGATCAACAACGCCACCGTCATCAAGGCCGACATTTCGGCCAGCAATGGCGTGATTCACGTCATCGATACGGTGTTGCTGCCGAAGTAGGTGTGTCCAGGCCGGGCCTGAAGGCCCGGCCCTCCTACTGGGCCGTCGGGTTACCGGCGGAGCCAACGTTGCGCTCTACTGCCCTCCCCGTTTCTCCTCAAAAAAAGCCTGAATTGCGGCCCGGCACTCGGTTTGCAAAACGCCTCCCACGGCCTCCAAACGGTGGTTGAGGCCTGCCAATTCGTGCACCCGTGTCATCGAATGCAGCGCGCCGGCTTTTGGCTCGGGCGCACCGAACACCACCAGGCTGATTCGCGCATGAATCATCGCGCCAACGCACATCAGGCAAGGCTCGATCGTGACGTAGAGTGTGGCCCCGGTGAGCCGGTAGTTGCCCACGGCCTTCGCCGCTGCCCTCAGCGCAACAACCTCCGCATGCGCCGTGGGATCCACGGACGAGATGGGCTGGTTGAACCCGGCCCCGACGACGGCCCCATCGAGCACAACGACCGCGCCCACAGGCACTTCCCCGGCCTTGCGGGCTCGCGCCGCCTCGGCCAGCGCCAGCCGCATCCCCTCGTCGTGCGTCACTCTGCTATTGTAAGGACAGTTTCGCCGACGCCTTCGCCGGGCTTTCTTCCAGTGCATGACCGGCGTCATATCCATCCCGCGATACTTTGTCGCACTCTTTCACAAGAGGGTTAGATGGGCATCCGCACCGAGCTCCCGGAACTTGCGCACTGGAAAGCACAGGTCAAGTGCCAGGCCGGTTGCCCGGTGTCCACCGACGCCGGACGCTACGTCCAACTGATCGCTGAAGGCCGCCTGGAAGAGGCCTTCCTGGTGGCGCGGGCGCCCAACCCCTTTGCCTCGGTGTGCGGCCGCGTGTGCGCGGCGCCCTGCGAGGACGCGTGCCGCCGCGGCGCCATCGACGCGCCGGTCTCCATTCGCGCCCTCAAGCGCCACGTCACCGAGCAGTTCGGCGTCGAGTCGATCCGTCCGGATACGCAGGAGCGGCTCCTCACCGAAGACACGAACGAAGGCAACCGCTACGCCGGCCACCTCCCACTGCCGCTCTATCGGTCCGCCGCGGAAGCAGGCAACCTTAGAGGGTCGGCCCTACCGGCCGGCCCCAGGCGGAAGGTGGCGGTGGTCGGCGCCGGTCCGGCCGGCCTGGCGGCCGCGCACGACCTGGCCCTGCTCCATTACGACGTCACGGTCTTCGAAGCCTCCGCCGAGCCGGGCGGCATGCTGCGCTTCGGCATTCCCGAGTATCGGCTTCCCCGCACCCTGCTCAGGGCCGAGATTGACCGCATCGTGTCGCTGGGTGTCACCCTCAAGCTGAACGCGCCACTCGATACCAGGTTCGGCCTGGCCGCGTTGCGCGCACAGGGCTTCGAGGCGGTGTTCCTCTCGGTGGGCGTGATGCGCGGCCGCGACCTGCAGGCGCCCGGCGTGGAGCTCGACGGCGTGGTGAAGGCCGTCGACTACCTGCTCAACATCAACCGCGGGTTCCGCATGGACCTGGGCCGCAAGGTGGTGGTGATTGGCGGCGGCTTCGTGGCGTTTGACGCGGCCCGCACGGCGCTGCGCGTGAGCCGCGAGGCCGAACAGGAGGAGCTGGGCGCCGAAACCGACGCCCGCGTGAAGGAAGCCCTCGACTCCGCCCGGGCGGCGCTGCGCGGCGGCGCCACCGAGGTGACCGTGGTCTCGCTCGAGAACTTCGACGAGATGCCGGTGCTGCGCACCACCCAGGGGCACGAAGAGTTCGAGGAGGCCGGCAAGGAAGGCGTGCGGTTCCTCACGCGGCGCGGCCCCCGCCGCTTCGTCGGCGACGGCCGCCTCAAGGCCGTCGAGCTGCGCGGCGTGCGCTCGGTGTTCGACACGAACGGCCGCTTCGCGCCCGAGTACGCAGACGAGGACGTGGTCACGGTGGAGGCCGACGCGTGCATCCTGGCCATCGGCCAGAAGCCCGACCTGTCGTTCCTCACACCCGCGGACGGCGTGGAGCTCACGCCGGGCGGCACCATCCGCATCGATCCGGCCACGCTGGCCACCTCGGCGCCCGGCATCTACGCCGGCGGCGACGTGGCCTTCGGCCCACGCAACCTGATTGAGGCCGTGGCCAACGGCAAGCGCGCGGCCCACTCCATCCACGAGCACCTGGCCGGCAAGAGCGCGCGCATCGAGACGCGGCTCGAGGTGGAGACGCTCGTCACGTCGCGCTACCGCATGACCGCGGGCTTCGAGGTCTACGACCGCGAGGCGCCGCCCACGCTCGACATCGGCCGCCGCACCGGCATCGCCGAGGTGGAAACCGGCTACGAGGCCGAGGCCGCCAGCATCCAGGCCGCGCGCTGCCTGGTGTGCCACGTGCAGACCATCTACGACCCCGAGCGCTGCGTGCTCTGCAACCGCTGTGTCGACATCTGCCCCGAGTACTGCCTGTCGTTCGTACCGCTGGACGCGCTCGACCTCTCCGCCGAAGCGCGTGCAGCCGTTGAAGAACGCGCGGAGGCGGGAGGCTTCCCCCTCACCGCGCTCATCAAGGACGACGACCGCTGCATCCGCTGCGGCCTGTGCGCCATCCGCTGCCCCACCGAGGCCATGACCATGGAACGTTTCACCATCACCGAGCGGTGGGTCGACACCGCGCTCGCGGGCGGGACTGAAGTCCCGCCCCTCCACCGGCGTGAACACGGAGAGGCGGGACTTTAGTCCCGCCTTCAGGAGCGACAAGCTATGAGCACAGACGCGAAACCCACCGACCGGCGCGACTTCCTGTTGAAGCTGGGCACCGGCGCCGGCGTGGCCGCCATCACCGCGCAGGCCGCCGCCTCGCTGCGCTCACTCGTGCCCAACGTGTCGTACGACGCGCCCACCACCGTGAAGCTGGGCCCGCCGTCCGACTTCCCCGACGGCCTCAAGTTCCTGCCCGACGAGCGGCTGCTGGTGTTCCGCGAGGGCAGCACCTTCCACGCCATCTCGGCGGTGTGCACGCACCTGGGATGCACGGTGCGCGCCGAGGCGCTGTCGAACCCGCAAACCGCCGATGTGGGCGGCGCCCAGATGCGCCTCACCCACCGCTTTCTCTGCCCCTGCCACGGGTCGGTCTACACGGGCGACGGCACCAACGTGTCGGGCCCCGCGCCCAAGGCCCTGGCCTGGTTCCGCCTGTCGCTCGCGCCCGATGATGGGCAACTCGTGGTGGACCTGGCCGACGAAGTGGCCCACGACTTCCGCTTGACGCTGGGGTGATGTGATGCGCCTGCCTTCTCTCAATCGCACGACGCCCGAAGCGCCCCACGTGCACCAGGAGCCCCTCTGGAGCTTCCGGCCGCAATCCGACCGCGAGGCCGGCGACGCCGTGGTGTCGAACTTCATGCTCCACTGGTTCCCGTCGAAGGTCAGCAAGGCCTCGATGGCGTGGAGCTACTCGTTCTGGCTCGGCACCATCTCGGCCGCCCTCTTCTTCCTGCTGATCCTCTCGGGCCTGCCGCTGCTGTTCCTCTACGTGCCGTCGGTCGAGCGCGCCTACCAGTCGGTGAAGGACATCGAGTTCGTCATCACCTTCGGGTCGTGGATCCGCGCGGTGCACCGCATCGGCGCGCACCTGATGGTGATTGCCGTGGCGCTGCACCTGGTGCGCGTGTTCCTCACCGGCGCCTACAAGAACGGCGTGGGCCGCGGCCAGCAGCGCGAGTGGAACTGGGTGATCGGCGTGGTGATGTTCCTCACCACCCTGTTCCTGTCGTTCACCGGCTACCTGCTGCCGTGGGACCAGCTGGCCTTCTGGGCCGTCACCGTCGGTACCAACATCGCGGCGTCGATCCCCTACGTCGGCGCGGAGGTGCGCGAGCTGCTCATCGGCGGCCGCGAAATCGAGCAGGCCACGCTCATCCGCTTCTACGTGCTGCACGTGGTGTTCCTCCCCGCCCTGCTGGGCCTGCTCTTCGCCTACCACATGTGGCGCGTGCGCAAGGACGGCGGGCTGGCCAGGGCCGACCACGAAGGCGTGCTCGAGCAGCCGCGGGCCGCCGCGCCGGTGCCCACCAAGACCTACACGCTGCTGGGCGTGGCCCGGGGGACGGCGCCCACGGTGACGACCAAGACGCTCGAGGCGCCCGACACCACGGTGAACGCGGTGCCCGACCTCGTGCGCCGCGCCGCCATCGCCACCCTGGGCACGTTCGCGGTGGTGAGCATCATGTCGGTGTTCATCGCCTCGCCGCTCGAGGAGCCGGCCAACGCGCTGGTGACCCCCAACCCCGCCAAGGCGCCGTGGTACTTCCTGTGGCTGCAGGAAATCGTCACCGACACCACCATCAAGCTCGGATCGTTCACCATCAACGGCGCCTTCCTGGGCGGCGTCATCCTGCCGGGCCTGCTGGTGGGCGTGCTCACCTTCTGGCCCTGGCTCGACAAGTCGTCGCGCCTGGCCGCGGGCGTGTGGCTGCCGCGCGACCGCCGCACCCAGAACCTGGTGTTCCTGCTCATCATCCTGTTCGTGCTGGCGCTCACCTTCGTGGGCATGGCGATGCGCGGGCCCTACTGGAACATCTACTGGCCGTGGGAAACCTGGCCCGACATCCCGGCGAGGATCTGAGATGGAGAAACGCACCAACTCCCCGTACCCGGCCCTCGACCGCGTGGTCATGGCGCTCATCGGCGTGGTGCTGGTCATCAGCACCGGGCTCTTCGTGTGGGCCGACCGCACGCACGACTGGCGCTACTACCAGGCCGAGTTCCGGCAGATGGTCACCGAACAGTACGGCGCCGACAAGGCCGCGCCGCTGCCCACGGGCGTGCAGCAGGTGTGGGTCGCCGATCTGCGCCGCGCCGACCGTTGCATCACCTGCCACCAGGGCATCGCGTTCCAGGGCTTCGAGACGGCCGAGCACCCGTACCGCACCCACCCGGTGGAGCCGCTGAAGACCCACCCCGTGCAGCAGTACGGCTGCACGTCGTGCCACGGCGGGCAGGGCTGGGCCATCGACACCGCCGCCGCCCACGGCGAGGTGGCGCACTGGGAAGAGCCGCTGCTCAGCCGCTACCTCGGCGAAACCTACACGCTGGCCACCGAGAAGACGGCGCTGATGCAGATGAACTGCAACGTCTGCCACCGCTACGACCGCGAGACCAAGGGCGCGACGGCCATCAACCTGGCGAAGAAGCTGGTCAACGAGAAGGGCTGCCGCGCCTGCCACGTGATCAACGGCTTCGGCGGCACCATCGGCCCCGACCTCACCGACGTGGGCGAGAAGCCGCCCGAGCAGTACGACTTCAGCCGCCTCTCGGGCCAGCGCACCACCTTTGCGTGGCACGTGGCCCACTTCAAGGACCCGCGCGCCCTCAGCGAGGGCACCGTGATGCCCAACTTCAACTTCTCCACCGAGCAGGCGCAGGCCCTGGCGATGCTGATGATGTCGTGGCGCCGGCACGACGTGCCCGCCCTCTACGTGTCGGGCGCGCCGCGCACCGACCCGCGCAGCCCCGAGGAACTGAAGGCCGAGGACGACATGAAGAACGGCCCCGGCGGCTGGTTCGTGCAGACCGGCTGCTTCGTGTGCCATTCGATCTCCTCGCTCGGCGTGAAGAGCCCGGCGCAGATCGGGCCCGACTTGTCCACGGCGGTCGAGGACGTGCAGAGCCGCTTCGGCGTGACCGTCGACGACTTCATCGCCAATCCCACCGGGACGATGAGCGTGGTGCTGTCGCGCCAGATCATCCTGACGCCCGAACAGAAGCAGGTTGCCATTCAAAAACTCCGAGAGGCATTTGCGGAGTACCAACGTCAACGCGGGGCCGAGGCCGCTGCAGGCGGCCGTTAGCAGGAGGATGCCATCATGATGACTCGATCGAATCGTTACCTATGGGGCGGGTTGCTCGCGCTCGCCGTACTCGCGGCCAGCCAGTGCACGCCCAGCGCGCCCGAATCGCGCCGCGCCGCGGGCGGCGGCGCCCAGTCGGACCTGGCCGTGGCCGCGCAGAAGACCTACGTGGCGCCGGGCGACCTGGACGAGTACTACATGTTCTCGTCGGGCGGCCACTCCGGGCAGGTGTACGTCTACGGCCTCCCGTCGATGCGGCATCTGTCCACCATTCCGGTCTTCTCGCCCTACCCCGCCACGGGGTACGGTTTCGATGACGATTCCAAGAAGATGCTGGGCGAGCTCACGTGGGGCGACGCGCACCATCCGGCGCTCTCGGAGACCAAGGGCGACTACGACGGCCGCTGGCTCTTCATCAACGAGATGAACGGCCGGCTGGCGCGCATCGACCTGCGCGACTTCAAGACCAAGCAGATCCTGGGCCCGGTGCCCAACCTGCACGGCAACCACGCCTCGTCGTTCGTGACGCCCAACACCGAGTACGCGATGATGGCGTCGCGCTTCTCGCGCCCGGTGCCGCAGCGCGCCGTGGGCGTCGACAAGTACGCCACCGAGTACAAGGGCATCATCGCCGGGGTGAAGATCGACCCGCAGAGCGGTGAGATGGCGCTCGCCTGGCAACTGCTGATGCCGCCGTTCGACTACGACCTCGGCGACGCCGGCAAGCTCGCCTCGGACGGGTTCATGTTCTTCACCTCGTACAACACCGAGCGCGCCACCGGCAAGCTTGAGGTCACCGCCTCGCAGCGCGACCGCGACTATATCGCCGTCGTCGACTGGCGCGCCGTCGAGAAGGCCGTGGCCGAGGGGAAGGGCGAGATGATCGGCGGCGTCAAGGTGATTGACCCCGGCAAGGTGCCCGGGCTCGTGTACTTCATGCCCTGCGGCAAGTCGCCGCACGGCGTGGACGTGTCGCCCGACGGCAAGTGGATCATCGGCTCGGGCAAACTGCAGGGCGTGACCACGGCCTTCAATTTCGAGAAGGTGCAGACCGCCATCCGCAACAAGGACTTCACGGGTGACGAGGACGGCATCCCGGTGCTCAAGTACGAATCGATCAAGGACGCCGAGATCCCCGTCGGCCTCGGGCCGCTGCACACGCAGTTCGGCACCGACGGCTGGGCCTACACGTCGCTGTTCGTCGACAGCGCCGTCGCCAAGTGGAAGCTCGGCACGTGGGAAGTGGTCGACAAGGCCCCCATGTCGTACTCGATCGGCCACCTCGCGGCCGCCGAGGGCGACACGGTGAGCCCCGACGGCAACTACCTGGTGGGCCTCAACAAGCTCTCGCACGGCCGGCACCTCTCGGTGGGGCCGTCCCAGCCCGAGTCGTCGCAGCTGCTGGACATCACCGAGGAGAAGATGAAGCTCCTCTACGACGCCTTCACCGAGCCCGAGCCGCACTACGCGCAGATCATCAAGGCCGACAAGGTGAAGCCCATCGAGGTGTACCCGAAAGAAGAGAACAAGCACCCGCTGGCCGTGTGGGACCTGAAGGACGCCGGCGTCACGCGCAACGGCAGGAACGTGACGGTGAAGATGGTGGCCGTGCGCTCCACCCTGACGCCCACCTCGTTCGAGGTGAACGCGGGCGACCAGGTAACCGTGGCCATCACCAACATCGAACAGACCACCGACGAGCTGCACGGCTTCGGTCTGCTCGACTACAACATCAACGTCGTCATCGACCCCGGCGAGACCAAGACGGTCACGTTCACGGCCAAGAAGGGCGGCGTCTTCGCTTACTACTGCACCAACTTCTGCTCGGCGCTCCACCAGGAGATGCAGGGCTACATGATTGTGAAATAAGAAAGTTTTTGGGTGGTCACCATGCTGGCATTTCTTCAACGCACGAGCCGCTTCCTCGATGAGCCCATCGACCTGCGATCGAGGCTCATGCTCCTGGCGGCCGTCGGCTTGCTGGTGGCCACCTATTTCTTCC
>CAYJPQ010000066.1:0-8242 GCA_964372085.1 uncultured Bifidobacteriaceae bacterium | reverse complement strand
TCGAGGCTCATGCTCCTGGCGGCCGTCGGCTTGCTGGTGGCCACCTATTTCTTCCCGCTCTGGAACCTGACGATGTTCGCGCCGCAGTACCCCGAGGGGCTGCGGCTCGACATCTACACCTACACGCTCGTGGGCGGCAACGGGGGGCAGGACATCCCCGAGATCAACGTGCTCAACCACTACATCGGCATGCACGACCTGGTGAACGAGTCGTTCGCCGAGTTCCAGTGGATGCCGTTCGTCATCGGCGCCCTCGGCCTGCTGGTGCTGCGAACCATCGTCCACGGCACCATGCGGTCGCTCCTGGACGTCACGATGCTCTTCGTCTACTTCGGGGCCTTCTCGATGTGGTCGTTCGCCTTTAAGCTGTACAGCTACGGCCACGAGCTGGACCCGAACGCGGCCATCAAGGTGGACCCGTTCATGCCGCCCATGTTCGGCTACGCCCAGATTGCCAACTTCGAGATCTATTCGTATCCCCGCCCGGCCACGTACGCGATGATGAGTGTCATCGTGCTGCTGCTGGCCACCCTGGGCCGCACCCTGTGGAGCGCCTGGCACCGGGCGCCCGCCCGGTAGGGCCATGTAGGGCCCCGTGCAGGGCACCCCTTTAGGGATGCCGTCAGACAGGAAACACCATGTTGGTCCCCTTGCTCCTCGCCGCCGCCCAGGCCCTCTCGCCTGGGCAAGCCATGCCCGGCGATGCGCCGGCCCCCACCACGCTCGAAGGGCGTCCGGCACCGTCACAGGCCTCGCCGCTGCAGGCGCGCATCGACGCCGCGCAGCCGGGCGACCGCATCGAGGTGCTCGCGGGCACCTACGAGGGCGACCTCCTGATCGATCGGCCCCTGGTGTTGGTGGGCGTCGGACGTCCGCGGCTGGCGGGTTCGGGTACCGGCAGCGTAATCCGCGTCCGCGCCGCCGATGTCACGATCGATGGCTTCGACATCGATGGCCGGCGCGGCGGCGACCTGGGCCGCGACACCTCGGGCATCCACGTGGCCGCGCCGCGCGTGACGATTCGCAACGTCGGTGTCCGGAACGCCCTGTTCGGCATCTACCTGCGGGAAGCCGACGACGCGGTGATCGAGCGATCCCGTATTGACGGCATCCCCGGCCTGCCGCCGGGCGAGAGCGGCAGCGGCATTCATGTCTGGAACAGCCGCCGGTTCCTCCTCGACGACATCGACATCGTCGGCACCCGCGACGGCATCTACATGCAGTCGTCGTCGGAGGGCATCGTGCGCCGCACCCGGGCGCGCGACCTGCGCTACGGCCTGCACTACATGTTCTCGGACGACAACCTCTTCGAAGACAACACCTTCGAGCGCGGCGACGCGGGCACGGCACTGATGTACTCCCGGCGCATCACCTTCCGGCGCAACCGGTTCGTGCACAACCGCGGCTTCGCGTCGGTCGGCCTGCTGCTGAAGGACTGTGATGATGTCGTCGCGGAGGACAACCTCATCGCCGACAACGCGCGGGGCATCTTCCTCGAGGGCTCGTACCGCAACCAGTTCCGCCGCAACGTGGTGGCCCTCTCCGACACGGCGCTCGTGATCTACGACTCGAGCGGCCAGAACGTAATCGAGGGCAACTCGTTCGTGGGGAACCTGACGCCCCTGACGCTGTCGGGCCGGCGCACCGACACGCGCATCGAGGGCAACTACTGGTCGGACCACGGGCAGCCCGACCTGGACGGCGATGGCATTGCCGACCGCCCGTACCGCCTGTCGAACCTGTTCGACCACGTGCGGGGCAACCTCACCGCCGCCGACCTCTTCTCGCACGGCATCGCCGTGGCGGCGCTGGGCGCCGCCGAGCGCGCGTTCCCGGTGCTCGACCCCATCCCCGTGATCGACCCGCGCCCGTTGATGCGACCGCCGGTTCTCGACCGCGTCCCGTCGGTCGAGCGCGGCGCCGTCGACCGTTCCGTTGCGGGCGCCGGCCTGCCCTGGCTGCTCCTCCTCGCAGGCGGCGGCTTGCTCGCCACGGGGGGTCGCGGCTTCACCAGTCCACGGTGGGGCGGCGCTTCAGCGCCGCCCGCACGCCAATGATCCGCTACCGCGCCTTCACCAAGGAATACGCCGGGCGCCGCGTCGTCGACGCCCTTTCGTTCGACGTGCCGCCCGGATCCGTGGTGGCGCTGCTTGGCCCCAACGGATCGGGCAAGACCACCTCCATCAAGGCCGCCGCCGGCCTCGTGCGACCCACTTCGGGCGAGGTGCTGCTGGGCGCCGAGGGCGTGAACGCCCTGCAGGCGAGGGCGCGGCAAGCCGTGTCGTTCCTGCCGCAGCGCGTGTCGTTCCCCGAGTCGCTGACCGGGCGCGAGGTGGTGGAGTTCTACCGCCGCCTGCGCGAAGCGCCGGCCGGCTCGGCCGAGCGCGTCCTGGAGTTCGCGTCGCTCAACGGCGCGGGCGCGCGCGCCGTCGGCACCTACTCGGGCGGCATGGTGCAGCGGCTGGGCCTGGCCGTGGCCACGCTGGCCCCCACCGAGGTGCTGCTGCTCGACGAGCCCACCGCCGCACTCGACCCCGAGGGCCTGCGCGCGTTCTACGAGCTCGTTGAGGCCCGCCGCAAGGCCGGCGGCACGGTGTTCTTCAGCTCGCACCAGCTCGGCGACGTGGAGCGGCTGGCCGACCACGTGGCCGTGATCGTGTCGGGCACGCTCGTGGCCGTGCTCACCGAGCACGAACTGGCGGCCCGGCTGGCCGACCGCGGGCTGATGCGCGTGCGGCTGGCCGCGCGCCCCGAGGGCCTGATCGAGCGCGTGCGCGAACGCGCACCCGGGGCCGAGTGGCGGGGCGACGAGCTGGTGGTGCCCGGCGCGGCGTCGATGCGCCCGGCCGTGCTCGACATCGTCCGAGAGGCCGGAGCCGAGATTCGCGGCCTCACCGCTGAAGAAGGCCGCCTCGACGCCTTCTACCAGGAACTTGTAGGGCGGACCGTAGGGCGGAACTTCAGTTCCGCCGACGGCGGTCCCCAATGATGCGCCTCCTCGTTGTGCTCGTGTCGCTGGCCTCCGCCGTGGCGTGCGGCCAGATCCCCGCGGGCCCCGTCACCATCGACCTCAAGAACGACACCTGCGCGCATTGCCGCATGGGGATCGTCTCCACCGCCACCGCCGCGCAGATCGTGGCGCCGGGTGAAGAGCCGCGATTCTTCGACGACATCGGCTGCCTGCGCGACTACGTGGCGAAGGAAGCCGTCGCCGCCGACGCGGTGGTATTTGTGGCCGACCACCGCACGGGCGAGTGGGTTGACGCGCGCCGCGCCGTGTTTACCAGGACCTCCATCGACACGCCCATGGCGTCGGGCCTCGTGGCGCACGCCGACCCCGCCTCGCGCGACGCCGACCCGGCCGCCGCTGGTGGCCAGCCGTTCACACTGGACCTGGCCCAAGCCACAAGCCCCAAGCCACAAGCGCCAAGCCCTAAGGCCTGAGCCCATGACCCTCCCCTCCACCCTCTGGCTGTGCGCACGCTACGAGCTGGTGCTCGCCGTGCGGTCGCGATGGCTCCAGATTTTCGCCGCCGTGTTTGCCCTGCTCGCCCTCGCCGTGGCCTCGGCCGGCTACATCCTGTCGGGCGGGCACGGCGTGCAGGACTTCGCGCGCACCGCCGTGTCGCTGGTGCAGCTCGTGCTGCTGCTGGTGCCGCTCGCCGCGCTGGTGTTCGGCGCCCTGGCCCTCACCCCCGACCGCGGCGCCGCCGAGTTGCTGTATTCGCAGCCCGTGTCGCGCAGCGCCATCCTGCTGGGCCGCGTGCTGGGGGTGTGGCTGGCGTTGTCGGCCGCGGAACTCGTCGGCTTTGGCCTGGCCGGACTCGTGGTGCAGTCGCAGGCGGGCCTCGACGGCGTGGGCCGCTACGGCGTGCTGGTGCTCACTGCCGTCGTCATCACCGGCGTCTTCCTGGCCCTCGCCGCCTGGCTGGCCAGCGCCAACACCGGCCGCCGCACCCGCGTGCTGGCCTCGGCGCTGGTGGTGTGGTTCCTGGCGGTGGTGCTGTTCGACGTCGCCGTGCTTGGCGCGGCCTCCACGCTGCGATCGGGATCGGCCTCCCGCCTGCTGATCTGGGCCACGCTCGTCAATCCCGTGGATGCCGCCCGCACGGCCGCCCTGCTCGCCATCGAGGGCACCGCGGCCTTTGGCGCCGCGTCGCTGGCCTTGCTTCGCTTCACCGGCGGCATGGCCATGGCCGGCGTCATGCTCGCCGCCTCGCTGTCGTTGTGGCTGGTAGTGCCGCTGGTGCTCGCCGCCCGCGCCCTCACGCGATCGGACATCTAGCGTTTTTCAGCAGCCTGCTAGCGGCCACGTGCACGCCATTGCCGTGAGGACCGATCCGCCGGTGGCGTTTAACGAAGGGTTTGCCGAGCTCAAGCAGCCGCTGGGATAGACCGATCGCAGATACTGCGAGCCCTCTCGGGCACGGGAGTCGCAGATTCTGCGATCCACGGTGGCGCTCCTGGTCGATTCAGGCGTGTTTCGGTGCGGCACGCGGTTCGCACGTCCCGTGGCATGCCCGGGTGTAACATTCGCCCATGGACGGGAGGGCCGTCATGCCGGCCAGCACTAGTCAAGACAGGCGTCTCACGTACGACGACTTCCTGCGGTTCCCGGACGATGGTCTGCGGCACGAGATCATCGATGGGGTGCACTACGTGACGCCCTCGCCGGGCATGCGGCACCAGGACTTGGTGGGCCGGTTGTTCCTGTCCATCGGAGGCTTCGTCGAGGATCGGTCCGACCGTGGTCGAGTCATGCTGTCGCCATTCGACGTCGTGTTCTCCTTCCACGACGTCGTCGAACCCGATCTGGTGTTCGTCGCGCCCGACCAACTCGACATCCTGACCGACAGGAACATCCAGGGAACCCCGGTGCTGGTCGTCGAAGTCTTGTCACCCTCGACACGCAGGCGGGACCAGCAGGTGAAGCTCGGCCTGTACGCTCGTTTCGGTGTGCGCGAGTATTGGCTGGTGGATCCAGAGCCGCAAGTACTCACGACTTACCGGCGGGCGGCGGATGGCTCGTTTCCGAAGGCGGCGAATCTCACGGCCGACAGCGGCAACATCCTGGAAACGCCGCTCCTGCCGGAATGGTCACTGGCTATGGCGCGGTTGTTCCGGTAGCACCCAGGCACCCTTGGCCCTACGAAGCCGAGACCTCGTCGAGCGTGGCGCGGTCGAGGATGACGAAACCGTCCTTGTCGGTGTGCAGCACGTCTTCCTTCTGCCACCGGCTCATGATGCGGATGGCCGTTTCCACCGTGGTGCCGGTGAGGTCGGCCAGCTCCTGGCGCGACAGCGGCATCGGCACAAACGTGCCGCCACGGTCGGCGCGGCCGATTTGATCGGACAGCTTCACGAACAGGCGGGCGAACCGGGCCTCCACGCGCGCGCCGCTGAGCTCGGCCAGGCGGCGCGTGAGCTCGGCCAGGCGGATGGTGAGGCCCGAGAGCAACCCACGCACGAGCTGGGGATACTGCTCCAGCAGGCCGTAGAACTCGCGCTGCTCGATGCGCAGGCACTGCGTGGGCTCGAGCGTGATGGCCGAGGCCGGGAACGGCGCGCCTTCGTAGACCGCCACGGCGCCCAGGGGATCGCCACCACCGAAGATCTCGAGGATGATCTCCTTGCCTGCCGGCGTGGCCTTGAACACCTTCACCCGCCCTTCGACAATCGTGAGGAACGCGTCACCCGGATCACCCTCGTTGAAGATCAACTCGCCCCGGTCGTACGTCACCAGCCGGGACACGGCGGCGACGCGAGCCCGATCAGACGGGTTGAGGCGGCGAAGGAGGGGGAGGCGGCGGAGCTGATCCTCGGTGGGAGCGGACACCCCGCGATCATATCCGACTAGAGGCGGCTCTCCACGTCGAGGGCCAGCGGGAAGAGGGTTTCGTTCTCGATCCGCAGGTGCGCACGGAGGCTGTCATCGAGCTTGGCCAGCTCGTCCACGACTTGCCGCCAGGCGTCGGACGATCCGTCGGCAACCATGAATCCGTCCGTGAGGGCCCTGATGCGCGCCATGCACAGCTCGAGGCGGGCATGCTCGGTTTCCATCATGCGGATCGGGTGCAGGACTGTCGGAAAGGGCAGGGCCGGCCGGCCGCGCCTCGCGCGAGCCGCCTCGGCCAGGGCCACAAGCGCCGGAAACAGGATGTTCTCCTCTTTGGCCATGTGACCCAGCAAGAGATCGCCAAACTCCCCGAAGGCATCGCGCACCTCGACCAGGTGCGGCGAGTCCGCCGGCTGCCGCTCGGCCAGGGTAGCCAGCCACCCGCGAATCATGGGCACGGAGCCGTGCGCAAAGGCATGGTGCCGCTCCAGGACGTCGTCGCACAGTTCGTCAAGCGCCGGTGGCACGTCTGACCGCTCGCTCACAAGCCCAAAGGTAGCCGCCCACCCCCCCCAGCGGTATGACCCCCGTCATACGGGAGCCCCGGTGGCGTATCCTTTTGTCATGTCCAGCGCCCCTTCCGCATCACGCACCGTGGCCGACCTGCCGTTCTGGATCGCCGGACGGCGCCAGGCGCCGCACTCCCCCCGCCGGGGCGAGGTGACCAACCCGGCCACCGGGGCGGTGATTCACCTGGTGCCCCTCGCCGACGCCCAGGACGTCGATCGCGCGGTCCAGGCGGCCGCCGCCGCGTTGCCGGGGTGGCGCGCCACCCCGGCCCTGCGCCGCGCCCGCATCCTCACCCGCTTCCGCGAGTTGATGGAGCAGCACCAGAAAGAACTGGCGGGGCTCGTGAGCGAGGAGCACGGCAAGGTGTTTCTCGATGCCATGGGCTCGGTGCAGCGCGGCATCGAGGTGGTGGAGTTTGCCAGCGGCGCGCCGCACATCCTGAAGGGCGAGATCGCCGAGATGGTGGGCCGCGACGTGGACGCCTACTCGCGCCTGCAGCCCGTGGGCGTGTGCGCGGGCATCACCCCGTTCAACTTTCCCGCCATGGTGCCGCTGTGGATGTTCCCCGTGGCGCTGGCCTGCGGCAACACGTTCGTCCTGAAGCCGTCCGAGAAGGTGCCCTCGGCCAGCATCCGCATGGCGGAACTGCTGAAGGAGGCCGGCCTCCCCGACGGCGTGTTCAACGTGATCCACGGCGACAAGGCGGCCGTGGACGCGCTGCTGGCGCATCCCGGCGTGCGGGCCATCTCGTTTGTGGGATCCACGCCCGTGGCGAAGTACATCTACGCCACCGCGGCGGCAGCCGGCAAGCGCGTGCAGGCCCTGGGCGGCGCCAAGAACCACGCGGTGGTGCTGCCGGACGCCGACCTGGATTTCACGGCCGACGCGCTCGTCGGGGCGGCGTACGGCTCGGCCGGCGAGCGATGCATGGCCATCTCGGTGGCCGTCGCCGTGGGCGCCATCGCGGATCCGCTGGTGGCCAGGCTCGCCGAGAAGGCGCGCACGCTCAAGATTGGCCCCGGCACCGCCGAGGGCATGGACATGGGACCGCTCGTCACGCGCGCGCACCGCGACAAGGTGAGCGGCTACGTGGACGCCGGCGTGACGGAGGGCGCCACGCTGGTGGTGGACGGCCGCGGATTGGTGATCCCCGGCCACGAGCAGGGCTTCTTCCTGGGGCCGTCGCTCTTCGATCACGTCAAGCCCGGGATGACGATCTACACGGACGAGATCTTCGGGCCGGTGCTCGTCGTCGTGCGCGTCGAGACGCTGGACGAGGCGCTCGCGCTGCTGAACGGCAACCCCTACGGCAACGGCTGCGCGCTCTTCACGCGATCGGGAGCGGCCGCGCGGCGGTTCGAGGAAGACGTGGAGGTGGGCATGGTGGGCATCAACGTGCCCATTCCCGTGCCGATGTCGTTCTTCTCGTTCGGCGGATGGAAGCAGTCGCTGTTCGGCGACCTGCACGTGCACGGCATGGAAGGCGTCTACTTCTACACGCGCACGAAGGCCGTCACCAGCCGGTGGCCCCGAACGGCCACCGATGGCAGCGCGTTCATCATGCCCACCATGGGCCGCTGAGCCGCGCGGGCTGCTGGCAGGTCATCCACAGATGACGCAGATGACACAGATGTGAGGCCCGCGGGCGCCGGGCTCGCCAGGCGCCATGCGTGGAGGTCGAGGGGTGGAGTCGAGAGAGTCTGTCTCCCAGCCCGTGACTCGCGAACTCTCTCGACTCCACCCCTCGGCCTCCACGCCGCGGCCTATGGCCGCCGCGGGCCTGTCGTCTGGTGACCGCGCGGTGAGTGATCTGTGTTTCATCTGTGGCCTATCTGT
>CAYJPQ010000065.1:0-19606 GCA_964372085.1 uncultured Bifidobacteriaceae bacterium | reverse complement strand
GGGGCAGGCTGGGGTGCGGGTGCACGATCCGGCCGGCGAGATGGATCCGGTCGTGCGCGCCAAGGGCGCGCTGGCCGAGGCCCGGGCCGTGGGCAACGACGTCGTCATCGTCGACACCGCGGGCCGGTTGCACATCGACGACGAGCTCATGCAGGAGCTGGTCGCGATCAAGGACGTGGTTGGGCCGACCGACCTGCTCTACGTCGCCGATGCGATGACGGGGCAGGACGCCATCAAGAGCGCCGGCGAGTTCAACCGCCAGGTGGGCGTCACCGGGGTTGTGCTGACCAAGATCGACGGCGACGCGCGCGGCGGCGCGGCGCTGTCGGTGGTGTCGGTGGTCGGCGTGCCGATTGCGTTTGTCGGCAGCGGCGAGCGTCTCGACGACCTCGAGCCGTTCCACGCCGACCGGTTCGTGTCGCGCATGCTGGGCATGGGCGACGTGCTGTCGCTCATCGAGAAGGCCGAGGAGGCCATCGACGAGGGCGACGCGCAGAAGCTCGAGCAGAAGATCCGCAAGGGCGGCTTCACGCTCGAGGACTTCCGCGACCAGTTGCGCATGCTGCGCAAGATGGGGCCGCTCGAGAAGATTCTCGGGATGCTGCCCGGCATGGGCAGCATGAAGGAACTGGCCGGGCAGAAGCCCGACGAGAAGCAGCTCGGCCGCATCGAGGCGATCATCGGCTCGATGACGCCCGAGGAGCGGCGGCGGGCCGACATCCTCGACGGCAGCCGCCGCAAGCGCGTGGCGCGCGGCAGCGGCACGACGGTCGAGGACGTGAACCGGTTGTTGAAGCAGTTCGTGGAGATGCAGCGGATGCTGAAGATGGTGGGCCAGATGACCGGCGAGCCCATCGCCGCGGCGCCGAAGAAGAAGAAGAAGAGTCCGTTCAGCTTGATGCGGTAAGTCGGTAACCAGAAGCGCGGCCTCGTAGCGCCGCAGTGAGAAGAGTCCAACATGCTGTCGATTCGTATGCGTCGCACGGGTTCCAAGAAGCGTCCGTTCTTCCGGGTGGTCGTCTCGGAGGCCCGATCGAAGAAGGAAGGCGAGTTCATCGAGGTGCTCGGCTTCTACAACCCCCGGACCAAGCCGGCCGTGGTCGAGATCGACAAGGTCCGCATCGCCCACTGGATCAAGCAGGGCGCGCGCCCGTCTGATTCGGTGCGGACGCTGCTCGCCAGGCACCTCACGAAGGACCGCGGCGCGGTGGTCGAGCCGGCGCCCGCGCCGCCGACGGCCTAGGAGCCTGCCGTGGCAGACCTGAAGGGCCTGATTGAAACCGTGGCCAAGGCGCTGGCCGACGACCCCGACGCGGTGAGCGTGCGGTCGTCGGAGCGGCGCGGGCAGACGGTGTACGAGCTGCAGGTGGCCTCGGGCGACCTGGGGCGCGTGATTGGCCGGCAGGGGCGCACGGCCGCGGCCCTGCGGACGCTGCTGGCCAGCGCCGCCGAGGCCGACGATCTGCGCGTGAGCCTGGACATTCGCGACCAGTCCGGGCGGTCCTAACGGAAAGTGAAAAGTGGAAAGTGAAAAGTGAAAAGGAAGAGTTACGCTTCACCCTTCACCTTTCATTTTGGACTTCATGAACTGGGACGACGGGATCCTCGTGGGTGTGATCGCCCGGACTCACGGTAATCGCGGTGAGGTGATCGTGAACCCCGAGACCGACTTCCCGGAAGAGCGGTTTCGCAAGGGCGCGCAGTTGTGGACGCGGCGGCGCGAGGGCGCGCCGTCAACGCTTGAAGTGGTCACGATGCGGATGCACCAGGGCCGCCCGGTGATCATGTTCTCGGGCATCGGCTCGATGAACGACGCGGAGCTGCTGGCGGGCCAGGAGTTGCGCACCGACGAAGTGGACACCGGCGTACTACCGGAAGGCCAGTTCTTCCATCGCGACCTGATTGGCTGCGAGGTGGTGACCGAGGCCGGCGAACTCGTCGGGCGCGTGTCGGGTGTGCTCGACGACAGCGCGCAGGCTCGGTTGGTGGTGGCGGGGAAGCGCAGTGAACTGCTGATTCCCCTGGCCGACGAGATTTGCACGGTGGACGTCGAGGGCAAACGCATCACGGTGCGCCCGCCCGCCGGGCTGCTGGAGCTGAACGGGGACTGGCGGTGAAGGTCGACATCGTGACGATCTTCCCGCGCATGGTGGAGGCCGGCCTCGCCGAGGGCGTGGTGGGCCGGGCGCGCGAGCGGGGCCTGCTGGACATCGTGATCCACAACCTCCGCGACTTCACGACCGATCGCCACCACGTGGTGGACGACGTGCCGTTTGGCGGCGGGCCGGGCATGGTGATGAAGCCCGAGCCGTTCTTCGGGGCGCTCGCCGCAATTCGCGAGCGGCGGGGGGCGCCGGACGCCGTGTTGTTGATGTCGCCGGCGGGGCGGCCGTTCACACAGGGACGGGCGCGGGACCTGGCGGCGCAGGCGCACCTGGTGGTGCTCTGCGGCCGGTACGAAGGGATCGACGAGCGCGTGCGGGAGGCCCTGGCCACCGACGAGGTGTCGATCGGCGACTACGTGCTGTCGGGCGGGGAAGTGCCCGCCTTGGCCGTGGTCGACGCCGTCTCCCGCCTGGTGCCGGGCGTGGTGGGCGACGAACAGTCGGTGGAGGCCGACTCGTTTACGCGCGGGTTGCTCGACTACCCGCACTACACGAGGCCGGCCGAATTCGAGGGCCGGCGGGTGCCCGACGTGCTGTTGTCGGGGCATCACGCCGAGATCCGGCGCTGGCGGCGGGAACAGGCGCTGCGGCGGACGCTGGAGCGGCGGCCGGAGCTGGTGGACGGCGCGGCGCTTGACGCCGAGGAACGGGAGTGGCTGCGCGCGTGGACAACCGCGGGCCGGTCCGGACAGTAGTGGAATAAAGGAGCAGTCATGACCGTGATGGAAATGGTGGAGAAGGCGCAGTTGATCGAACGGCCCCGCATGAAGGCCGGCGACACGGTGCGCGTGCACGTGCGCGTGAAGGAAGGCGACAAGGAGCGCATCCAGATTTTCGAGGGCGTGGTCATCGGCCTGCGCCGGGGCGGCAACCGCTCGACCTTCACCGTGCGCAAGGTGTCGTTCAGCCAGGGCGTGGAGCGCATCTTCCCCCTGCACTCGCCGACGATTCAGAAGGTCGAGGTCGTGCGATCGGCCAAGGTGCGCCGCGCCAAGCTCTACTTCCTGCGCGAACTCAAGGGCAAGGCGGCCCGCATGAAAGAAGTGAAGAAGACTTCTTAGTGCCGGGTGCGTACGGTGCCATAGGTGCCTAGAGTCACCGCCCGCCGCAACATCGAGAATGCGCTCCGGCGCTTCGGATTCGTATGGGTGGCGGGCGTTGACGAAGTGGGGCGGGGATGCCTCGCCGGTCCCGTGATGGCGGGCGCCGTCGTCCTCCACCCCGAGCGGCGGATCGACGGCCTGGCAGACTCGAAAACCCTCACCGCCGCGGCGCGCGAGCGGCTTTTTGATGAAATTCAGTGCAAGTCGGTGGTGTGGACGGTGATGGCCGTCGACGCGCCGGAGATCGATCGGATTAATATTCATCAGGCCACCCTCCTGGCCATGCGGCGGGCCGTCCTGGCGCTCTCCCCCCTGCCAGACGCCGTGTTGGTGGACGCGTTCCGCATTCCGTCGTTGCCCATGGCCCAGCGGGGCGTGGTGGGCGGCGACCGCCGCTCCGCGGCCATTGCCGCGGCGTCAATCATGGCGAAGGTGACCAGGGACCGACTGATGCTCGAACTCCACGCCACCGACCCGCGTTATGGGTTTGACCGACATAAGGGCTATGCCACGGCCGAGCACCTGTCTGCCGTGGCACGCTTCGGCTACTCTCCGCAGCACCGGCGCTCGTTCAGGCCGGCCAGCCTGTTTGATACCATTGCGTAAAGGCCTCTGAACCGTGCCCCCGTTCGATCGTGAAGGAGCGCTCAAGAGCGCAGAGAAGGCGCTGCGCCAGGGGCGCATCGACGCCGCCATCGCCGAGTACGTGAAGGTCGTCGAGGCGCAGCCCCGCGACTGGAACAGTGCCAACGCGCTGGGCGATCTGTACGTGCGCGCCGGGCAGAACGACAAGGGCCTGGCCCAGTTCACCCGCATCGCCGACCACCTCGCGACCGAGGGCTTCTATCCGAAGGCCGCGGCCCTCTTCAAGAAGATCCTCAAGATCAAGCCCGACGACGAGTACGCGCTGATGCAGTCGGGCGATCTCGCTGCCAAGCAGGGCACGCTCGCCGACGCCAAGCAGTACTTCCAGGCCGTGGCCGACCTGCGGCGCAAGCGGGGCGACAAGGTGGGATCGGCCGAGATCAGCATCCGGCTCGGCACCCTCGACCCCGAAGACCTGGCGGCGCGCCTGAAGGCCGCCGCCGCGGCGGTGGAGTTCGGCGATACCGCCACGGCCCTGCGCGAATACCGTGACGTCGCCGCCCGGCTCGAACGGCAGGAACGCCACGACGAGGCGCTGCCGGTGTGGCAGTCGGCGTGGGAGGTTGACCCATCGGACGAGTCGATTCGGACCCGGCTCTTCGAGGCCTACCTGGGCGGGCAGGCGTTCGACCAGGCCCGTGCCGTGGCGCGCGGTGTGCCCGAGCTCAAGCAGGTGGCCGCGGGCCTCGAACAGGCGGGCCGGTCCGATGAGCTGCTGGCCGTCCTGCGACAGGTGGCCGAGGCCGACCCGGGCGATGTCGAGGTGAAGGCGCGCCTGGCCATGGCCTATGTGGCCCGCGGCGACCTCGATCGCGCGCGCACGTTCCTGTCGCCAGAGACGGCGGGGCAGGACCCCGCGCTGTGGATCACCCTGGGCGAGATGGAACTGCGGGCGGGCCGCATGGCCGAAGGCCGGGCCGCCGTCACCCAGGCGCTCACGCTCGACACCAACCAGACGCAAGCCGCGGTCGTCCTGGGCTGCCGGCTGGCCGAAACGTCGCCCGAGGCGGGGTACCAGTGCATCGACGCCGTGGCCGATGACGCGCTGGCGCAGGGCGATTACACGGCCGCCGCCGTGGCGCTGCACGAGTTCACGACGCGCGTGCGGCACCACCTGGTGGCCCTGATGCGGCTGGTGGAGATCTGCGTCGATGGCGGCCTCGAGGCCACGATGTACGAGGCCCAAAGCCAACTGGCCGACGCGTACATCGAAATGGGCCGGGGACTCGAGGCCCGTATCATCAGCGAAGATCTCGTCGCGCGCGAGCCGTGGAACCGCTCAAACATCGATCGCTTCCGGCAGGCCCTGGTGATGCTGGGCGAGGCCGATCCCGATGCGATCATTGCTGACCGGCTGAGCGGCGAGAGCCCGTTCCTGGCCACGGAGAAGCTCGATCTGAACGACGGCGAGAATTTCGACACGCCGCCGCCTCCGCCGCCGGCCCCGCCGCCTCCGGCAGCCAAGAAGGCCAAGGCCGCCGCGCCCAAGCCGGCCGTCAGCGATTCGGGCGCGATCGAACTCGACCTGACCGACGCGCTGTCCGCGATGGCGCCGCCCGTGACCGAGGCGCCGGCGCCGCCGCCGGCCCGGTCGCTCGACCAGGTCTTCCGCGGCCTGCGCGACGAGGCGGGCCGGCAGTCGGCCGAAGAGGCGGCCGCCGAGCAGTACACGCTGGCGCTGACGTACCACGAGATGGGCATGGTGGAGGACGCCGTGAAGGCCCTTGAGAGCGCCGCGCGCTCTCCGCGCCAGCGCTTCGATGCCGCGTCGATGCTCGGCCGCATCTACCTGGAGCAGCAGAACCTGCCGCACGCCATCGAGTGGCTCGAGCGCGCGGCCGAGGCGCCGGCGCCGACGGCCGATTCGGGCCGGGCCCTGCTGTACGACCTGGCGCAGACGCTCGAAGGCGTGGGTGAGAGCGCTCGCGCGCTGGCGGTGTTCGTGGAGCTCGAGTCCGAGTCGGGCGGTTACCGCGACGTGTCGGGTCGCATCGATCGCCTCTCGAAGGCGCAGGCGCGAGGCTAAGCCCTGTTCAGGCGCCTGCTCTTCATCGCCTTGCTGCTCGAGGCCGGGTTGCTCCTGGTGTTGATTCCGTGGTCCACCTTCTGGGACCGGAATTACCTGGCGGCGCTTGTGCCCGGCCTTCAGGAGATCGTGTCGAGCAACTACGTGCGTGGCGCCATCACAGGACTGGGCCTCGTCAACGTGTGGACGGCGCTCGCCGAACTCACCGACCTGTTCCTCTTCACGCGGCGGCCGCCCGGCGATCGGCCATGATGCTGTGCCTCGTCACCGACCGGCGCCGTCTCGGCGCGGCGGTGGGCGCGCCCCCGCCTGCCTGGGTGGATGTACTGGTGGAGCAGGTGCGAGGGGCCGTGGCCGGCCACGTCGATTTCATCCACGTGCGCGAGCGTGATCTGGATGCGGGTGCGCTCCTCGCATTGGTGCGCCGCCTCGCCATCGAGGCTCCAGGATCCGCGGAGCGCATGCTGGTGAACGACCGTCTCGACGTGGCGATTGCCGGCGGCATGAGCGGCGTGCATCTTCGCGAGGCCTCGTTCGGCGTCCGCGAGGTTCGGCGCCTATCGGCGGCCTGCGCCATTGGCGCGTCGATTCACGACGTGGAGGGGGCGCGGAGGCGGCGGGGCGCCACCTACCTCGTGGCGGGGACGGTGTTGCCTACCCCGTCGAAGGCCCCGGACCGATATCTGGGGTGGGAAGGGCTTGCAGAGGTCATCCGGGCCGCGGAGGGGTGCCCGGTTCTTGGCATAGGAGGACTCGACCTGCCACAAGTACCGGAACTGGCGAGGACCGGTGCTGCTGGGCTGGCCGGGGTCGGTGCGTTCATTCCCCCTAAGCCCGGCGATGTCGGGTCATTTGTGCAAAATTGCGCCATTAATTTGCGTTTGGCGTTTGACTCAGCCCTCCGCGTTACCTAAGATTGGCTGGCTGCCCCTTGGAGAGTCAGGCAGTTCTGGCAAACACCCAACCGGTGTAGGAAGTCGCAGTGTCAACCGAACGTCCGATCGACCCAGGCACCCGCTTGCGAGTCGCGCGCGAAGCCAAGGGCTTCTCGCCGAGACAGGTTGCTGACGCAACCAAGCTGTCGGTGCGCGCGATCGAAGCGCTCGAAGCCAATCGGTTGACGGCCCTGCCGAGCGGCATCTACCGCCGCTCCATCGTGCGATCGGTGGCGAAGGAAGTGGGGCTCGACCCGTCTCAACTGCTTCGCGAATTCACGGAGCGCGATCCGCTGGCGTTGCCCGAGCCAGAGCGCCTGCAGGTGATCGCCGCCGCCTCGCCGCGAGCTTCGTCGTGGCAGCGCGCCCTGGCCATCCTCGGCGCCATCATTCCGCTCGTCGCGGGCATCGGCTTCTTCGTGTGGGGCGGACCCACTCCCGCAACGCCCGCCAGCACCACGCGGCCGGCGGTTGCGGCGGATGAACGGCGCCCCGAGATCGTGCCGGCCGGCGGCTTCCTCGAGCCGCCGCCGCCCGCACGGCGCGCCGTGATGGTGACGCTCACGATTTCGTCGCGGTGCCAGCTGCGCGTCAACGCCGATGGGCGCGAGGTGCTCGGCCGCACGGTCGAGCCCGGAGAGACGCTGGCCGTGGAGCTCGGCGACGAGTTGTTCCTGTCGGGCGACAACGCCGCGGCCGTCCAGTTCAGCATCAACGGCCAGGCCGGCCGGACGCTGGGCGAGGCCGGCGGGCCGCTGGCGGTGCGCATCGGCCGCGACGACTACCAAACCTACCTGGTCCGACACTGATGGACGCTGGCCTCCGGAGCCCCTTGCTGGATTTCTTCCGGCGCGGCGAGGTTGCGCGCGACGTGCGCATGATGGCGGCGCAGGGCTCCATCGCCCCGAGGCCCCTGGAACAACTGGGGCTGCTCATGGTCCTCACCGGCGACGCCGACAGCGAGATTCGCTCCACGGCCGAGGCCACCTTGTCGTTGCTGCCCACCGAGCTGGTGGCGGCGTTCATTGCGCGGGCGGACGTCCCGACCGAGCTCCGAGAGTTCTTCGTCAAGCGCGGTATCGAGCCCGGGCCCGTCCCCGCCCCCGACGTGGAAGAACCGCTCATCGACACCGACCAGACGGGACTGGGCATCGACGAGGCCGAGGCGCAGGATGAAGGCACCTTCCAGCAGCGGCTGGCCAATATGACCGTGCCCGAAAAGGTGAAGTGCGCCATCAAGGGCACGCGCGAGATGCGCTCGGTGCTGATCCGCGACCCCAACCGCATGGTGGCGTCGGCGGTGCTGAGCTGCCCGAAGGTGAACGAGGCCGAGGTGGAAGCGTTCGCCAAGATGGGCAACGTGTCCGAGGACATCCTGCGCACCATCGCGATGACGCGGGCGTGGACGAAGAACTACGGCGTGGTGCTGGGGCTCGTGAAGAACTCGAAGACGCCGCTGGCGATGAGCCTGACCCTGCTGCAGCGCGTCAACGAGCGCGACGTCCGGGTGCTTTCGACGGACCGGAATATCCCCGAGCCTTTGCGGCTGGCGGCCCGGAAGAAGCTCGTCGAGTCGAAGAAGTAGCCCACTCCGACCGCATCTGCGACAGCCCGTCCATGTAGACGGCCACGCGCTCGCGTGCCTCCTCGGTCGGCAGCAACTTCAGCAGGTCGATGGCCCGCTCCACGTCCTTCTTGATCGTGGTCCGCGTGGCGGCGTAGTAGAGCTTCCTGATTTCGCTGGCGGGATCCATGCGCACACGGATTATACGGTCTTTGCATCGTCCAGACGCAGGCCCTCGGTCTCGATCTGGAAGTCGAGCAGGCGGGCCCCGCCGGCCGCCAGCGCCTGGCGCACCGCGCCCAGGCGCGGCGGCGGGGCCAGGCAGAAGAGGCACCCGCCGCCTCCGGCGCCGCACACCTTGGCGGCCTGGGCTCCGGCCCCGATGGCTCGGGCGATCAGGCTGTCGATGGCCGGTGTCGTGACGCCCGGCGCCAGATGCTTGCGATTCTCCCACTCCGTCGCCAGCGCGCGGGCCACGCCGTCCCAATCGCCCCGCGTGAGGGCATCGCGCATGTCGGCCGCCGTGTCGCGGATGCGTTCGAAGCACTCGAAGATGTGCCGGTCGCCATCGATGTGCCGCTTGGTGATGTCCCAGTTATTAGTGCCGGAGTTGCGCGGCTCGCCGGTGTAGCAGAGGGCGATGCGCGCCTGCAGGTCGGCCGGCGCCACGGGGAGGGGCACCCGCCGCGCGCCGCCCGCGTGCAGTTCCAGGGCGGCAACGCCGCCGTACATGGCGGGACGGTAGTCTTGTAGCCCCGTGGGCACGCCGATCACCTGCGCTTCGACGTCCTTCGCAATCTCGAGCAGCGCCTCGGGCTCCAGCACCTGGCCGGTGAAGCGGGCGAGCACTGCGCACACGGCCACGTTGAGGGCCGACGAGCCCGCGATGCCAGCGCCGGCCGGTGATTCGCCGCGCGTGGTGAGGCGCAGCCCGGTGGCGCCGAACCGGCGGGCCAGCTTCGCCAGCAGCGGCAGGGAGGTGTCGGCCGCCAGGGCGTGGGGCGCCAACTCCACGGTCCGCCCGGTATCTTCGGACACGAGCTCGACCAGGCCGCCGGGTCGGGGCTCGGCCCAGGCATGCGCCCGCAGGCTGATGGCCGCGTTGAGCGTCTGCGCTCCGGCATGAAACAGGTACAGGGGCCAGATGTCGAGGGTGCCGCCCGCCAGATCGATGCGGGTAGGTGCTGACGCAGAGATACGCACGTCGCAATTATAATTCCTACACCCACATGCCCCTTGCCACGCGGCGCGACATCGGCCAGCTCCTGATCGGCAGCCTTCCCGGCACCTCGCTTCCCGTGGAACTGCGCGCGCTCGCCCGGGAGTTCGATCTGGGCGGCGTGATCGTGTTCAGCCGCAACATCGAGGCGCCCGAGCAGGTGGCCGAGTTGTCGGCCGAGTGCGAAGGCCTGGGCCGCACGGCGCCCGCGTGGGTGAGCGTCGACCAGGAAGGCGGGCGGGTGGCACGGCTCAAGGAGCCCTTCACGACGTGGCCGCCCATGGCCACGCTGGGCCGCGCCGGCTCCGAGCCGCTGGCCGAACGGTTTGCCCGCGCGCTGGCCGCCGAGCTGAAAGCCGTGGGCGTGACGCTCGATTACGCGCCCGTGCTCGACGTGCACACCAACCCGAAGAACCCGGTCATCGGCGATCGCGCGCTGGCGGAGCGGGCTGAGGAGGTGGCCCGCCTGGGCCGCGTCATCATTCGCACGTTGCAGCAGCAGGGCGTGGCCGCCTGCGGCAAGCATTTTCCAGGGCACGGCGACACCAGCACCGATTCGCACCACGAGCTGCCGCTCGTGGAGCACGAGCCGGAGCGGCTGCGCGCCATCGAGTTCGAGCCCTTTCGTGCCGCCATCGCCGAGCAGGTGGCATTCATCATGACGGCGCACGTGCTCGCGCCCGCCTTCGACGAGACGCGGCCCTCCACGCTGTCGCCGAAGGTGGTGCAGGCCCTGCTGCGCGACGAGCTGGGGTACCAGGGCGTCATCCTCAGCGACGATCTCGAGATGAAGGCCGTCAGCGCGCGCTACGCCGTGCCCGACGCGGCGGTGGAGGCCGTCCGGGCGGGGTGCGACGGCCTGCTGATCTGCAGCGGCGACATCGACCTCCAGGCGCGCACGCTCGAAGCCCTGGTGAAGGCGGCCGAGTCGGGCGCCATCCCCGCGGCGCGCCTGGACGATGCGTTCATGAGGCAGCGGCGCGCGAAGCAGCGCTTTCTCTGGGGCGATCGGCCGCGCACGAGCGTCCGCCTCCGGGACCTCCGTACCGTGCTGGGCCGGGAAGAGCATCAACTGGTGGCGGCCGAAATGGCGGCGTTTCTGTGATTCGCCTCCGGCAACTGAAGCCGGGTGACCGCGTGGCGCTGGTGGCGCCGGCCAGCTCGTTTGCGGCCGGCCAGCTCGAGGCCGGCGTGGCGGAATTGGCTCGCCTCGGGCTGGAGGCGGTGTACGACGAGTCGCTGTTTGCCAAGGAGCGCTTCGTTGCCGGTCCCGCCCGCGTCCGCGCCGATGCCATTCACCGGGCCTGGCGAGACCCCTCGATCGCCGCGCTCATGGCCATGCGCGGCGGGTACGGCAGCGCCCAGTTGCTGCCGCTGCTCGACACGGGCCTGATGCGCACGGCCCGCAAGGCCCTGGTGGGCTACAGCGACGTCACGGCCCTCCTGGCGCTCGCGATCAATCACGGCCTCGCCGCCATTCACGGCCCGATGATCGAACGGCGGATCGCGGCCGGGCCCGCGAGGTACGACGAGGCGTCGTTCCGCGCCGCGCTGATGTCGAGCACGCCGGCCGGGACGCTGGCGCCGGAGGGCGTGGAGGTGTTGCACGCCGGTGAGGCGTCCGGCGTGTTGGTGGGGGGGACGCTCACGCAGTTGGTGGCGTTGCTGGGGACGCCGTGGGCCTTCCAGGTGCCCGAGGGCGCCGTGCTCTTCCTCGAGGACATCGGCGAGCGGCCCTATCGCATCCACCGGATGCTGACGCAGTTGGCGCAGGCCGGAATGCTCGCGCCCGCCCGCGCGCTGGTGTTCGGCGAGTTCCCGGACTGCGACGAGCCCGGCGGCGGCCCGGCGATTCGTGACGTGCTCCGGGAGTTCACCGAGGGGTTTCCTGGCCCGGTGCTGTTCGGCTTTTCATCGGGCCATACGCGCGGCGCCACCTGGACCCTGCCGTTCGGCGTGGCTGCCACCGTCGTCACCGCGCCCGGGCCGGCGCTCGTCATTACGGAGGCCGCGGTTCAATCGTGAAGCGCGTTCACTTGATTGGGGTGTGTGGCACGGCCATGGCCACGCTGGCCGCCATGCTCAAGCACGCGGGGTGGGCCGTCAGCGGGTCTGACGAGCACGTGTACCCGCCCATGAGCACGTTCCTGGAAGCGGAGGGCATCACGCTGCTCGAGGGGTACGAGCCCGAGCACGTGGCAGGCGCCCTCGACCTGGTCGTGGTGGGCAACGCCATTTCCCGTGGCAATGCCGAGTTGGAGGCCGTGCTCGACCGCGGGCTCCGCTACGCGTCATTGCCCGAGGTGATTCGTGACCAGTGGCTGTGGGACGCACAATCGGTCGTGATTGCGGGCACCCACGGCAAGACCACGACAACGGCGCTTGCCGGCTGGCTGCTCACAGCCGGCGGCGCCGACCCCACCGTATTGATTGGCGGCATCGCGCGCAACTTCGGTGACGGGGGCGCCAGCTATCGCATGGGACGCGGGCCGGCGTTTGTCATCGAGGGCGACGAGTACGACAGCGCCTACTTCGACAAGACGGCGAAGTTTCTCAAGTACCTGCCCGACATCGCGGTCGTCAACAACATCGAGTTCGATCACGCAGACATCTACGCCGACCTGGATGCGGTGCGGCTGGCCTTTCGCCGCCTGGTGAACCTGGTGCCCCGCCGCGGCCTCACGCTGCTTGGCATCGACAGCCCCGATGCGGCCGCGCTGGCGCCGCTCGTTCGCAGCCGCGCGCAGACCTTCGGCCTCGGCCCAGAGGCTGGCTGGCGCGCCGTGGAGATTGGGAGCGCTGCGGCGGGCGGCACCAGCTTCCGCGTGCTCCAGGACGGCGCCGACCGAGGGGTGTTCACCATGCCGCTGCTTGGCGATCACAACGTCCGCAACGCGCTGGCCGCCATCGCCGTTGGCGCGGACCTGGGCGTGCCGGTGGAGGCGCTGCGAGGGGCCCTCGCCGCGTTTGCCGGCGTCAAGCGGCGGCTCGAGGTGGTGGGGGAGGCCAGCGGCGTCACGGTGTACGACGACTTCGCGCACCATCCCACCGCCGTGGCCGAGACGCTGCGGGCGGTGAAGCGCGCGGAGCCCGGACGCACGGTCTGGGCGGTCTTCGAGCCCCGTTCCGCTTCGTCGTGCCGGCGGGTGTTCCAGGACGACTTCGCGCGCGCCTTTGGCGAGGCCGACCGCGTCATGCTGGCCTCGGTGTTCCGATCGTCGCTGCCCGACGGGGAGCGGCTGTCCGAAGACGAGCTGGTCGCAAGCCTCGTGGCGCAGGGCATCCCGGCCCGCCATCTCCCCACCGTCGACGCCATCGTCGACGCGCTGGTGAAGGAGACCGGACCTGGCGACCAGGTGGTCATCATGTCGAACGGCGGGTTCGGCGGCATTCACGGCAAGCTGACCAGCGCACTGGCGGCACGTGGTGCGGCGCCCTGCGCGAGCCGCCCGTGAGCCAGGTCCGCATTCGCGCGTGCGGCGATTCGATGCTGCTGATCGAGCTCGGTTCGATCATCGATCCGGTGGTGAACGAGCGGGCCATCACCTTGGCCGCCCGCATCCGTGACCGCGGCGCGAGGGGCATCCGTGACGTGGTGCCGGGCTACTGCACGGTCGGCGTCCACTTCGATCCGCTGCAAACGGACCTGGCGGCTCTCGAGCAGGCCATCGAGCGTGAGGGGGCGGACCTCGATCACGTCGAGTTGCCCCAGGACCGGCCGGCGATCGAGATCCCCGTGGTGTATGGTGGGGATCTGGGCCCCGATCTCGAGTCGGTGGCGGCCCTGAGCGGGTGTTCGCCAGGCGAGGTGATCGCGCGGCATGCCGCGCGCACCTATCGCGTCTACATGCTCGGCTTCGTGCCGGGGTTTGCCTACATGGGTCGCGTCGACAGCTCGATTGCGGCACCACGCCATCGGGTGCCGCGCGAGCGGGTGCCGGCCGGCTCGGTGGGTATCGCCGGCGAACAGACGGGCGTGTATCCCATCGAGTCGCCGGGCGGATGGCAGTTAGTCGGACACACCGACGCGCGGATGTTCGACACCAGTCGCGAGCCGGCGAGCCTGTTGGCGCCTGGCGACCTCGTGCGCTTCGTGCCGGTGAAGGCTCAACGCTCATGACGGAATGCGCGCTGCGTGTCCTCAAGCCGGGCCTGTTGACGACCGTGCAGGACCTGGGGAGGTGTGGCTACCAGGCATCCGGCGTGCCCGTGGCCGGACCCATGGATGCCTTCTCGCACCGCCTGGCCAACGCCCTGGTGGGAAACGCGTCCGACGCCGCCGCGCTGGAGATCACGCTCATCGGGCCGGAACTCGAGCCGGAGATCGACATCACCATTGCCGTGGCGGGAGCCGAGTTCGAGATATGGTGCGAGGGCCGGCCGGTCCCGATGGGCACGGCCTGCGTCATCCGTGCCGGTCGCCGCCTCCGGTTTGGCAAGCGCCTGCAGGGCGCACGCGCGTACCTGGCGGTGGAGGGAGGCATCACGACGCCGAAGGTGCTGGGGAGCCGCGCCACGCACCTGGTGAGCCGGATGGGGGGCGTGGAGGGCCGGGCGCTCATCGCGGGCGACCGGCTGCCCGTCGCCGGATCCACTTCCGGTGTGGCGCGCAAGGCTGTGGGCCTTACGCTGCCGTCCTCCGGGCGCGCGCGCGTGCGCGTGATGACCGGCCCGCAGGCCGACTGGTGTGGCCCCGAGGCGCTGCGCACGCTCACGAGCGTGAGCTTCCGGGTGTCTCCGCGGTCCAATCGCATGGGCTATCGGCTCGAGGGCCCGCCGCTGCCCCGCGTGCATCCGGGGGAGATCATCTCCGAGCCGGTGGGGATGGGCGCCATCCAGGTGCCTGGCGCGGGAGAACCGATCCTGCTGATGGCCGACCGCCAGACCGCGGGTGGGTATCCGAGAATCGCGCACGTGATCACCGCGGACCTGCCGCTGGCCGGGCAGTTGGCCCCGGGCGACTTCATCGAGTTCGCCCTGTGCAGCCGGCAGGAAGCGGCGGCGGCCCTGATCGCACGCGAGCGTCAACTGCTACGCTTCGTCGATCTCAGGGAGGAGCACGGCCTGTGACCGAGTTTGTAGACGCTCTCGTCGCGGTCGTCGGCGCCGGTCGGGTCCTCGTCAACGCGCCCCTGGCGCACTTGACCACGTTCAAGGTGGGCGGGCCTGCCGACATCCTGTTTGAGAGCCGCACGGCCGAGGAGGTGGTGACGACGTTGAAGCTGGCGCACGTCCATGGCGTGCCGGTCACGATGCTGGGCGGTGGGTCAAATGTGTTGATTGGCGACCGTGGCATTCGCGGCCTGGTGCTTCGCCCGCGCGGCGGAGCCGTGTCGATGATCGGCGACCGGCTCGTGCGGGCCGACGCCCCGGTCACCATCAACGGGCTGGTGCGGTGGACCATCAACCGTGGCCTGGCCGGCCTCGAGGCGTGGGCGGGCACGCCGGGCACGGTGGGCGGGGCCATCTTCGGCAACGCGCACTGGCGGCAGGTGAACATCGGCGACGTCGTGGAGAGCGTGCGGCTGGCGCGCCGGGACGGCGCCCTGCTGCAGGCGGCCGCGGACCGGATGGAGTTTGCGTACGACGACAGCCGGTTGAAGCGCACGGGCGAGGTGCTGCTGTGGGCGGCCTTCCGGGTGACGCCGGGGGCCGACCCCGCGGCGCTCAGGGCCGTTGCGCGCGAGTCACTGGCCTTCCGTAAGCGCACCCAGCCCCTCGAGGCGCCGAGCGCCGGGTGCATCTTCATGAACCCCGACCCATCGCGCGACCGCATCCCCGAGGGGATTCCGCCCTCGGCCGGCGCCCTGGTGGACCGTGCCGGGCTCAAGGGCGCGGCACTCGGCGGCGCCCGCGTCTCGCCGGCGCACGCCAACTTCATCATCAACGACGGCAGCGCCACGGCCGCCGACATCAAGGCCCTCGTCGAACGGTGCCGCCAGGCCGTCAAAGATCGCTTCGGCGTGACCCTGAAGGATGAGATCATCACCCTGGGCGACTTCTAGCCAGCCTTTCACTTTTCACCTTTCACTTTCATGTCAACCCTGGTCATTGAAGGCGGCCATCGCATCGAGGGCCGCGTCGAGGTCGAAGGCAACAAGAATGCGGCGCTGCCGTTGATGGCCGCGTGCCTGCTCACCGACGAGCTGTGCACGCTGCACAACGTGCCCCGCATCGCCGACGTCGAAGTGATGGCGCGGCTGCTGCTCGACCTGGGCGCCGACGTGGAGGGCATCGGCAGCACGACGCTGCGCATTCAGTGCCGCGACGTGATCAAGGATCAGCCTGACAGTGCGCTGGTGGGCCGGCTTCGAGGATCGGTGCTGCTGCTTGGCCCGCTGCTCGCGCGCCGCGGGAGGGCCAACGTGGCGCCGCCCGGCGGCGACTTCCCGGCCCGCCGCACCATTCGCACACACCTCGAGGCCCTCACGGCGATGGGAGCACGGGTGCTGACGGGGCAGGGCCACCGCCTCGAGGCGCCAGAGGGGCTGAAGCCGGCCTCCATCTACCTGGACGAGGCCTCGGTGACGGGGACCGAGACGGCGTTGCTGGCCGCCGCGGCCGCCCCGGGGCTGTCCGAGATCCGCCACGCCGCGTGCGAGCCGCACGTGGTGGAGCTCTGCGAGTTCCTGCGGGGCATGGGCGTGGGCATCAGCGGTGAGGGCTCGCACACTATTCGCGTGGAGGGCGTGGCCAGGCGCTCGGGCGCCACCAGGACGCTGGATGGCGACTACATCGAGGCCGGAAGTTGGGCGGTGGTTGGCGCCATTACGGGCGGGGCGATTGAAGTGGTTGGCGCCAGGCCGGTCGACATGGAAGTGGTGGCGTCGGTGCTGGCCAAGATGCACGTGCACTGCGTGAACGACGGCACGGTCTTCCGCGCAGAGGCCACCAAGCTGATGGGCGCCGGTCGCATCACCACGGGCCTCTGGCCGGGCTTTCCGAGCGACCTCGTGAGCCTCGTGACGGTGCTGGCCACCCAGGCCGAGGGCGCCACGCTGGTGCACGACTGGCTCTACGAACTGCGTCTCTTTGCGCTCGAGCAGATGAGCGGCATGGGCGCCGACCTGTTCCTGTGCGACCCCCATCGCATCATCGTCACCGGCCCCTGCCGGCTGCGCGGCAAGAGCCTCGACAGCCGCGACATCCGATCGGGCATGGCGTTGATTGCGGCCGCGCTGGCGGCCGATGGTGAGAGCCGGGTCGAGCCGCTCGAGACGGTCGAGCGCGGCTACAGCCGGCTGGTGGAGCGCCTGGGGTCGATGGGCGCGAAAGTCGCGCGCGTCTAAAGCCCTACCTCGGAGGTTTCACGGGCACAGGCACGCGCACCGGGGCCGCGGGACCCGTGGCGGGCGGCACGGCGGGCGCCAACCCCGGCGCGGCGGATGCCGCGTTGTCGCCGCCAGGCCCCGGCGGGCGCGCGGGCGCGGGCAGGGGCACCGGCAGCATCGGCACCTCGCCGGCCGGCGAGCCGCCCTCGCGGCCCACGCGGAACGGCGACAGGTCTTCCGCGGTCAGGTTCAGCACGCGGACGATGCGCGGCGTGAGCGTCAGGATGATGTCGGTCTCCTGCGTCTCCTTCTTGTCGTAGGCGAACAGCCGGCCGATCACCGGGATGTCGACGAGCCCGGGTATTCCCGACAGCGAGTGCCGCTCCTCGTCGCGGATGAGGCCGGCCAGCATGTTGGTCTCGCCGTCCTTCAAGCGAATCACCGTGTTGATCGAGCGGTTGCCGAAGGTGGGCAAGCCGCCGAACCCCGTCCCCGAAATGCTGCTGAGCTCCACCTTCACCGCCAGCGACACCGCGTCGTCGTGGTGGATGCGGGGAGTGATGTCGATGTTCACGCCGATGTTCTCGTAGTTGAACGACGTGATGGGTTGCGTCTGCACGCCGCCGGCGGCGATGGGCGCGAAGGTGGTGACGGGCACGGGCACGCGCTCGCCGAAGTGCGCCTGGGCGGGAATGCCCTCGGAGGTGCGCAACTGCGGGTTGGCCAGCACGCGCGTCGCGGTATCGGTCTTGAGCAGCCGGTAGTAGAGGGCCGGGAGGTTGGTCAGCAGCACGTCGGCCTGCGTGAGATTGGTGAGATCGCGCAGGTTGAAGCCCTCGCGGTTGACGTTAACCTGGCCGTTGAGGCCCGTCGGCGACGCGGAAGGAGACGCGATCTGCAGGCCGTACTCGTGCAGGTGCGTGCGGTTCACCTCCAGCAGTTCCACGTCGATAATCACCTCCGCGCGCGCCTTGTCGATGGCGGTGATGATCTTCCCGGCGGCGGCAATGCGCTCGGGCGTGTCCTTGATCGTGATGGCGTTGGTGGCCGTGACGGCCGCCAGGCGCCTCGCGTCGACGACGATGCGGAGGATGTCGATGGTTTCCTTGAGGTCGACGTTGCTCAGGTAGAACGTGCGGACCACTTCCTCTTCGTACTCACGGCGCTTGGCCGCGGTGTCGGGGACGACCGTCACCGTGCGCGCCCCGGAGGTGCGCCAGAAGTTGCGCGTGGCGCCCGACAGGGAATTGAGCGCCTGCTCCAGCGTCACGCCCCGCAGGTCAATCGACACCGGCTGGTCGCGAAAGCCCGGGTCGAACACCATGCTCATGTTGGCGAACTTGCCGATCGCGGCGTAGATGTCACGCGAGCCGGCCTCGCGAAACACCAGCGAGTCGGGCAGCGTGACGTCGGTGGGCAGGTCGGCGCCGGGCAGCGGGGCCTCGAGGCTCTGCGCCACCAGCGACTCGATGCGGGTCTTGCCGTCTTCACGCACGGCCACCTGGGCGCGCAACTGGCCGCGCGTGGATTGCAGTTCCTTGTCGATGTCGCCGCTAGCCGGGTTCAGCTCGGCGGCCAATTGATACTCGACCAGGGCCTGTTCGAGCTTGCCCGTTGCGGCCAGGCGGCGCGCGGAGGTGAAGTGGTCTTGCGAGGCGCGGAGCTTGGCCCGCTCCAGGCCCTCGCGCGCCATCTTGTTCTGGGGATCTTCCCGCAGCGCCTTGGTGTACTCGGCCACCGCGCGGTCGTAGTTCTGCGTCGACTCGGCCATCTGGGCGGCACGAATGGTGCCGGCGCTGCTGGCGCACGACACCGCCACGACAAGGCTCACCGCCAGAAGAGCGAGGCGGGCACGAAGGGCAGAGGGGCTATTGGGGGCGGTCATTGGTCACCACATCCACGCCGCGCGGGATGCGAAACTCGAAGTCTTTATCGGTCAGGCCGCGGTTCTCCTTCAGGTTACTGAAGGCGAAGGCCGATTGGCCACCCTGGCGGTCGGCTGCCAACAAGTGCTGAATTTGAAGCGACTTGGGGTCGACCCCGATGCCAATCCACTCGTAATCGGGGTCGTGGGCGCGCGCCACCAGTTTGAGGCCAACCAGGCCCTGTGCAGCACCGGGCAAATCCATGAACGTGGCGGTGAAGTCGCGGGCCAGGTTTCCCTGGCCGGCCAGGAAGAGGGCCGGGATGGTGCCGTCGCCCGCGCCTGGCGCCTCGCTGACAATCACCTGCTTGTCGGCCACCAGGTAGGTATAGAGCCGCCGGCCGTCCGACACGAACTCCTTGCGTTCGGGCTTGGTGTACACCCAGCGCATGCGTCCAGGGCGCTTGATGGCCACCGTGCCGCGCTCGCTGGTCCGCGTGCGGAGCACGCCACCCTCGTAGGTCTGGACGAAATCTCCGGAGAAGTCGCGGATCGCGGCATAGCGCTGGTGCACGCGCGCCGCCACGTCCGCTGCCGCGTCGGCCGGGGCTTGGGCGGATAGCAGGGAAGCGCCGAGCAGCGCGAGCGCCACGGCGAGAACGCCTCTCACAAGCTCCATACTAGTTGGACTTGGGTACCGGGGGTTGGTTGTATTGAGGGGGGGCTGGTCCGCCTTCGCAAAGCAGGATGCTTCGCTTTGCTACGGCGGGACAACCTTCGCCTGCATCAGGGCGAAGGTTGGTGGACGGCAGGA
>CAYJPQ010000064.1:0-19680 GCA_964372085.1 uncultured Bifidobacteriaceae bacterium | reverse complement strand
TCGGTCTGGCGCGCTTGCTCGGAGGGTGCAGGCATTGCAGATCTCTCAGTTGATGTAAGGTGACCACTATCACAAACACCATCTCGGAGAACATCATTGCGCCTCGTCTTCGACCCTGACTTCTCGGCCGGATCTTGGCCCGGGCCGCTTCGCGGTGGCGAAGCGGCCGCAGGCGAGGAGTGGGTGGGTCCGGAGCGGCTCGCGCAGGTGCTTGAGACAGCGCTGGGTCTGCCCACGCCCACCATGAGCCCAGGCGAGCGAGCTGCGCTCCTGGTCCCGGCGGTGGTGGCCACGCAGGGATTCTGGAGCGCCTCCGCGAGCGTGGATGCCTTCGGGAGTGCGCGGCGCCTGCTCGAGTGGAGTGACCAGCTGGCGATGGGCGGTTGGGAACGCGGGGCTCATGAGCCTCGTTTGCGTGCGCTCGCCGAGCTCACGCGACAGGCGCCGCCCGGTCTGCCGGACCGCCTCGCGGCCATCACGACGGTGCTGCAGTACCGAAATCCGCACATCGACGAGCTGCGACTGCTCGCGTCGGCGGAGCAGTTCGAGCCTCTCTGGCGGTGCGTGTTCACCGCGCTCGCAGGCCAGGGTACGCGCATCGAGGTGGCGCCACCGGCCACGGCGCCTGCTAATGGCGACCTGGCGAACGCGCGCTCGGCCGGCTTCAGCCCGCGAGGCGATGACTCGCTCGCTCTGCTGCGCCCTTCAGGTCCGCTCCAGGCGGCGGAAGAGGTGGCCGCGTGGCTGGCGCAATTGGGCGACGAGGCTCTCGGGCAGGTGGTGATCATCGGCGCGGATCCCGTTCTCGATGCCGCGCTGCGACGCCATGGTCTGCCCACGCTCGGCACCCCGTACGCGCGCGCCGACGGCGCGATGCTTCAGCTCCTGCCGCTGGTACTCGAGATGGGCTGGCAACCGCAGGATCCGCAGCGCGCGTTCGAGCTATTGTCGCTGCGCCCTTCGCCGGTGCCAGCCGAGATCGCGGGGCCGCTGCGCGCCGCCCTGCGCGAGTGGCCGGCGGTCGACAGCGATGCATGGCGCGAGGCGCTGGTCCTCGGCCTCTCGGCCATTGCCGACGCGAATCGACGTGCCCGCGTGGAGTCGCGGCAGAACATCCTGTGGCGCGCCGAAATCGCTCGCGGCGCAGGCTACCCGGTGACGGTTGCCGTGGCGCGTACCGCGATGCTCCGCGTTTGGCTCGCAGGCCTGGCGCAAGTATCCGACACACCGGGCAACGCGCGTGCAGCCCTGGCGCAGTGCGGGTTGTTCCTCTCGCTGGTGCGCGGCTCTGGCCTTATCGAGTTTCCGGAGCCGCTGCTGCACCGGTTCCTCGCCGAGGCCACGCGGTCGGTGGCGGCGGATGTACCCTTCACGGCGCAGGCTGGCCTCGGGCACGTAGGGTTGCCGGGTAGCATGGCGGGTGAGGCGCGGCACGTGATCTGGTGGTCGTTCGACAAGCGCGCACTCGCGCCCGTTCCGCGGCTACCGCTCACGCACGCGGAACGCGACGAGCTGGTGGCGCAGAGCGTTGAGTTGCCCGCGCCCGTTCGCCTGGCGGCCGCCCAGGCGCAGCGCTGGCAGCGACCGTTGCTGCAGACCACGCATTCCCTGCTGCTCGTGTGCCCCGAGCGTGACGAGGCCGGCGAGGAGCTGCATCCGCATCCGTTTTGGGACGAGGTGCTGGCGCGCATTGGCGAGTCGGGCGCTGCGCGCAAGGCCGCGGTAGCGCGGCTGGTGAGCAATTCATTCGCGGGCCGGCTGCCGCGTGCGCGCCGCGAGCGGCTGGACGTTCCCGCCCCACAGCGACGGTGGACCGTGGCGGCGGGACGTATCGCACGGCGCGACAAGGAATCACCGAGCAGTATCGAAACGCTGCTCGGCTGCTCGTTCAAGTGGACGCTCGACTACCCTGGCCGGCTGCGTGAGGCTGAATCTCCATTCGTGAGCGCTGCGGGCGACTCGCAGCTGCTCGGAAGCCTCCTGCACCGGCTACTCGGGCAGTGGTTCGCATTGGACCCGTCTGTCCAGGCCGTCGCCGAGGTACAGGCGGGCGCGCTGTTCGACCACGAGTCCCCGCGGCTCGCGGCAGCGCTATGGCTGCCGGGCGCCGAGACGATGCGAGCGCAGACCCGGCGCGCCATGGTGCAGACCGCTGGGATGCTGGCCACTTTGCTGCACGCGACAGGCGCTCGCGTGCTTGCGAGCGAGCAGCCCCGCGCGGGTCGTGCATTCGACACCGAGTTCGCGGGTACGCCGGACCTGCTCTTGGGGCCGCCTCTGCGCATCGTCGATCTCAAGTGGGGCGGCGCATCGTTCCGCCGCAAAAGCCTTGCGAGTGGCACGGCGCTGCAGCTCGCGGCGTACTCGTTCCTCAGCCAGGAAGACGGCGCGTTCCCACCGGCAGCCTACTTGATCATGAGTGCGCAACGGTTGCTCACTACCACACCGGAGCACTTCCCGGGCGCGGAGTCCGCGAACGGCCCGTCGCCCGAAGCAACGTGGCGACTGATCGAGCAGGCGCACACGACGCGCTGGACCGCTGTCCAAGCGGGCAGCGTCGAGGCGTGCGGCGTCTCTGCGGATGATGCTGACGTCCCCAAGGAATCGAAGGTGGTCAACGGCCAGCTCGTCATGGAGCCGCCGTGTCGGTTCTGTTCGTTCGCATCGCTCTGCGGGCGGTCCTTCGCAGGGGGCGGCGAATGAACGCCATCCACGTCATCTCCGCGAGCGCCGGCAGCGGCAAGACTCACCGGTTGGTGGACGAACTCGAGCGCGCCGTCACCTGTGTGGAGAACCCGGTCCGCTCCGAGGCGGTGATCGCGACCACGTTCACGGTGAAAGCCGCCGCCGAACTGCGCGAGCGTGTGCGCGCGCGGCTGCTGGAGCAGGGACTTGTGGCCGAGGCTCAGCGGCTGGCCATGGCGCGCATCGGCACGGTGCACTCGGTGTGTGCCTCGCTGGTCACGGAGTTCGCATTCGAGCTGGGCCTGCCGCCCGAAACACGCACGCTCGAGGACGACGCCGCGCACGCCGCGTTCGAGCGCTCGCTGGCTAGCCTGGTCAGCACCACGCGCGACGAGGATGACACCGTGCTGGCGGGGAGCAGCGCTGCCACGGCGCTGCTCGATCTCGAAGACCGCATGCCGGGACTCGACTGGCTCAAGCGGGTCCGCGAGATCGTCGAGCAGGCGCGCGTCAACCGCAGTGATCCCGAGGACCTGCGCGCGTGTGCGTCGCGTAGCGCGGACTCACTGCTCGCATATATACCGTCTAGCGCTCACGACGGCGCGGCACTCGAGCAGGCGTTGCGCGAGGCGCTCGACGCATTCATAGGGAACAAAGCGCTCGATTCTACCAAGACCACTGCGGGCGTCGTCGAGGTCTGCGAGCGCGCCCTAGCGCCGCTTCGCCGTGGCAAGACACTCCCATGGGCGGAGTGGTCGCGGCTTGCCGCGGCGGAGCCTGGCGCCAAGTCGCGCACGTTCTACGAGCCCGTGCGCGAAGCGGCGCGGGCGTACGAACGCCACCCCCAGCTGGTCGCCGACCTACGCGTCGCGATCGCCAACGTGTTCGAGCTCGCCGCGCAGGCACTCGAGGCGTATCAGAAGTACAAACTCCAATGGGGGTTCATCGACTTCGTGGACCAGGAACGGCTGGCGCTGCAGTTGCTTGAGCGACCGCAGGTGCGCGAAATCCTGGCCGAGCAACTGGACCTGGTGCTGGTGGACGAGTTCCAGGACACGAGTCCGCTGCAGCTCGAAGTGTTCCTCGCGCTGGCCCACATCGCGGCGCGTAGCGTGTGGGTGGGCGACCAGAAGCAGGCCATCTATGGCTTTCGCGGCACCGACCCGGGGCTCATGGACGCCACGGTCGCCGCCATCGAGTCGCATGCGGGTGTGGGTGCGCTCGAGACATTGCGGCACTCGTGGCGAAGTCGCGCTGAACTGGTACGCCTCACGTCCGACGTGTTCGCACCGGCGTTCGACGCGCAGGGTATTCCCGCGTCGCGCGTGCGGCTAGCCCCCGCTCCGTCCACTGCCGACCCGGACGCGCTCGGGCCCGTGGTCGAGGTGTGGCGACTCACTGCCCGCCGTAAGGACGAAGAAGCTGGCGCGCTCGCCACGGCCGTGGCGCAACTGTTGTCTGATGACGCGGTGAAGGTGCGCGACGTGCTCACGGACGCCGCGCGCAGCCCGCGCCCGGCGGATGTCGCCATCCTGTGCCGCACTAACAATGATGCCCGCCGAGTGGGAACGGCGCTGGAAGGGCTGGGCGTCTCCGCTGTCCTCGGGCGGCCGGGGCTCATCGCCACGCTCGAGGCCCGCGTGGTGCTGGCGGCGCTGCGCCTATGGGTGGATGGCGGTGACTCGCTGGCGACAGCCGAACTGGGCCGGCTGGTGAGCCTGCCGCATGACCCTGATGCATGGCTGAACCAGGTGCTCGACGCACAGGGAAGCCCGTTCCAAGATCTCGCCGAAGTCACGCGCATCGCGTCAGCCCGCAGTGCGAACCCGGCTGCTGGACTTCTCACGGCATTCGACGCCGCACTCGACGCGGTCGGCGCGCGCGAGCTGTGCCTACGATGGGGCTCCGACACGCAGCGGTTTGCCAACCTCGACCGGCTGCGCTCACAAGCGGTGCGGTACGCCGACCTGTGCGAGGCCGAACGCCAGACGCCCACGATGGCAGGGCTGGTGGCGCACCTTGAATCGCTGGCCGACGACGATCGCGACGAGCAGGCCACGCCGGGTGGGCAGGACGCAGTAACGGTGAGCACACTGCATGGAGCCAAGGGTCTCGAGTGGCCCGTGACAGTGCTGTACGGGCTTGACAGTATCCGAGAGCCGAACGCCTTCGGCGTTTGTGTGGTAAGCGAGCGCGACACGTTCCTATTCGAGGATCCGCTCGGCGGACGGTGGATCCGGTACTGGCCGGATCCGTTCCAGCCCAAACCCTTCGGCCCCGGCATGCCGAGCAACTACAAGGGCAACACGACGCTGCACGCGGCCGTGCGGAACGGCTTCGAGCATTTGGCAGAGGCGAAGCGTTCGGCGAGCGAGAACCTGCGGCTTCTCTATGTAGGCTGGACGCGCGCGCGCGACATACTGGTGCTGGCGAGCAGGGACGGCAAACTGCTCGACGGCACGCTGGGAATGCTGACGGGCGCGGGTGGCGCGCAGTTACTCGCGGAGCCGGGTGGCAATGGAGTCGCTAGCTGGGCGGGGCGCCTGGTGAACATGCGTGTACGTGCCACTGCCGCGAGCGGCGGGGTGCGCGTGGCGATCGAGCCCGGTGAGGGCTATGTAGTACGTGGCCCGCGCCAGTTCCCGCCGGCCACGGTGAATCCGTCGAGTCTGTGCGGCGTTGGCACGTTGGGTGAGCCTGAGAGCCTCGGTGGTGCCGTTCCCGTGTCAGTGGGCGCGGACCCGACGTCACTGGGGGACGCCTGCCACGCGTTCTTCGCCGCCGACGACGACGGCGATGATCTGGATGAACCCGAGCGCGTCGCGATGGCCGCGCGGCTGCTGAAGTCTTTCTCCGTGCAGGGTTCGCTGCGTGCGGAGGACCTCGCGCGCGCCGGTGCCTCGCTGCGCGGCTGGGCCGGGCGCCACTGGCCCGGCGCTACCTGGCGACGCGAGTGGCCGTTGCGGCGTCGGCTGCAGGATGGCAGCGAACTGCATGGATTCGCGGACCTGGTGCTCGAGACGGGCGAGGGGTTGGTGATAATTGACCACAAGTGCCTCGGCGGCTCGCTCGCAGAAGCACTCGGGGCGGCGGCTTCGTACGGTGCGCAGCTCGCGGCTTACGCAGAGGTGTTGGAGCGCGCGACCGGGCGTGTCGTGTCAGGACGCTGGTTGCACTTGCCGCTGCAGGGCGTGTGCGTGGAGGTGCGCTAGGCGATAGGTGCCACCGTTGTCTGACCGCATTGCCCGAGTCGTACGACAGGGCGCGTTGGGGGCGTATTCACATGAAGATCAAGACAATCCGGCTCGAGAACTTCAGGAGCTTCGAGGATGACACCATCGCCCTCAATCGCTACTCCTGCTTCGTGGGTCCCAACGGCGCAGGGAAATCGACCGTGTTGACGGCGCTCAACGTGTTCTTTCAAGAAAGAGCCGCCGCTACAACGGATATCAGCAAGCTCACGAGCGAGGACTATTTCCGAAAGAGGACGAACAATCCCGTTCGAATCACTGTCACGTTCGACGAACTGAGCCCTGAGGCGCAGACGGCACTGGCCGACTACGTACGGCAGAACGAGCTAGCCGTTACCGCCGAGGCTGTCTTCAATGAGGTCACTGGCGTCGGGGAGGTGCGGCACTTCGGTCATCGGCTGGGCATGGAGGCATTTCGGTCTCTGTTCGAGAGGGAGAAAGCTGGGGCCAAGAAGCCCGAACTCGACGCAGTCTATACAGCTCTTCGCCAGCAGTTCGGCGACCTGCCTGCGGCTAATTCGAAGGAGGACAAGAAGGATGCGCTTCGCCGATACGAAGGGGCGCATCCTGACCAGTGCGTGTTGATTCCGAGCCCTGACGATTTCTATGGCTTCAATAGCACCGGAAAGCTCGCTCCATTTGTGCAATGGGTCTTCGTCCCCGCGGTCAAAGACGCCGGAGAGGAGGGCCTGGAGGCGAAGAACACAGCGCTCGGCAGGCTGATTGCCAGAGCCGTCAGGACTCGAACCAACTTCGACGCTGAGCTTGAGGCAATAAAGACTGACACGCTAACAAGATATCGAGAGCTACTCGAACGCAATCAGGCCAACCTGACAGAGCTTTCAGAGGCGCTCCAGACGCGCCTTGAGGCATGGGCTCATCCTGACGTTCGCCTCGGAATGGAGTGGCTGTCTGACCCAGCGAAGTCTGTCGTACTTCAACCGCCGGTTGCCGGCATCAAGACCGGGGAGGGCGACTTCCTTGGCAGTCTGGCGCGAATGGGGCATGGCCTCCAACGGTCCTACCTCCTTGCGCTGCTTCAAGAGCTTGCGAATTCTGAGGCGCCGGATGCGCCAACGTTGATCCTTGGGTGCGAGGAGCCAGAGCTGTACCAGCACCCACCGCAAGCGCGTCACTTGGCGGACGTGTTCGGCGAACTATCGATGGGCAACAATCAAGTACTGGTGACGACCCACTCTCCCATGTTTGTCAGTGGCGACGGCTTTGAGAATACGCGGCTAGTGCGCCGACCGAATAACAACCGGGGTTCGCAAGTAAAGGCGCTCACGTTTCAGAAACTGTGCGCCAGGATCCGCGGAGCGCTCGGAGAAGATCAGGACCGTCGCCTTGAGGGGTTGATCGCGAAAATTCATCAGGCCCTTCGACCTGGTATCGCCGAGATGTTCTTCGCGGGCGCGCCCGTGCTGGTTGAAGGTATGGAGGACGTGTCCTACATCACGACGGAGCTGCATCTCTCGGGGCAATGGTCAGAGTTTCGCCGACTCGGATGCCATCTGATTCCCGTGAACGGCAAGGACAAATTGATTCAACCGCTGGCGATCGCCGTGGAACTGGGGTTCCCGATCTTCACTGTCTTCGATGCAGATGGCGACACGCAGAGACCAGACCACCGTACCCGGCACGAACGTGATAACCGAGCGCTGATTGCTCTGCTTGCTGCCGCGCATGAGCCATTCCCAGCAGCAAGTATTGTCGCGGCCAATCACGCGATCTGGCAGACAAACTTGGGAGACGCGGTGAAGGCGGACTGTGGCGCAAACTACGAGCGGCTGACGAACGCGGCCCGTGTGACCTACGCGCAGGAGGGCGGGCTGGAGAAGCATGCCCTGTTCATTGCTGAGTGGGTCACGGCTGCTCGGAGTGAAGGGGTGGCATCACCGACGTTGCAGCGGCTGTGCAGTGCCATTCTCGACTTTGCGAGAACCGCATGATCGCTGACATCAACGGCGACGACAGGGAACCAGTCATCGACCTAAGGAGGTAGCGTGCCAATGCCAAAGAGGCACGGGGTGAACTCATCGAACATTGCGTCCGTCGGCTATGATGCGAAGAACCAAACTGTCTATGTGCAGTTTTTGAACGGTTCGACTTACGCTTACAAGGGCGTTCCAGAACACGAGTTTGACAATTTGCGTACCGCGTCGTCCGTTGGCTCTTACTTCAACCGTAATTACAAGGACGTCTATCCCTTCGAGCGGATTTAGTGGTGGCCCGCCGTCCGTAGCGGTCCGTCAGCGGGCTGAAGAGCAGCTCGCTTCACACAAAGCGTGATCATCGGTCGCATCCGGCACGTACACAGCGCGTGAGTTAACGGGATATTCACCATGGATTATTGGTGCAAGCCTCACGCACCGGTCGCCGAGGTAGTCGCCTGGACAGCCTGAAGCGCAGGGGTATTCGGCAGACGCAGCACCCTCACGCCAGACGGCCCGAGCGTCTCCTGTGCCTGGGCCGCGACGCGTTCGTGATGGGTGAACAGCAGCACCTGAACGTGCCCGGATAGCTCCTGCAGGACTCGAAGCCCCGCCTCGGTCCTGTCGTCGTCGAAGTGGACGAAAAGGTCGTCGAGGATCAGCGGCAGACGCCGATCCTGCTGCACGAAGTGTTCAAGAGCGGCAAGGCGCAGCGCGAGGTACAGCTGATCCCTCGCGCCGGTGCTGAGCCGTGCGACGTCAAGCGAGCCGCCCGCCGATGTCTTGGCGAGGATCACCGGAACACCGCTGTCGTCAACGTCAGTGTCCAGGCCGGTGTACCGGCCGAGCGTGAGGAGACGGAATAGTTGGCTGGCACGCGTCAGGATCGGCCCCTGGTTGCGTTCACGGTAATCTGCGACCTGCTTCTGCAGAAGCGTTCGTGCCAACACGACGCGAACGTACTCCTCAGTATTCGCGACAACCTCCGCCAGGGCTTCCTGCGCCTGCTCCGCCGCCACCGCAGCTTGGTCGGAGGCGCCGATGCCGGCGCGCTCGTTCCCAAGCCCTCCAACCAGCCGTGCCAGCTCCTGGCGGCGCTGATCAAGGCTTCCGAACTGGCGTCCCAGTTCCCCGATCTCTGCCTCGAGGTCGATTCCGTCGAAGTCGTTCACGTCGCTCTCCAGGCGAGCGAGCGGCAATCCAGTCGTGGCAATCAACTGCGTCTCGGCGCTGGCGATGCGCTTCGTGCATGCGTTGTATTGCTCGGTGCGGGCCACCGCGTCGAGTAGCGCGTGCTCATCTGCGAGCCCGGCCGCAACGGTCATGCCAGCGACGTCGGCCTCGCTGGCATCGACTTGCGCCTGTGCCGTATCAACGTCACCAGACTTCTTGTCATGCTCGGCCCGAAGCGAACCATACATCGTGGCGGCGCTCTTCGCGGCGCCGAGCCGCGCGTTGAGGACACCGATCGCCACCTCGGGCTGCGACACGTTGATGTCGGCATGGCCTGAGAGCGCCTGGACGACCGAGACGAGACGTGCTGCGATTGCGGCGTTGCGGCGCTCGATGCCTGCGACTCGTCGCTGCTTTTCACTCAGTGATTCCAATGCGGTCTCGATGTCCGAGATGGTCGCCACGACGGCTCCCACATCGGTGGGAGCGGTGTCTTGCGCCAGGCCGAGGGCCGCCACCGAGGCGGCCCATTGCGTCGCCCAGGCCGCCAGCCCCTTCTCGGTGGCGGCCACCCTGGCTTCAAAGTCTCGGACATTCTCGGTAAGGTCATCGACGGACTTCTCCAGGCGCGCGCGGACCTCGCGTGCCTTGTCGGATCGGGCGCAGACCAGCTCTGCAAGGTCGAGCAGTGCCGCAAGGCTGAGACGCTCGACATCCTCTTCACCCAATCCAGCGAGGAGCTGGCACAGATCGCTCTGGTGACGTCCGATGGCCATCTGCTGCGCGGATGCCTCGGCATCCAGTCCGCGAAGCGCGACGGCATCAACGGCAGCTTCGCGGAGCCGATCGAGGAGATCGGTCATTTCCTGCCGGCCGCGGGGTTCGACGCGAAGGGGACGCCAGATCTCGGCCCATCCTTGGCGCGCTGCCTCTGCCTTCACCCGAGCCCCCTCGAGTTGTTCTGCTTGGGCGGCCAGGGCGCGTTCGATTGACTCGATGTCGTGTTCGAGCAGGATTCGTCGCTCAACGGCGCTCGCGTCACGACGCAAGCGATCGGAGATGCCGTCTGCGCGATCCACCGAGGCCTCGTATGCCGCGTCAAGAGGCACACCCTCTGTCCAGCGCCCAACGGCCGCCTCGTCTGCTCCGCCTTGGAGCCAGGCTGCGCGCACCAGGCGCCAACCCTCGTCCCGTCGCGCCCGCGCCTCGCTGAGTTCCCTTTCCGACGGAGGCGCTTCTCGACGCAGCAGCTCGTCAAGCTCCGTGCGCCGCTTCTCCCGCTGCTCCTGCAACTGGCGAAGGTCCGTCTCACTTCTCTCGACTGCGGCTGCCGAGGCGGTGACGGCAGCATCGGCATCCGTCACCCGACTCGGTGCCGGGAGCGGCAATGCGTCGATCGCCCGAGGAGCGGTCGTGATCCCGAGGGGGGCGACGGCTGCCGCGAGTGTCGTCTCCAGTTCGGCCGCCTTCTTCTGTGTCGCATCCCGGAGTGTCTCGAGTCGTCCTTCGGCTCGGATGCGACCCACTGCAGAGCGGAGCTGCGCGACGTCAAGCGGCACGGGTGCGTCTCTCAACTGATCGACAGCGCGGCTCAAACGCCCTGACGCATCGCTGAGGAGAGACCGCGTTGACGTCGCGTCGCTGGCCAGCCCGGTGTGCTCCCGGGTGAGACGTTCGATCGCTGCACGGACAACGGCGGAAATCGTCGGTAGACCATCGGGTCCGACAGGACACCCTCTCGGGATGGAGCGTCGCAGGCTCCCGATGTGGCGCTCCAGGTCGCCCACCTGCTTGTTGAGCGACGGGAGATCCTTCATGTTCACCCGAAGCGTCCCGATGTCTGTGACCAGGTCCCCGATGAGGTCGGCCTGGGCGACCAGTGGCTCGTCAACCGTGACCTGCGACAAGCCCTCTTTCAGCCGTGCGAGGTCGCTGGACGCCATGGCGAGCTTCGACTGCGCGTCGTGCCGGAGCTGCTGCGCTGCGGCGAGCCGGGCTGGCACGTCCGGCGTGACGCGCGGGCCCTGTCCCTCGAGCACCAAGAGGTCGGCCTTGGCCTGTCGTCGCGCGTGTACCAGCGGTCGTGCGGCTCGAACGCGCTCGGCTAGATTCTTCCTCTCGGACAGTGCTCGGGCCTGCGCGGCGACGAGTTCGAGGTCCGCCTCGGCCTGGCGCAGGTCGTCGTCGAGCTTGATGACCTCGGCCGCACTCCTCGACAGCTCGCGAACCTTCGCGGAGAGATCCTTGTACAGCCGGATCCCGCTGTTGATCGAGGGAACGGACCCAGCCGGCTTGAAGAGTGCGTCAGCCCTCGACTCGAGATGGGCCATGGCCTTGTTCAACCGCGTCAAGCCCGTCCCGGCACCGAAGAGAGCCTGACCCAGCTCGCCGTCATTCTTGAGAAGCGACTCGCCGCCGGTTGCGATCTCCTCATGACCGATCGAAAAGAGTGTTTCGTAAACGTGCGCATCGACGTCGCGAAGGAGGGCCCGCATCAGGCTCTCGTCAAGAACCTCATCGGCCGGGGACCGCAGCGTGCCGGACTTTCGCTTGATTCTGGCGATGGCGAGTTGGGCGCCGGCCTCGTCGGTCAGTACTGCGCCGACGCACAGGTCCTGCGTGGCGTGCACGAAGGCGTAATCAGAGCGGTGGGGCATGCCGTAGAGCAGCTCACGTATGGCTGCCATCGCGGTGGTCTTGCCGGCCTCGTTGGCGCCCACGATGACATTCACGCCAGCGGGCAACAGGTCGAGCGCCACGTCGGTGAACATGCCGAATCGCGTGAGGTCGAGGCGTGCGATCCTCACGCGTCCGTCTCCTCGAGCAGCGACTGAATCAGTTCGAGGCTGGCGTCGAGCGTCTCGGCGACGTGCGCTGCGCTCCCAAGCGATGTCGTATCGAAGGCTGCCGACTCACCGCTTCTGGCATCGGCCGCGATCTTGCTTCGAAGCGCGGTGAAGAGGTTCTCGTACTCAGTGAGGGCCGCAGGGTCTTGTCGAACCGCCTTCACCCGCGCCGCGATGGCCCCGATGGTGTCGCCCTCCCCGCGATCGGCCAGCTCCACCGGCCGGCGGGTCGCGAGCGTTACCTTCTCAACCCACACAGCGCTCGTTCGAACGCCGAGCGCACGGATCTCGGCCTCGACAGCCGCAGCGTCGCGCCACAACTCAGCGTGAGCCGGCGACCGGCCCGTGATGCGGACTCGCGCGGCTACGAGCCGATCGGCCGATGTGGCCACCGCCGAGTCGAGCGATTGGCTGACAGCGGCGAGCACGTCGTCCACGCTCTCGAGCTCGGTGGCATCCACGCGGCTGTCGTGCCACCGGACGACATCCAGGCTGAGATGTTCGACCGAGCGCACGCTGTCCCCCTCAACGGTGACGAGCGACGCCCCCTTCGAGCCGAGTTCGCGGACATGTCGCCCCTGCAGGTTGCCGGGGAAGACGATCCACGGGTCCGTGAGGACTTCTTCCCGTTGGTGGACATGCCCTAGGCCCCAGTACTGATAGCCCCGGCTTCGGAGGGTGTCGATGGTGGTCGGTGCGTAGGCCGCGTGATTCGGGCGCCCGTCGAGGCTCGTGTGGAGCAGGCCGATGGTGAACGAGCCCGAATCCGCCAGTGGGTACGCCGCCGCGAGGTCGGCGCTGACCGCCTTGGTGGAGTAGCCCTGGCCGACCACGGCGACGTTGAGATCGTCGAATCGCTTGGTCTCGGGTTTCGCGCTCGAAAGCTGGGTTACGTTCGGTGGCAGCCTGAGTCTTCGGCTGACTTCGCTGGCGGCATCGTGGTTCCCCGCCACGAAGACCACCGGAATGCTTACCGCCTCGAGCCGCGATAGTTGCGCGACCCAGAACAACCCGGTGCTGTAGTCCTTCCAGTCGCCGTCGAATACGTCCCCTGCAATGACGACCAGGTCGACCCCATGGGAGATGGCCGCGTCCACCAGATTCCCCATGGCGCGTCGCGTGGCGCCGCGGATCTGCTCGACCGGTGCGCCTTCATAGGCCGACAGCCCGCGCAGCGGGCTGTCGATGTGCAGATCGGCCGCGTGCAGAAACTTCATGGCTGACCGGCCTGGTCTAGCGTGAGCGACATCAGAGCCATGGCGACCGTGCAGCGCCCCAGCGCCGCGTATGTGTGCGTCACCGTCTCGGCCGCTTCCCGGCGCGGGTTCCTGCGCTCTCTCTCAATTGTTGTGCGGTCGTTTCGAGGGCATCGTGGTGGGTGCGTTCGGCGTCGGCTTCCACGAGCGCGCGCCGTCGCTGAGCAAACGTCTCGTATTCCGCCTCCGCCAGGGCGTCGGCGTCAGCCTTGCTGAGTGCACCCTGACCCTGGAGCACGGCTCGTTCGTTGAAACTCAGGAAGGCGTCGAGCCTCGAGCCCCAGTCCTTCAGAAACACCTGCTGCCGTCGCCGCGCCTGGTCCTCCGCGAAATCCAGCCACATGACGACGACCCGGTTCAACTCGGCGATCTCGTGTTCGTTGAGGTAGTTCTTTGCGACCGTGACATCGTGCTTGCGGACTGCGTCGCCCTTCCAGGTCGTCAGGCCCATGTTCGGCTTCTCGTGATTGGCGCGGCCCGCGATCAGCTCTGCCGCGGTCTTGCCGCTGACGGCAAAATGAAGCTTGTTCTGAATGGTCTGATAGAAGACGGTGACCTCAGGGTTCTTCGGGTCGTAGTCTCCGGCCAACGCAAAGATCTCGCGGACGCGCAGGTACATCCGTCGCTCGCTGGCGCGGATGTCGCGAATCCGCTCGAGCAGTTCGTCGAAGTAGTCGGGAACGCCGGAGCCGTCGACGGGCGGGTTCTTCAGCCGCTCGTCGTCCATGGTGAAGCCCTTCACCAGGTACTCGCGGAGGCGCTCCGTCGCCCAGCGGCGGAACTGTGTTCCCCGTTCAGAGCGAACTCGATACCCGACGGCAAGGATGGCGTCGAGACTGTAATGCTCGACCAGCCGGGCAACGGCTCGCTGGCCCTCGCGGCGAACTATCCGGAATTTCCGGATAGTTGGACCCGAATCCAGCTCACCCTCTTCATAGATGTTCTGAAGGTGCTCGTTGATGGTGCGCACATCCTTCTGGAAGAGGTCCGCGATGAGCGCCTGGCTCAGCCATAGCGTCTCGTCGGCGAACCGGCACTCCACGCGGGTGCGGCCATCGTCCGTCTGATAGAGAACGATCTCGCCGAGAGGTGCTGGCTGTGTGGCCATCATCGTTGGGCTACGCACGTTCTGGGCCAGTTCAGCTGACGGTCAAGCGCATAAGCGTCATCGTGTCGTTGCCGAAGATGTCGATCACCTTCACGGCGACGGTGTAGCGGCCGGGCTTCTCGTAGACATGCGGAGCTGTCGTCAGGTCGAGGGCGCGGTTCTGGCGGGTGCGGAAGCTTTGCCACTCGTTTTCGAAAATGTAGGCACCGGTCCAGCGGTCCTCGAACTCGGTGGCGGGCAGTGCCAGTTCGCGCTGGGCGGGCTCCTGGCCGGGGAGGTGGCCCTGCACGGCGTTGATACCGGCGCCCTTGGGCACCTTGATGATTTCCTGCCGGCTCTCGTAGTTGAAGTCCACGGCCCAGTAATCGACCCAGTCGGTCCAGTGCTTGGTGAGCACGTCGCGGGTGATGACGCCCTGCTTGTCCTTGCTGATCTTGATGAGCGCGCCGGCCTCGCACACAACCTCGCTCTTGCCTTCCTTCAGCTCGGCGGCAATCGAATCCGCAAGACCCTGCGAGTAGTAGACCGAGAAGTCGGTCAGCTCCACGGCGAGGGACAGCGGGTTGCCCTTGTCGAAGCGGGGCGTGACCTCGATGGCGGCCACTTCGTGAAAGCGGACCTGGCCACGCTCGACGGCGCGCTTGTCGAAGACTTCCGGCGGGATGGTCTTCGGGACCAGGTCGATGCCCTTCTGTTTCGCTTCGTCGAGAACGGCGGGGAAGAGGCCCATCTCGAACTCGAAGGCGAGGACGTCCACGCGCGTGGCGCCGCGCTTGCGGCACTCGGTGATGACCTCCTCGACGAACAGCCGGCCCACCGGCAGGTTGATCGGGCCGACGACGACCAGGCGCGAGCCGGACTTGCCGTGGAAGAAGCCCGCATCGGGCAGCGGCTCGGCGCGATAGGCCTTGAGGATGAGGTCGCGAAACTCCTGCTCGCGCCGGGCGAGCGCCTGCTCCTTCTGCTTGCCGGTGAGCCGGCCCGAGACGTTCAGGTACACCTGCCGCTCGTAGCGCCCCAGGTTCAGTACCTCGAACGCGCGGAACGTCTCATCCTTCGCGCGGCGCTCCCGCTGCACCTGGATCAACCGCTTGCGCGTGGTGTGGATCGCGAACTTGCCGAGGTCGGTCGCAATCCACTTGCGGCCCATCTTCTCGGCTACCGCAGCCGTCGTTCCGCTACCGCAGAAGAAGTCGGCGACGAGGTCGCCCTCATTGCTGCTGACGCGGATGATTCGCTCAAGTAGAGCTTCGGGCTTCTGGGTGGGGTAGTCGAGACGCTCGTTGGCTTGAGACGCCACTGGACCGATGTCATCCCACAGTTCAGTGAGTGGTTGACCTTGCAGCTCGTCCAAGTATCTCTTGCGTCGAATTCGTCCGTTGATATTCTCTGGAAAGTACAGCCGCCCCTCGGCATCCCATTGCTTCATCTTCTCCAGTGAAATGGCCCAACCGTTCCTCGGAGGTTTGTAGCCCTTGTACTCATAAACGAGATTTGGCCGGTACGCTGGGTTTGCCAGATTATCAATCGCATAGCGCCGACCGTTCTCGTCAACGTGCCTAAAGAAGCTCTCGATGTAGTCCGGATCGGGCTCCCTATGTTGGACGTTAAAGAGGGGTGACTCTCCGAAGAACAAGATGTGGTCGTTGCTGTGGCCATACTGTGTTGACGTTTCGCCGAGTTCGCTGCTGCTGCCGGTCTTCCGTTTCCAGGTGATCTCATTTCTATATCCGTCGGCACCGAATATTTCCTGTAGCACGAGCCTGAGATAACTGTTGACCCTCCAATCGCAGTGAACGTAGATGCTGCCCTCGCTGTGCATCAAGTCGCGCATAAGAATCAGGCGCTCGTGCAGCATCGCGATAAAGGAATCCGCGCCGCGTCCCCACGTGTCGCGGTAGGCGATCTGCTCCAGCAGGTTCGGCTCCTTGTGGAACGTTTCGCCGCCGATCTCGATGTCCATGCTGAAGTCGGCGCCGACGTCGAACGGCGGGTCGATGTAGATCAGCTTCAGCCCGCCGGCGTCTTCGATTTGCCGCCGCAGCGCGCCTGACTTGAGCGACGACAGGATCAGCTTGTTGTCGCCCCAGATCAGCTTGTTGGTCCACCCTCTCAGTTGCCGGCCGCGGATGTCGAACAGGTCGGCCTGCCAGTCGCCCTTCTCCTTGCGCGGCTCGTCGATGTGCTCGAGCGTCTGAAACGGCAGGACGGCCGTGGTCACCTCGCGCGTCTTGCCGTTCCACACCAGCTCCACTTCCCGCTTGTCCGCGAAGAGCAGGAACCGGTACTTCTCGGGCAGGGGCTTGCCCTCGGTGATCAGCTTGATGAGATCCCGCTTCTCGGCGTCGGTCAGCTCGTATCCGTCGGTCGTGCTCACGATTGATACCCGGTGAAGCTGGCCGCCAGGGCGGCCATGGTCCTGGGCGTGTGCTGCTCGAAGCCCTTCTGGTCGACGAACGCGAAGCGATAGACGATCCCTCCATCGTCCGCGCTCGCGGCCGTGGCGTCCGCGCACCACTGGTTCAACCGCTTCATCTTCTGCGGCACGTCGATCTCCTCACGCCCCTTGGTCTCGATGATCCAGACGATGCCGTCGGTGGTGCGCACGATGAAGTCGGGGATGTAGTTCGACAGGTCCCCATCGGCCTTTACGTGGTCCAGCTTGAAGCCCACGGCGAGGTAGTTCTTCGCGAACGCCGCCACGTCCGGCGCGCCTTCGAGAAAGGCCGCGAACGACAGCTCGAACCCGCCCGAGTGCGGCTCGCCGACGACCTTGTTGAAGACCGACTTGCTCGTCGCCAGGTACGGGCGATGGTCCGTTCGGAAAGGACGCGTGTCGCGGAGGCGAATCCAGTCCTCGATGCGCGTGCTGCCCGCGTCCTGCACGGTGAGCGCGTTGATGCCGGCCTTGAACGAGTCGAAGAGCACCTTGCCGGCCTCGGACTCCGACAGGTTGCGCAGCACGACCGGGTCTTCCAGGTTCACCGGGTCGCCCGTGAACAGGTATTCGCGGATGAAGGCCTTCACCTTGCCGTAGAGCACGTCGTAGCCGCCGACCAAGCGCAGCTCCTTGAGCAGTTGCCGTGCGAAGAAGGCGACGACGGACCGGTAGTCGGCGGGGCCAGCCCCATCGAGGAGCACGGTGTGGTGCATCTCGGCGTCGAGCATCAGCTTGAAGACGATCTCGCGGGTCTCCTCCGGGGTAAACGGCCTGAGCGGCAGGCGGGCGTTGCCGAAGGCTGCCGGGTCGAGGTCGTCCAGTGCCTTGAAGTCCCGATGGAACCGCCGCGTCAGCCTGGGCAGCGGGATGTCGAGCGCTTCGATGTCCTTGTCCGGGTTGGTGGCGTCGACTTCGACGACGATCGACTGCTGGTGGGTGGCGCCGGCGCCCATCGGCACGCGCTCGAAGGTGACACCCTCGCTCTGGATCGACTCGACGAACTCCATGAAGGCCGGCGTGCCCGTCACCGAGACGGTCTCCTGTGTGTCGGTGCCGAAGTACATCCGCCGCAGGCCACGCCCCAGCGTCTGCTCGGGCAGGATGTTGCTCTTGGCCGCATACGCGCGGAGGCCGACGATGGTCGTGACGTTGCGGACGTCCCAGCCCTCCTTCAGCACCAGCACCGAGACGATGGCCTTGTAGGGCGACTTCCAGGAGTCGATCTCGTTGGACTGCTTGCGGAGCAGTTCCAGTTCCTCCTTGTTCTTGCCGGACGCCGCTTCTGATATCTCGCCGTTCTGCTTCGTGTGAATCACCAGCACCGCGCCCTGCAGCTCGGGGCAGAGCTGCTCCAGGTAGGCGCCCACGTCGTCGCAGTTGCGCGTGTCGTCCACCATCACGAAGAGCACGGCCTTCTTGCCCAGCGGTTCGTGCTCGGCGTAGCTCTTGCGCCACTCCTCGATGCCCAGGCGCAGGTAGTCCTCGTACTTCTCGGTGAAGAGGGCGCTCTTCGCCTCTCCGAGCTTCGCCCGGCTGGCGGCATCCGGCAGCACGGGGTGCTTCACCACGTTCTGGTGGATGGCTTCGACCAGGGGGTAGTCCGAGACCGTCTGCACGAAGATCGCGCCGTTGTCGTGGCGCGGCGTGGCGGTGACGTCCACCTGCAGGGCCAGGCGCCGATCCTGCTGCAGCATCCGGTGGTGGATGTCCTGGATCGACTTGAACCAGGCCATCCTCGGGTTGTGGATGTGGTGCGCCTCGTCGTTGAAGACGGCCAGCTCCTCCACTTCGCGGACGATCTCGCCGAGGTCCGTCCTGCTGTCGGTGGTCTTGCCCGAGGGTCTGGCGCCGAACGGATCCAGGAAGTAGTCGCGCAGGTCGTCGTCTTCGAGCGAGGGCTCGGCCACATCGCCGAGGAACACGCGATGGATGTTCGTCAGGAAGATGTTCCCCGTCTCGCGCACGGCGCGGACATCGTCCTGAATGTGCAGCGTCACCTGGAAATCGTCGCGCCAGTTGCGGCCGTCGTGGCCGTTGGCCGGCAGCACGGGGTCGTTGAAGAAGATGCGCAGGCCGTCGAAGTCCGCGCGCAGCCGGTCGAGGACGATGATGTTGGGCGCGATGACGAGGAAGTTGCGTGAGAGCGTGGAATCTGCCTCGTAGAGGCGATGGAAGAAGCTCCAGGCGATGAGGAGCGACATCACCTTCGTCTTGCCCGCGCCCGTGGCCATCTTCAGCACGTAGCGCGGCCACGCCTCGTCGAACATCCCGGAGGAGACCGCGCCGGACGCGTCGAAGCGCATCAGGTCGAACTTGTCGCGCGCCTGCCTCACGTCGTGGAGCCAGATCAGCGTCTCCACCGCCTCGCGCTGCGCGAAGTAGTAGCGGAAGGGGCTCAGCGACCCGTCGGCCTCTTCGAGCAGGTGATCGGCGTCGAACCACCAGTGCAGCAGGCTGACCGACGTTGCCGACGCGCCGCGATAGCCACTCTGGCGCCAGGCGTGGACCTCCTCGCGGATCTTGGCGACCAGCGGCGGGAGCAGTTTTTCGTAGGCTGTGCTGCGGAGCGTTTCGTCAGCCGGAAACCACCGCTGCGACGGGATGAGCGGGGCGTACGGCGACCGTGGAAACTCAGGGTGCAGTGCCATCGTGGGTGACGGAATGAGCCTATTCTAAAGCCTGAGCTGACGCCGGTCGTTTCTTCACGAGCGACCGCACCTTCGGCGCCCCGCGCGAAGCGGGCCGCGGAGCTCGAGGCGGAATTTCGTTCCCTGGCGAAATGGCTAGAAAAGGCCAGACGCCCCATGCCGCCTCCGGCTTCGGCGGTTTGTTACCCATGTGTTACCCGGCGAAGGCCAGACCGAGGATCGGCTGGTCAGAATCAACGAAATGTTTGGGAAAAACTGGAGCCGGCAAGCGGGCTCGAACCGCTGACCTGCTGATTACGAATCAGCTGCTCTACCAACTGAGCTACGCCGGCTCTCGGG
>CAYJPQ010000063.1:0-19851 GCA_964372085.1 uncultured Bifidobacteriaceae bacterium | reverse complement strand
CGTGGCGCGCTACTTCTGGGCGCTGCTGTGGCAGGACCCCGACACGTGGGGCGGCTTGAAGGGCCGGCCGGAATTGGCGATGGAGTGAGGTCTTGAGGTCTTGAGGCAACATGTTCACCGCTGACGCCGCCGCCGCCCTGGTCACGCTCACGGTGCTCGAGGTGGTCCTCGGCATCGACAACGTGATCTTCATCTCCATCCTCGCGGGCAAGCTCCCGCACGACCAGCAGCAGCGGGCGCGCCAGACGGGCCTCGCGGCCGCCATGGTGATGCGCATCCTGCTACTGATGTCGCTGGCGTGGATCATCCGGCTCACCGAGCCGATCGTCACCATCCTCGAGAAGGGCATCTCGGGCCGTGACCTCATCCTCATCGGCGGCGGGTTGTTCCTGCTCTTCAAGGCTACCACCGAGATTCACGACAAGCTCGAAGGCGAGGAGGGCCACGGCTCCGCCCGCGTCGCGCCCACGTTCGCCGCCGTCATCGGCCAGATCATGGTGCTCGACATCGTCTTCTCGCTGGATTCGGTGATCACGGCCGTGGGCATGGCCGATCAGTTGTGGGTGATGGTCACCGCCGTGGTGCTGGCGGTGGGCATCATGATGCTGTCGGCCACGAGCATCAGCGCCTTCGTGAACCAGCACCCCACCGTGAAGGTGCTGGCGCTCAGCTTCCTCCTGCTGATCGGCTGTTCACTGATCGCCGAAGGCTTCGGTGTCCACATCCCGAAGGGCTACGTCTACTTCGCGATGGGCTTCTCGGTGTTCGTCGAGATGGTCAACCTGCGGGTGAAGGCCAAGCGCAGGGTGGAGCCCGTCAAGCTGCACGTGCCGTACCGCTAGGCACGGGGCAGCTGCCTGGCACGCCCCTTGCTCGGCAGGGTGCGTGCCCCTTCCCCCTGCGGTGGAACGCGAACCAGGCATCGTCCAGATCGAGGTCACCAGCCGGTGTAACCTCGATTGCTGTATCTGTCCCCACGCGGGGCTGGACGAGATGCAGGACATGGATGTCGGCCTGTTCCGCCGCATCGTGGACCAGTTCGCGACCTCGCCCCACCAGGTGTATCTCTGCGGGCTGGGCGAGCCCCTGATGCACCGGCAGCTCAACGAGATGATTGCCTACTGCGTGGCCAGGGGCATGCGCGGCACGGTGATTCACACCAACGGGACGATGCTGACGCCCGACCGGGTGGACGGCCTGGCGTCAGCGGGGCTGTCGGAAGTCCGACTCAGTATCGACGGTGGCGACGCTGCTACTCTCAGCCGGGCGCGCCCGGGCGTTCGGCTGTCGCTCCTCACCTCGCGGATGCAGTACCTCACGTGCAACACCACCATCAAGGCGAGCCTCTACTTCACGGCCAATCGCGAGAACCTGCACTCGTTGCCGTCGCTCGTGGACGTAGCGGTTGACATGGGCGTCGGTCAGATCCACGTGGTCGACACTGTGCCCTTTGGCGCCGGGGACGGGTTCGTGGCGGTGTGGGCCACGCGCACGCGCAAGTTGTCGGCGGTGTCGGACGGCTGGAAAGAGCAGATCATGCTGAGCTTCCGCCGGCGATGCGCCGACGCGGGGATCGAGGCCATCGAGTCGCTCGAGTCCTTCCGGCCCTCGTGCCGGGATCCGTTCGGCAAGATCTACGTCACGTGGAAGGGCGAGGTGACGCCGTGCTGCCGCATCCACAACCAGGTCGTGGTAGGCGACTTCCGGTCGCAGACGCTACCGCAACTGTGGCACGGCGAGGCGATGGAGGACTGGCGCGCGCGGTTGTTCTCGCCCGAGCCGCCCGCGCTCTGCCGGCAATTCTGCAATCTTCCGCCCCAGCTCGCGGCCGCCGACCCGGTCAGAGCGCAATCGCGCGCGTCGTAGGGTGTGCCGATGGCGTGTGTCGCCTATCTCGACCCGCGCGCGGTGTGGACGAGCGAGAACTGGCTCATCTGCCGGCTGCTTGAAGACGCCATCCGCGCGGAGGCGCCGGGGGCGCGTGGCCGGCTGCTCGACGTGGGGTGCGGGCACCGGCCGTATGAGCCGCACTTTCTCCCCTACGTGGACCGGTATGTCGGACTGGAGTTCCCGGTCACGAGCGGGGTGCGCAAGGGCGACGTGCACGGCTCGAGCCTCGCGCTGCCGTTTGCCGACGCCAGTTTCGACACCGTGGTCTCGTTCCAGGTGCTGGAGCACGTGACCGATCCGCAGGACATGATCAGCGAGTGCGTGCGTGTGCTGCGGCCGGGTGGGCGGCTTGTGGTCACCGCCAACTTCCAGTGGGGACTGCACGAGGAGCCGCATGACTACTTCCGCTTCTCGCGGTATGGCTTCGAGCTGCTGCTGCAGCGCGCGGGCGGCGCAGAGGTTACCGTGCGGCCCATGGCCGGGGCATGGGTGACGACAGGCCAGCGGATTGCCTACGCCTTGCACCGGCATACGCGCCAATGGCCAGCGACGCTACGCGTTCCGCTCCTGGGTGGGGTGCAGTGGTGCGCCGCGCAGTTGGACCGCCTGGACCCGTGGGACGCCGACGCGTGGAACTACCTCGCGACGGCAACCAAACCCGCGTAGGGCAAGGCACACGGGCGATGTTCAGCATGGCCTTCAGCCTCTAGCCTGATTTAGGCGGCCGCTCGGTGGGTGATGGCGGCCACGGCCGCGGCGGCGCGCGCGTCCCAGCTGTGGCCGCGCGCGAACTGATGCCGCAGTTCCTGGAGCTCGGGCGAATCGAAGCCGAGCGCTTCGTCCAGTGCGGCGGCGAACGCGGCCGCGCCCCGTGCCGTGGTGACCATTGTCGGCCACGCCTCGAACTGCGCCACCGGTGCGCTCACCACAGGCTTGCCGGCCGCCAGGTAGTCGAACACCTGGATGGGTGATGACTTGTAGGAGTAGTCGATCTCGCGCAGCGGCAGGATGCACGCGTCGAAGCGCCGGATGATGTCGGGCACGGCGGCATAGGGCACCTCGCCCTTCCACGCAAGGTTGGGCGGCGTCTCGGCCGGCAGCGTCACATGCGGCGTGACCGGCCCCACCATCTCGAATCGCCACCCAGGTCTGAGCCTGGCCAGTTCGCATACCAGTTCCACATCCACGCGCGGGGCCACCGTGCCCACGTAGCCGATGACAGGCGTGTCGACTGGACGCGGGCCGTGAGGCCGATCCGCGTAGCGCTCGATATCGCAACCGTTGGGCAGCAGGCGCACGTGGCGGGCGCCGGCCGACAGGGCCTTATCGCACAGCGGCTGGCTCACGGCAAACACGACATCGGCACGGCGGAGCAGGCGCTGCTCGAGGTCGCCGAGCGCCGCCAGTTCGCGGGCCTCGGCCCGTCCGCGCAAGGCCCCGCCCGTGGGCACCGAGTAGTCGTCGGCCATGTCGTACACCACCAGTCCTGGCGACAGCAACTCGGTGAAGCGCGCGGCGTGTGGCGAATAGATCCAGAGCGCCGGGTTGACGCCGGGCGGCAGCAGCCTTCGCAGGGCCGCTGCGATCACCCGGTAGTTCAGGTCGCGAATGGCCCTGGACCGCCGGATGCCCGGGAACACCGGAGGGTCGTACACCCGCACGCCCGGCGCCACGCTTGTGACCGTACCCCACAGCGACGGATGCCGCCACTTGAGCGCTCGAGGCGGGTTCACGTAGACCACCGGCGCCCTCTTGCCGATGCGCTCCATCAGGTGCTGCTTGCGATAGCGCAGGTAGTCCCAATCGAGGTTCGAGAAGCACGCGATGGGAGGGAGGGGCGGGGCGGTGGTCACCGCGCGCCGGCCTTTCGTGCGCGGATGAAGTGGTAGTTGGGTTGATACACCAGCGTTGAGACGTCATGGAACCCGCGGAGCACCAGGTCGTCCAGCTCTCCCGCCAGGAAGCGGTAATGATGCAACCGCTCGCCGCTCACTTCCTTGGTGAGGTGAATGGGCGTGGCGATGGCCAGCAGGCCGCCCGGCTTCAGCACCCGGCGGGCCTCGGTCATGGTGACCTCGATATCGATCGCGTAGTCGATGCTCGAAAAGAAGCAACAGGTGTCGAAGGTGTCGGCCGGGAACGGCAGTCGATCGGCGAGGGCCCGCACGAACGGGAACCCGTACGGCTGGTCGGCCGGCATCGGGTCGAGGCCATGGTAGATGGCGCCTGGCATCATTCTTTGCAGCCACCCGCCACCGCAGCCGATGTCGAGCACGGCACCGGTGATGCCGGCCCAGGTCACAAACGCCTCGGCCAGTTTCACGGTGCTGTCGGTCCTGGCGGCCGCGGCCGTGGTGCCGGTCCACGTGCGGGCGCGCCAGGCCGCCAGCGACTGCTGCACGGCCTGCCACTGCGGGAAGCGTGCGTAGCGAAGCTCGTGGCCGGGCGGCATCAGGTCGGGTCCGAAGGGGCGGACGGGGAAGCGCGCGGCGCAACTCTCGCAGGTGAGCGTACCCTCTGCCGGCCTGGCCAACGGGGCGGCACAGCACGGGCTGCGCAGTAGGTCGGTGGCAATCATGCGGTGGCTCCCTTCGGGTGTTCGATGCGGGCCAGGTGAATGCGCGCGCCCGCCCGCGCCTCGTCGGACAACTGGCGGCTCCGCTCGAGCCACCGGAAGGTGCGACGGGCCCAAGCCGTGGCCTCGCCGCCACGGGCCTCGAGCGCCGAGGCCAGGCGGTACTTGAGCAGCGCGTCGCGAACCCCGTCCCGCAACTGCTGCAGTTCGGTCACCGTCTGGCCGTCGTCGAGTTGGAGCGCCAGCAGGTAGACCGCGATCAGGGCGGCGTCGGCCAGCTCTTTTGGCGACTGGCGGCGGACGGTGGCTCGCCGGTAACGGGCGAGCGCCCGGCGCAGGCGCGCGCGCACAAACAGGGGTCTGTCGCCGGTCTCCATGGATCGCACATCGTAGACGAGGCGGTCGGCGGGCGTGCCTACGCGCGAGAGCAGGCGGGGCGCCAGTTGCGCGCCGGGGCGGCCAGACTCGAGCAGGGCCGTGGCCTCGGACAGGGCGAACGCCCGGTCGGAGTGGGTGCTGACAAACGCCGCCAGCGGCGCCAACGCCCTGGTCGTCTGGGTGGTGCTCAGCCACGCCCGCGCCTCTTCCATCCCCGCGTACGAGTCGGCAGGCGCGAGGCGCCGCCATTGGGCAAAACGGCGCGCGGCCAGGTGAGGACGGCCCTGCTCGCGGTGGACCTGTCCGGCCAGCCGGGCCGCGGTGGCACGCAGGTCCACAGGCAGCGACCGAGTGTTCGCGAGCTGTTCGAGGCTCTCGGCGTCCCCGGCCCGTCGTCGAAACTCCATCGCGACGCCAACCCGCAGTAGATCCGGCCGGCGCCCGCCGGCCGGAACCACGGGTCCCAACCTCACCGCCTCCGTGTAGTGTCGAACCAGCGCCTGTCCGGCGGCCTGCATCGATAGGCGCTGCCGGGCCGCGGCGCGGCCGGCGCGCGCGAGGCGTTGCCGCAGCGCGGGGATCTCGAGGATGTCGACCAACCGATGGGCTGCGGCGTCAACCTCACGGCTCCCGACGATGAACCCGGTCTCCTCGTCCCGCACGATCCAGGCGATGTCGCAGTGCCGCGTGGCCACCACGGGCACGCCGGCGGCCAGGGCCTGACTCACCACGACGGGAGCGCCGCCCTCGGCGTCGCCGTCGGCGGCGGTACGGCTCATCTGCAGCAGCACCGTGGCGGAGCCGAGCAGGCGATCGAGCTCGCCGGGCGACACGCCCCCGGCGAACTGGGCGCAATCGGCAAGCGCCAACCGCTGGTGGAGCCGCTCGAGCCGCGCACGTTCCGGGCCCTCGCCGACGATCACCGCGCGGAACCTCCGCGTGGTGAGGCTGCGGACCCGTGCCAGCACGCGCAGGCTCGTGTCCGTGCCCTTCTTCTCCACGAGGCGCCCGCACACGAGGATGAGTGGCGAGACGGGCCGGGCCGCCTGGGCCGGGATGGGCACGGGCAGCGGCGATAGGCGGACCCGTTCCGGTGGACATCCCAGGCGCACCAGCGTATCGGCCATCGCCGGGCCCTCGGCCAGAAACAGCGTGCCCACCTCGAACAGGCGGCGGTACGACCGCTGCCAGGCCGGATCGCGCGGCAGCGCCGTGGCGTCGTAGCCGTAGAACGACGTGACGAGCGGCACGCGGAGGGCCGCAGCGAGAGGGACCCCCAGCACACCTTCCGGTCCGAAGTGCGCGTGCAGCACCTTGACTCGCGCCTGCCGGCAGGCGGCGGCAAACGCAGGCGAGAATCCGTGCTCGGCCCATCCATTGGCCTCGCGGCGACAGGCCTTCGCATCCAGGTCGGCCAAGTGGCAGGCGTCGGCTACGACAAACAATCCCTCGTTGGTTCGCGCGCCGCGATTCAACACCACCGGCGTCAACCGATCGCCAGCCGTCATCTGCGCGTGAATCCAGTTCTCGGTCACGTGCAGGTAGCTCGACACCAGGTGGCCCACGCGCATCGGTTACCCTCGCCGCTCCGCGCCGGGTGTGAGCCAGACGAGGGGAACAAGGATGGCCGCCAACGCCGTGAGTGCCATCATCCCCAGCACGTAACCCGCCACGAGCAGCGGCCACTTGATCGCCTGGAGCGTGAGCGCACGAAGCCGCGACCGCGTTCGCGTGTCGCGCCACCACTCGGCGAGCGACACGCGGCGCAGCAGCGCCACGGGATCTCCGGCCGCGGGCAACTGGTCGCACGGCAGCCACACGGTGGTGCCGCCGCGGATGGCGAGCGCGAATCGCGCCACGTTCCAGTAGTGGCGCCGGTCTCCGGTATAGGGCACGACGACGATGTCGAAGCGGCGGCGGGCGAGGCGGACGATGCGGCGGAGGCCGGCGGCAACGAGGCTCATCCGCCGCCCGTCGTAGGTCTCGCACGCATCCACCACCCCGGCGCCCTCGAGGGCCAGCCGGCCGCCCGGCGAGGTGAAAGCCGTGATGGTGGCGCCCGACACGTTATCGCGCAGCCACTTGAGGGCCGGCACCGCCAGCGCCGGCGGCACCGAGCGGACGAACAGCACGGAAGGCGAGGTCATGCGGTGGTCCTCGTGCCGACAATCACCGACATGCAGTACTCGGTGTCGACGGGATGCAGCGATTCAAGCAGCGATGCGCAGGTGAGCACGCCAAACGCCAGTGACGTGGAGAGCCACGACAGCCGCCGGCCGTAGACCGACGCCAGGTAGTAGGCCAGGCGTTGGCCGTAGAAAGTCCAGAAGCCGCCCACGCGCTGCTGATGCACCACGCGCAGCCCCGCACCCTCGAACAGCAAGCGCAGGCCGAAGGTGGTGAAGCGGACGTAGTCGTGGGGCTGGCAGTGCTCGCCCCACAGGAACGGCACCGAGAGGATCACGCGGCCGTGGGGCTTCACCACGCGCGTGAGCTCGGCCAGCATCGTGCGGCTATCGGCGACGTGCTCGAGCGTCTCGAACGACACGACGGTGTCGAAGCTGCGGTCGGCAAACGGGAGCGCCAGCGTCGTGCCGAACACGTCCACCGGCCCCGGCGCGGCGCCAAACGTAGTGGGGTACTCCAGGCCCAGGTACTTCTCGACGTCGAAGTAGTGCGCGAAGCGTCGATGGCCGCACCCGACATCGAGCAGTCGGCCGCAGGCATGGGGCGCCGTGCCGGCGATGGCCGCCGCCAGGCGGCGGGTGATTAGCCACTTGTAGGAGCTGAACCGACTCCACGGGTCGGCCGGGTTGGGCGTGCCGAGATCGATCCTCATGAGGCCGGCGCCCTTTCGTCGTGCGCGGGCACTTCGTGGTTGCTGGCCGTGAGCCCAACCACCACGGGGGCCCCGCACGCGTGGGCGACCCGCCAGACGTTGTCGTAGCCGTGGGGGTCGTCGCCGAGCGGCACCAGCACGCGGGCGAAGCCGCCGGCGCGCACGGCGGCCAGCGTGGCCGGCGGAACGGATGCCAGGCTCATGCGCCCCGCCGGAACGGTGAAGACCTCCGACACCAGCGGACAGCGGTCGAACACCTCGCGCGTATCGTCACGCGTGAGCACCGCAATCTCCGTGGAGGGATAGCGGTGGCGCAGCACTACGAGCTTGGAGAGCGCCACCGGCACCGGCGCGCTCCTCAGCAACAGCAGGCGCTCGCCGCTGGGCGACGGCGCCGAAGGCGCTGGCGGCTGGTTGCGGGCGTGTTGGCGAACCACGCGGCCAATCAGCGCGCCAAATCGCGCGCCCTGCCGCTGCAGGTTGAACTCCTCCTCGATGTGGGCGCGCGCGCCCACGGCGAGGCGCCGTCCAAGCGGGCCGTTGGCCGTGAGCCGCGCGATGGCGTCGGCGGTGGCCAGGTCGTCGCCCTCGGGTACGAGCAGCCCCGTGCGGTTGTGCGCCACCAACTCGGGAATGCCCGAGTGCCGGCTGGCAATCACGGGCACCCCCGACGCCATGGCCTCCATCAGCACCACGGGAATGCCCTCCTGGTCGCCGTCGGCGGCCGTGAGGCTGGTGAGCGCCAGCGCGTCGCAGGAGGCCAGCTCGCGGCGGACACCGTCGCCGTCGAGCGGCCCCACAAAGGTGACCGCGCGTTCGAGGCCGAGCGCGGCGCGGAGGGCGAGCAATGACGCCCGTTCTTCACCTTCGCCGACGATGCGGAGCGAGACGTGGAGGCCACGGTCGATCACGCGCCGCACGGCGCGCAGCACCACGGGCAGGCCCTTCTTCTCGGCCAGGCGTGCCACCACGAGCAGGCGCATCGTGTCGATTGGGCGCCTGGGTTGCCGGGCCTGGAACGCAAACCGGTCCAGGTCGACGCCCAGGTGAATGGCGGTGGCCTTGTCGTCGGAGCACCCGATGGCCAGCAGCCGCCGGCGTCCCTCGTGCGAGATACACACAGCATGGCCGCCGAACTGGAACAGGGCCTGGTAGCGTTCCACCCAGGCGGTGTCGCGGAGCAGCATCGACACGTCGTAACCGTGGAAGATGGTGATGACGGGCACACCGCACACAAGCCCCGGCACGAGCCCGGAGAAACCGACAGGGCCGAAGTGGCAGACGAGGGCCGACGGACTCAGCCGCTCGATGTGCGCCGCGTACTCCTCCTCGGATGCGGCCGCCACGAGCCGATCGAACGGAAACAGATCGAGGTTGTCCGTTCGCGTCGTCAGGATGTGGTGCTCGTACCCCGGGATGCTGCGGACCAGGTCGTACGTGAAGGTCTCGGAGCGCGGCAGGAAGCGGCCCACGATGTGCACGAGGCGTCGTGTCACGATGTGACGGCCCTCCGGGCCACGGCGCCGCGAACCAGCGTCAACGCGCTCAGCACGGCGTCGCGGAGCAGGCGCGGGCTGCCAAGCCAGCGGTGCGCGATCACCGAGCCTGGGGTGAGAGCCGCCACTGGTTCCACCTGGTCGCTCCAAGCCGACATCCCGTAGGCGGGCCCGCGGCCGGCCCAGGCCGCGCACCACTCAGCGGCTGCGTAGCCCTCGCGCGTGGGTTGGTTGAAGGGCACCAGCACCAGGTCGTAGTGGCGTCGCCGCAGGTTGAACAGGGCGGCCGGGCCGAGCCGTCGAGCGGTGAAGCGTCCGTCTCCGTAGGGGATGGGCCGCATGCCGGCCGTGCACACGCTGTCGGCGGCGTTCGATTGGCAGACGCAGTCGATCTCCGCGTCTGGATACCGCCGTCGCACATCGGTTACGAGCGTGAGGAGGCGGCCCATCGGGCACAGGCGCCACACCAGGATGCGGGTGGCCCTCTCGGGCAGCGCGAGGCCCGGCGGCACGGGCCCCGGCGCCGACACGGCTGCCGGCGTGCCTGCCACCTGGCGCGGGCGGCCCCCCTGTCCGTAGAGGTGGCGCCAGCACGCGATTAACTCGTGGATGCCGTAACGCGCAACCTCCTGGCGTGCCGCGGCTCCGATGCGGCTCCGCATTACCTGATTGTCCAGCAGGGCGGCCATTGAGGCGGCCAGTGTCCTCTCGTCACCCGCCTCCGCCAGCAAGCCGCTCGTGCCGTGGGTGATGGCCTCGGCGATGCCCCCCACGCGGGTGGAGACCACCGGCAGTCCCGCCGACATGGCCTCGAGCAACACCACTGGGAAGCCTTCCCACCGCGAGGTCATGGCGAACACGTCCACCGCGGCGTAGAAGAGATAGGGATTGGTGATCTCGCCGAGAAAGCGGACGCGGTCCGAAAGGCACAGTCGCTCTCGCTGGGCCACCAGGCGGTCGTGCAGCGGACCGTAGCCGGCGATCACGATCAGGGCCTCGGGATGGAGCGCCACGAGCCGGCTGGCCGCGCGCAGCAGCGTGTCGTGGTCCTTCTGCTCGACCAGCCGCCCGATGGTGCCGACGATGGGCGCATCGGCGGGCAGGCCGAGCGCCTGCCGCGCCTGGGCGCGTGGCGGAATCGGCTGCGTGATGTCGATGGCGTCGTGAATCACCGAAGCCTTGCGGCCAAAGCCGGGGAACACCCGGGCGTAGCTGTCGAGGACGGCCTGCGAGCAGCACACGACGTGATCGCACAGGAAGCGCAGGGCAAACGCCTCGAGCGCGCGGAAGCCGGGCGAGTACGAGCGCCGAACCGACTCGCGGTTGTTCTGCAGTTCGGCCACGATGCACGGCACGCCCGCCAGCGCCGCCGCCGCGGTGCCGTACACGTTGTCCCACATCAGCAGCGTGTCGACCACGTCGGGCTGGACGGAGGCGATGTACTGCCGCACCCGCCGCACGCGCCGCCACAGGGCGCGATCGGTGTCGATGTGCAGCATGTCCACCGGCACACCCAGGCCGCGCACGCGGTCGAGCAAGTACGACTCGCCGCCGGTGAGCACCGCCACGCGGCAGTCGTACCGCGAGGGGTCCAGGTGCGTGAGGCGCAGCCACAACTGGAACTGGACGCCACCCGTGTCGAATTGGGTGATGACAAACAGCAGGCGGGTGCGCGACGGCATCAGAACACCTTCCTCGAGGTGGGTCTGAGCGCGGCGGTGTCGGCGCCCGCACGCAACAGGTCGAGGTTCTTGATGGCGTCGCTGTAGAAGCGCTGCTGGTCGAGTGCCTGCTCCAAGAGAGTGACGGCGCGTTCGCGGTCACCCTGTCGCGCGATGGCCACGGCCAGGTTGTTCAGGCACTCGGGGAACTTCTGGTAGAGATACCCGCCGTAGAGCGCACGCTCATATTGCTCGATGGCTTCGGCCGGCCGCTCCGCCCACAAGCGCAGGTTGCCCAGGTAGAACCGTGCCTCGGGATGAAACTCCTCGTCGGCGATGAGCGCGGTGAGGGCCTGCTCGGCGGCGTCCCGGTTGCCCGAGCGATACAAGGCGACGCACCGCTTCCACCGGAGGGGGCGCACGGAGGGCGCCTGCGCCAGCGCGGCGGCGTAGGCCTCCGCGGCCTTCGCGAACTCACCCCGCTGCTCCCAGCAGCCCGCAATCTCCGAGTGGCAGTCGCACAGGCTCTTGCGATACATCGCGTCGTGTTGCGCGACCAGCGCCGGCTCGGCGGACGCCGTCTTCTGTAGGACGCGCAGGTAGCAGTCGTAGGTGTCGAAGCGCTTGTCGCCCCTGCCCCAATTCTGATCGTCGACCCACGCCAGGGGCGTATGGTCGTAGCGGAACCGTGACCGCACCGACAGGCGAAGCAGGAACTCGAGGTCCTGTGTTCGGGGGAGCGACTCGTCGAACGGCCCCGCCGACTCGACGGCCGATCGCCGCACCAGCACCGTGGGAAACGGCACGAAGTTGTTGCGAAGCAGGTAAGGGAACACCCACCCGCTGTGGCCCACGTGCCACTCGCCGTTCATGGCGCGGTAGACCGTGCCCTGGCTGTCGACGACGAGCGCGTTGCCATAGAACACGTCGCAGTCCGGGTGCGTCTGTGCGGCCGCGAGGCCAATCTCCAGCCGCCGCGGCACCCACCAGTCGTCGGCGTCGAGCATGGCGATGAACTCGCCCCGGGCCCGCGCGAGGCACGCATTGCGCGCGGCGCCCCGGCCGCGGTTCGGCTGGCGAAATACCTCGATCCGATCGCCGTAGCCGGCCAGCACCGCCCCCGTCCCGTCGGTCGACCCGTCGTCGCACACGAGGATCTCGACCGACGTCACCGGCACGGTTTGCGCGAGCGCGCTGTCGATGGCGCGCGCAATGGTGCGCGACGCGTTGAAGGCGGGCACGACGACGCTGACGAGCGGTGAGGCCGGCGGCGCCATCAGCAGAACCTGTCGCGGGCGGCTTCGCCGCCGCACACACCCAGCACCAGGGGGGCGGGCAGCGCCTGGGCGTCCAATTCGAGGCGTCGCAGCACGACATGGCCGTCGCCTGCCTTCACCGCGACGCCATGGGTGGTGGCCTTCAGCACCGTGCCCGGGGCGGCTTGGGCGTGCCAGAGGTCAGGGTCCGATCCCAGATCGGCGTCGAGCACCCGGAGCACTCGATTGCGGAACTGCGTGACGGCGCCGGGCGTGAGCAGGCTGGCGCGAACCGCACGGTCCACGTGCGCGGCAGGCAGGGACCAATCGATGGTGCGGTCGCGGTCGGAGGGTTCGCCGAAGATGTCACCCGTGGCGGCGTCCTGCGGACTGCGCGGCAGCGTGCCTGCGGCAGCGCCGGCAATGAGCGGTGCGATGAGCCGGAGGCTTTCCACGGTGGTCTTGTGCCTGAGCGACGAGGCAGTGTCGGTGGCGTCGATGGCGACCGGGACCCGAAACACGATGTCGCCGGCGTCCACCTTCCTGGTCATGTGATGCAGGGTGACGGCCGTCTCGGTCTCGCCCGTGGCGATCGTCCAGAACCACGGGTTGCGTCCGCGGACGCGGGGCAGCGGCGAGGGGTGCAGGTTCACCGCGGCCATGCCAGCCACGTTCAGCACCGGGCGCGGCAGGATGCGCCTGAAGCCGGCGCTCACCAGCAGGTCGGGCGCCAGCCGGCCCAGGCCCGACACAAACGCGGTGCCGTTCAGGCGCGCCGGGGTGAGCACGGGAATGGCCGCATCCGCCGCCGCCTTCAACAGGTCGCGCGACACCCCGCAGCCCCAGCGGTCGGGGACGCGCATCTGTCCGCCCGTGATGGCGGCGCCGTGTCCCACTACCACCGCGACGAGGGCGCATCCGGGCGTGCCGAGCAGTTCGAAGAAGTGGGGAAGGCCATAGGGCGAATCGAGGTCGGTGAACAGCACCGTGCGCACGTGTCGGCCCGGCGACACGCGGCGGTCGGCCTGCCGGCCGCGAGATGCCCGCGCACCTGCAAGATGGCCTGTTGGTGGCGTGATTTCACGCCGTGGTGATGACGTTCCCGACACGACGGCGGGAGTAGCAAGTCCCGGGCCGATGTGGGTCGCGGCGGTAAGGGTCTGACGCGGTCCGTCTACAAGCCCATCAGCTATTGCGAAGCAGTCTGGCTTCACCTTCAGTGTGCGCGGAGGTAATCGATCTCAATGGCAATCATAAGGGTCCTTCCAGTGCGGATCTTAACCATGGAAACCGTATCACCATGCCAGCGGTGGTGCTGACTACCACCAATGACTGGCCCGCCCAGGCCACCGAGAACGGAGAGACACAGGCGAGGTGGAAGTGACGTCCGGCTGGGGAAGTGATGGCCACCAGGTCGGCGTGTGGGTGCGCCTCGGCCGTCCACCCCTGGCGCTCGCTCTGCGACCACGACAGGCCAGCCGGCCCCAGCGGCAACGGCTGCAGCGACGTGGCGCCGGGTCGCCAGAGCAGCGCCTCGCGCTTGATGACGTTCACCGTGTGGCCGGCATCGCCCTTGGTGGCCGGGTCGAGCCGCACGCCGTTGCCGTGCGCCCGGATGCCGATGGCGGGCGGTGCATTGGCCAGCAGCCGAGTGCCTTGCTGCGGGTGCCACGACCACAGGCCGCCGAAGTAACTCGACCACAGCACCGAGCCGTCTGGCCGGGGCAGCGGCAGAGTGGGCCGAAAGGGCAGTGGATGGATTTCCGCCGGCACGCCGGCCGCCGGCCGCAGCAGCAGCGCCGAGTCGCCCTCGTCGTTGCACCAGGCCAGGGCGCCGCCGTCTTGGCCCCATGGGACCTCGCCGATGATTCGACGTGGCCAGGTGGAGGCGAGCCGCACGGCGCCGTTCTCTCCCACCGCGTAGCCGTGCTCGGTGAAGAGGCCCCCAAGCAACGCTTCGCGACCGTTAAGGGTGGTGGCAAAGAGGCATCGCGGCAGGTGGTGTTCGAGCACCACGGGCGGCACCGCGCGCGATGCGCGCAGGAAGCGTGCGCCGGGCAACTCCCCCGGCTCGCCGGTTTCGACGATTCGGCCCGTTAGCGATCGCATCAGGTCGCGCAGGCGCACGCTGGTGGAGGCCGTGACCGGAGGCGCGTCGGGGTCGGTTTCAATGGTGACCGTGCACCGCACCGCATCCAGGTGGTCCGCGGTCTCCCCGGCCAGTTGCCGCCTCACCGCGCAGCCCACGTCCGCAATCAGCCGCGCGTCGGCCGGATCGGCGTGGTCGGTTGTGGCCGCGGCCACCTCGGCCCACTCCATCATCCCGGCCATCGCCACCAGCTCGGGACGCACACGACTGGCGCGCGGCAACGGGCCATCGGCCCACGGCCGATCGGGGAATCGCGCGAGCACGTCGTGCGGCCGCTCGACACGGCGGCCGCGCGCCAGGGCGCGGCCAAGCTCGCCGCCACAGCGCGCGAGGCTGGCCCCAATGGCCGGCGGCCAGTCTGTCCGGGCCGCCAGCGGCTCCACCGGCGCGCCGGCGGCAGGGCCGACCACCGGAGGCAGGCTGTCGGTGAGGGCCACGATCTTACCCAGGGCCCGTGCGGCACGCGGCAGGCCGGCGTCGACCGCGTCGTCCTGTTCGCCTTCGGTCGCCCCCTCCAGCATGAATTGACGAAACCGCGCCATGCCCTCCGGCAGGCGGGGCGCAATCACGCTGTCAATCGGACCGTGGTCCGCCATGGCCCGTGGCCCCGTGCGGAGCGCCGCCGAGGTGTCGGCGAGCGCGCGCTCGAGATCGGCAGCGGCGGTGTCGGCGATGCTCCGCCATGCCTTGACCGTCATCGGATCCGCGCCCTGGCGCAGGCGGGCCAGTGCGCCGGCCGCCGCCTCGGTGCGGTTGGACGCGCTCGCACGCCACAGGTCAGCCAGCACGTCGCGGTCCATCGCTTCGTTCGAGGGGCCCACGGCCGCCAGCAGCGGCGCGACCTCGATGCGGCCTCCGTGCAGGATGCCGTGGCCGCTGCTGTTCACGATCCGCCGTTCAGGATGCTGCGAGGCGGCCTCGACAATCCAGTTACGAAACGCGACCAGCCGATCCGCCGTCACCACGGGGCCGCCGTCGAGGCCCGGGTGTGGCCCGACGGCAAGCGCCCCCATCGTGCGTGCCCAGGTGTCGGACAGGCTGTCGCCGCGCGCGGCGGCCATCGTCCATTCCAATTCGTAGGTCGTGCCGCGGCAGTACGGCCGGTTGCCGGTGTAGGCGAGATCCGCCCCCGCGAACACGATGGGCGAAGATCCCATGCGCAAGGCAAGGTCGAACGCGGTCGTGAGCACCGAGCCCCACGCACGCAGGAGCCCGACGTCGAAGCCGGCCGCGTGCAGCCATGGCCATGGGTGGTGCGCGGCCACTCGAAAGCAGAAGGTGCGGCCGGCAAAGGGCGCAAAGGCCGTGGGATGGAGGCTGGTTTCGGCGACCAGCCACGTGCCGGGCCCGGCAGGCAGACCCTCGAGGTGCGCCGCATTGGCCTCGCTCGGATCCACGGCCACCACGAGGTGCGGCTGAATGCCCGCCGCCATCAGCGGCCTCGCCGCCGTATCCACCGCCACAATGAGCGCGTGGTCCTCGATGGCCTTCAGATCTTCGAGCTGGCGATCGAGCGACGGTCCCGCCGCGACGATCACCGCCGGCTGATTCAGGAAGCGCCCATCGAGGGCGGCGGCGTTGCCCTCCCGCGCCAGCACCGGCAGGTTGCGCAGGGTGTTCAGAAGGTATGGAGCTTCAAGCCGGCGCTTCGCGTCGGCGTTGGCACGGGCACCGAACCAGATCCTGTCGACCGTGGCTCGGCCGTCAGCCATCGCCTGCGGCGCCGCCCGCGCGAGCACGGGATGCACGATGGTCAGCGGGCCCTCCTCTTCGGTCACCATGCGCCAGGCGGCGGACGCGCCCTCGTAGCCGGGGCCCGTCAGCACCAGCAGTCGGCCCGAGGCCAACTGCGGACGCCAATCTCGCCGCGAGAGCATGAGGCGTGCGAACGCCGGCTCGGGCTCGATCACGAGCACGCGCGCGTCGGGAAAGCGTCTGGCTGCCACCTCGGGCAGGTAGCCCAGGCCGGCGCCCACCACGACCAGCGTGGAGGGGGCGCGGTCGCCGACGCCGGCCGCGAGCGCCCGCGCGGCCTCTGCCAGCGGATCCCGCCGGCTGTGCACAAGCAACCGGCCGCCGCTCGGATCGCGCACCAACACCGTGGCGGGAGGCCCGGGCTCGATCGCGATGTGGTCGGCGACGTCCGGCAACCGCACCTGGCATCCCAGCGCGTCCGCAAGCGCCTGCAGGTTGCCGGCCAGCAGTTCGGGCGAGCCGATCATGTCGCAGTCAACGGCTGTAGTGGGCCAAGACCCGCTGAACGGCGTCCACGACCGTGTCCACATCTCGGTCGGTCAGCGCGGCCGACATGGGAATCGAAAGCGTCCGTTCCGAGATCCAGGTCGCGACCGGAAAATCCTTGGGGCGGGCGCCGTCCCTGTCGCGGTAGAGCGGCTGCAGGTGGACGCCGCGGTAGTGCACCCCGGTGCCGATGCCCTCGAGGTGCAGCGCGTGTGCGATGGTGTCGCGATCGGTCCTGAGGCGATCGAGATCGAGGAAGAGCGTGTAGAGGTGCAGCGCGTGGCGGTCGGCCGAGGGCCACGCCGCGGGCGTCCCCACCGGCAGGCCGGCGAAGGCCGCGGTGTAGCGCTGCCAGATGGCCAGCCGGCGCTTGGAGTTCTCCTCGATGCGCGCCAACTGGTGCAGGCCGAGCGACGCCTGCAGGTCGGTCATGTTGCACTTGAAACCCAGGTCCACCGCCTCGTAGTGCTTGAAGCCGCTGTCGGAATAGCGCTTCCATGCATCAGCCGACAGGCCGTGCTGGCGCAGTACCCGCAACCGCTCCGCCAGTTGGTCGGCGTCGGTGGCCACCGCGCCCCCCTCGCCCGTCGTCAGGTTCTTGGTGGGGTAGAAGCTGTAGCAGCTCATGGCGCCCTGGCCCGAGATGTTGCGGCCGTTGTGGCAGGTTTCCACCGCGTGGGCGGCGTCGTTGATCACGAGGCAGCCCTTGCGCCAGGCAAAATCGAGAATGGCCGTCATGTCGGCGGCGCGACCGGCGAAGTGCACGGGGATGATGGCCTTGGTCCGCGGCGTGATGGCGGCCTGGAGCGTGGCGGGCGTCACGATCTGCGTCACCGGGTCCACGTCGCAGAGGACCGGGCGCGCGCCAGCGTGCATCACGGCGTTGGCCGTGGCCACGAAGGTCATCGACGGCACCAGGACGTCGTCTCCAGGGCCAATGCGCGCGGCCACCAGAGCAATGTGCAGTGCGGCGGTGCAGGAACTGACGGCCACCACGTGCTTGACGCCCAGGTAGGCGGCCAACTCCGCTTCGAAGCGCGCCGTCTTGGGGCCCGTGCCGATCCATCCCGTGCGCAGGGTGGCCAGCACCTCGTCCATCTCGGCGTGCGCGATCTGGGGACGGCCGAAGATCAGGTAGTCGGAGCGGACGGGCGCGCCGCCCGCAATGGCGGGACGCCCGGGCGTTATCGGAGTCGTGGTCGACAGCATCGCAGTTCCTCTTTCGCCCTGACCGGCGGCGCCGGGCCGACACGCGTGGTCGGCGGGCCGACAGGCAGCGGGTCCGGCCACGGCCGGACACTACCGCAGCCCGCGCTGGCCTCGTTCATGCAACCGGCCTTGAGCAAGGCATGTGCCACAGGATGCGATGACCAGACGACTACTGTTTGCGCTCCCGTTTCTCCACTTCGGCGTCGGCCGCATGGCCATCGAACTGGCCACGGCTGCCACGGCGGGGGGGTGGTTCGTGGACCTCGTGACCTGTGGTGGCGCCGACGAGATGGACGACGACCCCGCTCAACGCGCGGAGTTCTCGGCGCTTGGCGGTGTGGTCCATCAGGCCCCGCTGTTCAGCCGAGACGTGGCCGTGATGCAGCAGGCGTCGAGGCGCGTGGGCGACATCTGCCGGGACCGCGGTATCGCAGCCATCCATGCCTTCACCGCCCCAGCCGCGGCGGCGGGTCTGGCACACCGTGCGGTGATGTGTTCGGTCGTGGGCTGGGCGCCCGGGAAGGCGGCGTGGCAGCGCGCGATGGATGCGGCGCTCCTTGAGCAGTGCGCGGTCGTGACCGTGGTCTCGGCCGCCGTCCTCGCCGACGTGCGCGCCGCGGGAGTGACCCGCGATGACGTGCATCTCATCCTGCACGGCGTGCCGCTGGAGCCCTCACGCGATCTGGCGAAGGCCAACCCGCATGCGCCGCTGCCGCGCCTGGGCGTGATGGCGCACCTCATCGACCGCAAAGGCGTGGACGTGTTACTGCGCGCGGTGGCGCGGCTCGACCCTGGTCTGTGGAGGTGCCTGCTGGTAGCCGGCACGGGCAACGGCGAAACCTCGCTGCGCGCGTTGGCCGCGCGGCTGCTGCCGGGCGGCCGCGTCGCCTGGCTTGGGCCGCTGCCGACCGCCGAATTCTTTCCGCAGGTGGATCTCGTGGTGGTGCCATCGAGGAGCGACGCGCTGCCGCTCGTGCTGTTGCAGGCGATGGCGTACGGCGTGCCGGTGGTGGCGAGCGCCGTGGGCGGCATTCCCGAGGCCGTGCGACACCCGGTCGAGGGCCTGCTGGTGGACGCCGACGACCCCGCCGCGCTGGCTACGGCGCTGTGCAGGTCCCTGGTGGCTCCCGCCGAGGCCTGTGCCCGCGCCCGGGCCGCCCGATCACGTGTCGAACGCGATTTCAGTTCGGCCGCGATGACCGCGAAATACCTGGCGTGCTACGACCGGCTGGCGGGTTCCGCGAGGCTGCGCGTCGGGGATCGTGAGGTGGCAGGTGGCCGTTACGCCGCACCTTGCATCCAGGCCGCGATGCGGTCCTGGACCTCGGCGTCGACCTCAGCCTGCGTGCGGCCGGTCGACTTGAGCACCGCAAACGAGTGGTCGCCGCCCTCGAGCGTCACCACCTTGATGGGCAGCCGGCGGGCGCCCTCCGCCGGCCCCAGCGACGCCGCGATGGCTTCGCGCACCTCATCAGGCCCGCCAAACACGTCGCGGGTCCCCTGGATGATGAGCGTGGGCACGGCCAGCTTCTTCAGGTGCGACACCCGGTCGCCGGTGCGCTTGCCGCGCGGCGGCGCGAGCGGATAACCCAGCGCCACCACGCCCGCCAGCGCGACGCCCGGCGGCCACGTGCCGGGCGCGGCGCCCAGGTGCGTGGCGATGCGCCCGCCCAACGACTTGCCGCCGATGAACATGCGGTCGGCCCGCACGTCCGGATGCGCCGCCGTGGCCGCGACGGCCCGCCGGAACGCCTCTTCCAGCACCGGCGCGCGATCGGGCGTCTTCCGACGCGCCTGCATGTACGGAAAGTTGAAGGTGACCACCGAGATCCCCCGCTCGGCGAGGCCTGACGCGTAGCGGGTCATGAAGGGGTGTTCGTGGCCAGCGCCGGCGCCGTGGGCCAGCACGAGCACGGCGTGCGTATCGGGAGCCGTGGCGGCGGGGTACAGCCTGGCCGACGGGGCCTCCGGGGCATCTCCGGGCAGGGCAAACGGCACCGGGGTCATCCCCTCGTTATAGCATCACGGGCATGACGACGGCGCACACCATCGAAGCCCGCACGCATGGGAGGTATTTGCTTTCTACGGGTTCTACGGGTTCTACGGGTTCTACGGGTTCTACAGGTTCTACGGGTTCTACAGGTTCTACGGGTTCTA
>CAYJPQ010000062.1:7239-20287 GCA_964372085.1 uncultured Bifidobacteriaceae bacterium | reverse complement strand
CACGGGCCATCGCCGCCCCGCCAAGGCGGCGCAGGCGCCTCGTCCGCGCTAGCCGACTACCGCATCGAGTAGCTACGCCGCGCGCGCGGCGCGGCGGAAGGCGGCCCGCACGCGCGAGATGAGCACGTCGGGCTCGAACGGCTTCACCAGGTAGTCGTCGGCGCCCATCTCGAGCACCCTGGTCTCGACGGTGGTGCCGGTCTCGGCCGTGAGCACGAGCACGGGCATTCCGGACAGCGCCGCGTCGCGGCGCACCATGTCCAGCACCGCGAAGCCGTCCATGTCGGGCATCTGCAGGTCGACGAGCATCAGGTCGGGCCGCTCCCGCCGGGCGAGGCTCATCCCCACGGCGCCGTTCTCGGCCTCGATCACGGTGAAGCCGTCCTTCTCGAGCAGCATGCGCACGATCAGGCGGGTCATCCGGTCGTCGTCGGTCACCAGGATGCTGCGGCCCGGCGTGGGTCGCGGTCCGGGGGGCGCGCCGGCCGTGTGTGTCGTCGGCGCCTCGGCCGCGATCGCCTCCGGCACCGCCGGCGCGTCGTCGATCCTGGCGGGCGCGACCTCGTCGCCGTGGTCGGTGAGGACGCGGTTCACCTCCTCGATCGACGTCACGCCCTCGGCCACGAGCGCGACGGCGCTCTCGCGCATCGACCGGCTGCCGGCGGCCAGCATAGCCCCGCGGATGGCCGCCGAGCCCGCGCCGTCGCGGATGGCGGTCCGGAGCGCCTCGTCCGGCACCAGCACTTCGGGCACCGCCAGGCGATCCCGGTAGCCCGTGTCGTGGCAGGAGGTGCACCCGCGACCGACCGACGCCGCCACGCGCGGCACTCCGTGCCGGGCGCCCAGCCGGAGCGCCGTGGCCTCATCGTTCTCGATCCGGCAGTGCGGGCAGAGCTTCCTCAGCAGGCGCTGCGCGATGACGGCGTTCAGGCTCTCCGCGATCTTGAAGGGCGGCAGCCCCAGGTTGAGCAGCCGCGTGATGGCCGACGCGGCGTCGGAGGTGTGGAGCGAGCTCAGCACCAGGTGGCCGGTGTAGGCCGCCTGGCCCACGATCTCGGCCACCTCGTTGTCGCGGATCTCGCCCACCATGATGATGTTGGGGTCCTGGCGCATCACGCTGCGCAGGGCGGCGGCAAACGTCGTGCCGCCTTTGCTGTTGACCGCGATCTGCGTCACCCCGTCCACCTGGCGCTCGACCGGGTCCTCCACCGTGACGATGTTGACGCGCCCGGTCGTCAGGTAGCGGAGCGCGGCGTAGAGCACCGTCGTCTTGCCCGAGCCCGTGGGCCCCGTCACGAGCACGAGCCCGTCGGTCTTGCCCATCGCGTGCAGCAGCGCCTGCTCGCTCGCGCGGTCGTAGCCGAGCGCGTCGATGGTGAGCGCCGTGGCCGCGCTCATGATCACGCGCATCACGATCTTCTCGCCGTGAATCGTGGGCACGGTCGACAGCCGCACGTCGACCTGCTGGCCGTCGATGTCGATGCGGAAGGCCCCGTCCTGGGGCTTTCGCCGCGTGGTGATGTCGACCTGCGCCATCACCTTGAAGCGGTTGATGACGCCCGGCACGGCGCTCTCGGGCAGCGTGAGCAGCGGCTCGAGGATGCCACAGACGCGGTGCCGCACCGCCGCGCCGTTGCCGCTCGGCTCGATGTGCACGTCGCTGGCGCCGGCCTCCACGGCCTGCGCCAGCAGGCGGTTGCAGAGCGCCACGATGGGCGACTCGGCATCGGCGACTTCAGGACGATCGACCGGCCGCGCCACATCGGCTTGCGCGATCCTGGCGATGAGCGTGTCAACGTCCCGCCCGACCCGGTAGGCCCGGGCCAGTCCCTCGGCGAGCTGCGATCGGGCGATGACAACCATGTAAGGCCGTCGGCCCGACGCAAACGCGACGTCGCGGTCCACCTCATCATCGAAAGCCGCGCACGACCCGTAGGTAAGCGTGCGGTTGTCGTGCGCGATAGCCAGGATCTGGTGGGCGCGCGCGACGCGCTCGGGCAGCAGGCGGGTGGCCGTCGCGCTGGGCGGATGGCTGGCGAGATCCACGAAGGGCCGTCCCATCCACGTCGCAAACGACGCGCAGGCTTGGGCCTCGGTCATGAAGCCCAGGGCCACGATCGCGTCGACGAGGCCGAGGTTGTGGCGCTCGGCATGTCGAGCCACGGCGCGGATGTCGCCGTCGGCGAGCTGCCCCGTGAGATAGCGGCGGAAGCCCGTGTCGGCTCCCTGCGCCGGCTTTCGCGTGTGGAATCCCAACATCTTTTCGCCCGACATCGATGCGCTCCCCGACGCGCGCGCAGGCGTCGTGCGGCGTGGCGGTTTGCAGGAACCGTGCCAGGCGAAAACTGCGACAACCCGCTGGGGATTGGCCGAAACGAGCTTTGTGGTGATGGCGGGCCGACCACTGCCGCCGCCGCGCCGACACTGGCGGAGCGGTCGGAGAACCGCATTCCGGTGGGATTCGCGGCAAGCGGCCGCCGACCCGGGCTGGTATCGGCTTTGCAGCCCTCCGAGCCGGTTCGGGGGACATGGTGCAACACCTGAGACAACTGGTCAGCGGTTCGGCGGCGGCGTGGGTGCTGCTGGCGTTGATCCTGGTCGCGACTTCGGCGGTGGCGATCGAGCAGTCGCAGGCCTCGCACGATCGCGCGTGGCTGCGCTTTCGCGTCGACACCGACAAGGCGCGCGCCGCCGTCCAGCAGCGGTTCGATTCCTACGTCGACATGATTCGCGCGCCGCGCGCGCTGTTTGCGTCCAGTGACGAGGTGACGCGCGACGAATGGGCCGCCTTCGTGGCCGGCCTGGATCCCGCGGGCCGCTATCCCGGCATCGTCGGCATGACGTTCGTGCGCAACGTCCCCGACGCCGACCGCGACGCCTTTGTCGCGCGCGTTCGCGCCGACACGTCGATGACCTCCGAGGGCTACCCGTACTTCAACATCTGGCCGGCGGGGCGCAGGCCCGAGTACTTCGTGTACGAGTTCATCGAGCCGTTCCTCGCCAACGTGCCGGCTTTCGGGTACGACGTTGGCAGCGAGACGGTCAGGCGGACGGCTGCCGAACACGCGCGCGACACCGGAACGGCGGCCTTCTCGGGCCGCATCCAGTTACTGGCCGACACGAGCGACCAGGCGTCGTTCCTGATGTTCATGCCCGTGTACGCGAACGGTCGGCCGGCCGGGACCGTGGCGGAGCGCCGCGCGGCGCTGCAGGGCTTCATCGTCAATCGCGTCAGGGCCGACGACCTCTTTGCGCCGGTCTTCCGCGACAACGCCGCCGATCGGCCCTACCGCGTGACGGTCTCCGATGCCAACGACGCGAGTGGGCCGCCGATATACGTTGATCACGGGTCGTTGCAGGCCGCCGACGCGCCCTCGTTTGCGGCCGCCACGCGGCTCGACGTGTCGGGCGCCGACTGGGCGATCCGCTTCGAAGGTTCTGACGCCTTCATGGCGGCGAGCGAGCGAATGATGCCGAGGGTCATCGCCGGCGGCGGCACCATCATCGGCCTGCTGCTCTTCGTGGCCCTTTGCGCGTTCTCGACGAGCAGGCAGCGGGCCCTCGCGCTGGCCGAGGGGATGACAAGCGAGCTGCAGGGCGCCAAGGAGGCGGCGGAGGCGGCCAACCGGGCCAAGTCGGAGTTCTTGGCGAACATGAGCCACGAAATCCGGACGCCCCTGAACGGCGTGCTCGGGATGATGGACATCCTCCTCGACACCGACCTCGCGCGCGAGCAGCGCGACTACGCCGAGACCGCGCGGCAGTCGGGCGATGCGCTCCTCACTGTGCTGAACGACATCCTCGATTTCTCGAAGATCGAGGCAGGCAAGCTCGACATCGAGTCGGTGGAGTTCCCCCTCCGCCAGATCGTGGAAGAGGTGGGCGAGCTCATCGCCAGTCAGGCCCAGCGCAAGGGCCTCGAGCTCGTGTACACGATCGCGGACGACGTGCCGGCGAGCGTGGCGGGCGACCCGACGCGCCTGCGGCAGGTCGTCACGAACCTGCTCGGCAACGCGGTGAAGTTCACCTCGCAAGGCGAGGTCGTGTTGAGCGTGTCGCTTGATCGATGGGAGTCGGCCGACCGCGCGCTGGTGCGCTTCGAAGTGCGCGACACCGGCATTGGCATTCCCGCCTCGGCACAAGCGAGGCTGTTCCAGTCGTTCACCCAGGCCGACGGCTCGACGCGCCGCCGGTTCGGCGGCACGGGGCTAGGACTGGCCATCTCGCGGCAACTGGTGCACCTGATGGGCGGGTCCATCGGCGTCGAGAGCGAGCCCGGCCGGGGCAGCCTGTTCTGGTTCACGGCGGTGTTCGGCGTGCCGCAGGCGATGGCGTGCACCGAAGCGCCGGTCGTCTCCCTCGGCGACCGCAAGGTGCTGCTCGTCGAGGACAACGCGACCAACCGGACAATCCTGCGCCGCCAGCTCTCGGGCTGGGGCATGAGCGTCGTGGCCACCGACTGCGGTCCGCGGGCCCTGGCGCTACTGCGCGAGGCGGCGGCAAGCGAGCCGTTCGACCTGGCCATCGTCGATCTGCAGATGCCCGACATGGACGGGATCATGCTGGGTCGGCTCATCAAGGGCGACCCCTCCATCGCGGCGACGCACCTGGTCATGCTGAGCTCGATGGCGCTGCGCGCCTACCAGGACGCGGCCAGGGTGGCGGGCTTCGCGGCGTACCTGACCAAGCCCACGCGCCAGCACAACCTGTATGCGGCCCTGTCGGAGGTACTCGCGCGGGGCTCGAAGCCGGAGAGCGGCGCGACGAAAGCTATCCCGCGGGCGCCGGCTGCCGCGCTGCCCGGTGCGCCGCCGCTGTGCGCGCCGGCGTCGAGACCCAAGGGAGGTCGCCTGCTCATTGCCGAGGACAACCTGGTCAACCAGAAAGTGGCCGTGCTGACCCTGACCAGATTGGGCTACGAGACGGAGGTGGTCTCCGACGGCCGGCAGGCGGTCGACGCCTTCGCGCGCGGCGGGTTCGCGTGCATCCTGATGGACTGCCAGATGCCGGAGATGGACGGCTACCAGGCGGCGGCAGCCATTCGCGCGATCGAGGACGGGACACGCCGCATCCCGATCGTGGCGATGACGGCGCACGCGATGAAGGGCGACCGCGAGAAGTGCCTCGCGGCCGGCATGGACGACTACGTCTCGAAGCCCCTGAAGATCGGCGAGCTGCACGGCATCATCGAGCGGCTGCTGAACGGGGCGGCCGCCACCTCGATCGCCCCAGACGCCGCGGCAGACGCCGCCGCAGACGCCGCCGCGGGCGAGGCCTTGCCGTCGCTCGACGCCGCCGTGCTCGAATCACTCAGGGCCTTCATGCCCACCTATGGGTCCGACCCGGTGGCCGACCTGACGGCCGCGTTCGTGCAGGACGCCACCCACCGGCTGCGCATCCTGCACGACGCCGTGGCCTCGGGCGACGAGATCGCGGCGCGCAGGGCGGCGCACAGCCTGAAGGGGATGAGCGGCGCCATCGGCGCGGTGCGCCTGAGCCAGTTGAGTTCCGATCTCGAGCACGCCGAGCCGGGCGCGATCGACCGCACGCGCATCCACCAGATCGAACGGGAGTTCGAGCGGGTGCAGGAGGCGCTGCGCGCGGCCTGACCGGGGCGCCCTGAGGCATCAGGTCAACCCCTCGTTTGCCGAAACCCGCGAATGCGGGTACGCTGCCCGGCGCATGTCCTCCACCGCGCCGGCGCTGAGGCGCCAACTTGGCCTCTCCGCCGTCACGGCCATCGTCGCCGGCGACATGCTGGGGTCGGGCATTTTCTTCACGCCAGGCGAACTCGCCGCCGTGGCGGCGCGGCCGTGGCAGGTCTACTTCCTCTGGGCGCTCTGCGGCGGCATCACGCTCTGCGGCGCGCTCACGCTGGCCGAGCTCGCCACGCGGCTGCCGCGCGCGGGCGCCAGCTACCACATCATCCGCGAGGGCTACGGCCCCGCCTGGGCCTTCCTGAAGGCGTGGATGGAGATGTGGGTCAGCGGGCCCGGCTCGGTGGCCGGCGTGGCCATCGTCTTTGGCGAGTTTCTCGTGCGGTTGATCGGCGACGCCGCGCCCGTGTCGGCGCCGGTGGCCGGGGCGCTCGCGATCGTCGTCTTCGCCGTCGTGAACCTGCGCGGCGTGGAGTGGGGCGGGTGGACCCAGGTGGGCCTGACGGTGGCGAAGGTGACGGGCCTGCTGGCGCTCGTGGCCGGCAGCCTGCTGTTGGCGGACGCGGCGCCGGCGGCGGCGGTCGGGACCTTGCCCGGTGAGGCCGGGCTGCTCGGGTTCGTTCGCGTCGTGGGCTTGGGCGTGGCGGCGGTGCTCTTCACCTACGACGGGTGGGTGGACGTGTCGCACCTGGCCGGCGAGGTGAAATCCCCGAGGCGGCACCTGCCCCTGGGCCTGGCGGCCGGCGTGGCCGGCATCAGCGTGCTGTACCTCCTGGTGAACCACGCCTACCTGCGCGTGGTGCCGCTCGAGGCGATGCGCGGCGCGCCGTCGACGGTGGCCAACCAGGTCGCGCTGGCGGCGTTTGGTCCGACGGGCGGCCAGCTGCTGAACGGCCTCGTCATGCTGTCGATCTTCGGGGCACTGGGCGGCCTTGTGATGACCCTGCCGCGCCTCTTCTACGCGGCGGCCACCCAGTACGAGCCGGCGTCCAGGGGCACGCGCCTGCACTCGTTCTTCGGCGGGCTGTCGCGCGTGTCGGGCGCCACCGCCGTGCCCGCGGGCGCGATCCTCTTCTGCGCCGCGATGGCCATCGTGGCCATCCTCTTCTTCGGGTCCTTCTCCCGGCTGGTGACCTTCTTCGTCGTGCCGCTGCAGGTGAGCAACATCCTGGTGGTGGCCGCCGTGTTCCGGCTGCCGCGCGGCGCGCCGGGGCCGGAGGAGTATCGGACGCCGGGCTATCCCCTGGTGCCGCTGGTGTACATCGTGGTGCTGTCGCTGCTGCTCGTGAGCGCGGTGGCCTATCAACCGGTGGACACGTTGATCGGCGTCGCGCTGACGCTGACCGGGGTGCCCGTGCAGCGGCTCCTGGCCCGCGCAGGCGGCGACACGGCGGCAGGCCGTTCGGCCGGGGGCGGGCGATGAGCGCGGCATACGGCGTGCGATCGGCACACGGCTCGCTGCGCCGCGTGCTCGTGCACCGTCCCGGCGTGGAACTCGACATGGTGACGCCGGCCACCCTGCGCGAGTTCCACTTCGACTGCCCGGTGGACCGGCCGCGCTTCCAGGACGAGTACGACCGCATGCTGGCGTGCATCCGGCGGGACGGCGCGGAGGCGATCCAGCTCCGCGACGTGCTGGCCGGCGACGCCGATGCCGTGGGCTACATCGACCGGCGGCCCAACATGACCTACACCCGCGATCTCGCGGTGGTCTTCGGCTCGGGCGCGGTGCTGATGTCGCCGCACCTGAAGGGCCGATGGGGCGACCAGCGCATGCTGGCGCGGGCGTTTCGGCGGCTCGGCGTGCCGATCGTCGGAGCCATCGATCCGCCCGGGTTCCTGGAGGGCGGCGGCGTGACGATGATCGGCGGCGACACGGTCGTGGCGTCGATCTGCGACCGCGCCAACGAGGTGGGCACCGCCGCGCTCCGCCGGCTGGTCCTGGGCCGCGACGCGAAGTACTTCCTCGAGGTGCCGCTGCCCTTCGGACACATCCACATCGACGGCATCTTCATGGTGGTGGGCCCGCAGCTGTGCCTGATCCACGAGCCGCCCTTCCAGGTGTTCCCGTGCCGGCTGTACGAGGAGGGCCGCGCCGAGCCGCGCCACGTGATGTTCGGCGAGTACCTTGACGAGCGGGGCATCCGCTCCCTGCCGATCACCCTGGACGAGCGGCGCGGCGGGCACCTGAACGTCGTCGTGACCGCGCAGCAGCGCCGCGTGGTCGGCTTCGCGCAGGCCACGCGCGTCGCCTCGGCGCTCTCGGCCGAGGGCATCGAGTGGATCGGCTTCCCGTCGGACGAGCTCTTCAAGGGCAACGGCGGCGCCCACTGCATGACCTGTCCCGTGCTGGTGGACTGAGGCCACGCGGGCGCGCCCTGGGCTTCACGGCCACGGGAACGCGCCGATGGCCTGGATGGTGATGGCCGCGCGGTCTGCTCCCCGCCTGAGGCTCAGCGCCACGTCGCGCGATCGGCAGTACTCCGCCAGGAACGCGGCGGCGAAGCTGTCGCCGGCGCCCGTGGTGTCGACGACCTGCCGCACCGGCACCGCCGGACACGCGAGGCGCGCGCCTCCGCCGAGCGCCAGGCTGCCGCGCTCGCCCAGCGTGACAACGAACAGCCGGCCGCCGCGGCGCGCCAGGCGCTCGAGTTCGTCGACGAGCGCGAGCGTGCCGCCTTGCAGGCCGAAAAAGCCCACGTCGACGCGATCGGCGAAGCGGGCGACCAAGCCGATCGGGTCGTCGGCGTCCGACAGGTCCAGGAAGTCCACAACCCGGAGGCCCGCGCACGGCGCCTCCATCAGCGATTCGAAGAACCCGTACACCTGCCGGTAGACGGGCGCCACGAGCACGTCGGCCGAGGCCACGAGCGCCCGCTCCCGGTCGCCAACCCTCCAGTCGGCCAGGACCCCTGCCTCGTAGCGCACGAAGTGCTTCTCACCCGAGGGCAGCCGGTCGATGTACTGCACCGACGTGGCGCCTGGACGCTCGACGATCTCACCGCCGAGCCGCCACCGGTCGAGCGCCCGGCGCACGAGCCGTGATTCCTCGTCGGTGCCGAGGGCGGTGAGCACGAGGATCTCGTCGGAGGGCGCGAAGGCGTCGCGCGCGTTCACGGCCACGTTCAGCGTGATGCCGCCGGGACGGTCCCTGTCGAGGTTGACGTAGCGGTCGACGCCGCAGTCGCCCGCGCAGACCACGCGCACGTCAGGCTCCCCGCGCCTCGCGCACCCGTTCCATCAGCCGGCGCACCTTCGACGCGTCGATGGCCTGGCCGGTCTTGAGGCTCGTGCCCACGATGGCGCCATCGGCCCCGGCGGCGAGCGCGGCCGCGTTGGCGTCGTCCAGGCCGCTCCCGATGAGGACGGGCACATCGCCCGCGCCCAGCCGGGCCGCGCGAAGGTCGTCGGGATCGGGCGGCACGCCGGTGAGGTGGCCGGTGACGATGATGGCGTCGGCCGCGCGCCGCCGGGCGAGGGCGGCGGATTCGGCGAGGGGGCGCGGCTCGATCATGCGCGCGTGCTTCACCTGGATGTCGGCGAGAATCAGGACGCCGGTGGCGTTCAGCCGCTGCCGGTACGCCATCAGCCCCTCGGGGTCGATGGCCATCTCGCCGCCGTACTCGGGGCGGGTCATGCGGTCCACGAAGTAGTCGGTGCGGATGAAGCGCGCGCCCGCGGCCATCGCCGCCGCCAGCGAGGCCCGCGGGTCGTTCAGCAGGATCTCCACGCCGATGGGCATCGCGCGCGCGGCATCCACGAGCGCGCGGGCGACGATCGTCATGGCGGCGATCGTCTCGGGGGCCGCAATCACCGCGTGCGGTTGGTCGCCGTCGTTTTCGACCAGCACGCCATCCACGCCGCCGGCGACGAGCGCCCCGAGATCGGCCAGCGCGTGCGCCGTCACCTCGGCGAGACCGGGCGAGGCAGGGTAGCCAGGCAGCGGCGGCAGATGGATCACGCCGATGATCGGGCGAGCCTGACCGAAGACGTCTCGAAATCGGCCCGCCGCGTTTTCCATCCCCGCGATTGTAGCGCCACGCGCCCGATCTCGACGCCTTGACTCGCCCCGTCATTGGGCGTAAGGTCGGCCCAATTCACATGACGACATCACCGAGATCCCTGACCTGGAAGGTTGCCGCCACCGGCGCATGCGTGGCGGTGTGTCTCGCCGTTGGCGGCGCGCAGCAAGCGCCGGGGACGGAGGCCGGCAGCCTCGGAGGGATGCCCTGGCGCTACATCGGTCCCGAAGGCAACCGCGTCAGCGCCGTGGCGGGCGTGCCGGGCGATCCGCTCGTCTACTACGCCGGGTCGGCGTCGGGCGGCATCCACAAGTCGGTGGACGGCGGCACGACGTGGGATCCGATCTTCGACGATCAGCACGTGCAGTCGATCGGCGATATCGCGGTGTCGCCGTCGGACCCCAGCACGGTGTGGGCCGGCACGGGCGAGTCGTGCATCCGCAGCCACATCTCCGTCGGCGAGGGCATCTTCAAGTCCACCGACGCGGGCCGCACCTGGGCGCGCATGGGCCTCGAACACACCGGCCGCATCGGCCGGGTCCTCGTCCATCCGACCAATCCCGACGTCGTGCTGGCGTGCGCCCTGGGCCACGCCTACGGCCCGCAGCAGGAGCGCGGCGTGTTTCGCACGACCGATGGCGGCACCTCCTGGGATCGCGTGCTCTTCGTGGACGAGAACACCGGGTGCTCGGAGCTCGACATGGATCCCGGCAACCCGCGGAAGCTCTTCGCGGGCATGTGGCAGTTCGATATCAAGACGTGGGGCCGCGAGAGCGGCGGCCCCGGCAGCGGGCTGTTCACGTCCAACGACGGCGGGACGACGTGGGCCCGGCTGCGCGGACAGGGCCTGCCGACCCGCGAGGTGGGCAAGGTGAAGGTGGCCATCGCGCCGTCGAATCCGGATCGCGTCTACGCGTTGATCGAGACCGGCGACGGCCTCCCCTGGAAGGGGAAGGAGACCGACCGCGGCCAGGTCTGGCGGTCGGACGATGGCGGAGGCAACTGGCAGGTTGTGAGCTACGACCGCAACGCCATGGGGCGGGCGCACTATTACTCGCACCTGTTCGTGTCGCCCGACAACGAGAACGAGACGTACTTCCTGACGGCGAACTTCAGTACGTCCCTGGACGGCGGCCAGACGCTGGTGGCTCAGACGGGCCCGCGCGCGCCGGGCGGCGACCACCACGACATGTGGATCGACCCCCGCAACGCCAGCCGGATGATCGTGGCGCACGACGGGGGCCTCTCCATCTCGAACAACCGGGGCCGCTCGTGGTATCGCAACCGGTTGCCCAACGCGCAGATGTACCACGTCACGGTGGACAACCAGATCCCCTACTACGTCTACGGCAACAAGCAGGATGGCCCGTCGTACCGCGGGCCCAGCAACAGCCGCCTGGGCGGCGGCGGCGGCGGCGTCATCCCGCGCAGCCAGTGGCACACCGTGGCCGGCGGCGAGAGCGGATGGGCCACGCCCGACCCCGTCGACCCGAACCTCGTCTGGTCCAGCGCGTCCGGCTCGGGCAGCCTCGGCGGCATCGTCGCCATCTACGAGGAGAGCCGGCGGCAGGCGCGCAACGTCGAGGTGTGGCCCGACCAGGCCAACGGCATCCCCGCCGACCTGCGATACCGCTTCAACTGGACGATGCCCCTGACCATGTCGCCGCACGATCGCAACATCGTCTACGTGGGGAGCCAGCACGTGCACCGCACGGCCAACCGCGGCCAGAGCTGGGAGGTGATCAGTCCCGACCTGTCGTTGAACAACAAATCGCGGCAGCAGTTCTCGGGAGGGCTGACGGGCGACAACATCGGCGTGGAGTACGCGGCGGTCGTGATGGCCATCGCCGAGTCGCGGCTCACGCGGGGCCTGATCTGGGCCGGCACCAACGACGGCCAGGTCCAGGTGACGCGCGACAACGGGGCGTCGTGGACCAACGTCACGAAGAACATTCCCGGCCTTCCGCCCCTGGGCACGGTCGGCAACATCGAGCCCTCGCGCTTCGATGCCGGCACCGCGTACCTGACGATGGACCTGCACCAGGTGAACAACCGCGATCCGTTCGTCTATAGGACCACCGACTACGGCCGGACGTGGCGGCCGATCGTCGACGGCATCCCGAAGAGCATGCTGAGCTACGCGCACTGCATCCGCGAAGACCCCACGCGCAGGGGCCTGCTGTACCTTGGCACCGAGAACGCCATCTACGTCTCGTTCGACGACGGTGGGAGATGGCAGCCGCTGCAGACCAACCTGCCGCACGCGCCCGTGTACTGGATCGCCGTGCAGGAGCATTTCAACGACCTGGTGATTGCGACCTATGGGCGCGGGTTCTGGATCATGGACGACATCACACCGATCCAGCAACTCACACCGCAGGTACTCGGCGCCGACGCCCATCTGTTTCCCCCCCGCGCCGCCTACCGCTTTCGCAACATCACGCCGGACGCGTCGATGGCCAACGATCCCACGGTGGGGCAGAACCCCGCCTACGGGGCGTCGATCAACTACTACCTGCGGACGCCGCCCTCGGGCGGCGTGACGGTGTCGATCCTGGACGAGCAGAACCGGGTGGTGCGAACGCTGCCGGCGCCCGCAACCGCCGGCCTGAACCGTGTCTACTGGGACCTTCGCGACGAGCCGACCCGCGAGGTGCGGCTGCGGACGAGCCCGCTCCACGCCCCCGACGTGCGGGTGGGGCCCGACGGCACGCGCCCGGCGCAAGGCGCCGGCCAGTTGTCGATCCTGATGCCGCCGGGGAGTTACACCGTCCGCCTGAACGCGGGCGGCCAGACGCTGACGCAGAAGATCGAGGTGCGCAAGGACCCCAACTCCGGGGGCAGCGAGGCCGACATCCGTGCTCAGATCACGATGCTGACCGAACTGCGCCGCGACATCGACGAGGCCGCTGGCGTTGTCAATCGGATCGAGCTCGTGCGCGCCCAGATCCAGGGCCTGAGCCGCGTGCTCGACCAGGCCGAGATCGTGAAGCCGGCGATGGAGCTCGAGGGCCGGCTCGCGGAGCTCGAACAAAACCTGGTGGAGCTGCGGATGACGGGCCGGGGACAAGACGGCGTCCGCTTCGGCGCCCGCCTGCTGGGCAAGCTGAACTACCTGGCCGGGGGACTGGCCAGCGCCGACTTCGGGCCCACCAACCAGCAGATCGAGGTACAGAGGGAGCTCGAGGCGCGCCTCAAGAAGCACCAGGCCGATCTGGAGGGGCTGTTCGGCAACGACCTGAAGGCGCTCAACGAGTTGATGCGCGGTCGCGGCGTCTCGAACATCGTCGTCCGGCCGCAGTGACTCAGCCGGTGTGTTCAGGAGAGGACGACGGCGTAAATGCGCACGACGGAACCAGGCGGCGAACC
>CAYJPQ010000062.1:4371-7139 GCA_964372085.1 uncultured Bifidobacteriaceae bacterium | reverse complement strand
GTGTTCAGGAGAGGACGACGGCGTAAATGCGCACGACGGAACCAGGCGGCGAACCGCTCTCCAACCTGATCGACAGCCTTCCCGGCATCTTCTACGTCATCGATGAGCACGGCCGGTTCCGGCACTGGAACCGCAATTTCGAGGAGGTCAGCGGCTATTCGGCTGAAGAGATCGCCCGCATGGACCCGCGCGATTTCTTCAGGGGCGACGACAAGCTCCTGATCGCGCAGCGCATCGAGGAAGTCTTCCGGAGCGGGATGTCCGATGCCGCTGCGCGCTTCATATCGAAGGACGGCACCGGCACGCCCTACTACTTCACCGGCGCCCGTACCGACTGGCACGGCGACACGTGCCTGGTGGGGATGGGCATCGACGTCAGCGCGCAGGCACGCGCCGAAGGGGCCCTGCGCGAGAGCGAAGAGCGGCTCCGCAGCCTCTTCGAGAACTCACCCATAGCCACCTGGGAAGAGGACTTCTCCGGTGTTCGGGAGTTGCTCGACGGGCTCGGGCTCATCGGGAAGGACGAGGCGACGGTACGGGCGTACCTCCAGGACCATCCCGACACCATCCGCGAGGCCGTGGCCCGCGTGAAGATTCTCCGTGTGAACCGCCAATGCCTGGTGCTCCACCGGGCGCCGGACGAGGCCACGCTGCTTGCCGGGCTGGAACGGCTGGTGGTGGACGAGTCGCGCGAGGCCCTGGTCAGCCAACTGGTGGCCGTCGCGACGGGCCCGCTTGCCGTTACCTGCGAGACGAAGGTCCGGACGCTGGACGGCGAGGTGCGCGACGTGCGCCTGCGCGTGAGCGCGGTCCCCGGTCACGAGCAGTCGCTCGATCGGGTGATCGTCTCCACCGCGGACTTCACCGAGCAGCGCCGGATGGAGGAGCGGCTCCGCCAGGCGCAGAAGATGGAGGCCATCGGCCAACTGGCCGGCGGGGTCGCCCACGACTTCAACAACATCCTGGCCGCGATGATCATGCAGATCGATGTGATCAAGGTGGAGGGCGGCGTCTCCACGGACGTGGTGGCGAAGCTCGACAGCCTGCGCGCGTCGGCCGACCGGGCCGCCGACCTGACGCGGCAGCTCCTGCTGTTCGGGCGGCGGCAGGTGATGCAGCCGCGCAACGTGGACCTCAACGAGGTCGTCGCGCGCATGGCCGCGATGCTCCAGCGCCTCATCGGCGCGGACGTGCGGCTGCAGGTGAGAATGCACCAGGCGCCGCTCGTGACCCATGCCGACCCCGGCATGATCGATCAGGTACTGCTGAACCTGGCGATCAACGCCCGCGACGCGATGCCCGGGGGCGGGCAGTTGGTCATCGAGACGTCGATGGACACCGCGAGTGGGGTCCGGGCGGCCCTGCCCCCCGAGGCCGCGAAGGGGCGCTGGGTGTGCCTGCGCGTGAGCGACACCGGCCACGGCATCGCTCCCGAGCACCTGCCGCACATCTTCGAGCCCTTCTTCACCACCAAGGAGGCGGGCAAGGGGACCGGGCTCGGCCTCGCGACCGCGTTTGGCATCGTCAGGCAGCACTCGGGCTGGCTGACGGTCGAAAGCAAACCCGGCCGGGGCGCGACGTTTCGGGCGTGGCTGCCCGCCAGCGCGGCGACCGGGGTGGTTGAGATCCCTCCGCCCGTGCGGCCCGAGCCGGCGGGCGGCAACGAGACCGTCCTCCTGGCCGAGGACGAGCCGAAGTTGCGACGGCTGACGCGGATGATCCTCGAGCGGTACGGCTACCGTGTGCTCGAAGCCGGCGACGGCGTCGAGGCGCTGCGCGTGTGCGCCGGGCACGACGGCCCCATCCACCTGCTGGTGACCGACCTCGTCATGCCGGGGGGCCTCGATGGCCGCGAGCTGGCGGCCCGCCTGCGCGAGCGCATCCCCGATCTTCGCGTGGTCTATACCAGCGGCTACGGGATCGACGCGTTCGGGCCGGAGGTCGTGCTCGCTCGCGGTGAGCGGTTCGTGGGCAAGCCGAGCCCGCCGCGCGAGCTGCTGGCGGCGGTTCGCGTCTGCCTGGACGAGTGAGCGGCTGGCGGGGCGGCCTACCGGTTGTAGATGGTCCCGCCCCGCGCCTGGTACTCGGCGAGCACCGCTTGCGCCTCGGCCCGCCTCACGTCGCGCACGATGTCGATGCCGCGCGCGCGCAAGTACTCGAACGAGCCGTCGAAGACGGGGCCCTCGTCGAAGCCGATCGCCCGCACGTCCTCGGGGCGCGCGCCGCAGACCAGCGCCGCGGCGCCGCTCCACAGCACCGCGCCCAGGCACATGGCGCACGGCGTGCTGGACGACACCACCTCGTAGCGCGGCAGCCCCGGCGCGGCCAGCGTCCAGGCGCCGACCGCGCGCTGGGCGAACATGATGGCGACGATCTCCGCGTGGAGGACCGAGTTGGACCGGTGCTCGACGAGGTTCACGCCCGCCGACACGATCTGCCCGGTGTCGCCGTCGGCGACGACGGCGCCGAAGGGCCCGCCGGTGCCGTGCGCGACGTTCTGGTGCGACAGGTCGATGGCGAGCGCCATGCGCGCGTCGCGGTCGGGCAGCGGGCCCGCGGTGGCGAGCGCCGCTTCGAGCCACGCCGGCAGTTCGATCGTCAGGGGCAGGGTGTTCACGTCATCACCGCGGGCATCGGCCAATTGTAGGCCGGCCGGCGCATGGTGTGGCCATCGGGCGGTCCGGTGAACGGGCGATTCGAGCAAGCGATGGACGAGCGGCCGCCGAGTGCCCAGCCGCTGGTTCGGCACCTATCGCCTCCGCGAGGCC
>CAYJPQ010000062.1:0-4271 GCA_964372085.1 uncultured Bifidobacteriaceae bacterium | reverse complement strand
GAGCGGCCGCCGAGTGCCCAGCCGCTGGTTCGGCACCTATCGCCTCCGCGAGGCCGGCCAGCCGCTCGGGCGTCCGGGGGACTCGGGCTGCGCAGCGTTGCGGGCCGCGTGGCCGACCTGGGCGGGACGTGGCGCCTGGACAACCTCCCGCGCGGCGCCGTGCTGTCGGCGGCGCTGCCGCTCGAGCCCGCCATGGCGGAGCCCTGCCGCAAGGCCATGGGCGGATTGCCCGGCGGGTGAGAGCGGCCTGCCAGCCCTGATAGAGTGCGGGTGTGGCGCGGGCGGTGGGACGAAACGTTCGTCGCAAGGACGGGGACGCCAAGGTCACCGGGCGGGCGGCGTACGTCGACGACCTGGCGTTTCCGGGGCTCCTCCACGGGGTCACCGTCCGGTCGTCGGTCGCTCACGCCGGCTTTGCGATCCGCCGCGTCGATCTGTCCGGCGCGTTCACCGTCGCCGACTGCCGCGACATCCCCGGACGCAACATCGTCGCGCTCATCGACGACGACCAGCCGTGCCTGGCCGAGCGCGTGGTGCGTCACGTCGCCGAGCCGATCCTGCTGGTGGCCCACGCCGATCGCGAGCGGCTGACCGGCATCGGGCGGGCGATCGCCATCGAGTACGCACGCCGGCCCCCGGTGTTCGATCCCGAGGCGTCGAAGGTGTCGTTCAAGAACATCGCGATCGACAAGGGCGAGGTGGACCGCGCCCTCGCCCGCGCGGACCTGGTGGTGGAGGGCGAGTATCGCACCGGGCACCAGGAGCAGCTCTACCTCGAGACCAACGGCATGATCGCGGTGCCCGAGGCCGACGGGGGCATCACCGTCTACGGGTCGCTGCAGTGCCCCTACTACGTGCACCGCGCGCTGACGGTGCTGCTGGGCCTGCCGTCCGGCCGCGTGCGCGTGGTCCAGGCCGAGACCGGCGGCGGTTTCGGGGGCAAGGAGGAGTACCCGTCGATGCTCGCCTGCCACGCGGCGATCCTGGCGCGCAAGAGCGGCCGGCCCGTCAAGATGATCTACGGCCGCGTCGAGGATCTGCTGGCCACGACCAAGCGGCATCCCTCGGTGGTCCGCCATCGCACCGGCGTCACGCGCGACGGCCGCCTCGTGGCGATGGACGTGGAGGTGGTGATGGACGGCGGGGCCTATGCGACGCCGAGCGCCGTGGTGCTCTCGCGCGGGGCCATCCACGCCACCGGGCCGTACCGCTGCGATCACGTGCGCATCCGGGGCCGCGTCATGATGACGCACACGCCGCCCAACGGCGCCTTTCGCGGCTTCGGCGCGCCCCAGACGCAGTTTGCCGTCGAGGCGCACATGGACCGCGTGGCCGAGGCGCTCGGCATGGACCCGGCGCGGCTGCGCGAGGTGAACGCCCTCAGGCCCGGCGACACCACCGCCACCGGGCAGCGCCTGGGCCCAGACGCGAGCGCCCTGCCGGTGCTGCGCGAGGCGCTCAAGCGGTCCCGCTTTCGCGAGAAGCGCCGGAAGTGGCGCGGCACCACGCGGGGCATCGGCCTCTCGCTGTTCTTCCATGGATCGGGCTTCACCGGAAGCGGCGAGGCGGCGCTCGCCTCGACGGCGTCGCTCGAGCTCACCGCCACGGGACCGCGCGTCCTCGTGGCGAGCACCGAGATCGGGCAGGGCACGCGCACCATGCTCGCGCAGATCGCGGCCGACGCGCTCGGGGTGCCGTTCGAGACCGTCGAGGTCCACGAGGTCGACACGGCCCGCGTGCCCGACAGCGGCCCCACGGTGGCGTCACGCACCTGCATGATCGTGGGACGCCTTATCGAGCGCTGCGCGCGCGACATGCGTCTGCGGCTCGGACGCCTGGCCCCGGCGCAGTACTTCAGGCAACGCGGCGGGTTCACCGTCTCGGCAAGCTACGCGCCGCCGCCGGGACTGGCGTGGGACGACGAGCGGTATCGCGGCGATGCCTACGGCAGCTACGGATGGGGGTGCAACGTCGTCGAGGTGGAGGTCGATCCCGACACGTGCGAGGTGCGGCCGACGCGTGTGACCGCCGTGTCTGAGGTCGGCAAGGCGGTCCATCCGCTGATGGCGCGCGGCCAGATCGAGGGCGGCACCGTGCAGGGCCTGGGCTACGCGCTGCTCGAGGAGGTGGTGATGCGCGACGGCGGTATGGCCAACGCGAGGCTCACCGACTACATCATCCCGACGGCGCTCGACGTGCCGCCGATCGACGTCGCGATACTCGAACGCCCCTACGCCCACGGACCGTTCGGCGCCAAGGGCGTGGGCGAGATGCCGATCGACGGCCCGGCCCCTGCCGTCGTCAACGCGCTCCGCTCGTGCGGATACGACGTGCGGGCGATTCCCGCCACGCCCGAGCGGCTGATCGATGCGCGCGCGGCGTCGCCCCGGGACGGCGCGGGCCGGCGGGCGAGGGGGAGGGCCTGATCGATGGTGATTGCGGTGATCATCAACGGGCGGCGAAGGCGTCTCGACGTGCCGCCGATGAAGCGGCTGCTGGACGTGCTGCGCGAAGACTGCGGGCTGACCGGCACGAAGGAAGGGTGCGGCGAAGGGGAGTGCGGCGCGTGCACGGTGCTGGTGGACGGCGTCGCGGTGAACGCGTGCCTCGTGCCGGCCGCACACGTCCACCTCGCCCGCGTCACCACCATCGAGGGGGCCGCCGCATCACCCGCCGGACGGGCGTTGCAGGAGGCGTTTGTCACGTGCGGCGGCGCGCAGTGCGGCATCTGTACGCCGGGCATGATCGTGGCGGCCCTGCCCATTCGCGAGGGCGCCACGAGGGGCGAGATCGCCTCGTCGCTCGCCGGCAACCTGTGCCGGTGCACGGGGTATCTCGGCATCTTCCGCGCGGTGGGCCAGGCCAAGCGCAAGCCGGCGCGGCCCGCGGCCGCGCGCAGGGCGGCCGGCAGGGGGCACACGCGTGCGCGGGCCCGCTAGCGCGCTCACGCTCCGCCGGCCCCGGCGGCTCGCCTCCGCCCTGGCGATGCTGGCCGACGACCCCGGTCTCGTGCCGATCGCCGGGTGCACCGATGTGTTTGTCGGGCTGCACGCCGGCGCGGTCCGGGGCGATCGGTTCCTGGACCTGTGGGGCCTCGACGAGCTGCGCGGGATCCAGCTCGTCGAGGGGTGCGCGCGCATCGGGGCGCTTGCCACCTTCACCCAGATCCGCCGATCGGCGCTCGTGCAGGCGCGGGTGCCGATGCTCGTGGCCGCCGCGAGCGAGATTGGCGGCGCCCAGGTCCAGAACCGCGGCACGATCGGCGGCAACATCGCCAACGCCTCGCCGGCGGGCGACACGCTGCCCGTCCTGGCCGCCGCCGGCGCGCGGGTCGTCCTTCGGAGCGCACGAGGTGCGCGCACGGTGGCCTTCACCGAGTTCTACACCGGGTATCGCGCCAGCGTGCGCGGCGCCGACGAGCTGATCATCGCCGTCGAGATTCCGCCGCTGCGCGGGCGGCAATGGTGGCGCAAGGTGGGCACGAGGCGCGCGCAGGCCATCTCGAAGGTCACGATGGCCGGCGTGCGCGCGCCTGATGGCGTGCGCGTGGCCCTGGGGTCGGTGGCGCCGACAGTGGTGCGGGCCACGGGCGCCGAAGCGGTGCTCGACGCGGGCGGTGCGCTCGCCGACGCGCAGGCCGCCCTCCGGCTGGCGATTGCGCCGATCGACGACCTGCGATCGACGAGCCGATACCGTGGCGAGGTGGCCGCGCGCCTGCTCGCACGTTTCTGGAGTGACACGGCATGATGCGATTCGTATGGCTGGCGGTACCGGTGGCGACCGGCATCGCGTCGGGACTGCAGGCGGCGACCAACGCCGGCATGGCGCTGCGCACAAGCCTGCCCACCGTCCTGATGGGCCTCGTCGTCGCCGGCGTGCTGCTGCTGCGGTGGCGGTAGGCGAGCGCCCCGCCGCGCGGACCTGACGGCTGCGTCCGTGCTGGCACCCAGGCGCGTCTTGGGGGCTGGCACCCTTGGGGCGGCGGCCGTCCTCGGGCATCCTTCCTTCCACGGGGAGCGCTTCGCACTTGCGAGGGCGCCGCCCGAGGAGGAGATTCGATGTCAGTCATCACGTGCGCCAGGCGGGAATCGTCGGGTCGGGTGCGTGCCCGCGGATGGGCCGCGCTGGCCCGCAGGGGCCGAAGGGCGGGAGTACACTTTCAGAATGCCTACAAGTACTGCGCGCCCGGGGAGCTAGCAGCTAGCCCACCAGGGCCAGACCCGCCAGCGTTTTCAAGTCGACGATCTCGCCGCGTTCCACCAGCGCCCGCG
>CAYJPQ010000061.1:0-20983 GCA_964372085.1 uncultured Bifidobacteriaceae bacterium | reverse complement strand
CCGCGCACGGGATACATCCGGTTCAACTGGACCGGCGGGTCGGTGCGGTACGAGGTGATCCAGGCCGCGACCACCTACAACCTGTCGTTCTCGATGTTCGACTTCGCCCGGTCGGCGGTGGCCGCCACGACGCAGTGCTACATCCAGGGGAACCCGACGACGTGCACGCTGTCGTCGGTGACCAATGCGCTGCCGCAGGCCGTGGCCACCTATAACTGGCGCGTCGAGTACGGCTACGGCGGCGCGCAGGTGAAGACGCAGGTCAGTGCCAGCAACGTCTTTGCCTTCACCCAGGGCTGTGGCGGCACAACGACGGCCGGGGAGGTGATCGATCTGGCGGTCACGCTGACGGCCACCGACACGGCGGGGAACAACATCACGCTGTACTCGGGGCAGGGCAACCAGCCAGCCCTCTCGCTGCGAATCTTCCCCTGCCCGTAGCCCGACCCTGCGGCGAGGTTGAAGCCGGGGGCGGCTCGGGTCATACTGTAAGGTTCATGCCGCTGTCCGTCCCCAGTTCATCGTCCCTCGTCATTCGCGGCGCACGCACGCACAACCTGAAGAACGTCGATCTCACGCTGCCCACGGGCAAGCTGATCGTGTTCACCGGGGTGAGCGGCTCGGGCAAGTCGTCGCTGGCCTTTGACACCATCTACGCCGAGGGGCAGCGCCGCTACGTGGAGTCGCTCTCGGCCTACGCCCGCCAGTTCCTGGAGCGGATGGAGAAGCCCGACGTCGACCGCATCGACGGCATCTGCCCGTCCATTGCCATCCGCCAGAAGAACAGCGTCCGTAACCCGCGGTCCACCGTGGGCACGATCACCGAGATTCACGACTACATGCGCCTGCTCTATGCGCGCGTGGGCCGCACCATGTGCCGGCAATGCGGCGTGGAGGTGGTGCGCGAGACGGCCGACGTGGTGGCCACCGCCCTGATGCGGCTGCCCGAGGGCACGCGGCTGCTGCTGGGCTTCGACCTGCCGCTGATGGGCCTGGCCGCCGATGACGCGGAGTCCCCCAGGGCCGCAGATGACACAGATGACACAGAGCCGGAGGACCCGAGCAGTCCTTCTGCGTTATCTGCGTCGTCTGCGGCCCTGGGACCAGGCTCTGCGTCATCGGTGGCCGTGGAGACCTTGCGGCGCAAGGGCTTCGGCCGGCTCCTCATCGATGGCCAGGCCGTGGCGTTCGACGACATCGATCCTTCGGTGCTTTCGTCGGCCACCCTGCTGCGCGTGGTGGTGGACCGCATCCGGCTGGACGCCGAGGTGCGGACCCGGCTGACCGATTCCATCGAGACCGCCTACAGCGAGGGTGGCGGCGCCGCGTGGGCGCTGCAACTGGGCGAGGGCGACGCCCCGCCCGCGTGGCACGCCTTCTCGGAGCGCTTCGAGTGCCGCAAGTGCGGCATCGCCTACGAGGACCCGCAGCCGCGCCTCTTCTCGTTCAACAACCCGTTTGGCGCCTGCCCCACGTGCCACGGTTTCGGCAACATCATCGAGCTCGACCTCGAGCTGGTGGTGCCCGACCCGCGGAAGTCGATCAACCAGGGCGCCGTCGAGCCGTGGACCAAGCCGCACTACCGGGCGCAGCTGGCCGAGCTCAAGCGCGCCGCCAGGTCGCGGGGCGTCCGCCTGGACGTGCCGTGGCAAGACCTCACGCCGGAGGAAGTGGCGTTCGTCGTGGACGGGGACCCTTCGACTGGCTCAGGGTCCTCCCGAGCGAAGTCGAGGGAGGACGGCAAGGACTTCGAGGGCGTGCGCGGGTTCTTCCGCTGGCTCGAGCGCAAGAAATACAAGGTGCACGTCCGCGTGTTCCTGAGCCGGTACCGCGGCTACCTGACGTGCCCCGATTGCGGCGGCACGCGGCTCAGGCGAGAGGCGCGCGACGTGCAGGTGGGCGGGGTCACCATCGACTGCGCGTCGGCGCGCACGGTGCGCGAGGCGGAGGCCTTCTTCGCGGACCTGCGGCTGACCGAGAAGGAAGCGGCCATCGCCGACAAAGTGCTGAAGGAGATTCGGCGCCGGCTCGGCTTCCTGCGCGACGTGGGACTCGACTACCTCACGCTCGACCGGCTGTCGTCCACGCTGTCTGGCGGCGAGGCGCAGCGTATCAACCTGGCCACCTCACTGGGGTCGGCGCTGGTGGGCACGCTGTACGTGCTGGACGAGCCCTCCATCGGCCTGCACACGCGCGACAACCAGCGGTTGATCGCCATCCTGCGCCAGCTGCGCGACCAGGGCAACACGGTGATCGTCGTGGAGCACGACGCGGACATGATCGCCGTGGCCGACTACCTGGTGGACATGGGCCTGGGCGCGGGCGAGCACGGCGGTCGCGTGGTCTACGCCGGCCCCCTCGCGGGCCTGGCCCAGGAGCCGCGCTCGCTCACGGCGAAGTACTGGCGCGGCGAGCTGAGCATCCCGGTGCCGGTGTCGCGCCGCAAGGGCGCCCCGCAGCGCATCCGGCTGTTCGGGGCGGCCGAGCACAACCTGAAGGGCGTCGACATCGAGGTGCCGCTAAACGCGCTCACCTGCGTCACCGGGGTGAGCGGGTCGGGCAAGTCCACCCTGGTGCACGACGTGCTGTACGCCGCGATCAAGAAGGCCAAGGGCGACTGGGACCGCAAGGTGGGCGCCCACCAGCGGCTCGATGGCCACGAGTACGTGAGCGACGTGGTGCTGGTGGACCAGACGCCCATCGGCCGCACGCCGCGGTCGAACCCGGTCACCTACCTCAAGGCCTTCGATCCCATCCGCGAGCTCTTTGCCTCCACCAAGGACGCCAAGTCGCGCGGGCTCACCGCCAGCCACTTCTCGTTCAACGTGCCCGGCGGGCGGTGCGAGGCGTGCCAGGGCGAGGGCGAGGTGCGGGTGGAGATGCAGTTCCTGGCCGACGTCTTCGTGCCCTGCGAGCAGTGCGACGGCAAGCGCTTCAAGGCGCAGGTGCTCGACGTGCGGTACCGCGGCAAGAACGTGAACCAGGTGCTCGCCATGACCGTGCGCGAGGCGCTCACGTTCTTCACCAGCACGCCAAAGGTGCTGCGCCGCCTGCAGGTGCTCGACGAGATTGGTCTGGGCTACCTGCGGCTGGGCCAGCCGGCCACCACCTTGTCGGGCGGCGAGGCGCAGCGCATCAAGATTGCCGCCCACCTCTCGTCGCACGGCGGCGAGCGGCTGCTCTACATCCTGGACGAGCCCACGACGGGCCTGCACTTCGACGACATCGCCAAGCTGCTGGCGGCCTTCCGCAAGCTGATCGAGGCCGGCCACACGCTGCTCGTCATCGAGCACAACCTCGACGTGATCAAGACCGCCGACTGGATCATCGACCTGGGCCCCGAGGGCGGCGAAGGCGGCGGGCGCGTGATCGCCATGGCCACGCCCGAGCAGGTGGCGCACGTGCCCGAGTCGCACACGGGCCGCTACATCCGCGAAGTGCTGTCGTCCAACAAGCTGCTGCAGACGGTGGGGCGATGATTCGGTGGTGCCTGGTGCTGGGGGTGCTGGGGGGTGCCGGTGCGGCGTCGGCCGCCTCGGCCCAGCCGTTGTTGGTGGAGACCTTGCAGCGCCACGGCGTGACGCTGCCCGACCGCGGCTTCGAGGGGGCGTTCGACGCCGGGCTGGCGCCGGTCGCGCCGATTGGGCCCGGCTCACTGGCCGCGCCGCTGGCGCTGCTGAGCACTGGGACCCGCGCCGAGCGCATCAACGCCGCCTACGCCTTCGGCGTGCTCGCGGGCCGGTCGGCGAGGGGTGTGGCGCCGGCCGAACTGGGTGCGGCCGTGCAGGTGCTCACCGAGATGATTGGCGGCCCCGATCGGCGATCGCGCATTGCGGGTGCGCGCGTGGCCGGGCGCGTGCTGGCGGTGCCCCTTGACCTAACGCCGGTGCCGGCGCCGCCGGCCGGCCTGCTGGACGCGTTGTTCGGGCTGCTCAATAACTCGAACGAGACCGAGCAACTGGCGGCGATGGACGCACTGGGGCGGCTGCGTCCGGTGCAGGCCGTGCAGTCGCTCACCGAGCGGTATCACTTCCATCGGGAGGCCGGCCAGCGCGCGCAGGCCGGGGGCGCGCTCGAGGCGCTGGCACGCATTGGCGACGCGTCTAGTGTGGCCATCGCCAGGGCGGTGGCCGCCGACCGTTGGGCCGGGGGCCGCGACCCGACGGCCCTGGCCGTGGACTTCGCGCGCGAGCGCCTGCTCAAGGATGGGTCGGTGGCGCGCATTCGCCAGGCGCTCGATGATCGGTCGCGCCGCGTGCAGGCGCGGACCTACCTGATCGAGCTCGGCGCCCCCGTGCCGTGATTCTGCCGCCAGACTTCTATGCCCGCTCCACTCTCGACGTGGCGCGCGACCTGCTCGGCAAGGTGCTGGTGTATCGCGCCGAGGCCGGGGCGGTGTCGGGGGTGATTGTCGAGGTCGAGGCGTACATCGGCGAGGACGATCCCGCCTGCCATGCGGCCGCCGGCCGCACCGCGCGGAACGCGCCGCTCTACGGCGCGCCCGGGCGCGCGTATGTGTACCTCAACTACGGTTTGCACCACCTGGTGAACGCCGTCACCGAAGGGGAAGGGCATCCCGCGGCGGTGCTGATTCGTGCCCTCGAGCCGCTGGAGGGCCTCGCCCTGATGCGGCGGCGGCGCAACCGGGCCCCCTGGCGGGCGGGGAAGCTTCCGGTGGCCGACCACGACCTGTGCCGGGGCCCCGGCAACCTCACCCGCGCGCTTGGCATCACCCTAAGCGACAACCTGCGTTCGCTGTCGCGCGGCCCCCTGACGGTCCGCGACCTCGGCCACGCACCCGGCGAGGTGGCCTGGAGCGCGCGCATCGGCATTCGCGTGGGCAGGGATCGGTTGTGGCGTGCGTCGGTGGCGGGCCATCCGTCCGTGTCGAGGTGAGAAGTGAGAAGTGAGAAGTGAGAAGTGAGAAGTGAGAAGGGCAGACCCGCTTCCAACTTCTCACCTCTGACTTCTCACTTCCTCAGGGTCACTTCCATCTGCGGAAACGGGATGCGGATGCCGCGGGCGTCGAGCGTCTTCTTCACGCGGCGCCGCAGTTCGCGGCCCACTTCCCACTGCTTGAGCGGCAGGGTCTTGATGCGGAACTTCAGTATCACGGCCGAGTCGGCAAAATTGTCGACGCCCAGCACTTCCACCGGCTCCAGGATGCTCGGACCGAACGCGGGGTCGGCCTGCAGGTCCGCGCCCGCCGCCTTCACGGCCTCGACGGCCAGGTCGGTGTCGGTGTCGTAGTCGATGCCGAGGTCGATCACGTAGTACGAGAACTCCTTGGTGCGGTTGGCCAGCGTACGGATCTCCCCGTTGGGAATCACGTGCACGGTGCCGTCGAGGTCGCGCAGCACGATCGTCCGCAGGTTGATCTCCTCGACGAGGCCGCCGACGCCGTTGACCAGCGCGACGTCGCCCACGCGCACCTGGTCTTCGATGATGAGGAAGATGCCCGAGATGATGTCCTTCACCAGCGTCTGCGCGCCGAAGCCGATGGCCAGGCCCAGGATGCCCGCGCCCGTGAGGATGGGGGTGATGTCGACGTCCAGCTCACGCAGCACCACGAGCAGGCTTACCGTCCAGATGAGGGCCGCGGCGAACCGGCCCAGGGTGCTGGCCAGCGTGGCCGTGCGCTTGCGGCGCTCGGCGTCGTGGTGGGCGCCGCCGGCGAGCATCTCCTTTTCGGCGCGCTGAATCAGCGCGGACGCGACGCGGTTGGCGCCGAACGCCAGCAGCAGGAGCACGGCCACGCGCACGCCCGTCTGTGTGGCCCAGCGGGCCACGTCCTCGTCACGGAGTCCCACGGCCAGGTCCACGCCGGCAAAGTCGAGGGCCGGGAACGCCAGCACCACGGTCGTCACCGCGAAGACGACGAAGCGAACGAACCGCACGGTAGCCTTCGCCACGGGCTGCACCCTGGCCTGGCCGCCTTCAACGGCCCGGAACAGCCGCCACACCAGGCCGCCGGCAATCACGGCGACGGCGCCGGCGAGAAGCAGCACCAGCGAGAGCGCCATCACGATGGGGAGCGTGTTCGAGGGGATGGCCGACGCGCCAGTGGACTGCATGGGGGTCTAGCGCTGCCGCTGCTGCGGGGCGGGGCGCTGCTGCTGGGCCTCGATCGGGATTCGCAGCGTGGACCGCGATCCGTCGCGCAGCACTAGGATGCGGGCGGTGGATCCAATCTCGCTGTCGGAGATGATACGGAGGAACTGCGACGGGTCGGAGATGACGGTGCCGTTCACCGACACGATGACGTCGCCCGGTTGCAGGCCGGCCCGCATCGCGGGCGACCCGCGCATCATGCGGGTGACGACGATGCCATCCACCTTGGGGGCCCGCAGTTCCTCAGCCAGGCGCGAGGTGAGCGGCGACACTTCCAGGTAGCCGATGGATCCCCGGCGCACCTGGCCGTACCGCTTCAGGTCGTCGACGACGCGCCGCACCAGGTTACTGGGCACGGCAAACCCGATGCCCTGGTAGCCGCCGCTCTGCGAGAAGATGGCGGTGTTGATGCCCACCAGCTCGCCGCGGCCGTTGACGAGCGCGCCGCCCGAGTTGCCCGGGTTGATGGCGGCGTCGGTCTGGATGAAGTCTTCGTAGGCGGTGATGCCCATGTTGGTGCGGCCGAGGGCGCTCACGATGCCAAGCGTCACCGTCTGGCTCAGCGAGAAGGGGTTGCCGACCGCCATCACCCATTCGGCCACCTTCAGCCTGGACGAGTCGCCCCAGGGAATGACGGGCAGCCCCGTGGCGTCCACCTTGAGCAGCGCCAGGTCGGTCCACGGGTCGACGCCGATGATCTTGGCCGGCAGCTCGCCTCGGTTTCCGACGGTGACGGTCACCTCGGCCACGTTGTCGCCGATCACGTGGTTGTTGGTCACCACGTAGCCGTCGGCCGACACCACCACGCCCGAGCCCAGGCTCGACTCGTAGCGGTTGCGCCCGTACATCTCGTTCTGGTCGCCGAAGAAGTACTGGAAGAACGGATCGTTGGCAAACGGCGACGTGCGGCGCGGAATCACCTGCACCGACGAGATATTCGTGATCGCGCGCACGGCCTGCGCGGCGACGCCGGTGAAGTCGGGCCCGCCGTTCTGCATGGCGGGCGCCGCCGCTTGCGGGGCCGGTTGCGCCGCATCGGTGGCGCCGGGGCGCGCCGCGATGACGGCGTCCTGTTCGGCCGGCCGGCCCGAGAGCACCAGGCCCACCATGATGCCCACGGCCAGCAGCAGCGTGACGACGGAGAGGCGCTTCATGTGACGACGACGCGGCGGGGCGCGGGCGCCTTGCGCACCGTGACCGTGAGCACGCCGTCCGACAGGTCTGCGGTGATGCCGCCGGGTTCCACGGCCTGCGGCAAGGCGAAGCTCCGGAGGAACTCGCCGTGGCCGCGCTCCACCTGGTGATAGTGCTCGCAGCTCACGCGGGCGGCGCGGCGTCCCTGCAGGATGAGGCGGCCGTCCTGCACCTGGATGCTGACCTGGTCGCGGGTGAGCCCGGGCAATTCGGCGGTGAAGATGAAGGCGTCGGCGGTCTCGCAGAGGTCCACGGCAGGCGCCCATCCCTGCGGCCCGCTCGCGGGCAGGCGCTCGAGGCGGTACTGGATGCTGATGAGCTCGCGGAAGGGATCCCAGCGCGCAAACGCCACAACATTCGCATCGTAGCACGACTGGCCGGGGCCGCTCGCCGTGTGCTAGGATCGTTGGGTTCTACTGACTGATTCCAAAGACTTTATGGCTGACAACCTCCTCGCGACGCAACTCCGGAAGGGCATGATCGTCAAGATCGACAACGAGCTCTACCGGGTGTTCGATCGCCAGCACGTGACCCCCGGCAACCTGCGCGGGTTCGTCCGCTTGAAGATGCGCAACCTGCGCACCAACACCATGTCGGAGCAGAAGCTCCGGTCCGAAGACATCGTGGAGCGCGCCACCCTCGACGAGCGGAAGATGCAGTACCTGTACAACGACGGGGACGGCTACCATTTCATGGACACCGAGAGCTACGAGCAGATTCACCTGTCGGCCGAGGAACTGGGCGACGGCGTGAGCTTCCTCAAGCCCGAGATGACCATCAGCGTGGAGTTCTACGGCGAGAACCCGGTCGGCATCGAGCTGCCGCAGACCGTGGACCTCAAGGTGGTGGAGACCATGCCCTCCATCAAGGGCGCCACGGCCACCAACCAGACCAAGCCCGCCACGCTCGAGACCGGCGTCGTCATCCAGGTGCCGCCCTTCATCGGCGAAGGCGACGTCATTCGCGTCAGCACGGTGACCGGGGAATACCAGACCAGGGCCTGAGCCAGTTTCATGGACGTTGTCCGCACGCCAGCCGCGGGCTGGATCGAAGTCATCGTCGGCAGCATGTTCAGCGGCAAGAGCGAAGAGCTGATCCGCCGGCTGCGCCGCGCCCAGATTGCGCGCCAGCGCGTGCAGATCTTCAAGCCGGCCGTGGACACCCGCTTTTCAGAAGACCACATCGTGTCGCACAGCGAGTTGCGCATCCCGTCGGACAGCGCCGCCACCTCCGCGGAGCTGCTCTCGAAGGTGCGGCCCGACACCGAGGTGGTGGGCATCGACGAAGGGCAGTTCTTCGACGCGGAGCTGCCGGCGGCCGCCACCCAGCTGGCGGCCCGGGGCGTGCGGGTGGTGGTGGCGGGGCTCGACCAGGACTACCTGGGCAAGCCCTTCGAGCCCATGCCTCAGCTGCTCGCCATCGCCGAGTACATCACCAAGACGCGTGCCATCTGCATGGTGTGCGGCAACCCGGCCAACCATACGCAACGCCTGGTGCACAATGCCGACCGCGTGCTGCTGGGCGCGCAGGGCACCTACGAAGCGAGGTGCCGCCGCTGCTTCGATCCCACCCTGTCGCGCGAGGGCGACCGCGCCGACGGGGCCGGGATGCCCACCGAGGGCCTGTGAGCCCCGAGGCGCTTGCCGGGTTCCTGCGGCAGGCCCTGCTGGCGCTCGGCCTCCTGTTTGTCATCGTCAACCTGCGCGTGGGCTGGGAGATCGCCACCTGGGTGCGCCGCCGCGCGCGGACCGTGGTGGTGTGGCCCGCGCCCAAGCCGCCGTTCTATGCCATCAGCCTGGCCATTGGCGTGATGCTGGGCCTGTTGCTGCTCGTGACGTCGCTGACGGTACCGAAGCCGGCCTCGCTGTTCGGCGTGGCGATGATGTTCACCTACTACGGCTACCTGCTGCCGCTCTCCACGCGCATCCGCCGCGGGCTGTACCACGACGGCATCTGGACCGACGGCGGCTTCATACCCTATCGGGCCATCAGCGGCGTGACCTGGAAGGGCGGGGAGGTGGCGACCCTGATCCTGGCCTCGCGCCGGTCGGGGGTGGCGCGCCGCCTGGTGGTGCCCGGCCCGTGCATCGGCGAGGTGCGCCACGTGCTGCGCGAGAAAATCGGCAGCCATGACATCGAGTTCGACGACGGCCCCGGCATCCACCTCGGCGGCAGGGACACCAGGGAATCGGTCTAGAAAGTGAAAGGTGAAAAGTGAAAAGGGAAAAGTGAAAAGTGAAAGGAAAGGCCATGCAGGACCGTGCACAGTGCTCCCTTTCACTTTTAACCTTTCACCTTTCACCTTCCGATAAGGGGTGAAGCCGAAGACGGCCAAGGCCGACGGCGCGGTGTCGGCGAAGAAGGTGTCGACCATCAAGCCGGTGGCGAAGAAACGCAAGGCATCCTGGGAGGCCCGATGGCGCGGAAGGCAGTGTGGGGCAGCAGCACGCCCAAGAAAGTGACGAAGACTCCCAAGCTGAAGAAGGCCGCCTGACGGCGGCCTTCTTCCTCAGGGCCGCAGGAAGCCGAGCAGGCCCATCCCCGACGCCGTGGGGTCGCTGATCCAGCCTGGCGGCGTCAGCCACACGAACGCGAGAATCGCGATCACCCAGATATCGTAGGGCAGCGTGGCGCGCTCGTCGCGCCAGAAGAAGAAGCGCGCGAACACACCCTGCGGCATCGGCTTCTTGTTGAGCGCCAGGTAGGTGTAGTGAATCCGGTTGCCGACGGTGACGATCGACAGCACGAGGATCACCCACAGCACGCCCGCCATCCGGTCGGTGAAGGCACCGATCATGAACAGCACGATGCGCTCGGGCCGCTCCATGAAGCCGACCTTGCACTTGTCGATCAGCGACTCCGCGCGCGCGCGAGCGTAGCTCGTCATGATCGAGAAGATGAGCGCCAGCGTCGCGATCAGCACGTAGCCGTTGCGGCCCAGCTCCGCGTACAGCCAGATGAGGCCGGTGAAGAGCGCCAGGTCCGAGAAGCGGTCGAGCGTAGAGTCCCAGAACGCCCCGAATGCCGACTGCTTGCCCGTGATGTGGGCCACCTTGCCGTCGATGAAGTCGAAGATGTTGGCCACGATCATGATGACCCCAGCCAGCACGAAGCGGTCCATCGCCAGGGCCCAGGCCGCCGCCACGTTGACGAGCACCCCGATCAGGGTGAGGACGTTCGGGTGGATGCCGAGGGCCACCGACGTGTTGATGATCGCCCGGAGGGGAAACATGCAGACGGCGCCAATCGCGCCTGTGAAGGTCATAATGGAGGCCAGCCTAAGGGTAGTCGATGCCCATCCACGATCTCAAGGAACAGATCTCCCGCCTGCCCGAGCAGCCCGGGGTCTACCTGTATGGCAACACCGCCGGGGAGACCATCTACGTGGGCAAGGCCCGGTCGCTCCGCGACCGCGTGCGCAGCTACCTGGCCGCGGGCGGGTCGAGTCCCAAGACCGACGCGTTGCTCGACGAAATCGCCGCCCTGGAGGTGATTGTCACCGACTCGGTGGTGGAGGCCCTGGCGCTTGAGAGCAACCTGGTCAAGCAGCGCAGCCCCAGGTTCAACATCCTGCTGCGCGACGACAAGAACTATCCCTACCTGCAACTCACCACCACCGAGGCCTTCCCGCGCGTGCTGGTGGCACGGTCGGTGGAGCGCGACGGCACTGTCTACGCGGGCCCATTCCTGCCGGCCAGGTTCGCCCGCCGGACCATGGCCCTCACGCACAAGATCTTCGGCATCCGGTCGTGCAACGAGGTGATTACCGGGCAGCGGGGCCGGCCCTGCCTCGAGTACGACATCAAGCGCTGCCTGGCGCCGTGCGTGGCGTCCATCTGCAGTCCCGATCGCTACCAGGTGGCGGTGGCCGACACGCGGCTCTTCCTGGAGGGGCGCAACCAGGAACTGGCCGACCAGTTGCACGCCCGGATGGTGGATGCCGCCCTCGGCGAGCGCTTCGAGCAGGCGGCTCACCTGCGCGATGCCATGCGGACGGTGCAGGCCCTGGGTGAGCGGCAGCAGAAGATGGCCTCCACCGAGCTTGGCGACCGCGACGTGTTCGGCGTGCAGGTGGGCGCCCACGGCGCCATCGTCCATGTGTTCCTGGTGCGGGGCGGTCGGGTGGCGGACCGCGTGGAGTTCGTGTGGGAATCGGACGACGAGAGCGCCTCCGAGGCTGAAGTCGTCGAGGCCGCGGTGCAGCACGTGTACGCCGGGCAGGCGGCGCCGCCCGAAGTGCACGTGCCGGTGGCGTTGGACGAGGCCGCGGTGCTGGAGTCGTGGCTGGCCGGCCGCACCGGCCGCAAGGTGCGGCTGGTGGTGCCCCAGCGGGGCGACAAGAAGGGCCTGGTGGAGCTGGCCCACCGCAACGCCGCCCTGGCTTATCGCACGCGGTTCGACAGCAACGCCACCGCCAACTACGAGGCCCTCGAGACGCTGCAGGCGGCGCTGCGCCTGTCGCGCCTGCCGCGGCGCATCGACTGCTTCGACATCTCCACCATCCAGGGCAGCGACACCGTGGCCTCGATGGTCGTGTGCGAAGAAGGGCGGATGCGGCCGGGGGACTACCGGAAGTTCAGAGTGCAGAGTTCGGAGTTAAGAGGGGAGGATGCCCGTTTCCTGGACGACTTTGCGGCCATGGAGCAGGTCGTTCGTCGGCGCTACGCGAAGGTGCTGGAGGCCGGTGGGCCGTTCCCGGACCTGATCGTGATCGACGGCGGCAAGGGCCAGTTGAATGCGGCCTATGCGGCCCTCGAGACGGTGGGCCTGTCGAACCTGGTGGCCGTGGGGCTGGCCAAGAAGGAGGAACTGGTGTTCACGCGCGACAGCGCCGACCCCATCGCGCTCGACCCGCACGGCGCGGCCCTGCGGCTGCTGCAGCGCATTCGCGACGAGGCGCACCGCTTTGCCATCACGTTCCACCGCCAGTCGCGAACGAAGCGCAACCTGCGATCGGAGCTTGACGGGATTGCCGGCATCGGCGTGCGCCGCCGCAAGCTGCTGCTGACGCGGTTTGGCAGCGTGTCGGGCGTCCGCCGGGCCACGCGCGAAGAGCTCACGTCGGCGGTGGGCGCCAGGGCGGCCGACGCGGTAATCGCGCATTTCGCCTCGAACCCGTGATATTTTGGTAAGTCCTTGACTGGCTTGGATTTCACCCAAATCTTGATCGGGTTGAGCGTGCTCGTGGCCTCGCTGTCGGTGCACGAGGCGGCCCACGCATGGGCGGCGGATCGCCTGGGCGACCCGACGGCGCGGCTGATGGGGCGCCTGTCGCTCAACCCCGTCGTGCACATCGACCCCATTGGCACGCTGCTGTTTCCGCTGGTGGCCATCACGACGGGCCTGCCGCTGATTGGCTGGGCCAAGCCCGTGCCGGTGGATTCGCGGCACCTGAAGTCGCCGCGGCGCGATTTCGCCATCATCGCGGCCGCCGGCCCGGCCAGCAACCTCGTGCTGGCGGTCGCGGCCGCGGGCATCATGGCCGCGCTGCCCGACGTGGCGCCCGGCGACATCGCCGGGCGGGCGGTGATGTCGGCGCCCCTGCAGCTTCTCCGTGTGGCGGTCGTCCTCAACGTGCTGCTGGCGGTGTTCAACATGCTGCCGGTGCCGCCGCTCGACGGCGGCAACGTGCTGATCGGGGTGCTGCCCCCGGCCGGGGCCCACCTCGTGGAGCAACTCCGGCCGTACGGCTTCTTGATTCTGTATGCTTTGATGCTGACGGGCATGCTCGGGCTGATTGCCGAGCCCGTGCTGGCCCTGGTGCTGTCGTGGCTGCTGTGACCAAACAACGCGTGCTGTCGGGGATGCGCCCGACCGGAAAGCTCCACCTGGGCCACCTCGTGGGCGCCCTGCATAACTGGGTCGACCTCCAGAAGGAGTACGACTGCTTCTACTGCGTCGTGGATTGGCACGCGCTGACCACCCATTACGCGGACACCGCCGACATCGTCGAGAACGGCCTCGACAACGTCGCCGACTGGATTGGCGCCGGCCTCGATCCCGAGCGGAGCACCTTCTTCGTGCAGTCGCTCGTGCCCGAGCACGCCGAGCTCTACCTGCTGCTGCAGATGATCACGCCCATCCCGTGGCTGGAGCGCGTGCCCACCTACAAGGAGCAGCTCGACCAGCTCTCCGACAAGGACCTCTCGACGATTGGGTTCCTGGGCTACCCCCTGCTGCAGGCCGCCGACATCATCGTGTACAACGCGCACCGCGTGCCGGTGGGCGAAGACCAGGTGCCGCACCTCGAGCTGACGCGCGAGGTGGTGCGCCGGTTCAACAACTTCTACGGCGAGGTGTTCGTCGAGCCCCAGCAGATGCTCACCAGGACGCCGCGCCTGCCCGGGCTCGACAACCGCAAGATGAGCAAGAGCTACAACAACACCATCGACCTTGCGGACGATGCGAAGACCGTGCAGGCCAAGGTGCGGCAGATGTACACGGACCCGAAGCGGGTGCGGGCCGACATCCCCGGCACCGTGGAGGGCAACCCGGTGTTCGACTACCACGACGCGTTCAATCCCAACAAAGACGAGGTCGAGGACCTGAAGGCGCGCTACCGGCTGGGCAAGGTGGGCGACGTCGAGGTGAAGACCAGGCTGGCCGTGGCCATCAACACCGTGCTCGATCCCATCCGCGAGCGGCGCGCGCAGGCCCAGGCGCGGCCCGGCTACCTGCGCGACGTGCTGATCGAGGGCTCGAAGAAGGCGCGCGCCGCCGCCCACGAAACCATGGAGCGCGTGCGCGGCGCGGTGAGGCTGAAGTACTGATGGCCGACACGCCCGAGCTTCCGCCCGACGCGCCCAGGGCCGACGAGGCCTTCGAGTCGCAGCTGGAGTCGATCAAGATCAAGGTGCAGTCGTTCGAGGGGCCGCTCGACCTGCTGGTGCACCTCATCAAGCAGCACCAGATCAACGTCTACGACATCCCGATTGCGCTGGTCACCAGGCAGTACCTGGACTACCTGAACCTGATGCAGGAGCTCAACCTCGACGTGGCGAGCGAGTTCCTGGTGATGGCGGCCACGCTCATCCACATCAAGAGCAAGTTGCTGCTGCCGCGGCCCGAGACGGCCGCGGGCGACGGGACGGACGAGGAAGACCCGCGCGACCTGCTGGTGCGGCGCCTGATCGAGCACCAGCAGTTCAAGGCGGCCGCCGAGATGCTGCACGACCGCGAGACGCTGCGCAGCGCCCAGTGGGGCCGGCCCGACTCGCGCATCGAGGAGATTGCCGGCGAGGACTACGAGCCCGAGGTCGAGGTGGACCTCTTCAGCCTGCTGGCGGCGTTCCGCCAGGTGCTCGAGCGCACCCGCGAGCGCCCGCCTGTCCCCCTGCCGGCGGAGCAGGTGCCCATCGAGGTGCGCATCGAGCAGCTCATGGAGCGGCTCTCGGAAACCGAGGCCTGCGGCTTCGAGGACCTGTTCGACGACGTGGCCACGCGCACGGACATGATCGTCACGTTTCTCGCGATGCTGGAGATGATCCGCCTCAAGATGATCCGCGTCTTCCAGCAAGGGGGCGCCGGCGCCATCCGCATCTACAAACGCGCGCGTCCCGCGGACGCGCCGCACCCGATCCACGACCCTGAAGACCAGTACAGGGCGCACCACCCCGCACCGGTGGCGCCGCCGAAGACGGAGACGGAATGAGCGACGAACCTGTAGAACCCGTCCCCCACATGGCCCTGGCGCAACTGAAGGCGGTGATCGAGGCGCTGGTGTTTGCGTCGCCCGATCCGCTCACGCCGCGCATGCTCTACAAGCTACTGAGCGACGAGCCGAAGGAAGATGTGCAGGCGGCGCTCGAGGCGCTCAAGGTCGACTACGCCGATCGGGGCGGGCTGCACCTCACCGAGGTGGCGGGCGGCTTCCAGATCACGACGCGGCCCGAGTACCACGAATGGGTGCGGCGGCTCTTCCACGAGCGCACCGCGAACAAGCTGTCGGTGGCCGGGCTCGAGACCCTGTCGGTGATTGCCTACAAGCAGCCGGTGACGGCCGCGGAGATCGGCGATATCCGCAGCGTCAACACCTCGGGCGTGCTCTCGACCTTGCTCGAGCGGCACCTGATCAAGATCGTGGGCCGCAAGAACGTGATTGGGCGCCCATTCCTGTACGGCACCACCAAGGAGTTCCTCATCCGCTTCGGCCTGAAGGACCTGAACGACCTGCCCAAGATCGAGGACATGGCGCAGCAGTTGGGGTTCGAGCCGCCGGCGCTGCTGATGGAGCGGCCGGTGCCCGAGGAGATGTTGCCGCTTGACGAGGGCGATGCGCCCAACGAGGATGACCCCGTTTCAGGGGAGTAACGCCACCGAGATGCCATTTATGAAAGGCGGCCGACGGTTTTGTGACTCCGAGTAGCCCGGTACGGCCGATGCGGGGCGGTTTCTGCTTGGCAGCATTCCTGCAAACTGGCCGCTCGTATGGCGAGGCTGACTCGATTCACAAGGTGGGGGCTGACCGTCGCGTGGGCCGCCGTTGGCGGGTGGCTGCTCGTATCGACGGCGATCGAGGCGCGCTACCTCTGGGTGGTGCCGCCCACGCCGCCGGAGATTACCCACGATCTCATCGTGAAGGACGCCTCCGACCAGATGGGCCGGCGCGCGTCGTTTCGCATTCTCCTGTTCTCCGATGAGTTCCGCTGGCGGCTGAACTCGTTCGACGCCATCGAGGACGGGTCGGCGCAGCCGCGCTTCACCGACGAGATGAAGGCGGTGCTGAACTCGGCGGAGGAGATTATCTGCGTGGGCGCCAGCTCCGAGGAGATTCCCGCCGGCGTGACCTTTCACGAAGGCCGCGCGCTCGAGGAATGGCGGGCTGCCCGCCGCGCCGGGCGCATCGCCGTGTGGGTGCGGGAGGCGCTGTCGCGCCCGGTGCCCGTTCGCAAGCTCAACGTGGGCCACCACCTGCAGACGCGCACGCGCGACACCTCGGATCAGCGTCGCGTGGTGATTATCCTCGTGCTCAAGCACGACGCCGGCGCCAACCTCGACCAGTCGCTGCGATCGGCCATGACGGGCGAGAGCGTGCGGTCGCCGATCTTCGAATCGCTGCTGACCAACTACTCGTTGGCGGCGGGGGAGAGCTTCACATGGGTGCCGTGAACGTCGTGGTGGACGCCGTGAACGCCCTGCCGCTGGAACTGCTGGCCGGGTGGGCGACCTGGCTCACCGTGGGCCTGTGCCTGGCGGTGTGGTTCCGCCGAAGCCGCGCCACCGTGCCAGCCTTCGCGGCGCCGCGGCGGCCCGGCAGCGGCGTGCGGGCCGCGGCCCGGCCCAGGCAGGCCCCCCGGCCGTCGTCTGCCGCCACGCCCAGGCTCGACGCGTTCGGCGAGCTGCAGGCGTTGCTCGATGCCCCTGGCGCCGAGGGGCGCCGGCCGGGCGACTAGGCCGCTCGAGACCTCACCGCATCTGCGCAAAAAAGGAAACGGGCGGGACCCCGGAAGGCCCCGCCCGCTTCTGAACTCTGAACTCTTGACTCTGAACTCCTGACGCGCTGTCGCCGCCTAGCGAATCGCGCTCTGGGGCAGCGCGTAGGCGATGTACTCGGCGGTGTAGTTGCCGCCGCTCACCGCCACGATGATGTACTGGCGGCCGTTCACCGAGTAGGTCATCGGCGAACCGCTGATCTGCGCGGGCATCAACACTTCGCCCACCTGCGCGCCGGTGTCCTTGTTGTAGGCGCGCAGCATGGCGCCGCGCTCGCGGCCCGGCATGTTGGTGGGCTGCGGGTCGCCGGCAATCACCAGGGTCTTGGTGACGACCACACCCACGCTGCCGCTCTGGCCGGTCTTGGGGATGTCCATGCCCTTGAGCAGCGGGTGGTTGCGCACCGGGTCGGGCGTGTCGCCGTGCGGCACCTGCCAACGCAGCGTGCCGTTGGTGAGGTCGATCGACGCCATCACGCCGTAGGGGGGCTTCACGATGGGCAGGCCGTCGAGGCCTTCGGCCAGCGCGCGTCGGCCGGTGCCGCCAGGGAAGTTGATGCCGGCCGGCGCGGCCGGCGCGCCAGGGGCGGCCGGGGCGCGGGGCAGCCCGTAGTTGGGCTCGGCTTCCCACCGGGGGAGGCGCGGGCCAGGGCGCTTGGGATCCACCTTCTCGAACTCTTCCTGGTCGTAGTGACCCACGGAGACCGCCGCGTTTCCAGCCTGCGTGTAGAAGTGGCCTGTTTCCAGGTCGAAGCCCGAGCCGGGCCAGTTCACGCCGCCGCTGGTGTTGGCGATGTTGACGGCGCCCATGAGGTTCGGCGACTCCGGACCCGTCGGCGGCACGTAAGGAATCTGCTCCCAGCGGAAGTTGGCGAGGTTCTTCAGCGCTTGGGCGCGCAGACCCGGGGTGAAGTCGATGAGGTCGCTCTCGGCGATGTGCGTGCGCGAGTAGGCGGGCGGCTTGGTGGGGAAGGGCTGCGTCTTGGCCGTCTTCTCGCCGGGGATCGTGCTCTGTGGCACGGGCCTTTCTTCGATCGGCCAGATGGGCTCTCCGGTGATGCGGTCGAAGGTGTAGAGCCAGCCCTGCTTGGTGGGCACGGCAATCAGCTTGCGCGGCTTGCCGTCGACCACCTGGTCGATGAGGAGGCCGGGCGACGACATGTCATGGTCCCAAATCGGGTGATGCACGAACTGGAAATGCCACTTGTACTTGCCGGTGTTGAGATCCACGGCCACGAGGCTCTCGGCGTAGAGGTTGTCGCCGGGGCGGTTGCCGCCGTACTCGTCGATGGTGGGCGTCTCAACAGGCAGGTAGACCAGGTTGGCTTCGGGGTCGGCCGTCATTTGCGTCCACACGCCCACGTTGCCCGTCCACTCCCACGAACCGTCTTCCCAGGTCTCGTTGCCCTTCTCGCCGGGGTAGGGGATGGTGTTGAAGCGCCAGATCTGCTTGCCGGTCCTCGCATCGAAGGCGCGGATGAGGCCCTTGGCGTTGGTGCTGTACACGTAGCCCAGGCCTTCGAACATCGACGATCCGACGATGATCTTGTCGCCCACGACGAGCGGCACGGCGTGGAGGCCGATTTCGCCCTTCTCGAGGTCGATCTGCTTGTCCTTGCCGATCACGACGCCCACCTTCAGGTCGACAACGCCGTTGGTGCCGAAGTCGGCCACGGGCTGGCCGGTCTTGGCGTTGAGCGACACGAGGCGGTAGCCCGTCGTGACGTAGATGACGCGCTCGTCGCCCTTGCCGTCGGTCCAGTACGCGACGCCGCGGCCCGAGAGCTGGCGGGGGGCCCAGCGCGTGGCGCGCTCGCCCTCGTCCATCGAGTACATCCACTTCTGCTCGCCAGTGCGGGCGTCAAGCGCCACCACCGCACGGCGGGTGCCCGCCACGGCGTAGACCATGCCCTTCACCATGATCGGCGTGGCGCCGAGCTTGGTTTCGGGGCGGGGGCCCAGGTTATTGGTCTTGAATCTCCAAGCCACTTCGAGCTTGCTGAAGTTGCTCGCGTTAATCTGATCCAGCGGCGAGTACTTGCTGCCTTTGATATCAGCCGTGTATATGGGCCACTCGCCGTTTTTCGTGCTCGGCAATGGGCTGCTCTGGCCGGACATTTGTGGGGCGACCCACGCAAGACCGGCGATCAGCAGCGCCACCGCTGGCACGAACCGAGATGCGATGCGCTTCATTAGTTGACTCCTGACGGAAAACTGGGCAAACACGCAAATGCCGCGGAGGGCAGTCCTCCGAAGCCGCGCAAAAGTATAGCCTCAAACCGGCTCCGTCGACCTCGCGCGAACAGCCGGAAGTCAGACGTGACAAGAAGTGACAAGTGCGAGGGTGCTAGCTCGACTGTTCGTGCAGCGCGTCCACTTCGCGCGGGGTGAGGTCGCGCCACTGGCCCGGCTTGAGATGGCCGAGGCCGATGGGGCCCATTCGGATGCGGCGCAGGTCGCGCACCGGCAGGCCCACCGCGCTGCACATCTTCCGGATCTGCCGGTTGCGGCCCTCGTGCAGCGTGATGGTGAGCAGGGTCGTGGGGCGCGCGGCCTTCACGGTGGAGCCGGCGCGCACCTGGGCCGGCGCGGTGCGGCGGCCGTCGATGTACACGCCCTTGCGGATCTTCTCGAGGGCCGCGCCGTCGGGCGTGCCCATCACGATGACCTCGTAGACCTTTTCCACCTCGTGCCGCGGGTGGGTGAGCCGCGCAGCCAGGTCGCCGTCGGTCATCATCAGCAGCAGGCCCTCCGAGTCGTAGTCGAGCCGGCCCACCGGGTAGATGTAGGCGCCCTCGCCGACGAGGTCCATCACGGTGCGCCGCCCCTCGGGGTCCTTGCGCGTGGTGACGTAGCCCTTGGGCTTGTAGAGGACGATGTAGCGCTGGCGCACCGCGGTCTTCACGCGACGGCCGTCCACGCGGATGTCGTCGGCGCCGGGGTTGGCCTTGGAGCCCAGCGCGCGCACCACCTCGCCGTTCACGGTGACGCGCCCCTCGAGAATCAATTGCTCCGACGCGCGCCGCGACGCGATGCCCGCCGCCGAGAGGATTTTCTGCAGCCGGACGCCGCTGCCTGACGCGGCTTCGGGCCCCGGGCGCTTGGCTTTGGACTTCTCACTTCTCACTTCTCACTTCTCACTTCTCACTTCGTTAGTTCCGCATGATCTGTCGCCAGAAGCTGGCCAGCCGCCACACTTCGGTGAGGCTGGCCGTGCGGTTCACCTCGGCGTGGGTGATGAGGCCGCTCAGCAGGCCGCGCACGTGGTCCCGGCCGCGCAGGTACTCGGCCAGCAGCACCGTTTCGACGGAGGGAATGACGTTGTCGTCGACGCCGTGGAGCAGGAACACGGGGGCCACGGGCGGCGCCGCGAGTTCGGCCGAAAGCGCCGGCATGGCCGGGTGGTCCTTGAGCGCGTCGGCCACCGGAAGCAGCACGGGCCCCAGCTTGTCGACCGCGCGGTCGTTCACGTAGGTCATGAGCGTCCGCGACGGCTCGGGCAGCGTGGCGGCGTACTCGCGGGCGCGCCCGAACTCGCGTGCGGCCGCGGTGGTGTCGGTCATGGCCAGCGACGAGGCCAGCAGGAAGGTGTCGATGCCGCGCGACAGCGGGTCCACCTGGTCGGCCGGCACCACGCGATCGGCCAGGCTCAAGAGCACCACGGCCACGCCGTAGTCGTGGGGCGGGTGGACGCTCACGTGCTCGGCGCCCAGCACGGCCGAACTGTGCTTGGCGCGGTCCAGGTCGCCCAGCACTTCGCCCGAGCACAGGTAGTGCATCACGCGCGCCAGGTCGCCGTGGCCGCCAAACGACATCACGAACGCCACCTTGTCTCGGATGGAAGGCCGCCCGGCGGCCACCACCGACAGCCCGCCCGAGAACGAGACCCCGAGAATGCCCACCTTGCCGTCAGGGGCGAAGCCGCGGTCGGCGGCAGCCCAGGCCACCGCGTCCTCGATGACGTCGGTCACGAGCGGCGTGATCCGGAAGTGCTGCAGGTCGGGCGCGGCGATCGTCAGGACGCCGTAGCCGGTCGACGCCAGGTCTTCGGCCAGGCCGGCCAGTCGCGCCTCGTCGATGCCGTCGCGGTGCACGCCCGGCACCAGCAGCACGGTGCGTGAGAAGCCGCTCGCCGGCCGGTAGAACCGCGCCGGCACGCTGCCTGTTCGCGTGGGCACGCTGATGACGGGCTCGCGCGTGAAGGTGGTCGTGCGCCACGCCGCCATCGACGCGGCCGACCCCTGCAG
>CAYJPQ010000060.1:0-21040 GCA_964372085.1 uncultured Bifidobacteriaceae bacterium | reverse complement strand
TGAACCTCTGAACCCCTGAACCTCTGAACCCCTGAACCTCTGAACCCCTGAACCCGATCTCCTATACTCACCCCCATGACCTCGTGGGGCGAGCGCTTCGATGTCGTGGGCGTAGGGGCCAATGCGGTGGACTACGTCTATCGCCTTCCCGCCTACCCCCAGCCCGAAGGCCCCCTCGCCAAGATGCGCATCGTCAGTCACACGCGGTCGTGCGGCGGACAGGTGACGACGACGCTGTGCACGTGCGCGGCGTTGGGCCTCCGGGCGACCTACGCCGGGGCCTTCGGGAACGACGACAACGCGGCGTTGATGCAAGCGGAGCTGGCCCGGCGCGGCGTCGATGCCGCACACGCCGTCACCCGCGATGCGGCCAACGCGTTTGCCGTGATCCTGCTGGCCGAGCACTCGGGCGAGCGCATCGTGATGTGGGACCGCGACGATCGCCTGGCGCTGGCCGACGGCGAGCCGCCGGCATCGGTCATCACCGCCGCGCGCCTGGTGCACGTGGACGACGTGGACCAGGAGGCGGCGATTCGCGTGGCAGCCCTCGCCCGCACGGCGGGGGTGCCGGTGACAAGCGACATCGATCGGCTCACCGACCGCACCGAGGCGCTGGTGGCGACGGTGAGCATCCCGATGTTCGCCGAGCACGTGCCGGCCGAGCTCACCGGAGAGGCCGACCCCGAGCGCGCGCTCCGGAAGCTGCGCCGCGGCCACGACGGCCTGTTGTGCGTGACGCTGGGCGCGCAGGGCGCCATGCTGCTGGATGGCGACACGCTCATTCACGAGCCGGCCTTTCCCGTGACGGCGGTCGACACCACGGGCAGCGGCGACGTGTTTCGCGGCGCGTTCATCACCGCGCTCCTGCGCGGCGACAGCTCCCGGAACACGCTGCGCCAAGCCAACGCCGCGGCTGCCCTGAGCTGCACGAAGCTGGGCGCCATCGGCGGCGTGCCGACACGGCGTGAAGTGGAAGCGATGCTGCGCGAAAGGCCACTACACGGAGGGCCGAGGCTCTAGCCTCGGCCGCAGTGGCCGGGACTGAAGTCCCGGCCCTCCTACTGAGCCAGCGCTTCGGCGAGCACGCGCCCTCGGGCGTCGGGCAGCGTGACGCCCGAGAGGAACGCCAGCGTGGGCGCCAGGTCGATGGGCGCAGCGGGCTGCAGGTACTCGCCCGCCTTGATGCCTGCGCCGAACAGCACCACCGGCACCCGCGTGTCGTAGCCATGCCCGGTGCCGTGCGTGCTGCTGCTGGTGGAGGTGATCCAGTACGCCTTCGGCATCATGAAGAGATCGCCGCTGCGTCCGGGGAAGTGACCGAGCGACGCCGCCCGCCCCAGCTTGTCGGCGTCGCTCACGCCCGCGCGCAGCGTCTCGCCGCGGTACACCCGCAGCACTCCCGGCGTGGCCTCGATGACCGCAATCACGGCCGCCATGGCCTTCGGGCTCTCGGTGAGCCGGTGATAGACGCCCTCGTTGAAGTAGATGTCGCTGTACTGCACGCGCGTGCGGTAGGCGCCGGGACCCAGTTCGCGGGTCAGCACCGCATCGATGGCCTGGCCGAGCGCCACCGTGTTGATGCGCCCGGCGTCGAAGCCCCCCGCCGCCACGCGCTCGGGCACGGGCGACATCCCGTGATCGGAGGTCAGCGCCACGGTGTAATTGCCGCGGCCCACGTCCCGGTCCAGCCTGTCGAGCAGCACGCCCAGCTCGCGGTCCAGGCGGATCAGCACGTCCTGCACCTCGTGCGAATCGGATCCGAAGTCGTGCCCCACCTTGTCGAGCGCCGAGAAGCCGATGCCCAGGTAGTCGGTGCCGTCGCCGCGCCCCAGCTTCAGTCCGTCGAGGGCAGCCCCTGCCAGTTGCGCGAGGTAGGCGTCCGAGTACGGGCTCGACTCCCACGCATCGGTGAACGTGCTGTCCACCACCGCGCTCGTGCCCTTCACGACGTGCGGAAACTCCGGCGTCATCAGGGCGATCTTCCGGCGGAGGTTGGGCGAGCCGGAATACAGGTAGCGATCGCGCGGCAAGGCGCGGTCCCACGTGCGGCCAATCTCGTCTTTCACGGGGTGCGCGTCGATGTAGGCCGCAAAGTACGGGGCCTTGTCCTTCGCGAAGGCCGTGGAGGTGGCCCACTGGCCCGTCGGCTCGTCGAGCCAGATCACCGCGTCGGGCTTGTGGCCCACCAGGCCGATGGCCGACCGCGCCTTGAGCGAGATGCCCACCACGCGAGGGGCCGCGGCGCCCTGGATGCGGAGCTCGTCGGCCAGGCTGGTGGTCGCCAGGCGCGCCGCGCTGTGCCCCACCCCGGGCGTGGGCGTGCCGTAGCTCACGAGCGACTGCGTCTCGTCGTCGGTGCACGAGACGTACTTGGTGGCGCCGCGTTCCCACCACTGGTTCTGGATCATGCCGTGCACGGAAGGCACGGTGCCGGTGCCCACGCTGAAGTGTCCCGCGCACGTCACGGTGACGAAGTACGGATAGTCGGCCTGGCGGAACCACGCGCCTTCGGTGACGAGGCGCTTCAGCCCGCCCGTCCACTGGTGCTGGAACTTGTCCACGTAGTCGCCGCGCATCTGGTCGACGACGACGAGGACGATGAGCTTGGGAGGGGTGGCCGACCCAAAAGGGGCGGCCCGGCTGGTCAGCAGAAGCAGGGCCAGCGCCGCGGCGAATCTCATGTCCCGGCTAGTCTATGCCAAGCGCCGCCGCGCGCGCCCGTTGCCACGCCGTCACATCTGTCTCCGTCACCGCATCGCCATGATGGAGCGTCCAGTTGATCGCCGCGATCAAGTCGTCGGCCTCCTCCATCCCCACGCCGAGGCGAATCAACCGGTCGAAGCCGTTGCGCCGCAGTTGCTCCTCGGGCGTGAAGTACTCCGACACCGTCTTGTGGTGGTTCACCTTGGTGGTCAGGCCGTCGAACGACAGCGCGTAGCGGACCACGACGCACGTCGCCAGCACGTCGGCCAGGTGGCGCGAGCGCGCCTCGTCGGCGCCGGCCACGCGGAACGACAGCAGCGAGCCGTGCCGCACGTAGTGCCGGGCGATCGCCGCCGCGTCGGGGTGCGACGGCCGCGATGGGTGGAACACCTCGCTCACCCTGGGATGCGCCGCCAGGAACGCCGCCACGCGCGTGGCCGTGGCCGACCGGCGGGCGTGCGCGGCATCCGCGGCGTCGAGCCCGCCCAGGATGGCGGTGGCGCGCCGCCAGTCGAGGATGCCGCCGCGCATGGCCATCAGGTCCATCACGCTGTTGCCCACCTCGGAGTCGCGTGTCGCGATGTAGCCCCACAAGTCGCGGTCGGCGCCGCCCAGCGCCTTGGTGCCGCTGGCCACGACAATGTCGACGCCCTGGTCGAGGACCGGCTGCGTGAAGGCCCACGGCGTGGCGATGGTGGTGTCGAGCACCAGCCGCACGCCCGGCGCGCGGGAGCGTGCCCCGGCCATCACCGCGCGCAACTGGTCCAGGTCCTGCGCGCGCACCAGCGGGTTGGTGAAGGTCTCGGCAAACACGAACGCCGTCTCGGGACGAATCGCCTCCGCCAGCGCCGCCGCATCGCCATCGTCCACCACCGTCACCGAGCCGCCCACGCGGTCGGCCAGCCACTGCAGGTACGAGCGGGTCTTGTTGTAGACCTGCCGCATCAGCACGGCGTGGCGCCCGGGCCCCATCAACGTGTCGAACACGAGCGCCGTGGCCTGCATGCCCGAGTCGCACACCAGCGCGGCGCCGGCATGCTCCAGATGCTTCAGGCGCGCGATGAGCTGTCCCGTGGCGGTGGTGCCGTAGCGCGCGTAGAGCGGTGGCAGCTCCGACCAGCAGCCCTCGCTGGCAAACAGGAACGCGGCCTTCCCTTCCTGCCAGGCGATGGTGCGCGCCGATCCCAGGAGGTCGAGCTGCACGGTGGGGTCGTCGGGATGGAGGTAGGCCAGGCCCGTGCGGCGCGCGTGGTCGTCGAGCGCCAGGTGCAGGCTTCGCGTGGCCGGCGCCATCTCGTCGAGCGGCGGGCGCTCCGCCGGACACCCGGACGGGTCGAGCCAGGCCGTGATCACTCCACCATCCCGAGGCAGAGGCTGCGCTCCACGCGGGCCAGCCTCGCGACGGCGGCGTGCACACCGGTCATCTGCCGCACCGAGGCGGGCGACACGGTGAAGGCCAGGTGCACACGGTCGCCGTCCGCGCGCGTGGCCCGATCCTGCACCGTGAGGCCGGCCTGTCGCACCAGGCTTTCGACGCGCCGCTCGAGCCCCGGATGCGGCTCGGCGGTGAGGCGCAGGTAGTGGCGCCGCACCACGCCCGAGTCGGGCACCAGCGGCACGGCCTGCGGCACCGGCCACCGCGCCGTGTTGCCTTGCGCCAGGTCGATCAGGTCACCGAGCACGGCCGTGGCCGTGGGCAGCGCCCCGGCGCCCTTGCCGAACAGGCTCAGGTCTCCCGACGCGGCGTTCTTCAGGTAGACGGCGTTGTACTCCTCTTCCACCGACGCCAGCAGGTGCCATGTGGGCAGCAGCAGCGGCTCCACGGCCATGTCGAGCGCGCCGTCCACCCTCGCCGCGCGCGCGATGAGGCGGATGCGGCAGCCCATGGCCTCGGCCAGGTCGCAGTCGGCCGGCGTGATGTCGCGGATGCCGCGCACCGGAAAGCCGCCGGGGCGCACCCACGCGCCGAACGCGCGATACGCGAGGATCGAGAGCTTGGCCGCCGCGTCGGCGCCGTCGAGGTCGGAGGACGGATCGGCCTCCGCGAACCCGCGCGCCTGCGCCTCGGCCACGGCCTGCTCCAGCGTGAGCTCGGCCTCGAGCCGCGTCATCACGAAGTTGCAGGTGCCGTTGACGATGCCGAGGAGGCTGTCCACTTCGTCGGCGCGGTGGCTGAGATGGCGGATGATCGGCAGCGCCGCGGCGGCCGCCGCCTCGCAGTAGAGCGGCGTGCCGGTGCGCTGCGCCAGCACGCCCAGCTCGGCGAGCTTCGACGCCAGCAGTTCCTTGTTGGCCGTCACCACGGGCTTGCCCTGCGCCAGCGCCGCGGCGAGGATGGGCTCCATCGCCATGCCGCCCGCCACCTCCACGACGACGTCGACGTCGGGGTCGCTCACGAGCTCGAGCGGATCAGCGGTGACGGGAATGAAGTTCGTGCGCGGCCCGCGGTCCTTGCCCGGGTCACGCACCGCGATCTTCGACACGCGGAAGCGCACGCCGTAGCGCTCGGCCACCGGCGCGTGCTCGCGCTCGATCATCTCGAGCAGCCCGCGCCCCACCGTGCCGCAGCCCACCATGCCGATGCGGATGTCGCGCAGCGGCTGCGCGCCCACCCCGTCGAAGCGCGGACGCCCGGCCGGGCGCAGGTCGGCGCCGAAGGCCCCGGCTCCCTGCAACAGCTCGGCCAGGCGATCCTGGTCGGCGAGGAACGCGTCGTGGCCGTATTCCGAGTCGAGCTTCCACAGCGACGAGTGCGCGCCGGCGGCCTGCAGCTCGCGGTGCAGCTCCTCCTGCAGCGCCCACGGAAAGAGCATGTCGCCGGGCACGCCCACGACGATGGTCTCGGCCGTCACCTGCTCGAGGGCCGCGCGCAGATCGCGCGCGTCGTGGGCAATGGAGCCGCGGTCGATGGCCTCGCTGAGCAGCAGGAACGTCTTCACCGGGAAGCGCTCGGCGAAGCGCCGCCCGTGGTGGTCCAGGTATTCGGCCACCGGCGGACGCTCGATACCGGGCGCCAGCTTGCCGAAGCGCTCGTCGAGCTCCACGCGCCCGCGATAGGTGAGCATGCCGAGCTGACGGGCGCGCACCATGCCGGTCAGGACGTCGCCGTTGCGGATGCCGTCGCGCACCAGCTCGCGCTGCAGGTGGCGCGTGGCGGTGCCCCACCCGTCGGGCCGCAGGCCCCCGGAGATGGAGATGAGCTTGCCGCAGCGCGCGGCGTGCCGCACCGCAAAGGCCACGCCCACCATGCCGCCGAGGCTGGCGCCCACAAAGGTGACCGGCGCGGTGGAGCCGAGGCCGTCGAGCCACTCCGCCACGAGGTCGGCAAGGCCCAGCACCGAGATGGCCGGCAGCGGTCCCTCGTCGTCGAACCCCTTCCACGTGGAGCCGTTGCCGGGCCAACTGGGACACAACACCGTCTGCGTTGCGGGATCGATGCGGCCGGGACCAAAGATGGCGGGCCACCACGCGTCGCGGCCGGTGTCGGGAGGCGCGGCGGCGTCACCCAGGGGGAACGGCGAGGCCGTGATGCCGCCCACCACCACCGTGACCGGAGCCGTGCCGAGCTCGGGGCCATAAACCCATCCCCCGAGGCGGGCATCCACGAGCGTGTGGCCGTCGACCGTGATCGACGGCCGCTCCACGACGGCGCGGCGAGGGACGAGGATGGGCGCGGCAAGCGACGGCATGACCCGATCAGGCTACACCATTAGTCAACATATCTACACTTGTGGATATTAGTCCGGGAGCCGGGAACCGGGAACCGGGGGCCGGGAAGCCGTCTCGCGGTAAACTGCCGTCCGATGGGTCGAAAAGCGAGAAGCAAGAAGGAGCCGCGGGCCGGCGGCGCCACCTGGGCCATGAGGCAGGGCCCGAACTGGCCGCTGCTGGCGCTCAGCGCCCTCGGCGCCGGGCTGGCCGGGTATCTCGCCTGGACCGGGTGGAACGATGCGGGGGTGGCGGGCTGCACCGAGGGCAGCGGCTGCGACGTGGTGTTGTCGAGCCGATGGGCCACGCTCCTCGGCGTGCCGACGGCGCTCTGGGGGCTGCTGGCGTACCTCTCTCTCGCAGGCACCGCGTTCATCGGCCGGGCCGACCGCCATTGGCGGTGGGCGTGGACCATCGCCTTCTTCGGCGTGCTCTACAGCGCCTACCTCACCACGATCTCGCTCACCGTGCTGGGCGCGACGTGCCCGTACTGCCTGACGTCGCTCGCGCTCATGACGGCGATCCTGGCCCTGATCACGTTCCAGCTCCCATCCCCGCTCCCGGGTTTCACATGGCGGCGATGGCTGACGGTGCGGGGCCCCGTGGCCGCCGGCCTCATCGTGTTCCTGCACCTCAACTACACGGGCGTCGTGGGCAAGCTGCCCGCCGCGGAGGATCCCGCGGCGCGAGGCCTGGCCATCCACCTGGCCAAGAGCGGCGCCATCATGTACGGCGCGGACTGGTGTTCGCACTGCCAGGACCAGAAGGCGCTGTTCGGCGCCGCGGCTCGGCGGCTCCCGTACGTGGAGTGCAGCACGGGCGGGCAGGGGTCGCCCCAGGCGTCGGAATGCCGGGCCCGGGGCATCAAGACGTACCCTACGTGGATCATCAACGGCCAGCGATACGAGCAACTGCTGACGCTGCCGCGGCTCGCGGAGCTGACGGGGTACAGGCCCGCGGCGGCGCCGGGCTCGGGATCGTGATGGCTTGGGGCTTACGGCTTAGGGCTTGGGGCTTGGGGCCTGGGCCTGCTGTTGTGTGCGGCGCCCTTGGGGCCCAGGGGCCGTCGCTCGACACCGTTCTCGCCAATGCCGCGGCGTACGTGGGCAACTTCCACCGCCAGCTGTCGCAGATCGTCGCGGAAGAAACCTACCTGCAATCCATCAAGCACCAGCAGAGCGCGTTCGGCAACCCGGTGATGCTGCCCGAGCGGCGGTTGAAGTCGGACCTGCTCCTGGTGCGGCCCGAGGGCGCGGACCGCTACGTGGAGTGCCGCGTTTCTCGACCCGGCCTCCCAGCCGCGCTTCCGCTTCAAGCGGTCGACGAAGACGCGCGCGGCGCTCGGCAAGGAGACCGGTGACGCCGGCGGCGACGCGTCACCCGTGTTCCGCGTGGCCACCGAGATGTGGACCATCGAGTTCCAGGGTGGGTGCGATATGGAAACCGTAAGGTCAACTGCCGCGAAGCGCGGCTTCGACGATGGGCCTGGCCCAGGGCGGCGTGTGACGGAGCGCGGCCAGGTCCGACGCCTTCGGGTAGTCGACGCGGCCGGTGCGCACATCCAGCACCAATAGCGGATCGGGAACTGGATCCCCCGGGGCGGAGTCGACGGTGTTGTCGTACACCCGAAGTCGCGCGAGGCGCGGCATGAGCGCGATCAGGTTGACGGGCGCCCGCGTGAATCGTGCGCGAATCTTTGCGGCGGGTATGTCGTGGCCGCCATGTGCCACGCGCAGCCGGACTCGGGCGAGATGGCGCTCCACGGTGTCGAGTCCTACGAACCACATGAGCACATCGTGCGTGGCCGCGGCGTCGCTGAGGCGAGCCGGAACCGACCGTCCCCCGAGGGTGGTCTCGAACGCATAGGATGTGCCCTGGGTCAGCGCCCGCTGCAAGCGCCGCTGGCCCTCGGCCCAAGCGTGCGCGTTTGCTGTGGCGTGATCGCATCCGAGTAGTCCTCGCGCCTCGCGGGCGAAGGCATCGGGGTTGAACCACTCGAGGCCGGCCGAGCGGAGCATCGCGCCGCCGATCGAGCTCTTGCCCGCCCCGTTGACGCCGGCCAGTACGTAGATGACCGGCCGCGCCATCAGTGCCCGGAGCCGGCCTTCACCCGGCCTCGCAGCCGAACGGGCGCGTCCATGGCGCGGCGCAGGCGATGCGCGGCCGCTGGCGCCTCAAGCGAGGCCAGCCGCTCGTCGAAGCGCTGGCGGAGCACGTCGAGTTGTGCTTCCGTCTGCTGCTCGCCGCTCCGGGCGGCGGCGCACAGCCGGAGGTACTCGGCTGTCGCTAGCACCACCGCTTCAGGTGCCGAGTGATTGGTGATCACGACGACGCCTTGCGCCCTGACTTCCGACATCACGCCCTTCCAGCCGCGGTGTTTCACGTCACTTGCCGGCAGCTCGGGCAAGTCCGCGAGACCGGCAGCACCAGGAGCGGCGACACGAATGGCCATTGAACGTCTCCAGTTTGGCCCATTATATCCGAAATTACCTAAATGGTCTAAAGAGACACAAGCGACCCGCTGTGGGAGTCTCCGCGAGGCGGTCTGTCCTGGCACTCGGCACCCACCCTGAGGCACCTCAGGCACCCGTACGCACCCCAGGCACCCTGACATCCAGCAGGCCCTTGGGGGCGACACCACGCTGCCACACGGGCCTGCGGCTTCCGGCCCTCGGCATGATCACCTGCACGTCCACGCGCGACACGCCGGACGGCACGCCCACGTGCACGGGCATGTCGCTCTGCGCGTCGTAGCCGGAGCCGGCGTCCACCAGCCGCGCGCCCAGCAGGCGCGTCGTCCCCGCCGCGAACACGCGCACCTCGGCGCCGGCCAGCGTGGCGCGGCCGTTGGCGTCGACGACACGCACGCGCAGGCCGCGGGCGGCATCGGCGGCCGGCAGCAGGTTGCGCATCACCAGGTGCATACCGTCGCGCCGCGAGCCGGTGAGGGCCAGGTCGAGATCGCCGTCGCCATCCACATCGGCCCATTGCACGCCGTGGTCGGCATGCAGCGCCCGGATGTTGGCGGGCGTCACGTCCTCGAAACCGGAGCCCGTGTTGCGGAGCAACGTGTCCTGCCAGCTGGCGCCGCCCGTGACCGTGCCGTTCACGTAGAGGTCGAGCCTGCCGTCGTTGTCCCAATCCGCGAACGCGCACGCGTCGTATCGGGAATCGATCGCAAGGCCCCAGGCCGCCGCCCGGTCCTCGAAGCGCCCGCCGCCGCGGTTACTGAAGAACCCAAGCGGACCGTAGTTCGCCGCTGCAAGGTCGAACCGGCCATCCCCGTCCACGTCGTCCGCGCACACGCGTACGGTGCCATAGCCGCGATTGCCGGGCGCGCGGCCGCCCCAGGCCACGCCCGCGGCGTCGGCCACATCGGTGAACGTCCCGCCGTCGTTCCTGAACAAGCCGTTCTTGTCGCCGTCCATGTTAGCCACGGCCACGTCGAGGTCGCCGTCCTCGTCGAAGTCGAACCACGCGGCACCCACGGTTCGCCGTGGATCGGCCAAGCCCACCGCGGATGAAACGTCGGTGAAGCGCCCGGCATCATTACGGAATAGCGCATTGGGCCGATCGCGGAAGGCCACGAACAGGTCGAGATCCCCGTCGCCGTCGACATCCACCCACGCGGGCTGGCGCACGGCGCCGGTGGGGACAATCAGGCCGGCGGCAGCGGTGGCGTCGTCGAATCGTCCGCCGGTGTTGCGATAGAGGCGTAATACGGATGTGGAGGCCTGGAGGCTTGAAGGCTTGGAGGCTTGAGGGGTGAAACCGAGCAACAGGTCGGGGTCACCATCCGCGTCGAAGTCGCCCCAGGCGGCGGCGCGGGTTGCACGGGAATCTGCCACGCCGGAGGTGGCCGCCACGTCGGTAAAGACACCGTTGTTGTTGCGATACAGCCGGTTGGGCGCGCCGTCGAAGCCCACGAACAGGTCGAGGTCGCCGTCGCCGTCCACATCGGCAAAGGCGTTCACCAGGTTGGCGCCAGCGGCGAACACCTCCGGCTGGATGGGCTCGAAGAGCGGGCTTTGGGCGTTCGGCTCTGGGCTCTGGAACGCAGCCACAACCAGGGCGCATAGGAGCAATAAGGCACTCGGCATGGACGGGAGACAGCTTACACCCGCGTTGACGGACTGGCGTGGGGGAGTTAGAGTCATGCGTCTGGAGCGTCTATGAACATCGCGGTGCTTGCCAACGTCGCCATCTTCGTTCTTGCGATGTACTGGCTCGCCCGGCGGGCGAAGAACGGCGCGCCGCTCTCCACCAACGTGCTCATCGCGGTGCTGCTGGGCGCCGCCCTCGGCGCCGCCGCACAGGCGGTGTACGGGCTCGGCAGCGCCTCCATCCGCGACACGCTCACCTGGGTGAGCATCGTCGGCAGCGGCTACGTGCGGCTGCTGCAGATGGTGATCGCGCCGCTGGTGCTCATTTCGATCCTGGCGGCCGTCACCAAGTTGAGCAACGCCCGGTCGCTTGGCGCCATCGCCGGCGGCGTGCTCGGCATGTTGATGGTAACCGTGGCGATCTCGGCGCTGATCGGCGTCGGCATGACCACGCTGTTCGGCCTCAGGGCCGACGGCCTGGTGCAGGGCGCGCGGGAACTCCAGCGCGGCTCGGCCCTCGAGGCGCAGGTGGCCGAGGCGGCCAGGCTCACCATCCCGTCGCTGCTGCAGTCGTTCGTGCCGGTCAACATCTTCGCGGATCTCGCCAACAGCCGCTCCACCTCCATCATCGGCGTCGTGATCTTCGCGGCCCTGCTGGGGCTGGCCGTGCTCTCGCTGCGCAAGGACAATCCCGAGGTGGGCGATCGGGTGCTGAAGGGCATCGAGACCCTGCAGGCGCTCATCATGCGCCTGGTGCGCATCGTGATCCGGCTGACGCCCTACGGCGTGCTGGCGCTGATGGCCCGGGTGGTGGCCAACTCGAACGTGCAGGACGTGATCAACCTGGGCGGGTTCGTGGTGGCGTCGTACATCGGGATGGGCGCGATCCTGGTGATGCACTCGATCATCCTCACCACGGCGGGCCTGAGCCCGGTGCGCTTCTACCAGAAGATCTGGCCGGTGCTCACCTTCGCGTTCACGTCGCGCTCCAGCGCGGCGGCCATCCCGCTCAGCGTCGAGACGCAAGTCACGCGGCTGGGCGTGTCGCCGGCCATTGCCAACTTCGCGGCCAGCTTCGGCGCCACCATCGGGCAGAACGCCTGCGCCGGGCTCTACCCGGCCATGCTCGCGGTGATGATCGCGCCGAGCGCCGGCATCGACCCGCTGTCGCTCTCGTTCATCGGCTCGCTGGTGGTGGTGGCCACGCTCGGCTCGTTCGGCATCGCCGGCGTGGGCGGCGGCGCCACCTTCGCCGCGCTCGTGGTGCTGTCGGCCCTGAACCTGCCCGTGGCCCTGGCGGGCCTCCTCATCTCGGTGGAGCCGCTCATCGACATGGGCCGCACCGCGGTGAACGTGAGCGGCTCGATGACCGCCGGCACGGTGACCAGCCGCTGGCTGGGGCAGACCGACATGGCCGTGTACGCCGCCAACGACCCCATCGCGGCCGCGGCGCCGGCCGCGGCGACACCCGACGGCGCGGGCCAGCCCGCGCCGCGCGCGGTCTGATTGCCTCGGGCGGGACTGAAGTCCCGCCCCTCCGAGTACCACCCCGCCGCGATATGATCCGCGCGTGACCAGACACGCGCTCCTCGCCGCGCTGCTCGTCGCGGCCATCGCCGCGCCCCGCGCGCAAACCCCGCCCGCCTTAGACGTGCACGAGGCGTCGATCGCGCAGATTCACGCCGCCATGAAGGCCGGTCGGCTCACCTGCCGCGCGCTGGTGGAGCAGTACCTCCGCCGCATCGACACCTTCGACAAGAACGGCCCCGCCCTCAACGCCATCGTCCTCACCAATCCCGAGGCGCTGAGGCAGGCCGACGATCTCGATCGCCGCTACGCGCAGGGCGGTCCCATGGGGCCGCTGCACTGCATCCCGATGATCGTGAAGGACAACTTCGAGACCATCGGGTTGCAGAGCGCCAACGGGTCGCTGGCGCTGGCAGGCTTCGTGTCCGCGAAGGACGCGTTCCAGGTGAAGCGCATCAAGGACGCGGGCGCCATCGTGCTGGCCAAGTCGAACATGGCCGAGTGGGCGTTCACGCCGTACGAGACGCTCAGTTCCATCCTGCCGGGCTACACGAAGAACCCCTATGCGCTGGACCGCGTCACCGCGGGATCGAGCGGCGGCACGGCCGCGGCGGTGGCGGCCAGCTTTGGCGCCGCAGGCCTGGGCAGCGACACGGGCAACTCCATCCGCGGGCCCTCGTCCCACCAGGCGCTGGTGGGCATCCGGTCGACGATGGGGCTCACCAGCCGGGCGGGGGTGATGCCGCTCAACCTGCTGGCCGACATCGCGGGGCCGATGGCGCGAACGATGGAAGACGCGGTCACGGTGTTCCAGGTGGTGGTGGGGAGCGATCCTGCCGACCCGGTGACGGCCGCGGCCGATAGTCACGTCGGGCGGAACTTTAGTTCCGCCTCCGGCGGTAGTGGTGGCGGAGCTGGCGGAGGCGGAACTGGCGGAACTAAAGTTCCGCCCTACTCGGCCTCTCTCCAACGCGACGGCCTCAAGGGCGCGCGCATCGGCGTGCTGCGGTTCGCCTACGAGCGGAGCACGCAGGCGGGCGTGACCGGTGACACCACCGATCCGGAAGTCGCACAGGTGTTCATGCGGGCCGTGGACGACCTGCGCGCCGCGGGCGCCACCATCGTCGATCCGGCCGTCATCGAGGGCCTCGACCAGATCCGCCGGCCCCAGGGCGTGGGCCCGTGCATGGGCTTCAAGTACGACATCAACCGCTACCTGGCCGGGCACGGCGATCGCGTGCCCGTAAAGAGCCTCACCGACATCGTGAAGTCGGGACGCTTCCACCCCACCGTGCGCCGGCAGCTCGAACAGGGCGAGCAGGGCGCCGAGAACGGCCCCGACTCACCCGAGTGCAAGGCCGACGCCGCCTATCGCGAACAGGTGCGCGCCGCCGTCACGAAGACGATGGACGCGATGAAGCTGGATGGGTTCGTGTATCCGACGTGGAGCAACCCGCCGCGGCTGATTGGCGACCTCAACACGGCGCACGGCGACAACAGCCAGTTCTTCTCCCCCACCACGGGCTTCCCCGCCATCCAGGTGCCCATGGGCTACACGCGCGGGGGCCGGCTGCCGGCCGGCATCACCTTCTTCGGCCGGGCCTGGTCGGAGCCCACGCTGATCAGGCTGGCCTATGCCTACGAGCAGGCCACGCACCACCGGCGGGCGCCGGGCAGCACACCGCCCTTGCGGTAGGGACGGCTTACGGCTTGGGCTTGAGGCTTGAGGCTTGAGGTTTAAGGCTTGGGACTTGGGGCTTGAGGCTTGGGGCTTGAGGCCTGGGCGGTAGATGGAGGGCCGGGACTCTGGTAGATGGAGGGCCGGGACTTCAGTCCCGGCCGATTGCACCAGCCTAATCACGGGGGTGACGCACCGACGTTGCCCATTCCCTGCCCCGCCGCGTGGCGGCGGGCCGCGGCAATCAGCGCCGGGCTGAGGTCCACGCCCAGCACGCCGCCCTCCGGTCCCACTCGTGCCTGGTCGAGAAGCGCTGCCACGCGGGCCGCCAGGGTCATCGGGATGCCGAGGTGCTCGGCCGGCGGCCGGACTGTCTTTGCCGCATCACGCGAATCCGGCCTTCGGCCGGGTCGAGTCCGGTCGCCGCGCAGTAAAGGGCAAGGTCGTCGTCTCCCAGCTCGAGCGCCAGGCGGAGGCGAGCTTCGGGCGCCATCCGGCGGATGTCTTCCGCCGCCCGATCACGAAGGTAGGTGGCGAGCGCGCTCACGCGTCCAGTACACGGCGTCATTCATGGCCCAGGTGCGGTCCGCAGAACGCGTATGATGGCTCCAAGGAGTCCCCCATGACACGTCTTGTCCTATTCGCCGCCGGTGCGCTCGTCATCTCGTCCACCCTGTCCGCCCAGGCCCCGAATCCCGCCGTCGAGAAGGCGCTCGCCGCGGCGCCCCGCCAGGCCCGCGAGGGCGCGGCCGTGATCGCCTGGAAGGCCGATTTCACCTACGACACGATCAAGCCCGGCACCAACCGCCTCGTGTGCTACGACCAGTCGGGCCAGCCCAACGAGCGGCCCTTCGCCGTGCAGTGCACCAGCGTCGGCAATCTCGAACGTGTGGCGCAGAATAAGAAGTTCGAAGTCGAAACCGACCGGGCGAAGCGCCAGGCGGCCATCGACGCGGCGGAGGCCGACGGCACGCGCGTGAAGCCGGAGTACGGCTCGGTGTGGTACTCGATGAGCGGGACCGACCAGGCCACCGCGCGGCTGCACGTCACCATCGCGGTGCCCGGCGCCACGACGGCCACCACCGGCCTGCCCGACAACAACAAGATGGGCGGCGCCTGGATCATGAACGCGGGCACGAGCACCGCGCACATCATGACGCCCGGCAGCTAGCACCACCTCAGCGGCCGTGACCGGCGGCCCAGGCGTTCAGCCGGCCGCCGGATCGGCCAGCGTCGCGCGGTCTCGGTCATCGGCGGTTGAAGAGGAACTCCTGGATCTTGCCGTCGGGCGTGCGGTACATCAGCGTGCTGGCCCGCGTCGCGCCCAGGCGCAGCGTGAGGCTCGACACCTCCATGCCGCCCCGCTCGCGGATGGGCCCCGCCTGCACGTCGCTCACCTCGCCAGCGTCGGCCAGCGACGTCGAGAGCACGGCCAGTCTGGCAGGCGTGAGGAACGCGCTGTATTCGTCCCCGAGCTGGCCGCGGTCCACCTGGCCCGCGCGGATCTGCCGGAGCATGTCCAGTGCGACGTCGCGCGCCGGTGCGCCGTTGACGGACGGCGCATCGGCGACGGGCATCAGCCTGGCGAGCACGGCTTCCTGAATCGTGTCGAGCACGCCTGAGGCCCAGTCGGTGTTGGCCATCACCACCACCGCCGAGCGCGAGGCGGGGATGAAGGCGTTGCGCGCGCCGAAGCCGCTCACGCCGCCCCCGTGGGTGAGCACCAGCACCGCGCCACGATCGCGAATCGACTGCCCGCAGCCGTAGGCGCTGCTACGCCCGTCACCGAGCGCCCGCGGCGTCGTCATCGCCTTCCACGAGGCCGGCGAGAGCACCTTGCCCTCCATCAGCGCCAGGTCCCAGGCCATCAGGTCGGTGGGCGTGGACCACAAGCCGCCCGCGGCGCCAATCCATCCCGTGCCTTCCGGAATCGACGGCTCGGCCGCGCCGAGGCCCAGGGGCGTGTAGCCCTCGGCCAGGCCGGGTTCGCCGCGCGTAGGCTCGTAGCGCGTGTGCGCAAGGCCCAGCGGCTTCAGCAGCCGGCGGTCGAGCGCCTGCGCGAACGGCTCGCGCCCCGCCACCTCGGCGATCTGGCCCAGCAGCAGGTAGCCGGTGTTGCTGTAGGAATAGCGGGAGCCCGGCTCGAAGTCGAGCGGCAGCGTGGCAAACCGCCGGATCACCTCTGCGCTCGGCGTGGCGGCGGCCATCGGCCGGTCCACGAAGTCGAGCGGGTAGTAATCGCGGTAGCCCGACACGTGGTTCCCGAGGTCGCGCACGGTGATGTCGGCCGCACGCGTGAGGCCGGCGTCGTACTTGGCCACGCGGTCGTCGAACGACAGCTTCTGCTCCTGCTCCAGTTGCAGCGCCACGGCGCAGGTGAACTGCTTGGTGATGGAGCCAACGGCGAAGAGTGTCTCGGGAGTGACGGGCGTACTGGCAGCGGTGTTCGCCAGGCCGTAGCCCCTGGCGAAGATCACCTGGCCGTCCCGCATCACGCCCACGTTCACGCCGATCGCCTGCTGGTCCTTGACGGTGGCGGCCACAAACGCGTCGAGGGCGTCAGGATCCAGAGAGGGCAAGACGGGTGCCTGGGGTGCGTACGGTGCCTCTGGTGCCGGGGTGGGTGCCGGTGCCTCAGGTCCGCCTTCGCGGCCGGAGGCCGCTTCGGCGGGATCTCGCCGAAGCTCGCGGGGTTCATCGCGAGCGCAGGCGGATGCGCAGGCGGATGCGCATGACACGACGCCAACGACGAGCCAGGCCGTAACCAGTTGTTTCATTTGATCGTCACCATTCTGGCCGGCCGCAGGGCCGCCGCGAGACCGCCAAAGAGAGAGGCAGCGATGGCGGCCATTCTCCCACGAGCCGGGCCCAAACGCGGGCACGCTGGGCGTGCTGCGGGCGACACCCGCCTGGGGCCCGCCTCACGCGGGCGTGACGGGCTCGCCGGCCGGCAGCTTCGAGCGCACCCAGCCGACGGCCCCGCGCACGCCGAATTGCTGCGCCTCGTCGAACAGCGAATACGCCACGGGCGTCACCAGCAAGGTCACCAGCAGCACCATCGACTGGCCGCCGATCACGACCCAGCCGATGGCGTGGTTGGTGCCCGCCCCCACGCCGTTGGAGATGACCAGCGGCACCATGCCCGCCACGAACGCCAGGGTCGTCATCAGGATGGGCCGCAGCCGATCGCGGCTCGCCTGGATGACGGCGTCGTGGGTGTTCATGCCCGCGTCCCGCAGTTGGTTCGCATGATCGATCTGCAGGATCGAGTTCTTCTTCACCACGCCGAACAGCACCAGCAGGCCCAGGCCCGAGAAGATGTTGAGCGACTGCTGGAAGATGAGCAGTGACAGCAGGGCGAACGGCAGCGTGAGCGGCAGCGACAGCAGGATGGTCACCGGGTGCAGCCACGACTCGAACTGCGCCGCGAGAATCAGGTACATGAAGATGAACGACAGCGCGATGGCCGTGAGGAACGCCGAGGCCGTGCGATTGAGCTCGCGCGACCGGCCCGCGAACTCGGCCCGGTACCCGGGCTCGAGGTTGAGCGCGGCCGCCGCCGACACCAGCTGCGCCTGCGCATCGGCCTGGGAGGCGCCCGGCAGCATGTTGGCCGTCACGGTGACCTGCCGCTGGCGGCCCATGCGGCTGATGTTGGCCGGGGTGTCACCGTGCACGAAGCTGGCGATGTTGTCGAGCGAAACAATGCCGAGCCGCGACGAAGGCACGGGCAGGCCGGCAATGGCCTCCTGCGTGCCGCGGTTGAGCTCCTCGGCGCGCAGGTGCACCTCGTACTGCTCGCCCAGCTCGTTGTAGGTCGTCACCTGGTCGCCGGCCACCAGCAAGCGCAGCGCCTCGGCGGCGTCGGCCACCTGCACGCCCAGGTCCGACGCCTTGGGCCGATCGAGGAACACCGACATCTCGGGCTTGCCCGCGTTGAGCGTGGTGTCCACGTCCACGAGGCCGGGAATGCCGGCCGCCGCCTTGCGCAGCGCCTCGCTGTACACCTCGAGCTTCTTCAGCTCGGGTCCCTGCACCATGAACTGGATGCCGCCGCCGCCCCCGCCGGGGCCGCCGCCTACCTGGACGGCCGTGCGCAGGCCGCCGGCCACAAACGCCGGCAGGATCCGGTCGCGCACCTCGGCCATCACCTCGAACTGGTCGCGGTCGCGGTCCTCGATGGCCTGCAGCCGCACCAGCATCGTCGCCGCGTTGAGCGTGCCCGCGGTGTCGTCGGCCACGGTGGTGAGCGTGAAATCCACCTCGGGAATCTTCCGGATCGCCGAGCCCAGGCGGTTGGCCAGCACTTCCATGGCCGCGAGGCTGGTGCCCTCGGGCGCGCGCAGCGTCACGTCGAACTGCGACTGGTCGTCCTCGGGCGTGAAGTTGACCGCCGTCACGCTGAAAAGCGGGATGCTCGACAGCAGCACCAGCACAGTACCGAGGGCCACCACGCCCCGGTGCGCCATGGCCCACTGCAGCAGCCGCGTGTAGCCGCGGTCGAGGGGGTCGAACAGCCGGTTGTGCTTCGAGTCGGGATGCCTGCCGTCATGCGGAGGCACCTTCAGCCAGTAGGCCGACATCATGGGCGTGAGCGTGAAGCTGACAAACAACGACACGAGCACGGCAAACGCCATGGTGAGGCCGAAGCTCTCCATGAAGCGGCCCACCATGCCGCTCATGAAGCCCACCGGCGCGAAGATGGCCACCAGCGAGAAGGTGGTGGCCAGCACGGCCAGGCCAATCTCCTTCGTAGCCTCCACGGCCGCCTGCATGGGCGGCATCCCCTTTTCCTCGATGAACCGGTAGATGTTCTCGAGCACCACGATGGCATCGTCGATCACGATGCCCACGCTCAGGGTGAGGGCCAGCATGGTGAGCATGTTGAGCGTGAAGCCCATGTACCACACGAGGGCGAACGTGGCGATGATCGACGTGGGGATGGAGACGGCCGCTATCACCGTGGACCGGAGGTTGCCCAGGAACAACCACACCACGAGTGCCGCCAGGAGCGACCCCACCACCAGGTGCTCCTGCACCGCGCCGATGGAGGCCTCGATGAACTGGGCCTCGTCGCGGACGATGCGCAGCTGGTAGCCGGGGGGCAGGATGGCCTCGAGGTCGGCCAGGCGTTGCTTGACGTTGTTGGCCACCTCCACGGTGTTGGTCCCCGACTGCTTGCGAATCTGCAGCAGCACCGTGGGCACGCCGTTGACGCTGGCCTGCGTGCGGGGCTCGGACATGCCGTCCTCGATGCGGGCCACGTCGTGGAGGTGGATGGGGTGGCCGTCCACTTCGCGCAGCACCACGTCGCCGAAGCCTTCGACGGTGTCGATGCGGCCGCGCGTACGCAGCGTCACGGAGCGGGCGCCCTGGTCCAGGCGGCCGCCCGGGATGTCGGCGTTCTGCGCCTGCAGGGCCCGGGCCACGTCGTTCACCGACAGGCGCTGGGCGCGCAGCTTCGCGGCGTCGAGCCACAGGTTGATCTGTCGATTGCGCCCGCCGATCACCACCACCTGGCCCACGCCGTCGGCGCTCTCGAGCCGGCGGCGCAGCACCTTGTCGGCAAATTCGGTGATGTCGCGCACGGGCTTGTCGGCCGTCACCGCCACGGTGATCACGGGCGATGCCGTGGGATCGCGCTTCTCCACCGTCGGCTGCATCACCGTGCGCGGCAGCTGCGGCAGGATGCGGTTGACGCGGTCGCGCACTTCCTGTGCCGCGATGTCGGCGTTCTTCTCCAACGTGAAGGCCACCATCACCTGCGAGATGCCTTCGGACGAGGTGGAGCTGAGCGTGTCGATGCCGCTGATGGTGTTGACGGCCTCTTCAATCTTGTCGGTGATCTCGGTCTCCACCTGCTCCGGCGCGGCGCCGGGCAGCCGCGTCGTCACCGAGATCGACGGGATGTCGACGTTGGGAAACCGGTCGACGCCGAGCCGGCCGAAGGCGAAGAGGCCGACGACGGTGAGCGAGAGGATGAGCACCCAGGCGAAGACCGGGCGCTTGACGCAGAGTTCGGCGAGCCACTGCATGGCTTACTTCACCGCCACGCGGACACCGTCCACCAACTGGTCGGCGCCGGCCACGGCCACGCGCTCGCCCGCCTTGAGTCCGTCGGTGATCTCCACCTGGTCGCCCACGGCCTGGCCGGCCATGACGATGCGCTCCTCGGCGCGGTCGCCGGCCACCACGAACACGCGCGCAGTGCCGGCGATGGTGCGCACGGCGGCGGCCGGGACGAGGATGCCCGGCTTGGTGCCGGCTTCCTCGATGCGCGCCGTGGCGAAGAACCCCGGCTTGAGCCGGCCGGCGGGATTGGGCACCACGGCCTCCACCAGCAGGGCGCGCGTCTCGGCGGCCACCGACGGCGACACGTAGCGCACCTGGCCGGTGAAGGTCTCGCCGGGATAGGCGTCCACCTCGAAGGTGACGGCGCGGCCTTCCGCGACCAGCGACACGTACTGTTCGGGGACGGTGAGCTCCACGCGCAGCGGATCCACGCGCATCACCGAGGCCACCTTGGTGCCGCGCGTGACGTAGTCGCCCACCGAGACGAAGCGCTCGCCCACGGCGCCGGTGAAGGGCGCGCGCACCACGGTATCGGCCAGCGCCTTCTGCGCCACGGTGACGCGGGCGCGCGCGCCCATCAGCGCCTGGTACTGCTGCTCGGCGCTGTTCCTGGCCACGTCGTACTGGCGCTCGGCGGCCTCCACCTGCGCGCGCCGCTGGTCGTACTCGGCCTGCGACAGCAGTTGCTGGGCGTGCAGCGCCCGGGCGCGGTCGTAATCGGCGCGCGCGAGCTGGCGTCCCGCGTGGGCGTTGGCCACCTCGGCCACCTTCTCCACCTCGAAGGGCGAGAGGTTGGCGATGCCGAGCCGGGCCTCGATCTGGGCGGCGTTGGCCTGCGCCTCCCTGGCCTGTGCCTCCACCTCGGTGGCGGCGATCCGCACCAGCGCGCCGCCCGACGCGACGCGCGTGCCCCGCTCCACGGGCGTCGCCACCACGCGGCCGGCAATCTCGGCGGCCACCTCGGCCTGCTCCTGCGCGGTGAGGGTCCCGCTGACGCGGATGAACCGGCTGACCGGCTGCTCCGCCGCCGTGACGGCGGTCACGGTGACGGCGCCGGCCTCGGCTGACGTGTTGGCGTCGGCGGCGGGGCGGCCACACGCGGCCGTCAGCACCACGATGCCAAGAACGATAAAGGCGGCAGGACGGCGCGCGGGCGACGGGGCGATGTGGCTCATAAGGTTGGACGCTTGGATCGGGACGGCCGCGCGGCGCGCGTGGGCGCGCGGCTGCCGGCCCCGCGGCGCGGGGC
>CAYJPQ010000059.1:0-21534 GCA_964372085.1 uncultured Bifidobacteriaceae bacterium | reverse complement strand
ACCTTGGTGGCGAAGAAGGCCAGCTCGTTCCACGGCAGCAGGTAGCCGCTGAAGCCGAAGCCCATCATGATGAAGAGCAGCAGCACGCCGGTGACCCAGGTCAGTTCGCGCGGCTTGCGGTACGCGCGCAGGAAGAACGTGCTGAAGAGGTGCACGAAGGCCATCAGGATCAGCAGGTTCGCCGACCAGCTGTGGAGGTTGCGAATGAGCCAGCCGAACTGCACCTGCGTCACGATGAACTGGACGCTCTCGTAGGCCTCGCTCGCGCTCGGCCGGTAGTAGAGCAGCAGCAGGATGCCGGTGGCCAGCTGCACGCCCACCAGGAACAGCGTGATGCCGCCCATGTAGTACCAGACGCTGTGCCGGTGCTTCGGCACGCTCTTCTCGGCGATGAAGTCGCGAAGGCCGCTCAGGTCCAGCCGTTCGTCGAGCCACGCGAACAGGTGCTGTGTCACGCTTCAACCCCTCGCGGTTGCTAAGTACGGGAGATGACGACGTCTTCCTGCCCGGGCTCGCCGCGCAGGTTGACCGAGAAGGTCTCGAGCGGCCGGGGCGGCGGTCCGGACACCACGTTGCCCGACAGGTCGTAGAGCCCGTTGTGGCAGGCACACCAGATCTGGGACGTCTCCGACTTGTACTGCACGGTGCAGTCCAGGTGCGTGCACACGGCGTTGAAGGCCTTGAACTCGCCCTCACTGGTGCGCACCAGGATGGCGGGCTTCGAGCCGAACTTCAGCAGGGCCCCCGAGTTGGGCCTGAACTCAGTCACCTTGCCGGCCACCACGCTGTCGGTGATGGGCTCGGCGAGCGTGGGCGGCACGATGTAGCGCCAGATGGGATAGAAGAACGACACGGCCGTGGCCACGAAACCGAAGCCGAGCAAGGCGTCGAGGAAACTGCGCCGCCCAACCGTATCGGTTCGGAGCCCGGGGTCACCCGTAGGCATAGGAACTCTCGATGCGGCAGGGTCGAGTAGGTGGGGACCGTCAGCGGGCCGCGTGCCGCTGAAGAGAGTATACAGATTTCCTCGCCGGCGTGCGCACAACGGGGAGTAGAATTCGACAGCGGTTCGCTCTCGTCCCCGGGTGCCGCGGAGGGTTACGCCCATGCCGCCGCCGCCGAGTTCGGTCGAGGAACAGATTCAGCAGCTCACCCGGCGCCTGGATCACTTCGAGGCCCGCCTCGCGGCCCTGGAGGCGAGGCCGCCCGGCGCCGCTGACCAGGCCGCCGCGCCTGTCGCCGCTGCCGCGATGCCCGCCCTGGCCGCCGCCCTCGATCCTTTCCGCGTCGTCACCGACTTGGGCCGCGCGCTCATCATCGTGGGCGGGGCCTTCCTGTTGCGCGCCCTCACCCAGTCGGGGACGTGGCCGCCCCTGGCGGGCGTGTCGATGGGGCTGCTTTACGCCCTGGTGTTCACGACGCTGTCGACACGCGCAGCCGGCAGGGGAGATCGTCTCCGTGCCATCTTCGACGGCGGCACGGCGCTGCTGATTGGCTTTCCCCTCATCCTCGAGGCTGCGGTCAGGTTTCACCTGTTCCCGGGCGTCCAGATTGTCCTCGTGCAGAGCGCGTTCACGGCCATCGTTCTTCTGGCCGCCGGTCAATCCAGGCTGCCTGCGGTGGCGTGGCTGGCGGGCCTGGCCGGAGCGACCACTGGTGCCGTGCTGGCGGTCCGCACCGGCCTGGTGGCGCCCTTCTCGTTCTACTTCACGAGCCTGGGCGTGGGCGCCCTCTGGCTCGGCTACCTGCGCGAGTGGCGGGGCCTCAGGTGGCCCCTTGGCGCGGTGGCCGTGCTGGCCGTGTCGGGCGTGACGCTGAGGGCGCTCGCCGAGCCGCCGGTGGACTCGTACAGGGTGGCGTGGAGGGTGCAGGCGTTCCTGGTGGCGGCCTACCTCGTCTCGATCGCCATCCGCACGCTCGTGCGGGGCCGGCAGGTGATCCTTTTCGAGTTCGTCCAGACGATCCTGGTGGTGGCCGTCGGCCTGGGCGGGGCGATCGTCGTGGGGCGGTCGGTCGGCAGCGACGGTCACCTGCTGGGCGGGTTCATCATCGGGCTCAGCCTCGCGGCCTATGCGGTGGCGTTCCAGTTCCTGGCGAAGACCACACCGGGCGCGCTCAATTTCCACTTCTACGGATCGCTGGCGCTGGCGGCCATGATGCTGGGCATCTGGGTCGCGTTCGACGGCGCGGCGCGGGCGATGGCCCTGACGGCGTTCGGCGTGGCGCTGGCGGTGGCGTGGGTGCGGTCCCGGCGGGTCACGCTGGCGGCGCACCTGGCGCTGGCGCTGGCGGCGGCCTCCGAGGCATCGGGCCTGCTGTCGCTGGCGGGCGCGGCATTCGTCGGCGCCGTGCCGGCGGCCGAGGCATCGCTGTGGCCGGCGCTTCTCACTTACGGGGTGGTGCTGGCCGTGAGCGCCGCTGGCCTGGCCCAGGGCCGAGGCCCGAAGCTGAGCGTCCTCGAGACGCCGGGGCTGGCCCTGGCCAGTGTGGTGGTGGCGGGAATGGCCGGGATGGGCACCCTCGCGGGTGTCGCCCTCATGGGCGCCGTCGTGGGGGCCGACAGCGTGCCGCCGATGGTGGCCACGATCCGCACGGCCGTCTTGTCGGCGCTGATGGTGGCGTGCGCGCTCATCCCGCCCACGGGCCGGTGCTCGCTGGTCGGCCGGCTGGCGTATCCCCTGCTGGCGGTCACCGGCCTCAAGCTCGTCGTGGTCGACCTGCGCCATTCGGAGGCGTCAACCCTGTTTGCGGCGCTGGCCTGCTACGGCGCCGCGCTGGTGCTGGTGCCGCGCCTGCGCAAGCGGCACGAGTGATTCGTGTCCACGTACGGGCCACAGAGGCACAGAGACATAGAGGAAAATCCAAATACCTCAAAATGCTTGCACGCTCCTTGGCGGGACTGGCATTTCGAAAGACTTGGTATTTCTCTGTGTCTCTGTGTCTCTGTGGCCCGTACGTGACTAGCGGTGCGCCGGGGGGACTGCCAGCACCGGGATCTTCGAGTGGCGCAGCACGCGTTCGGTGACCGAGCCCAGCAGGAAGCGCGCGGGGCCGGTGTGGCCGTGCGTGGCCATGACGATGAGGTCGGCCCCGCACTCGGCGGCCTGCTTGAGGATCTCGTCGGCGGCCTTGCCCACGACCACCGCCACCCCCATGGGCACCGAGGGGCCGCCGGCCACCAGCCGCGCGAACAGCGCCCGGAGTTCCTTCTGCGTCTGGGCGTTCACCGTGTGCGCGGTGCCGGCCGCATGGGCCGCCGCGTCGAGGATGGGATCGTTCACCGTGAGGATGGTCAGGTGCGCGCCGGTGAGGCCGGCCAGGGCGATGGCGCGGCACAGCGCCCGGTCTGAGTGCTCGGAGAAATCGACGGGGCAGAGGATGGACGTGAACACGCCCCGATGTTAACGCAGATGCTTGTACACGAGATCAATGACCTCATCGTAGGTGGCCTCGGCCGCCCTGGGACCCCGCTTGATGGCGTTGGTGGCGCAGTGCTTGAGGTGATTGCGCAGCAACTGGCGCCCCACGCCCCGCAGCGCCTCCTGCACCGACGCGATCTGCGTGATGATGTCTGGGCAGTAGCGATCGTCCTCCACCATCTTGTGCAGGCCGCGAATCTGGCCCTCGATGCGCCGCAGGCGCCGCAGGTTGGCGGCCTTGATGTCGGGGTCCACCTCGTCGGCGTGCTCCGGGCGATCGCAATGCTCGGTGCGCTTCACGACAGGGCGGCTCCCCTCAACCGCAGGCTATTCGACACGACGCTGACGGAACTGAACGCCATGGCGGCGCTGGCCAGGATGGGGCTCAGCAGGATGCCGAACGCCGGGTACAGCACGCCGGCCGCCACGGGAATGCCCACCACGTTATAGACGAAGGCCCAAAACAGGTTCTGTTTCATCGTGGCCATGGTCTTGCGCGCCAGCACCAGCGCGTGCAGGACGCTCTCCAGATCGCTGCGCATCAGGGTGACCGCGGCCGCGTCGGCCGCGATGTCGGTGCCCGACGCCATGGCCATGCCGATGTCGGCCTGGGCCAGGGCGGGCGCGTCGTTGAGGCCGTCGCCGACCATCGCCACGCGGCAGCCCGCCTGCTGCAACGAACGAATGGCCGCCACCTTGCCGTCGGGCAGCACCTCGGCAATCACCTCGGACACGCCCGCCTGGCGCGCAACGGCTTCCGCCGTGGCCTGCCGGTCGCCCGACAGCATCACCACGCGGAGCCCGCGCTTCGTGAGCGCGGCCACCACCGAGGCGGCGTTGGCGCGCAGCGTGTCGGCCACGGCAAAGGCGCCCGCGGCCCGGCCGTCGATTGCCACAAACACCGGTGTCTTCGCGGCGGCGGCCCAGGCCCCGGCCTGCTGCGCCAGCGGCGCGAGGTCGATGCCCGACTCGCGCAGCAGCACCTCGGTGCCAATCACCACCGCGCGGCCGTCGACCACGGCGCGCGCGCCCCGTCCCGGCAGGGCGGAGAAGCCGGACACGGCAGGCTTGGGGCCTGGGGCCTGGGGCTTGTGGCCTGTCGCAAATTCCACGATCGCCGCTGCCAAGGGATGCTCGGATAAGCGCTCGACCGCGGCCGCCACCGCCAACATGTCCGCCTCGTCAACACCGGGCGCCAGCGCCACGTCCACCACGCGGGGCGTGCCCTCGGTGAGCGTGCCCGTCTTGTCGAACACCACGGTGTCGATCGACGCCAGGCGCTCGAGGGGCTCGCCGCCCTTGATGAGCACGCCCGCCGCCGCGCCGCGGCCGCTCGCCACCATCACCGCGGTCGGCACGGCCAGGCCCATGGCGCACGGGCAGGCGATGATGAGCACCGCCACCGCCGAGGTGAGCGCGCGCACAAACGACGGCTCGGCCGGCGCGATCATCCACACCGCGAAGGTCAGGATGCTCAGGCTCATCACCACCGGCACGAACACGGCCGAGATGCGGTCCGCCAGGCGCTGGATGGGCGCCTGCGACCCCTGCGCCTCCTTCATCAGGGTGACGATGCGCGCGAGCACGCTGGCGGCGCCGACGGTCGTGGCCTGCACGTCGAAGGCGCCTGTCTTGTTCACCGTGGCGCCGATCACGCGGTCGCCCACGCCCTTTTCCACCGGCATCGACTCGCCGGTGAGCATCGATTCGTCGACCGCGCCAGCCCCCGCGAGGATGGTGCCGTCCACGGGAAAGCGCTCGCCGGGGCGCACCAGCACCACGTCGCCGGGGCGAACGGCGGCGATGGCCACCTCGTCTTCGCGGCCGTCGCGGCGCACGCGGGCGGTGGAGGGCTGCAGCTTCGCCAGTTGCCGCAGGGCGCGCGTGGTCTGGGTCTTGGCGCGCGCTTCCATGGCGTTGCCGAGCAGCACCAGCGCGATGATGAGCACCACGGCCTCGTAATACACGTCGGGCCGGGCGTTGCCAGACACCAGCACCTGGGGCGCCACCGTGGCCACGAGCGAGTAGAGGAACGCGGCGCCCGTGCCGACCGCGATGAGGGTGTTCATGTCGGCCGTGCGGTGACGGAAGCTGGCCCACGCGCGCGTGTAGAAGTGGCGGCCCGCCCAGCCCATCACGACCAGCGTGACGCCGAGGAGGAGCAGCATCAGCACCCGCGCGTCGATGGCGTAGAGCCACGGCATCGCGGCCTGCAACGGCGCGTCCACCACCTCCATCGTCCAGGCCAGCAGCGGATCGGCGCCGTGCGCGGCGTGGGGGGCGAGGCCGCCCATGAGCGGCATGGAGATGAGCATCGCGACGGCGCCGAGGCCCAGGCTCACGAGCGCCTTGAGGCGCAGTGCGTGGTACTCCTCGAGCTGCGCGCGGTCGCGCGCCTCATCCGCCGCCGCCGCGTCCTCCACCGGGATGGGGAGGTGCGACTGGTAGCCCGTATCGTTGATGGCCGCAACCAGCTTCTCGGCATCGAGCACCGACGGATCGAAGGTGATCGTGGCCTCGTGCATCATCAGGTTGACGGCGGCCTGCGTCACGCCCGGCGTGGCGGTGAGCGCGCGCTGCACGTTGGCCTGGCACGAGGCGCAGGTCATGCCGTCCACCGGAAGGGTGACCCGCGACGTCGGCCCTGCCTGGGCCGTGGCCGCCATGATGTTATGCCTCGGCCACCACGGTGAAGCCGGCCTTGGCGATGGCCGCCTTGGCCTGCTCGGCCGTGGCCTGCGCCGGGTCAATCCGCACGGTGGCGCTGCCCACCTCCACCTTGAGCGGCTCGATGCCGGGCACCGCGCCCAACACCCGCTTGACGCTGTTGACGCACCCGCCGCAGGTCATGCCCTGGATCGTGAACGTCCGTTCCGAAGAGCCCATGTCAATACCCCCGGGGGCCATTATATACCCCCCACCCCTATCGTCAAGCGGGTCACGGCGCCCGGACCACGGACGTGCCGGCGCCCACTTATGGCTGGCTGCCGCCCATGGGCTTCATCATCGGGCAGGCGGCCATCGAGTCTTTCCCGTCCTGCATGTGCTCCATCATGTGGGCCATCATGCCGCCCTGCATCTTCATCATGCCCGCCTGCATCGCCCGGCGCTGCGCCACGATCTCGGTGACGACGACGGCCGTTGCGGCGGCCTGGGTCTTGGCGGATGCCGTGTTCATCGCGACGACGAGCGTGTCGAGCCGCTGATCCGCCGTCTTCATCTCGGCCATCATCTTCTCCCGCTCCGCCATCATGGCGTGGTCTTTGGCCGCCATGCCGGAAGCGGGCTTCGCCGCGTCTGCCGCCGGGTGCTGGTGCGCCGGGGGCGTTTGCGCGCCGGCGTCCAGGGCCACCGTCAACACCACCGCTGCACTGCCCGCGACCATCACCCTCACGATTCTTGCCATGTTCATGCTGGACTCCTTCTGTGTGGACGAGACGAACACCGAGTGTCACACGCCGACGGCGCCGGGCCTGTTCTCGATTGCACACCTCCCCGGCTGCGGCTGCGCGTGGGGGAGGTCGGCCGCGTGGGCCGGCGCCTGGTCACGGGCGTGCAACGACCAGCTTCACAAACGCCGGCATCAAGTCCTCCACCGACTCGATACCGAGGCCCGACGCGGTGAGGTTGTCCAGGGTGCGCCGATTGATATGCGGCCCGCGCCTCGATACCAGCGGATCGAGGCGGTCGAAGAGGGCCCCCAGCCAGCGACCCTCGGGTCGCATGTGCTCCAGGAGCACGGCCCGGCCGCCGGGGCGGAGCACCCGGCGGACCTCGCGAAGCGCGAAAACCGGGTCGGGAATCGAGCAGAACACACAGGTAGCCACCACCGTGTCGAACGTGCCATCCGGAAAGGTCATCGCCTGCGCGTCCATCTCGTGGAGCGTCACCGAGGCGGCAGTGGTCCGTCGTCGCGCGCGGGCGATCATTTCATTGCTCACGTCGATGCCATCCACATGGATACCAGCCGGATAGCGGGGAAGGTTCCGCCCCGTGCCCACCCCGACTTCGAGGACACGAGGGCCCCGAACCAGGGTAAACAGGCGGGCCCGGGAAGCGCCGAGCATGAGCGCCTCCATGGGCCACGTCCACACGTCGTACGAGCGCGCGTTGCGATTCCAGCGGTCGCGCGCGCTGGCTGTGCCCCTGGTCCCGTCGTGCGCCTCGTCGCTCCGCGGGTGTGCCGCCATGGATGCCTCCTGAGTCTGCTGCACGCACTGTGTCCGGTCACCCATTAGACCCTGTATCCAAGCCCGCCTGGCGCGCGCGCGATGGCTTGACCTCGGCGTGCCATTTCCACAGCGTGAAGATCACCGGGTAGATCAACAATTCGAGCGCGAACGACGACACCACGCCGCCCACCATGGGCGCGGCGATGCGCTTCATCACGTCCGCGCCGGCGCCGTGGCTCCACATAATGGGAAGCAGGCCCATGAGGATGGCCATCACCGTCATCATCTTCGGTCGGATGCGCTTGACGGCGCCCTCCTCCACGGCTTCCTGGAGGTCGGCCAGCGTGTTCATGCGGCCGGCCGCCTTGAACTTGGCGAACGCCTGGTCCAGGTAGAGCAGCATCACGACGCCGGTTTCGGCATCGACGCCCGCAAGCGCGATGATGCCCACCCACACCGCCACGCTCAGGTTGTAGCCGAGCAGGTAGATCAGCCAGAAGGCGCCGATCAGCGAGAAGGGCACCGCCAGCAGCACGATCAGGATCTTGGCCACGCTCCGCGTGCTGAAGTACAGCAGCACGACGACGATCACCAGGGTCAGCGGGATGACGATGCGCAGGCGCTCGGCGGCCCGCACCATGTACTCGTACTGGCCGCTCCACTCCAGGTAGTAGCCCTCGGGCAGCGTCACCATCTGCGCCACGACGCGCTTGGCCTCCTCCACGTACCCGCCGATGTCGCGCCCGGCCACGTCCACGTAGACGTAGCCCAGCAACTGGGCCTGTTCGGTTCGAATCACCGTGGGTCCGCTGCTCGTCGAGATGTCGGCCACCTGTTCGAGCGGGATCTGGGCGCCGCCGGGCGTCGCAATCAACGTGCGCCTGAGCGAGTTGATGTCGCTGCGAAACGCCCGTTGGTAGCGAACGTTCACCGGAAAGCGCTCGCGGCCTTCGATGGTGGTCGTGACGTTGGCGCCGCCGATGGCCGATTCGATCACCATCTCCACGTCCTGGATGGTGAGCCCATAGCGGGCAATCTGGTCGCGCTTGATCGTGAAGTCGAGGTAGTACCCGCCGGTGACGCGCTCGGCAAACACGTTGCGCGTGCCAGGCACGCTGGCGATGGCGCCCTCCACCTGGGCGCCAATCTCGTTGATGGTCTCGAGCTGGGGCCCGAAGATCTTGATGCCCACGGGCGTGCGGATCCCCGTGGAGAGCATGTCGACGCGGCCCTTGATCGGCATGGTCCACGCGTTCACCACGCCGGGCAGGCGCACGGTGTTGTCGAGTTCCGCTTCGAGCGATGCGGCCGTCATGCCCGGCCGCCAGGCCGATTCGGGCTTGAGATTCACGACCGTCTCGATCATCTCGAGCGGCGCCGGGTCGGTGGCCGACAGGGCCCGTCCCGCCTTGCCGAACACCGACTCCACCTCGGGCACGGCCTTAATCAGCTTGTCCTGCATCGTCAGGATCTGCTGCGCCGTCTGCACCGACGCGCCGGGGAGGGTAATCGGCATGTAGAGCAGCGTGCCCTCGTACAAGGGCGGCATGAACTCGCTGCCGAGCTTCAGGAACACCGGCACCGTGCTGGCCATCAGGAGGACCGCGATGGCCAGCGTGAGCACGCGGAACCGCAGGACGAACCGGACGAAGGGGTGGTAGACCCAGATCAGCAGCCGGTTGATCGGGTTCCGGGCTTCCTTGGGGATGCGCCCGCGGATGAACAGCACCATCAGGAACGGCACCACCAGCACCGAGGTGAGCGCCGCGAAGCCCATGGCAAAGGTCTTGGTGAACGCCAGCGGCCGGAACATCCGGCCCTCCTGTCCCTCGAGCGTGAAGATCGGGAGGAACGAGACCGTGATGATCAGCAGGGAGAAGAACAGGGGCCGGCCCACCTCCTGCGCCGCCTTGATCAGAATCTCCACGCGGGAGCCGGTGCCCTCGTCGTGCTCGAGGTGCTTGTGGGCATTCTCGATCATGATGATGGCGGCGTCGATCATCGCGCCGATGGCGATGGCGATGCCGCCGAGGCTCATGATGTTGGAGCCCAGTCCGAGCATCCGCATGGCGAGGAAGGACAGGAGGATGGCCAGGGGGAGCGTGAGGATGGCCACCAGCGCGCTGCGGAAGTGCCAGAGGAACACCACGCACACCAGGGAGACGATCAGCGCCTCCTCGATCAGCTTCTCCTGCAGGTTGTCGATGGATCGCTCGATCAGGTCGGACCGGTCGTAGGTGGTCACAAACTCCACGCCCTCCGGCAGTGCCGGCTGCACCCGATCCTTGACCGCGGCCTTCACGGCCTGGATGACGCCGTAGGTGTCGACCCCCGACCGGATCACGACGATGCCGCCCGCGACGTCGCCTTCGCCGTTGAGGTCGGCCACGCCGCGGCGCATGTCGGGGCCGATCTGCACGCGGGCGACGTCACGGACCAGCACCGGGGTGCCGTTGGGCCTGGCCCCGAGGCTCACGCTCTCGATGTCGGAGACGCCGGAGAGGTATCCGCGTCCACGCACCATGTACTCCCGGCCCGTCCACTCGACCACGCGCCCGCCCACGTCGTTGTTGCTCTTGCGGATGGCGGCGATCACCATGTCGATCGACATGCCGTAGGCGGCCAGGGCGTTGGGATCGATCTCCACCTGGTACTGCTTGACGAAGCCGCCGACGGGGGCCACTTCGGCCACGCCGGGGACGCTGCGCAGCCAGTACTGCACGTACCAGTCGTTCAGCGTCCGGAGCCGCGCCAGGTCGTGCCGGCCGCTGCGGTCCACCAGCGCGTACTCGAACCCCCAGCCCACGCCGGAGGCGTCAGGGCCCAGGATGGGAACCACGCCCTCGGGGAGCCGCCCCTGCAGGCCGTTGAGGTACTCCAGCACGCGGCTGCGCGCCCAGTAGGGATCGGTGCCGTCCTGGAAGATGACGTAGACAAACGCCACGTCGAAGTAGGAGAAGCCACGCACCACCTTCACGTTGGGAGCGGAGAGCAGGGCCGTGACGATCGGGTAGGTGACCTGGTCTTCGACCAGCGTGGGGCCGCGACCCTCCCAGTTGGCGGTCACGATCACCTGCACATCCGAGAGATCGGGGATGGCGTCGATCGGGGTGTTCCGGATCGCCCACACGCCGCCACCGGTGATGGCCAGCATGAGCAGCCCGACGATGAAGGCGTTACGGGCGCTGAACGCGATGAGTCTGTCAATCATGACCGGGCTCCAGGGCTCATTCGTGCTTGTGCGGCTGCGTTGGCGGAGGCGTCGCGGTGGCCGGTGGCGCGCCCATGTCCATGCCGGGCATGCTCATGGCCATGGCCTGCATGGCGGCCTGCAGGTTGGTTTCAGAGTCGATCAGGAACTGCGCCGACACCACCACGCGCTCGCCGCCGGAGAGGCCCGTGAGCACGGGATAGAACGCATCCACGGGTTCGCCCACCTCCACTGGCCGGGGTTCGAAGTAGCCGTCGTCGAGCGCCAGGATGACGTAGCGGGCGGCGCCCGTGTCGAGGACCGCCTCGCGCGGCACGGCGAGCGCGTGGCCGCCGGCGACCTGGATCACCACGGTGACGTAGGTCTCCGGCTTCAGGTCGAGGCCCGGATTGCGGAACTCGATCCGGACGCGGGCGCGGCGGGTTTGCGGATCGATGTCCGGGTAGATGAACGTAATCCGTCCCTCGAGCGTGCGGGTGGCCTGGCCGTACGGGAACTCGACCTTGACCTGCTGGCCGAGTTTCACCGTGCGGGTCTCATACTCGAAAATCTGCGCCACCACCCAGATGCGCGAGAGGTCCGCGATCTTCGCGGTGGCGGTCTCGGGCGTGATGTATTGCCCGGCAAACGTGTTGCGTTCGAGCACCACGCCGTCGAACGGCGAGTAAAGGGTGACGGTCCGCTGCACCTGGCCGGTGCGCTCGAGCTCGGCGACCTGCGCGTCGCTGACGTCCCACAGGCGCAGGCGATCCCGGGTGGCCTCCAGCAGTGATTCGGCGCCGCGGCGGGTCTCGCCGAAGGCGCTGGCGCCGAGTTGGTCCCGCGCGCGCAGGGCGAGCAGGTACTCGTGCTGGGTCGAGACCAGCTCGGGACTGTAAATGGTGAGGAGCGGCTGGCCCCTTCGCACGGTCTTGCCCACCGAATCCACGAACGTGCGCTCTACCCAGCCGGACACCTTGGGGTGCACCTCGGTGATGCGCGTCTCGTCGTAGGCCATGGCCCCGACGGTGCGGATCGTCGTGTCGAGCGACTGGTGGCCCACGACGGCGGTGCGGACGCCGATGGTCTGCTGGCGCGCGGCGGAGATCAGCACGCGCTGCGGCGCGGCGGGGTCGGCCGCCGGCATGGTGTGGCCCGCGTGCGGGTCGGCGGGGGCGGTGGCCCCGGCCGCGGGCTCGGCGGGAGCGGCCGCCCTGGGGCCGACGGCATACATCAGCCCGGCGCCGAGCGCGAGCGCTCCGAGGGCCACGGCCACGAGCAGGATGCGCGATGGGGAGGTGATTGGCTGGTCGGTCATGATGGTCCTCGTCAACGAATCAAGGCCAGCCCGGTCAGGGGCTCGAGGCGCGCCAGGGCGCGCAGGTACTGGGCACGTTGCTGCTGATACGCGATGTCGTAGGCCTGCACGCTCGTGACGTTCGAGAGCAGCGTGAGGAAGTCCACGGCGCCGGTCTGGTACGACGCGAGTGACGACTCCAGCGCCAGGCGGGCCTGGGGCAGGATGGAGTCGGCGTACAGCGTCAGCAACTCGCGGGCCGCGTCGGCATCGGCCGACGCCGCGGCGAGTTCGGCGGCCGCCTCGACCCGCGTCGCCTCGAGCATGCCGCGCGCGGCCGCCAGCATCGCGGTGGCCTCGGCCACCATGGGTCGCTGCTTGCGCTGCCGGAAGATGGGCACGGTCGCCATCACATCCACGCCGTACATCCACGGCATGCCGTTCACCTTCTTCTGCGTGGTGACGGTGATGCCGAAATCGGGGAGCACTTCCTTGCGGGCCAGCGAGAGGGCGGCCTGCCCGGCGGCAACCTGCTGGTCGGCCCGCCTGGCGCTGGGGTTGCGCTCGTCGGCGAGGCGCTGGAGTTCAACCAGTGAAGGCGGCACGGTGATCGCCACGGGAGCCGTGCGGAACGTGGTGGTCGGCGACCGGCCGAGCACGCCGTTGATGGCGGCGAGTGCGGTTCGCGCGTCTCGGCGGAGCATCGTCTCGCGCTCGCGTAGCGCGGAGATCTCGAGTTGCGCGCGCAGGATGTCCTGCTGCGGCCCACGCCCCACCCGGAACCGCGTTTCCGCCTGGGAGTGCGCCTGCTCGAGCGTGGCCCGCGTGCGAGCGAGGATGGCCAGGCTGCGCTCCGTGAACTCGAGTTCGGCGTAGGCGCCCTTGAGCGTGGCCAGCAGCGTCACGCGCCGCACCTCCACGTCCCATCGGGCCCGTTCGGCGAGCGTTGCGGCCAGGTCGGTCTTGGCCGCCAGCTTGCCCGGAAACGGGATGGGCTGCGTCACGCCGAACTGCCATCCGCCGTCCGGTGTGGTCGCCGACGGAAAGAACGGGGGGCGGAGGAACCCGCTCATGTAGCCGGCCGAGATCGCCGGGTCGGGCGGCGCCCCCGCAGGCTGAATGCGCGCGATCGCAGCGTCGGTCTCGCGGCGGGCCACGGCCAGCTCGGGGTTGGCCGAGTCGAGCAGGGCCGCCAGCTCGGCCAGCGGAACCGCGGGCGGGACAGGGCCCTGCGCCGCAGCGAACGCCGGGAACAGCGCGAACAGAGAAGACACGAACAACTTGCGCATGGGTCGCCTCGACTCCTGAAATCCAGCAGGCGTACAGCACCTGCGATCGACGAACACCGTGGACCGGGCGAGTCCACGGACGGCGAGGAGCCGGCGCGATCAGCGCCGAATGACGAGGTGGAGGAGGTGGAGCGGTTGAGGCGGTCGAGCGGGGGGAGAGGGACCTGTCACCCAGGCAAACGCCGCCGGGGCGAGCGCGGATTCGTGGAGAATCGCCAACACGGGTCCGGGGTTCGGGTCGGGGCGCGAGGCTTCCCGGCCCGAGTCGGTCGTTGCGGGCAGGGCCTCATCGACGGAATCGCGGCAGCAGCAACTGACGAAGGCGGGGGCATCGCACTTGTGGTGCCGGGCCGCGCAGGGGTCCGCCAAGGCTTCCGCAAACACCGAAGCCGGCGTCGAGGCCAATACAAAGACGGCCAGCAACGCTTTGGCGACGCCGAGAACCCGGCGCTTTGCCCTCATGGTCTGTCCAGCATACAACAATCTCAGGCGATGGTGATTCTCGCATCAGCCGCGGCGCATTGCGAGGGCGACGAGGCGCCGAAGAACGGGTTGATGTCCACCTCGACGATGTCGGGGAAATCGGCCATCAACTGGTCCAGCCGGAGCAGCGCCGTCTCGAGCGAGGGCAGGTCCACCTTGGCGTGGCCCCTGATGCCGGTGAGCATGGGGAAGCCCTTGATGGCGCGCACCATCTCGTGGGCGTCGATGTCCGACAGGGGATGCACGCGGAACACCACGTCCTTCAACACCTCCACGAAGATGCCGCCCAGGCCGAACATCAGCAGCGGCCCGAACTTCGGATCGCGCGTCGCGCCCAGGATCACCTCGGACCCGCCGCCCTGTGCCATCTGCTGCACGACGATCGTGGCGGCGGGGTCGACGGCGCGTGCCGAGGACAGCAGCGACGCCGCCGCCGCGTGCGCGGCGCTGGCGTCGGCCAGGTTCACGCGCACGCCGCCCATCTCCGTCTTGTGGACGATGGCCGCCGAGCTGACCTTGGCCACCACCGGATAGCCCAGCCGGTCGGCGGCCGCCACCGCGGCGCCGGCCTCGGCCGCCTCGGCCCAGGGCAGGACGGGAATGCGGGCCAGGTCGAACACGCGGTGCGCCTCGGCCAGGGTCAACTGCGTGCGCCCGGCGGCGCGCACCTGTGCCAGCAGGGCGCGGATGGCGTCGTGCTGGATGTCGTCGAAGCGGACCACCTTGCCCTCGGGCCGATCGAGCCACCGCCGGTAGCGGGCCAGCGCCGCCGCGGCGCGGGCCGCGTCTTCGGGGAAGGTGTACACGGCCAGGCCCGACGCGCGCATGAGGTCCACCGCCTCACGCTCGCGCACGTTGCCCATGAAGCACACCAGCACGGGCTTGCCGCACCCCTGGGCGCCGCGCACGATGCCGGCCGCCACCTCGGGGCCGTCGATCATCTCGAGCGACGTGAACACGGCAATCACCATGTCGATGTTCGGGTCTTGCGCGACGGCGCGCACCGACGCCTCGTACTGCATGGGACCCGCGGTCGCGATCATGTCCACCGGGTTGACCACGCTGGCCTCCGGCGCCACGACCGCGCGAATCGCCTGTTGCGTCGCCTCGTCCAGCGGCGCAATCTCCAGGCCCAGCTCGATGCAGGCGTCGGTGGCCAGGATGGCCGGGCCGCCCGAGTTGGTGACGATGCCCACGCGCGTGCCGCCGGGGATGGGCTGGCTGGCAAACGCGGAGGCGAAGACGAACAGCTCCTCGATACTGGCCGCGCGCAGCACGCCGCTCTGGGCCAGCAGCGACTCCACCGCGATGTCGGCGCCGGCCAGCGAGCCGGTGTGCGACGCGGCGGCGCGGGCGCCCGCCGCGGTGCGGCCCGACTTCACCGCCAGCACCGGCTTGGTGCGCGTGAGGCGCCGGCAGACCTGCAGGAACTTCTGCGGGTTGCCGAAGCTCTCGAGGTACATCAGGATGACGCGCGTCTGGTCGTCGGCCGACCAATACTCGAGCAGGTCGTTGCCCGACACGTCGGCCTTGTTGCCGAGCGACACGAACATCGACAGGCCGAGGCCGCGCTCGCGGAGCAGGGCGAGGATGGCCTCGCCGAGCGCGCCCGACTGCGACGAGAACGCCACGTTGCCCGCCACGGGCTCGTTCGCCGAGAACGACGCCTGCAGCCGCACGGCGGGATGCATGTTGATGATCCCCATGCAGTTGGGGCCCACCAGCCGCATGCCGTGGTGCTTCACGCGATCCACCACCTGCCGCTCGAGCGCGGCGCCGGCGGCGCCGGTTTCCTTGAAGCCGGCGGTGATGATCACGACGGCCTTCACGCCCTTGCGGCCGCAGGACTCGACCACCTCGAGCACGAACGGCTTCGGCACGGCAATCACGGCCAGGTCCACCGGGTCGGGGATGGCTTCCACGGTGGGGTAGCACTTCAGGCTGTGGACGACCGTGGCCTTGGGGTTGACCGGGAAGACCTCGCCCTGGAACTCAAAGGTGAGGAGGTTGTGCAGGATCGATCCGCCGACGGTGCGGCGGTCGCGCGAGGCGCCGATGACGGCGACGGTGCGCGGGCGGAAGAGGGAATCCAGTGAAGCCATGATGGGTGTGGATGAGAGTGGATGAGGCACGGATGGGGTCATCCACAGATTACACGGATTACGCCGATGCCCACGGCAGGATCAGCGAGCCCGGCGGTCGCGGCGGAGCCGCGATCAGGGTGTGCGGTGTGGCGTCCCGATGAACGGCGCGCGAATGGCCTGGCCGCTCATCGGCACGCCGCACCGCAGACACTGGGCCGGCTGCGTTGCAGCCGGCCGCCGGGCCGCGGCACCTGTGGAATCGGCGTCATCTGTGGATACACCCAGTCAGTTCATGCGGCAGCTGCCGGCGCCCCCGGGGTCGCCGCACGCGCCGCACGGCGCGGGCCCGGCGTCGCGGCCGAACGCGTGGCCGCCTTCGGCCCCGACGGCGAACACCGACAGCTGTTTGGCCAGGTCGGCGCTCGCGCATTTCGGGCACTCGAGCCGCGTCGATTCGCGGACGAGCAGCTCGAAGTGGTGGTGGCACGCCTGGCATTCGTACTCGTAGAGCGGCATGGATCAATGATAGCGGAGGTTCTGAAAGGTTCTGAAAGGTTCTGAAAGGTTCTGAAAGGTTCTGAAAGGTTCTGAAGGGTTCTGAAAGGTTCTGAAGGGTTCTGAAAGGTTCTGGGAGGTTCTGAAAGGTTCTGGGAGGGTCTGAAAGGTTCTGGGAGGGTCGCGCGGTCTGGTACACTCGGCGGCGTGTTGATCGTCGACCGTCTTGCCCAGCAGGGCCGTCGCCTGTTTGCGGCCCGTAGCTTCATGCCGATGGCGGTATTCCCGTTTCTGCTCGTGGCCCTGCCGCAATCGTGGCAGATGGAAGCGTGGCTCGGCCCCGCCGCCAGCCGCGGGGTCCACTGGACCGCGTTCAGCGTGGCGCTGGCCGGCCTCCTGCTCCGGTGCCTCACGGTGGCCTTCGCTCCGGACGGCACCTCGTCGCGCGACACGCACCGGTTGCGCGCCCCGGCCCTCAATACGGCCGGCGCCTATTCCCTCGTGCGCCACCCGCTGTATCTCGGCAACGCGATGATGTGGGTCGGCGCAGCCGCCTCGCTTCGCGTGTGGTGGCTCGCGGTGGTGGTGGCCTTCATCTACTGGCTCTATATCGAGCGGGTGATGATGGCCGAGGAATCGTACCTGCTCGAGACGTTTGGCGACGACTACCGGCAGTGGGCCTCGACGACCCCCGCGTTCGTGCCGCGCCTGGCGGGCTGGCGGCCCGCGGCGGGCGCGGTGCAGTGGCGCCGCGTGCTGAGCGAGCACAACGGCCTGCTGGCGCTGGCGATCATCTTTCCCGCCCTCAAGTACCTGGAGGACTGGCAGACCAAGGGCGAGTCGTTTGCCCAGTTCGGCAGCGACCACCCGGAATTCATCTGGCCACTCGTCGTGGCGTTCGCCGGGTCGACGCTGGCCATCGTCATTCGCCGCTGGGGGCCATGGGCCCCAGTCACCCATCCCGCGCACCCGTAGCCTGGTGAGGACCCTCGCGAGGAACCCTCGTGAGGAACCCTCGTGAGGAACCCTCGTGAGGAACCCTCGTGAGGAACCCCCGTGAGGAACCCCCGTGTGGAACCCCCGTGTGGAACCATCGGCTATACTGGTGGGATGCCTTCGTCACATAAGACCGCTCCAGTGGCCAACCCGCTCCGGCGCAACGTCGCCATCATTGCCCATGTCGATCACGGCAAGACCACTCTGGTGGATGCCATGTTCCGCCAGGGAGGCGTGTTCCGGGAGCACGAGCGGCAGACCGAGCGCGCCATGGACAGCAACGAGCTGGAGCGCGAGCGCGGCATCACCATCCTGGCCAAGAACACGGCCGTGCACTACGGCGACGTGCTGATCAACATCATGGACACCCCCGGCCACGCCGATTTCGGCGGGGAAGTGGAGCGCGTGCTCTCGATGGCCGATGGCGTGGTGCTGCTGGTGGACGCGGCCGAAGGCCCCCTGCCGCAGACGCGGTTCGTGCTGCGCAAGGCCTTCGAGCGCGGTCTCCCGCCCATCGTCGTCATCAACAAGATCGACCGCGCCGACGCGCGGGCGAAGGAAGTGCTGAACGAGGTGTACGACCTCTTCATCGACCTCGACGCCACCGAGGAGCAGATCGAGTTCCCGGTGCTCTACACGAGCGGCCGCGCGGGCACGGCGAGCCAGACCCTCGAGACGCCGGGTGTGGACCTGCGGCCCCTGTTCGAGGCCATCATCGAGCACGTGCCGCCGCCGCGCGGCAACGTGGACGGCCCGCTGCAGATGCTGGTGTCGAACCTCGACGCGAGCGAGTACCTGGGCCGCATCGCGATTGGCCGCATCTTCAACGGCCGCGTGAAGCTGAACGATCCCGTGGTGGTGTGCAAGCTGGACGGCAAGGTCCACGAGACGCGGGTGACCAAGCTGTACTCGTTCGAGGGCCTCCGGCGCGTCGAGATCACCGAGGCGGCCGCCGGCGACATCGTGTGCCTGGCGGGCATCGAGGACATCACGATCGGTGAGACCATCGCCGACCCCGAGCACCGCGTCGCCATTCCGCCCGTGGCCGTGGACGAGCCCACCGTGTCGATGATCTTCGGCGTGAACACCTCGCCGATGGCCGGCCGCGACGGCCACTACCTCACGTCGCGCCACCTGAAGGAGCGGCTCGAGAAGGAACTGCTCGGCAACGTCTCGATCCGCGTCGAGCCCACCGACACCCCCGAGCAGTTCAAGGTGCTGGGCCGCGGCGAGCTGCAGCTGGCCATCCTGATCGAGATGATGCGCCGCGAGGGCTTCGAGATGCAGGTCTCGCGCCCCGAGATCGTGGTCAAGGAGGTCAACGGCGTCCGGATGGAACCGGTGGAAGACCTGGTGGTCGACGTCGCCGAGGAGTTCCAGGGCGTGGTGATCGCCATGTGCGGCGTGCGCAAGGGCACCATGACGAAGATGGTGAACCACGGCAGCGGCCGCGTGCGCCTGGAATTCCGCATCCCGGCGCGCGGCCTCATCGGCTTCCGCTCGCAGTTCCTCACCGACACCAAGGGCACCGGCATCCTCAACCACATCTTCGCCGGCTGGGAGCCGTGGCACGGTCCCATCGCGTCGCGCGCCACCGGCGCGCTCGTGTCCGACCGCACGGGCGTGGCGACGGCCTATGCCATCGCCAGCCTGCAGGAGCGTGGCACCATCTTCATCGAGCCCGCCACCAACGTGTACGAGGGCATGCTGATTGGCGAGAACTCGCGGACCAACGACCTCGACGTCAACATCTGCCGCGAGAAGAAGCAGACCAACATGCGCTCGTCGGGCGCGGACGAGGCCATCCGGCTGGTGCCGCCCCACCTGATGGGGCTCGAGGTCGCCGTCGAGTTCATCAACGATGACGAGCTCGTGGAGGTGACGCCGAAGAGCATCCGGCTGCGCAAGCGCGTCCTGGCGCAGAACATGCGCCCGAGGAAGAGCGACGAGTAGCCCGCCTCCGCCGAGGGCTTCGGCGAGGCAGGCCCCGCCACGGCCGAGGGCTTCGGCGAGGCAGGCTTACGGGAAGATGCCCAGCTCCATGTAGCTGCGCGCCACCTTGTGGATGGCGTTGACGAACGCCGCGATGCGCAGGTCGGGCACCGCGGCCTGGTCGCGCTTGATGCGCAGCAGGTCGTGGAAGGCGCCGATCATCGTCTCTTCGAGGCCCGAGTTCACCAGGTCCACCTCGTCTGGCCCGCGCGCAAAGGCGTCGCGCTCGGCGTCGGTGAAGCTCTTGCCCGTGGCCGTCTCGATGGCCTTGAGCACGGCCAGCTCGTTGGCCTGCTCGTGCCGCTTCTCCATGCGTCCGAAGCGGACGTGCGACAGGTTCTTCAGCCACTCGAAGTACGACACCGTCACGCCGCCGGCGTTGCAGTAGATGTCGGGGATCACCAGGATGCCCTTCTGCCGGAAGATGGGATCGGCCTCGGGCGTGGTGGGGCCGTTGGCGCCCTCCAGGATGATCTTCGCCTTGATGCGCGCGGCGTTCTCGGCGGTGAACACGCCTTCGAGCGCGGCGGGGAGCAGCACGTCGCACTCCAGTTCGAGCGCGGCCCGCGTGTCGAGGTTGGTGGCGCCGGGGAAGTTGGCAATCGATCCGGTGGCCTTGCGGTGCTGGAAGACCTCCTCTTCGTTGAGACCCTTCGGGTTCGTGATGGCGCCTTCGCGCTCGGCGATCGCGATCAGCACGGCGCCGCCTTCGCGGCAGAACTTGGCGGCGTGGTAGCCCACGTTGCCCAGGCCCTGCACCACCACGCGCTTGCCGGCAAGCCCGATCGGCAGGCCCAGCCGGGTCATCTCCGTCTTCTCCTGGCACGCCTCGCGTAGCGCGAAATACAGGCCTCGTCCCGTGGCTTCCTTGCGGCCGCGCACGCCGCCCTGGGTGACCGGCTTGCCCGTCACGCAGCCGAGCGCATCGAGCTGGCCCGGGTTGAGCGCGGCGTAGGTATCCGCCATCCACGCCATCTCGCGCTCGCCGGTGCCGTAATCCGGCGCGGGCACATCGATGCCGGGCCCGATGAAGTTCTTCTTCACCAGTTCATGGGTGTAGCGCCGCGTGATGCGCTCCAGCTCCTCGATGGTGTAGTCCCGGGGCTCGATCTTGATGCCGCCCTTGGCGCCCCCGAAGGGGACGTCGACGATGGCGCACTTGTAGGTCATGAGCGCGGCCAGCGCCATCACCTCGTTCTCGTTCACGTCCGGGCTGTAGCGGATCCCGCCCTTCACGGGCATCTTGTGCTGGCTGTGCTCCACGCGCCAGGCGTGGATCACTTCGATGGTCCCGTTGGCGCGGCGGAGGGGGAAGTCGAAGCGGCAGACGCTGTTGCAGCTGCGAATCTGGTCCAGCAGCCCGTCGGGATAATCGGTGAAGCGGGCGGCCTCATTGAAGTACTGAGTGACTTGCTCGAAGAAGTTCGGCTGGGCGGTCATGAGGCCTCCGATGGACGACGGGAGTGCGATCCTTGACGGGAACAGGATACTTGCCGGGATCCCATCCCGTCGAGCATACCCGTTCCCGTCAAGAACCCTTCTCCCGTCATGCCTCCCGTTCCCGTCAAGAATCCGTCTCCCGTCAAGCCTCCCGTTCCGTCAAGCCTCCCGCTCCCGGCGTTGTCTGGTACACTGACACACCTATGTCGCAACCGTCCGAAGAGATGCGTCCGTCGCGGATGTGGCGGCTGCTGCCGTCCGACCTGCGGGTCGCCGCCGCCAGCGCATTCTGGGCCGACGAGCAGGCCGCCCTCGAGCAGGCCGAGGCGGTGGCGCTCATCGCGCGCCAGATCAAGTTCCGTCCCAAGAGCATCCTCACGCTTTCCACCGAGAAGAAGGCGCGGCACCTGGCCGGGCTGGTGCAGGTGTCCGACCTGCTGGCCGCCCGCCTGATCATCGCCTACCACCTGGAACACAAGCGGCCCATGATGGGGGCGTTCCTCGACGCGCTGGGCATCGCGCACGAAGACGGGCTCATCAAGGACGAGACGCCGGCCACCCCCGATGCCGCGACGCTGGACAAGGCCGTCGCGACGCTGGCCGCGGCGTATCCGAAGGCCGACGTGGCGCGCTACTTCTGGGCGCTGCTGTGGCAGGACCCCGACACGTGGGGCGGC
>CAYJPQ010000058.1:1581-21696 GCA_964372085.1 uncultured Bifidobacteriaceae bacterium | reverse complement strand
CTACGGGTTCTACGGGTTCTACGGGTTCTACGGGTTCTACAGGTTCTACGGGTTCAGTCGAGACCGACTTCGCGATACTCGCCGAAGACGCCGCGAAGAGTATCTGCGATTTCGCCCACGGTTGCGCGGGCTTCGACGGCGGTTACCACGTGCGGCACCAGGTTGTCGCGGCCCCGGGCGGCGGCGGCCACGCGGTTGAGCGCGGCACGCCAGGCGGCCTGGTCGCGCGCGGCGCGCGCGGCCTGCACCCGCACGGCCTGCTCGCGCTCGAGCGCCGGATCAACCCGGAACACCTCGATGCTCGACGCCTCGTCGGTCTGGTAGCGGTTCACCCCCACCACCACCGACTCGCCGGCATCGACGGCCAGCTGCGCCTTGTAGGCCGAGTCCTGCACCTGGCGCTGGATGAAGCCGGTCTCGATGGCCCGCAGCGTCCCGCCCACCTCGTCGATGCGCGCCAGCAGTTCGCGCGCGCCCGCCTCAATCTCGTTGGTGAGCCGCTCGATGTGGTACGAGCCGGCCACCGGGTCGATGGTGTTGGCCACGCCCGACTCGTGCCCGATGATCTGCTGCGTGCGCAGCGCAATGCGCGCCGCATCCTCGGTGGGGAGCGCCAGCGCCTCGTCGCGCCCGTTGGTGTGCAGCGACTGCGTGCCGCCCATCACCGCCGCCAGCGCCTGCAGCGCCACGCGGACGATGTTGTTGTCGGGCTGCTGGCCGGTGAGGGTGCTGCCCGCCGTCTGTGTGTGGAACCGCATCTGCAGCGCGCGCGGGTTGGTGGCGCCGAACCGCTCCTTCATGATGCGCGCCCACAGCCGCCGCGCCGCGCGGAACTTCGCCACTTCCTCCAGGAAGTCGTTGTGCGCGTTGAAGAAGAACGACAGCCGTTGCCCGACGCGGTTGGCGTCGAGCCCCGCGTCGATGGCCGCCTGCACGTAGGCCACCGCGTTGGCAAAGGTGAACGCCACCTCCTGCACGGCCGTGGAGCCCGCCTCGCGGATGTGGTACCCGCTGATCGAGATCGTGTTCCACTGCGGCACGTCGCGCTCGCAGTAGCCGAAGATGTCGGTGACGATGCGCAGCGAGGCCTCGGGCGGGTAGATGTAGGTGCCGCGGGCCACGTACTCCTTGAGGATGTCGTTCTGGATCGTGCCCGAGAGCTTGGCGGCTGCCACGCCCTGGCGCCTGCCCACGGCCACGTAGAGCGCCAGCAGGATGATGGCGGTGGCGTTGATGGTCATCGACGTCGACACCTTGTCGAGGGGGATGCCGTCGAAGAGCAGCGCCATGTCGTCGATGGAGTCGATGGCCACCCCCACGCGGCCCACCTCGCCGGCCGCCAGCGGGTGGTCCGAGTCGTAGCCAATCTGCGTGGGAAGGTCGAACGCCACGCTGAGGCCGCTCACCCCCTGGGCGAGGAGGTAGCGATAGCGCCGGTTCGATTCGGCGGCCGTGCCAAACCCCGCGTACTGGCGCATGGTCCACAGCCGCCCCCGGTACATGGTGGGCTGGATGCCGCGGGTGAACGGAAACTCGCCGGGAAGGCCCAGTTCGGTGCCGGGGTCGAAGTTGGGGAGGTCTTCTGGGGTCGCAAAGTGGCGCACGGGCGAAATTGTACAGGCTCTAGGCTTCAGGCTCTGGGCTCTGGTTCGCTCGCTCAGCACACAGGGTCGGACGCCCAGAGTCTAGAGCCAGCCTTAGGCCAAAAGCCCTCAAGTTGCGGAAAAGACACAACTTATAGCGTTCTGGCCTTGACAGGGCACAACTCGATTCATAGAATGGCCGTGTTTTCTACTGTTTCGTCCCGCCTGATGACGTTTTTGCGCCGACGCCAGCCCGCCGCCCGGAGGGTAGAGGCATCGGCAACTGCCGACGGTTCCCAGCCGATTGGCGCAATACGGGCAAGCCGCGAGGCTTGTCCCCACGGGAGGGAGCCGTCCTATGGATGACGTCGTAAACCGGTTCGCGCGTGAGCTGGCCGACTCCATTGCCGCCGCCGTGTCCGAAAGCGCCGAGGTGGAAGCGTGCCGCGAGCGCGCCCGGGCCGCGGGCTACGAGATGAAGGTGAATCTCGAGGCCGTGGTGGGCTTCATGAACCGGGGCCAGCCGGCCGCCGAGGGCGCCACCGTGGCGGCCAAGGCGCCGGCGTCCAAGGCCCTCGTGCCGCGCAAGCCGTTCGACATGACGGTGAACGATCGACGCTTCCTCCGCTCGCTGCGCATTGCCGCGGAAGAAGCGAAGGTGGAAGAGACGAACTAGAAATTCAACCACGAAGAACGCGAAGGACACGAAGCGACGCGAAGCACTTTTATCAAATGCCTTCGTGCTCTTCGTGCGCTTCGTGCGCTTCGTGAACTTCGTGGCTAGGCTTTTAATCCCTGCTTAGCGACGGCTTCCGCGGCTTTCTTGGCCGCCTCCGGGTCGCCCAGGTAGCGGTGACTCGTCGGCTTCAGGTTCCCATCCAGTTCGTACACGAGCGGAATCCCCGTCGGGATGTTCAGCTCGACGATGTCCTGGTCCGAGATCCCGTCCAGGTATTTCACGAGGGCGCGCAGCGAGTTGCCGTGCGCGACGACGAGCACTTTCTGGCCCTGCTGCACGGCCGGGGCGATGGCCTCGTGCCAGTAGGGCAGGAAGCGCGCCACGGTGTCCTTGAGCGACTCGGTGAGCGGCAGGTCGGCCGGGGCAAGTCCCTCGTAGCGCGGGTCGCGCGAGGGGTGCCGCGGGTCGTCCGTGGTGAGCGGCGGCGGTGCGATGTCGTAGGCGCGGCGCCAGATCTTCACCTGCGCCTCGCCGTGCCTGGCGGCGGTCTCGGCCTTGTTCAGCCCCTGCAGCGCGCCGTAGTGCCGCTCGTTGAGGCGCCAGCTGCGCTGCACGGGCAGCCACAGCAGGTCGAGCTCGTCCTGCGCGATGTTGGCCGTGCGGATGGCCCGCTTCAGCACCGAGGTGAACACGAGGTCGAAGGTGAAGCCCCCGGCCTTGAGCAGCTGCCCGGCCGCCCGCGCCTCCTCCCGGCCCTTGTCAGTGAGATCGACGTCAGTCCAGCCGGTGAAGCGGTTTTCCTTGTTCCAGGTCGATTCACCGTGGCGGAGCAGTACGAGTGTCGGCATATGACCTGTCCACGTACGGGCCACAGAGGCACAGAGACACAGAGAAATTCCAATTCTTTCAAACGCCAGTGCCGCTGAGCTGCTGCAGGCGTGTTGACGTACTTGGCATTTCCTCTGTGTCTCTGTGTCTCTGTGGCCCGTGCGTCACTTGAGTTGTTTAATCGCGGCGCGGCCCGCGTATTTCGCGGCGCGGCCGAGTTCTTCTTCAATCCGGAGCAGTTGGTTGTACTTCGCGATGCGGTCGCTGCGTGACGCCGAGCCGGTCTTGATCTGTCCGGCGGCGGTGCCCACGGCCATGTCGGCGATGGTCGAATCCTCGGTCTCGCCGGAGCGGTGCGACACCACGCTGCGGTAGCCGGCGGCGGCGGCCATGGCCATGGCGTCGAGCGTCTCGGTGACGGTGCCGATCTGGTTCAGCTTCACCAGCAGCGCGTTCCCCACGCCCTCGGCGATGCCCTTCTCCAGGATGGCCGGGTTGGTGACGAAGATGTCGTCCCCGACGAGCTGCACCGTGTCGCCGAGTTGCTGCGTCAGCAGCGTCCAGCCGGACCAGTCCGACTCGGCCAGGCCGTCCTCGATGGAGATGATGGGGTACTGGCGCACCCAGTCGGCCCACATCGCGACCATGGCCGCCGAGTCGAAGGTGCCTTCGCCCGACCGCTTGAGCTCGTATCGTCCGTCGCCTGCGTAGAACTCGCTGGCGGCCGGGTCGAGGGCAATGCATACGTCGGTGCCGGCCGTGTAGCCCGCCTTGCCGATGGCTTCCATCACCACGTCGAGCGCGTCGCGGTTCGACTTGAGGTTGGGCGCGAAGCCGCCCTCGTCGCCCACGCCGGTGGAGAGGCCGCGGCCCTTCAGGATGGACCGCAGCGCGTGGAAGATCTCCACGCCCGCCCGCAGGCCCTCGCTGAAGGTGGGCAAGCCGAGCGGCATCACCATGAATTCCTGGAAGTCGACGTTCGAGTCGGCGTGGGCGCCGCCGTTGAGGATGTTCATCATCGGCACGGGCAACGTGCACGGGAGCCGGGAGCCCGGAGCCGGGAACGCCGTCTCGTTGATGTGCGCGTAGAGCGGCCGGCCGGCGCGCGCCGCGTCGGCCTTGAGCGCGGCCATCGACACGCCCAGGATGGCATTGGCGCCGAGCCGGCTCTTGGTGGCCGTGCCGTCGAGGGCGATCATCGCCTCGTCCAGCGAGCGCTGCGTGAACTCTCGACCCTTCAGTGCGGCGGCGATCTCCCCGTTGACGTGGCCCACGGCGGTGCGCACGCCCTTGCCGAGATAGCGGGCCTTGTCGAGGTCGCGCAGCTCGAGCGCCTCGCGCTCGCCGGTGGAGGCGCCCGAGGGCACCGCCGCCCGTCCCCGAGCCCCGCCCTCGATCGCCACGTCCACTTCCACGGTGGGATTCCCGCGGGAATCCAGGATCTCTCGCCCCTTGATGTCAGTGATTCTCATAAATGAGTCCAAAGGCAACCACGAAGATCACGAAGAACACGAAGGCCTTTTGAAAAAAATGCTTCGTGTCTCTTCGTGGCTTCGTGGTTGCATCTATCCCCGCCGATCGGCCTCGGCTTCGAGCTTCAGGGCCTCGTCCGAGATCGGCCCCACGTACGGCTCGTCGCCGGGCGCCACCACCACGACGCCGCCCTCGGTCACGATGTGTCGGCGCTGGTCTTCCTCGGGGTAGAAGCCGATGGCCGCGCCGCGCGGGATGTGCACGTCGCGGTCGATGATGGCCTTCGTGATGCGGGCGTGGCGCCCCACGCGCACGCCGGGCATCAGGATCGAGTCTTCGATGCTGCAGAAGCTGTGCACCCGCACGTTGGGGCACAGGATGCTGCCGTGAATGCGGCTGCCCGACACGATGCAGCCGTGCGAGATGAGCGAATCCTGCGCCTCGCCGCGGCGCCAGTCCTCGGCGAACACGAACTTGGCCGGCGGCGCCTGCGGCATGTAGGTGCGCAACGGCCACTCGGGGTCGTACATGTTGAACTCGGGGTTCACGTGGCACAGGTCCATGTTCGCCTCGTAGTAGGCGTCCAGCGTCCCGATGTCGCGCCAGTACTTCGCCGCCTTCTTGTTCTCGTCGTAGAAGGGGTAGGCGAACACCCGGCCGCCGCCGATGAGGGCCGGGATGATGTTCTTGCCGAAGTCGTGCTGGCTGTCTGGCCGCGCCGCGTCTTCCTCGAGCGCGCGGACGATGACCTCGCTGTTGAAGACGTAGATGCCCATCGACGCCATGGCCAGGCCGGGATGCCCGGGCATCGACGGGGGCTTGGCCGGCTTCTCCAGGAAGCCCGTCACCGTGTCGGCCTCGTCCACCGCCACGATGCCGAACCGCCGCCCGTCCTCGATGGGCACCTCGATGGCCGCGAGCGTCACCAGGGCGTCCTTCTCCTGGTGGAACCGCACCATCTTCAGGTAGTCCATCTTGTAGACGTGGTCGCCGGCCAGCACCACCACGTAGCGCGGCGTCTCGCGGACGATGGAGTAGAGGTTCTGGTAGACGGCGTCGGCCGTGCCCTGGTACCACTGCTCGCCGACGCGCTTCTGCGGCGGCAGGATCTCCACGAACTCGCCGAGCTCCTCCGACACGATGCTCCAGCCCTGCCGGACATGGCGGTTGAGCGAGAGCGACTTGTACTGGGTGGCGATGAAGACCTTGCGGAGCCCCGAGTTGATGCAGTTGCTCAGGACGAAATCGATGATGCGGTAGGGACCGCCGAAGTACACGGCCGGCTTGGCGCGGTCCTTGGTGAGCGGGGCGAGGCGTTCGCCGACGCCGCCCGCCAGCACGATTACGAGAATGTCGTCGTGGAGCATGAGTGGGGTGCCTGCACCATACTATTCCGCTCGCCCAGTTTGGACCGCAAACCTCTGCCTTAACAAGGCTTTAGAGTGTTTGACTTCCCCAAGCCGCCCCCCTATGATCGAGCGATCCAGAATTTCGTGTCTCAGGAGAACTCATGATGGGTATTCGGCGTGCGTTGGCCGTGGTAATCGCGTTGGCGGTGTCGGTGTCGATGGTGTCTGCCCAGCAGCAGGCGGCCAAGAAAGACGACAAGAAGCGCAACAAGCAGGAGCAGGCCGAGATGGCGGCCGTCGTGAAGCTGGTGGACGGCGTGATGGCCGGCCAGCCCGCGCCGGCCGACGTGACGATGACGCTCGATCCCTTCTTCATGAAGTCGCAGGAGTCGCGCACCTTCGTGCCGTTCGTGCTCAAGTTGAACGGCGCGCCGTCCGCCGACTCGGTGCTCTACGTTCGCGTCGTGAACCCCGCGGTGGTGCCCGATCCGAAGGCCAAGAAGATCGAGTACCCATGGGACGACATCCACTTCGTCCCGGGCACGCAGCTGGCCGGCGGCACGCTCACCCGCGTGTTCATGGCGCCCGCGGGCGCCTACGACGTGTATGTGGCCTACAAGGAACGGCTGCCCGAAAAGGCCCCGAAGACGCAGGTGGCCAAGATGGGCGTGCTCAAGGCCCAGGTGACTGTGCCCGACTACTACAACGGCGAGCTCGCCACGAGCAGCATCCTGGTGTCGGACACCGTCACCATGCTGACTGCGCCCCTCAAACCCGAAGAGATGCGCGAGCGCCCGTTCGTGTTCGGCACGCAGGAAATGCTCCCGGCGAGCGACATGGAGTTCAAGAAGAGCGAGAGCCTCGCGCTGTTCTTCCAAGTCTACAACTCGGGCCTCGACGCGGGCGGCAAGCCCAACCTCACGATGGAGTACGAGTTCCACCGGACGCAGGACGGGGCCGAGAAGTTCTTCAACAAGACCACCCCGCAGTCGGTGAGCGCGGCCAACCTGCCGCCGCAGTTCGACCCGGACAGGTTCCCGGTGCCCGGTGGCATCGAAGTGCCCCTCGCCTCGTTCGGCGAGGGCGACTACCGCCTGAACGTCAAGATCTCGGACAAGGCTGCGAACAAGACGATCACGCGCGACGTCAAATTCACGGTGAAGGGTTCGTAGAGCCCGGAGTGTGACCCCATGACCCACCCCCCTCGCCTCATCGCCTCGGCGTTGATGTTCGGCGCGATCCTGCATGCCGGCGTGGCAGGGGCCCAGGGGGTGGGCCCGCGCGGGCCGGAGCGCGTGGCCAAACTCGCCGCGGCGCTCGCCGGCCAGATTATCGGCACCGTGTTCGACGAGGCGGGCCGTCCGCTCGACGGCGTGGTCATTTCCGCCCTGGGCGGCACCACCGCGTTTGCCGTGTCCGACAAGGCCGGGCAGTTCACCCTGCAGCAACTGGCTCCGGGTCCGTACCTGCTCCGCGCCCACCTCGAAGGCTTCCTCACCGCGCGCAGCACCCTGGTCAACGTGCGCCCGGCGGTGAAGAGCGCCTCCAGCTTCACGTTGCGCCGCGAGGGCTCGGCCGCGGCTCCCCGCGTGGCCGAGGCCGGCATGGCTGGCGCCGCGGCGGCCCCCGGCCCCGAGGCCGAGGGCGCCACCGCCCGCGACGAGAGCGACACGGCCTGGCGGCTGCGGCACCTCAAGCGCGGCGTGCTGCGCGACGCCAGCGGCATGGCCGCCATGCCCACCGATGACGACGACTGGTTCCTCACCGACTCGTTCGAGTTCCTCGGGCGTGCGGTGGGCACGTCGGCCAGGGCGGCCACGTCCCTCTTCTCGGACTTGTCGCTGGGTGGACAGGTGAACCTGCTCACCACGGGCTCCTTCGACAACCCGCTGCAGCTGCTGCAGCTCGACCGCACGAGCGGCGTGGCCTTCTTCTCGCTGGGCGCACCCGTGGGCAGCCACGGCGAATGGGCCGTGCGCGCGGCGATGAACCAGAGCGACCTGAGCTCGTGGATGCTGACGGGCAACTACGCCGTGCGCGCGCAGGTGCCGCACCGCTACCAGGTGGGCATGTCCTACAGCCTGCAGCGCTACGAGGGCGGCAACGCCCTGGCGCTGGCCGCCGTGCCCGACGCGGCGCGCAACGTGGGCTCGGTGTACGGCTCGGACGAGTGGACGGTGTCGCGCTACGTGAGCCTGTCGTACGGCGCCACCTACGCGCACTACGACTACCTGCGGGGCCCCGCGTTCTTCAGCCCGAACCTGGGCGTCACCCTGTCGCCCACGCCCACGCTGCGCGTGCGCGCCTCGGCCCAGCGCATGCTCTCCGCGCCCGGCGCTCAGGAGTTCCTGCCGCCCACGCGAGCGGAATACCTTCCGCCCCAGCGCACCTTCTCGGCCATCTCGAAGCACGACGGCTTCCGCACGCAGGAGTTGCAGCAGTACGCGCTCGGCGTCGAGCACGTGCTGCGCGGCGCCACCGTGGGCGCGCGCGTGTTCCGCGAGCGCATCGACAACCAGATGGTGACGGTGTTCGGCCTGCGGGAGCCCGACGCCGCCGCGTCGGCCATGGGCCACTACCTCGTCGGCTCGGCCGGCGACGCCGACCTCACCGGCGTGGGCTTCACCTTCACGCACGCGCTCGTCCAGCACCTGCGCGGCTCGGTTGACTATGCGGTGTCCACCGCCAACTGGACCACCGGCGCCCCGCAGGGCGACTACGCCGTGCTTACCCGGTGGGTGCCCGCCGCGGTGCGGCCCTCGCGCGAGCGCATCCACGATCTCACCACGTCGCTGCAATCCGAGATTCCGCAAACGGCCACGCGCATCGTGGTGGTCTACAAGCTCAACAACGCCTTCGTCGCCGGCGACGGCACCGCGGCCCTGCCCGGCCTCGACGGGCGTTTCGACCTGCAGGTGAACCAGGCGCTGCCGTTCATGAACTTCAGCACCTCGCAGTGGGAGATGCTGGTCGCCGTCCGCAGCCTGTTCCACGACTCGCTCGCCTCCACCTCCTCCTTCGATGAGCTGCTCGTGGTGCGCCCCCCCAAGCGCCTGGTGGGCGGCCTCTCGGTTCGCTTCTAGTCACGTTTGCCACGGAAACACGGAAGCACGGAGGCCTTAAGTACGGCTGATTCTGTGCTTCAGTGGCTCACCCCTTCGATCCTTGAATTTGGATCATTGACCCACGACATTGGATAATGAACATGTCTAACTTGGGGTTAACGGCATAAATCACGTATTTTCAATTGTTTAGAAGTTCATTGCGCGTGGGCGGCGTGGTATGGCGTTTGCTCCTGAAACGCCGGATACCCTTGTCTTGTTAGCAGATCAGCCGATGACCCCGACTTACACCCCCTGGTGGGCCGAGTGGCGCCAGACGGCCTTGCCCGTCGCGGTGACGCTCGCCCTCCTGGTGCTGGGGTTGGCCAACGTGGTGTCACGCGCCACGTCGAACGAGGTGGAAGACGGCGTGCTCTGGGTGGAGCGGGCCGTTGGCGTGGTCGCGGCGGAAGTGGCCTCGCCGTCGGCCGCCAGTCGTGCGGGCGTGCGGCCGGGCGACGTGCTGCTGGCCATCGACCACCAGCCCGTGGACGGCCGGCGGGACGTGCTGGCCATCCAGCAGGGCGCGCGGAAGGGCGAGCGGCATTCCTACACGCTGCTGCGCCTGGGCTCGCGCGAGGTGGCCCAGGTGTCGCTCGATCCGATCCCGCGCGGCCAGGGGCTCTTCTACTACCTGCTGGCGGCGGTCGGCATCTTCACGCTGCTGGTGGGCGCCGCGGTGCGCGCGCGCCGGCCCATCGACCAGGCCACGCTGCACTTCTTCTGGCTGTCGGTGGCCTTCTTCGGCGTCTTCACGTTCTCGTTCAACGGGCGGCTCGATCGCGTCGACTGGGTCTTCTACTGGGGCGACGTGATCGCGGTGCTGGTGCTGCCGCCGCTGTTCCTCCACTTCACGCTGGTCTTTCCCGAGCGCCCGCACCTGCCCGGCTACTCGGCGACGCTGGCGCGCTGGCTGCCTGCCATCTACTTCCCGGGCGCGGTGCTGGGCTCCACCCGCGCGCTGGCGCTCGTGCGCTCGGGCGTGGACCCGGAATATTTCGTGCGGGTGATCGGGCTGCTCGACCGCCTCGAGTACGTCTACCTGGCGCTGTTCATGGCCGCGGGCCTGGCGGTGCTGCTCCGCGCGCTCACGCGCGCGCGCTCGGTGACCGTGCGCCGGCAGCTGCGCTGGATCGTATGGGGCACCGCGCTCGGCGCGCTGCCGTTCGCGCTGGGCTACGCGGTGCCGTTCGCGCTGGGCGCCGACCCCACGGTGCCCATGGAGCTGTCGGCCATTCCACTGGGTCTCATCCCGCTCGCGTTCGCGTCGGCCATCATCCGCTACCGGCTGATGGACGTGGAGATCATCCTCAAGCGCCTGCTGATCTACATCTCGGCCCTCACGGCCATTGTCGCCATGTATGTGCTCATCCTGCGCGCATCGGGCGACTACTTCACGCAGGGCGAGACCGAGCACCGCTGGATTATCGCCTTCCTGGCCACCGTGGTGGTGGTGCTGATGGCCAAGCCGGTGAAGGACGGGCTGCAGCGGGCGATTGACCGCGCGTTCTATCGCGATCGCTACGACTATCGCCGTGAGCTCGTCGGCTTTGCGCGCGACCTGAACAGCGACCTCGACCTGAACCGCCTGGCCGACCGCCTGGTGGAGCGGGTGCGCGAGACGATCGAGCTCGACCGCATGGCGTTCCTGCTGGCCACCGACGCCGGCGACTTCGATCCGATGAGCCACCAGGGCTTCGACCAGGCCCCGCCGCGCCTGCCGTCGGGCTCGGGCGTGGGCGGCCGGCTCCACACGGGCCACACGGTGCGGCTGGACGACCCGCTCGCGGCCACGCGGTTCACCGCCGAGGAGGTCGAGTTCTGGCGCGACGCCGGCGTCTACTACTTCGTGCCGTGCGTCACGAAGAACGCCGCCATCGCCGTGCTCGGGCTCGGCCGGCGCGCCAGCGGCGAGCCGCTCAGCAGCGAGGACATGGCGCTCGTCACCGCGGTGGCGGCGCAGGCCGCGACGGCCATCGACAACGGGCGCCTTTACCGGCAGCTTCACCTCAAGGCCACGGAGCTCGACCGGCTGCACGCCTTCAACGAGAACATCCTCGAGTCGCTCGACGACGGGCTGCTGGTGGTGGGGCCCGACAACCGCGTGGTGCGGTGGAACGCGGCGCTCGAGCGGCTGTACGGCCCGCCGCGATCGGCCGCGCTGGCGCAGACGGTGGATGCGATGTTCGACGGGCACGTCATCGACATGCTGGCGGCGGCCCGGCGCGACCATCCCGAGGGCACCACGCTGTTCCGCGTGCCGCTGGCGGCGCGGGGCGCCCGCGAGGGCGAGCGCCTGCTGGTGAACCTCACCACGGTGCCGCTGCAGTCGGTGTCGGGCGGCGCGGTGGCGGGCACCATCGTGATCCTCGAGGACATCAGCGAGCGGTCGCAGATGGAGGAGCAGCTGCGCATCTCCGAGAAGATGGCGTCGCTCGGCCTGCTGGCGGCCGGCGTGGCGCACGAGGTGAACACGCCGCTCACGGGCATCTCCAGCTACACGCAGATGCTGCTCGAGGGCGCCGACCCGGCCGACCCGCGCACGCCGCTGCTGGAGAAGATCGAGAAGCAGACCTTCCGGGCCGCGCGCATCGTCAACGGCCTGCTCAACCTGTCGCGGCCCTCGGCGGCCGAGGCGTCGGAGCGCGCGGTGGTCGACCTCAACACCGTGGTGGGCGACGTGCTGTCGCTGCTCGAGCACCAGTTCGAGAAGAGCCGCGTCAAGGTGCGCCGCGAGCTCGCCGACGGCCCCGTGCCGGTGGTGGGCTTCGAGTTCAAGCTGCAGCAGGTGTTCCTCAACCTGTTCCTGAACGCCCGCGACGCCATGCCGAGCGGCGGCTGGCTCACCATTGCCACGCGCGTCGAGGGCGCCGAGGCGGTGGCCGAGGTGTCCGACACGGGCGGGGGCATCGCGCCCGAGCACCTGGCGCGGATCTACGACCCGTTCTTCACGACCAAGGCCATCGGCCAGGGCACCGGCCTGGGCCTGTCGATCACGTACGGCATCGTGCGCGAGCACGAGGCCACCATCCACTGCGACAGCGCGCCGGGCCAGGGCACGCGCTTCGAGATCCGGTTCGCGCTGGCGCCCTCCGCCTCGGCGGCGCAGGGCGATCAGCGAATCGCTCGGTAGCGGGGAGCCATGTGATGCGCCGAAACGCCTCCATCCTGGTGATCGACGACGAAGAGATCATGCGCGACATCCTCGGCACGCTCCTCGAGCGCGAGGGGTACAGCGTGCGCCTGGCCGCGTCGGGCTCCGAGGGCCTCGACCTGGCGCGGTCGCTGCCCTTCGACGCCGTGATCGTGGACGTGATGATGCCGGGCATGGACGGCATGCAGGTGCTCGACGAGCTCAAGAAGCAGGACGACGACCTGCCGGTGCTGATGGTGACGGCGTACGCGTCGATGGAAAGCGCGATCAGCGCCATGAAGAAGGGCGCGTTCGACTACATCACCAAGCCGTTCAAGAACGACGAAGTGCTCGTGGTGCTGCGCAACGCCGTGGAGCGGCGGCGCCTGGTGGCCGAGAACGTGGCGCTCAAGCAGAACCTGCAGTCGCGCTACCACAAGTTCTCGGGCATCATCGGCAAGAGCAGCCGCATGAAGCAGGTCTTCGACCTGATCATCCAGGCGGCGCCGAGCCGGTCGACCATCCTCATCACGGGCGAGAGCGGCACCGGCAAGGAGCTGGTGGCGCGGGCCATCCACAGCAACTCGGCGCGCAGCGACCGCGCGTTCGTCACGGTGAACTCGGGCAACCTGCCGCCCGACCTGCTGGAGTCGACGCTCTTCGGGCACGTGAAGGGCGCCTTCACCGGCGCCGTGTACCCGAAGAAGGGCCTGTTCGACATGGCTGACAAGGGCAGCATCTTCTTCGACGAGATCGGCAACGTTCCCATCGAGACCCAGGCCAAGCTGCTGCGCGTGATGCAGGAGCGCGAGTTCATGCGCCTGGGCGGGATGGAGACCATCAAGGTGGACGTGCGCATCATCGCGGCCACCAACGTCGACCTCAAGCACGAGATGGAGGAGGGCCGCTTCCGCGAGGACCTCTACTACCGGCTGCACGTCATCAGCATCCACCTGCCGGCGCTGCGCGAGCGCCGTGACGACATCCCGCTGCTCGTGCAGCACTTCCTCGAGAAGTACGGCGAGGAGAACGCCCGCAAGGACATCGAGGTGGCGCCGGAGGCGCTCGACCTGCTGATGGAGTACGACTGGCCGGGCAACGTGCGCGAGCTCGAGAACGTGATCGAGCGCGCGGTGGTGCTGAGCACCGGGTCGCGCATCGGGACCGAGCTCATCCCCGAGCAGGTGCGCAAGGCGCCGTCGTTCCAGCTGCCGCACGTGGTGATGCCCGCGGAGGGCGTGTCGCTCAAGGACGTCACCGTGGCCTACGAGCGGCAGTGGATCGAGTCGGCCCTCGAGGCGGCGGGCGGCGTGCAGAAGCGCGCGGCCGAGCTGCTGCACATCAAGCCCACCACCCTCAACGAGATGATCAAGCGCTACGACATCCGGCCCCGGCGCAAGAAAGCCACCTCGGGCGCGGGCCCAGATCCCGAGGGCGGTCCCGAGAGCGGCGGCGAGCTCGAGCCGGTCGGCAACGAAGCCGAATAGCGATAACATGCTGGCGCATGACCGCCAGATTCCGCACCGTCCATGCCTGCCTGCTGGCGCTCGCCCTGTCCAGCTCGTCCATCTTCAGCCTCACGGCCGGCGCCCAGGCTCCGGCGCCGGGCACCCTCGCCTCGCCCGAGCAGTTTTTCGGATTCCAGATGGGGGCCGACCGCAAGCTGGCCAACTGGGACAAGCTGCACGAGTACTACCAGGCCCTGGCCAAGGGCTCGAATCGCCTGAAGCTCGTCGAGCTCGGCAAGTCGAGCGAGGGGCGGCCCTTCATCGCGCTGTTCATCTCGTCACCGGCCAACCTGGCCCGCCTCGAGGAGTACCGCCAGATCAACGCCCGCCTGGCTGATCCGCGCGGCCTTGCAGAGGCCGAGGCGCGCCGGCTCGCCACCCAGGGCAAGGCGGTGACCATCCAGAGCTTTGCCCTCCACTCCAGCGAGGTGGCCGCCTCGCAGGCCGCAGCCGAGTTCGTGCACGACAGCCTGTCGCGCACCGACGAGGAAGCGCTGCGCAACCTCGACAACGTGATCAGCATCGTGCTGCCGTCGATCAACCCCGACGGCACGCAGATGATTGCCGACTGGTACATGAAATACGTGGGCACCGAGCACGAGGCGGCGCCGCTGCCGTGGCTGTACCAGAAGTACGCGGGCCACGACAACAACCGCGACGGCTTCGCGCTCAACCTGGTGGAGTCGAAGCACATCGGCAAGCTGATGTACCGCGACTGGCTGCCGCAGGCGTACATGGATCACCACCAGATGGGCAGCGGCAACGCCCGGCTGTTCATCCCGCCGTATGCCGAGCCGATCCGGCCCGACGGCGATCCGCTGGTCTGGCGCGAGATTTCCTGGTTCGGCGGCCACATGGGCACCCGGCTCGAGGCCGCCGGCAAGACCGGGGTGATCGGCGCCGCCATCTACTCGGGGTGGGGCCACATGGGCTTCCACTGGATCACGCCCTTCCACAACATCGCGGGCATGCTCAACGAGTCGGCCAGCGCGCGCCTGGCCACGCCGATGTACATGCACCCCGATCAGCTGCGCGGCGGCACGCGCGGCCTGCCCGAGTACGCGCCGCAGACGACCATGCCGAGCCTGTGGCCGGGCGGATGGTGGCGCGTGCGCGACATCGTGGAGAACCAGAAGATCGTCGCCTGGTCCATCGTCGACCTGGCGGCCAGAAACCGCGAGACCGTGCTGTGGAACATGTACCTGAAGGCGTCGCGCCAGACCGCCCGGGGGGCCGAGGCGCCGGTGAAGGCGTACGCGATCGACGCGGCCCAGCACGATGCGCTCACGGTGAAGAAGCTCGTCAACATGCTGCTCGACTCGGGCGTCGAGGTGCACCAGGCCCCGGCCCAGTTCGTGGCCGACGGCCGCGTGTACGGACCCGGCTCGTTCGTGGTGACGATGGCGCAGCCCAAGCAGGGGCTGGTGCGGTGGATGCTGGGCCGCACGTTCTATCCCGACAACACGTACACGCGCGATCCCGAGGGCAACCCGATTCGACCCTACGACATGTCCACCGACACGTTCGGCGAGTTCATGGGGGTGCGCAGCGACCCGGTGGGCACGGCGGTGAGCGCCAATCTCGTCAAGCTCACGGCCCACGTGCCCCTGGTGGGGGCGGCCGCGGCCAGCGCGCCGCACGGCTACGTGCTGGACGGGCGCCTGAACGACAGCTTCCGCGCGGCCTTCCTCCTGCTCGACAAGGGCATCGCTGTCGGTCGCGCCAGCCAGGCGTCGGCCGACGGCAGCGTGAAGGCCGGCGACTTTCTGGTGGGCGCCGGCGACGTGGCGCCGGTGGCCAGGCAGACGGGCGTGGATTTCGTGGCACTCAAGTCGGCGGTGACCGGCGGCGCCTATCCGCTGTCGAGGCCCCGCGTGGGGATGCTGCAGCGCTACGGCGGCGGCAACATGGACGAGGGCTGGACGCGGCTGGTGTTCGAGCAGTTCAACGTGCCCTTCACGTCGATCATGGACGCCGAGATCAAGGCCGGCGGCCTGGAAGCCAGGTACGACACCATCATCCTGCCGGCCGACTCGGTGGCCGCCATGACGGGGGAGCGGCCCGCGGCCGGCCAGGGCGGCCCCGGTGGTGGTGGTGGTGCCGGGTTCGGGGGCGCCGCGGACCTCACGCCGGCCGAGTATCGCAGCGGCTTCGCCGCCGAGGGCGTGAAGGCGCTCGAGGCGTTCGTCAGGAACGGGGGCACGCTGCTCACGTTCGCCAACGCTGGCGACCTGCCGATGCAGCGCTTCGGCCTCCCCGTGCGCAACATCGTCAACGGCCTGCCGTCGAAGACGTTCTGGTCGCCAGGCTCGACGTTGCGGGTGAAGTTCGCCAACACGAACCCGCTGGTGTACGGCATGCCCGCCGAGGGCCTCGCGCTGTTCACGGCCGGCGGCCAGGTGTACGAGGTGACCTCCACCGACCGGAGCCAGGATGTGGAGATCCTCTCGACCTACGTCGAGCGCGACATCCTGCAGAGCGGCTGGCTGCTGGGCGAGCAGGTGATTGCGAAGAAGGCGGCGGCCGTGTCGGTGAAGCTGGGGCAGGGCAAGGTGGTGCTCATCGGGTTCCGGCCGCAGCACCGCGACCAGACGCACGGCACCTTCAAGTTCGTCTTCAACGCGCTGCTGAAATACTGACGAGGCCCCCTGGCACCCTTCGCACCGTACGCACCCCGGCACCTACTTTCGGAGAGACCCGATCAAGCGGTCGTACTTCGATAAGATCACGTCCCACCGGTAGTTCCGCTTGATGTATTCCTTGCCGTTGCGGCCCATGCGCTCGCGCAGGCGCTCGTCGGCCAGCAGCAACTTGGCGCACTCGATGAACTCGTCGCGGTCCTGGTAGAAGAGCCCGGCGTTGCTCTTCAGGCAGTGGTCCACCAGCACCTCCGACCGCGCGTTGCAGAGCACCGGCGTGCCCACCGCCATGGCCTCGAGGGCCAGCAGTGACAGGCTCTCGAGGGGCGAGGGCACCACCACCACCGTTGCGGCCTCCAGCGCCTGCAGGCGCTCGCGCTCCGAGAGCAGGCCCGCAAACCGGACCCAGGGCACCTCGGGCAGCTGCATCAGCTTCACGCCCATCAGCGCCAGGGTGGCCTCGCCGCCCTGTTCCTTGTAGCTGGTGAAGTACTCGATCAGCTCCTCGCAGCCCTTGCCGGCGTCGATGCGGCCGCCGTAGAGCAGGAACTGGCCCTGCAGGCGGTGGCGGCGGCGGAACTGCGCGCCGCGCGCCCGCAGGTGCGGCGCCGGGCGCTTGTGCAGCTCCTCGTCGTCCTCGGGCTCGGGCTCGTCCGGCTGCACCTGGCCCTGCAGCAGGTCCACGCCGCAGCCCACGGTCTCCTCCGCAATGGCGCGGATGTTGAACGTGGTCTTCAGGAAGTTCTTCTCAACCTCGGTATTGAAGGCGAAGGCCGAGGGCTTGGCGAACACCTCCTGGTAGATGCCCAGGTGGATGGCCGGCTCGTCGTGGGCGGTCGGCACCAGGATGCTCCGCGCGGGATCCACCTGCACGCCCAGCACCGTGGGCGCGTACAGGTAGGTGAAGAAGATCATCGCGTCATACGAGCGGTGGTGCTTGTTGAGGTGCTCGATGAGGGCCGGGCACCAGGGACCCTGCTGCTCGAGCCACGACATCTCGTCCTCCCGCGTGTGCGGGTGGTGGAAGATCCAGTCGGAATACTGGTTGAACGACTCGATGTCCCGCGTGCGGGCGTTGGCGAAGCGCCGCACCGTCACCCCGCGGATGCGGTCGGTGCCCTCGGGATACTCGTTGGCCCACGTGATGTAGTCGCGGGCGCAGGTGGTGAGCACCTCCACGTCGTGCTTGGCCGCCAGCCGCTCCGCGATGAGCCGGCAGTGGTACTCGGAGCCGCCGAGAATCTCGGCGCCGTAGCGCTGGACGATGAATGCAATCTTCACTGGTGCATGTCCTTGGTGGCCTTCGTGGCGAGCAGTTGTTCCAGCTCCCTGCGGATCCGGTCGTCGCCGAAGTCGTTGAGGCGCTTCCGCTGGCCGGCAATCACCCGGGCCCGCAGCGCGTCGTTATAGGCAAGTTCGCCGAGCAACTCGGCGGCATATTCCATGTCCTTGGGCGCAAACTGCACCCCGGCCCCGCCCAGGGTGTCGGGCACCGCCGTGGAGGCGTACGCCATCACCGGCACGTCGGCCGACATGGCCTCGAGCAGCGGCACGCAGAACCCCTCGTGCTCCGACAACGAGATGTAGACGTGCGCCATGCGGTAGTAGGTGGCGAGGTCCTCGTCGGGGACGGGCCCGGTGAAGATGAACCGGCCGGGCGGCATGCGGAGCCGGTCGATGAGCGCCTGCACCATGTTGAAGTAGCGCGGGAAGCCGTCGGTGCGGCCGACGAACACGAAGCGATAGGCCTCGTCCACGTACCGCTTGTACATCTCCGCCAGCAGGATGTGGTCCTCGATCTTCTTGTTGGGGACGATGCGGCCCACGAACAGGAAGTTGAGGAAGCCGTCCTGCTGCAGGACGGCCTCGAGGGCGGGCCGCCTCGGCGCCCTTGTGATGCGATCGGTGTCGATGGCAATGGGGAACACTCCGGTGTTCCCGAACCCGAGTGCCTCGAGCTCACGGCGGTTGTACTCCGAATCGCCGAGCGCCACGTCGGTGTGGCCCACCAGGGTCTTCAGGTCCTGGCGGCTGAGCGAGGCCAGGCGGAAGACGTTGGCGTCGTAAGGCGCGAAGAAGTGGGCCGGGGTGACGTTGTGGTACTGCAGCACCCGCCCGTGCGGGAGCCGGGCAAACTCCGCGGTGAGCGGCGAGACCAGCGCGAAGTGGAAGATGGTGAGGTCGCCCCGCCGCGCCGCCGGATCGTCGAACGGCCGCACGTCGCCGCGCAGGTCCTCGTCGATCGTCAGCGCGAAGATGTCCGACTCGTGGCCCATGTCGCGCAGCAGGCCCCGCACGCGGCGCGCCGAGTCGCCGATGGCGTCGCCCTTATGGGCGGCCGGTACCCACTGGTTGACGGTCATCGAAATGCAACCACGAAGAACGCGAAGAACACGAAGGTCATTTTGGGGGCCTACCCTCCGTGCCCTTCGTGGCCTTCGTGGTTGCCTTCTTGCGGCAAGGCCAAGAATGCGGACGGCCGGTACTGGCGGATTTCCTGGAGCTCGTCGGCGTACCGGGTCTGGTCCCAGAAGTCGAACGCCACCGGCGGGTGGGGCCGGCGCGGGGTGGCGAGCATCCGGTCGACGAACCCCAGCAGGGTGTCGCCAAAATCGCGGCCGGCGAGCCGGTTGAGGGCCGCGTCCTGCCCCTCGATGATCCGGTCGCGCAACCCGGCGTCGTCCACCACCGCGTTCACGAGCGCGGCCACGTGCAGTGGGTCCTTCTCGGTGAAGAGCACCCCGGCGCCATCCATGGTGGCGGGCACGGCGGCGGCCGCATAAGCGATGACGGGCACGCCCATGTGAAACGCCTCGATCAGCGGCACGCAGAAGCCCTCGTGCTCGCTGGCGCACAGCAGCACGTCGGCCAGCTCGTAGTAGGCCGTCAGCTCCTCGTTCGAGACATGGCCGAGGAAGTGCACGTCCGTGGCGCCGATCGCGGCCACCATCCGGTGCAGCAGCGTGAGGTAGCGCTCGAACCCCGAGTGCGCCCCCACCAGCAGGAGCCGCGATCGCGGGTTGAACCAGCGCTTGTAGGCGTGGAAGTACCGGATGGCGTCCTCGAACCGCTTGTTCGGGATGACCCGGCCCACGAACAGGACGTTGACCCACCCGTCGTCGAACTGCCCGGCGTGCATGAAATTGGGCGGCCCGCCCAGGTGCGAGAAGCCGGGGACCACAGGCAGGACGCCTGTGTCGGGAAAGCCCAGCGCCTCGAGCTCCTGGCGGTTGTACTCGGAGTCGCCCAGCGCGAGGTCGCAGCGGCCCCGATAGAGCGCCAGCTCGCGCCGGCCAAGGAAGCAGAGCTTGACGAGCTCCTTGTTGATGTCGACGAAGTACTCGGGCGGCGTGATGTTGTGGTACACGAGCGCCATCCGGTCGGGCAGCGCATAGGCCACGCGCGAGGCGCGCGACCCGATGGAGAAGTGGTGGATCAGGATGTTGTCGGGGTGGCTGGCCTCGACCAGGTCACGATAATCGAGCGTGAGGTCTTCGAGCCGGCTGTCGGCCGACTGGACGAAGATCTCCGACGCGTACCCCGCGCCACGCAGCACGCGCTGGATGCCCAAGACCTCGTGGCCGATGGCGTCGCCGTAGCCGAGCGTGGCGAGCACCTGGTGGATGGCGACGGCCATCGCCTAGCGGCCTCCCTGGGGGCGTCGTCCCCGTCGCGGCGGCCGGCCACGGCGGTCGTCGCGCCGAGGTCCGCGCGAATCTTGGCGCGGACCTTGAGGGCTTGAGGGCTTGAGGGCCTGAGGGCCTGAGGCCTGGGGCTTGGGGCTTGGGGTTTGAGGTGCGCGCGCCTCTGGCTTCGGGCCTG
>CAYJPQ010000058.1:0-1481 GCA_964372085.1 uncultured Bifidobacteriaceae bacterium | reverse complement strand
CCTGACGGCAATCCCTTCATCACCGACTCGGCGGGCGGCAGGTTGCGGCGGCGGCGCGCGAACCAGCCCGGCAGCGGCTCGATGGCGGTGGGCGCCGACTCCTTCGAGAGGCGATCGAGCATGTCGGTGTACTTCTTCATGATCACCGGCCACGTGTAGTGGCGCTCGAAGAAGGCGCGGCCGTTCCTGCCGAGGGCGGCCTGCAGGCTGGGGTTGCTGTCGATGGCGCGCAGGGTCTCGGAGAATTCCTGGAAGTTCTCGTAGAACAGGCCCGCGTTGCTGCGCAGGCACTGGCCCTGGAGCACGTCGCACTTCGCGTTGGCGAGCACGGGCTTGCCCATGGCCCAGGCCTCGAGCGCCACCATCGACAGGCTCTCGAAGTAGGAGGGCATGATCAGCAGTTCGGCCGCCGCCATGGCGTCGAACTTGTCCTGGTCGTCGACGAAGCCGAGGTGGTGGATGCGCGGGTGCCTGGGGATGGGGATGATGGGCGCGCCGATGAGCACCAGGTGCATGCCGTCGACGAGCGCGGCGCTGTAGTGCTCGAAGTACTCGAAGAGCTCGGGGCAGCCCTTGTTCTGGTCGATGCGGCCCACGTAGATCGCGAAGCGGTCGCGGATGCCGAACTTCTGGCGGAAGCGGCCGGCGTTCGATCGCTCGGGCACTTCCGATCCGACACCCACCACCACGCCAGGCGCCTGCGTGTGGCCGGCCACGCCCTGGATGAGGGCACGCTCCTCGTACGAGTTGTACATGAGCGCGCGCACGCCCCTGAAGATGGGCGGGAAGAGGCCCATGCCGAGTGCGCCGTCACGCTCGGCCGTGGGGACGAGCAGGGCCTTCGACGCCACCGCGCGCAGCGCGTGGAACGAGTGGGGGTAGCGGAAGCTGAAGAAGATGAAGAAATCGTAGTCGCCGGCGTGGGCGCGGACGTACTCCACGAGGGCGGGGCTTGTCGGCCCCTCGGCCTCGAGCCACGCCAGCTCGTCGCGGAACGCGTGGACCTGGTTAAAGACGACGCCCGACCGCCGTCCGAACTCCTCCGGGTCGCGCTCGCGCGACACGGGGAAGCGCCGCACTTGGATGCCGTTGACGGTCTCGACGCCCTCGGGGCGCTGGTTGCGCCACGTGATGTAGTCGGTGGCGCAGGTGGTGAGCACCTCCACCGGAACGTGCGAGGCCAGGCGCTCGGCGATGTACCGCGCGTGCAGTTCGGCGCCGCCGTTGATGTCGGCGCCGTAGCGCTGGACGACGACCGCGACTTTCACTGCTGATCGTCGCCGGACGGCTCGTCCGTGGAAGCGGAGTCGTCGCCGGTGTCCCCGCCGGGCGCGTCGTCGTCGCCGCCCTCGAAGGCATCCAATTCCTCGAAGTCGTCGGCACCCTGTGCACCCTCTGCACCCTCTGCACCCTGTGCACCCTGTGCACCCTGTGCACCCTGTGCACCTTGTGCACCCTCTGCCCCCTGACCGGTGCCTGGC
>CAYJPQ010000057.1:0-22887 GCA_964372085.1 uncultured Bifidobacteriaceae bacterium | reverse complement strand
CTCGCCCCGATGGCGCGGCGAACGCCGATCTCGCGTGTGCGTTCGGTGACGCGCACGGCCAGCAGCGCATACAGGCCCGCGGCCGCCACGAGCAGGCCGCACACGCCGAGCCAGCTGATGATTCGCACGAAGATCCGCACGTTGGCGTGGCCGTAGTCGATGGCATCGTCCAGCGAAAACACCAGGTGCAGGGGGAGGTCCGGATCGAGATCCTGCACCGCCCGCCGCAGCGCGGGCAGCGCCTCGTAGGCCGGACCGGCCGTGGTCATCGACACCGACCCGAACGGCGGGGGCGCCTGTGCCCGCGAGACCAGCACCGATCCTCGCGGCGGATCGTCCACCTGCGCCAGGTGCAGCGGACCGACGACGCCGACGACCTCGGCCCACTCGGCGCCAGGCTCCTCGATGCGCACGCGGCGTCCCACCGGGTTGCGGCCCGGCCACGCGGCGTCCGCGAACCGCCGATCGACGATCGCCACTCGCGGCGAGCCGGCCCGGTCGCGGTCGGTGAAGTCGCGCCCGTCCTGCAGGCGAATGCCGTATGTCGTCACGAAGTGTTCGTCCACCGCGCCGGTCGCCACGCGGAGCACCTCGCGCCCCGGCTCGCCACCCTCGACGCGCACGAGTTCGTCGCCTCCGAGAAAGCCCGGCACGACAGTCCCGACCGTCGCGCTGCGAGCGGCCGGCTGCCGCCCGAGCTGTTCCACCAGCGCAGCCCAGAACCGCTCTCTCGCCTCGGGCGTGGGATATCGCTCACTCGACAGCGAGAGTCGCGCCGTCAGCATCTCGGTTCGCGTGATGCCCAGGTCGCGCTGGCCCATCGCCTGGGCCGCCTGCGTGAGCACGGTCATGACGACGACGATGACGAGCGAGAGCGCGACTTGCATGGCCACCAGCCCGCCCGCCAGCCGGGCTCCGCCACGGGAGCCCGCGGTGCGAGGCGACGATCCGATCGCACCGGCGGACAGGTCGCGGCCGGAGAGCAGCGCCGGCAGGACCGCGGACAGGAGCGCCGCCGCGATCGCGGCCGCCGCCCCGAAGGCCACCGAGACAGGCGTGAGCTCGAGGTTGAGGAAGTACGGGCTCGGATCCTCCGATTGCCAGATCTGGCCCTCGACCCATCGGAGCCCGAAGTGCGCCGCCGGGAGCGCGAGCGCCAGCCCGGAGGCGGCCACAATCACGCCGGCCGCCAGCCCGGCGAGGAGGCGGCCGCTCCCGGTGGCCCCCAGGGCCCGGCGAACCGCCCATTCCGTGTCGCGGCTGCGGCTGTGCGAGAGCATCAAGCCCGCCGCGTTGGCGAGGGCGACGACCAGGAGCGCCAGCACGGCGATGAGCAGGAGCTGCTGGCCGCTGCGCGCCTGCCAGTCCACGAAGAACCACGACAGCGGTTGGATACGCAGGCGCACGCCCTGGTATCGGTCTGGTTGGCGCTTGGCCGCGTCCTGCAGCAGGGGCAGGAGCGCCGACTCGGCGGCTTCACGGGTGACACCGTCCGCGAGGCGGCCGACGCCGATCGCGCGGCTCAGGTCGGCCACGTCGCCCTCGGACGCCTGGGTCAGGGGGACCCACAGTTGCTGTCGATATGGGAACGCAAACCGCGGCGGCATCACGCCAACGACCGTGGCAGGGCGAAGGTCGAGCCGGACTTCGCGTCCCAGGATGCCGGGATCGCCGCCGTAGCGCTGGCGCCACAGCGCGTCGCTGAGCAGGACCACCCGGGGGGCGCCGGGCGCCGCGTCTTGCAGCGTGAAGGATCGACCCATGAGCGGGTGCACGTCGAGCAGCGGGAACAGCGACGGGCTGACCAGCCCGGCATCCACGCGCTCGGGCCGCCCGCCGTCGCTCAGGCTGGCCGACCCCGTGCGGAACGAGCCGATCTGCCTGAACAGGTCCCCGTGTTCGGCCACGCGCAGCAAGTCCTGCCGGTAGAACGGCTCGGCCTCGAGCGGCCGGCTCTCGTGCGCGAGCGCAATCTGCACCAGGCGATCGGGGTCGGGATAGGGAACCGGCTTGAGGACCATCGCCTCGTACAGGCTGAAGCCCGTAACGGCGGAGCCAAGCCCGCTCGCCAGCACCAGCACGACGAGGGCCAGGAACCCCTTGCGGCGCCAGAGACCGCGCCACGCGAGACGCAGATCCATCGAGAAGCCGGCCCCCAGGCCAGCAAGGCGGTCAAGCCGCGTTCGGGGATGCGTCATGGACAAATTAGACTCCCATAGGCGCCCGATTGTTCAGCGGCGATTGCCAGCGGGACGATCCGGCCGTGGCGGGACCCGCAGTGGCGTCTGGCCCGCGAGAGGCGTAGGATGGGCGCATGCGCCTCCCCCCGTGGCTCGGGCGCGAGTCGGCATCGTGGCAGCATGACGGCCTGATCAACGAAGACCAGCGCCTCGCCATCCTGGCCCGGTATCGGCCCCCCCTCACCGCCGCACAACTGGTCACCCGCACGCTCATCTGGCTGGCCATCCTCAGCGCCGGTATCGGCCTCGTGGTGCTCGTGGCCCGCAACTGGGCGGCCATCCCACCTCCCGTGAGGATCGGCGTGGCCACCGGCGGTTCGCTCGCCGGGTACGCGGTCGCCGCCGTCCTGGCGCGGCGCGGCAAGCCCGTGGAGTCCGAGTACGCCGCGCTCTTCGCCGCGCTCCTCGCCGGAGGCGCCATCTTCGTCATCGTCGAGGCTGCGGGCGGGGATCTTGTCAAGACGCCGATCACGCTCTGGTGGTCGGGCGTGCTCGCCATCACCGCCGCGGTTCTCCCCTCGGCCATCACCGCCGGGGTGGGCACGGCCGTGGCCCTCTGGTGGCTGCTGATCACGGGCGGATCTCGCGACGTGCCCTGGGAATTCTTGCTGGTGTGGCCGCTGCTCGCGCTTGCCGTTCAGCGCGATCGCGACCCTGCGGCCGCCGGAGGCGTGGCGCTTGCCTTCGGATGCTGGTCGTTCTTCGCCGCGCTGGCCGTGTGGCGCGGCCAGGGTGTTGACACGCCCGCTTTCGTGGTGGCGCTATTGGCCGGCGCCTGGCTCGACGCGCTCGCCCATGCCCCAGAAGCGCGGCGTCCCGCCTTCGCGCGCGCGGCGCCGGCCATGGGGTTCACCGCCCTTGCCATCGCCTTCCTGTTGCCGAGCAGCACGCACCGCGCACTGCCCGATGCGCGGCTGGAGACGAGCGGCGCCTGGATGGTGCTGACGCTGGTGGCCGTGCTTGCCGCGTCCGCCGTCCGCCTGAGCGTCGCGGGCCGGGCCGTGCGCTGGCGCCCGATCGCGATCGTGGCGGCGTGCCTCGCGTGGCTGGGCCTGTGGCTGTCGCAGCCGGGCGGTCACGAGGCCGCCACGGCGGCCCGCTGGGCCTGGACGCTGGCGTTCACCGCGACGGCGGTGATGGTGGGCGGCAGCGCCATTCGCGACTTCTCGATCTCGCGCGACCGAGGCGTCTTCATGGCGGGCATTCTCACCGTGCTGATCACCATCCTCGTGCGCGCGATTGATTCGGCGGAGGGCGGGGTCGCCGCGCAGGCGGGCATCCTGCTGGCCTCGGCGGGCCTACTGGCCTGGCTGGCGAGGGCCGCACGGCGTGCCTCGTAAGGGGTGCTGTCCTGCGAGCGTGGACCGCGGCGAGATCCTCCGGGTGCTTCGAGCGTTCGAGACATCCGGAGGACGAGGCATGAACCCCGGCCCGCGCGTCCAGAAGTTCAGAGGCCGGGGCTGAAGCCCCGGCCCTCCGTGGCCCCGGCGCCCCTAGAAGGCCATGCGCAGCGCCACGCCGCGGCGGCCCCCGGTGATGATCGGCACGATTCTCGCCGAGGCGCCTCCGGGGGCGCGCGCGTAGATGATGGAGGTCTTCTTGATCAGGGCATCCACGCCCACGCCGATGCCTGCGCCAATCGCACCGTAGACCCCCGTCTCGAGGACCATCCAGCCCCCCTCTTCCTCCACGGCCTCGTCACCGGCCGCGGCGAAGGCGACGACGGCAAAGGCGGCGCCGATGCCAAATCCCCACAGCGCCCCGTTGCCCAGCGAGTCGCTGCGGCGGTGCTGGATCTGCGCGATATCGGCCTCGGTCCAGGTGCGGAGCCGGCCATCGGCGTTCAGTTCGATGGCCGACGGCGACAGCGACGCGATGCGGCCGGTAGCTACGCCAGCGGACGCATCGGTGATGGTCACGGTATCGCCCACCTTCACCAAGAGGCGCAATTCGTCCAGGGTCTTGGCCGTGCCCTGGGCGTTCGCCGCCAAGGGGAAAAGGGCGGAGGCCAAGATGGCGACAACAGCGACCATCCAGAGGAACCAGCGCCGGAGGTCATTGCTCACATAGACCCTCCGGCTGCACGATTCGCGCCAGTGCCGCCCCGACGCATCGGGCCGAATTCGGGCAGGGTTGTCTTGGGGCCGCCCGCGGCTCGGCCTGTGGTCAGGCCCGGCGCCGAGCCCCCGGCAGGCGCGCCGAGCTTGAGGCCGGGGCTAAAGCCCCGGCCCTCCGTACCTGTAGAGCCCCGGCCCTCCGTACCTGTAGAACCCCGACCCTCCGTACCTGTAGAGCCCCGACCCTCCGTGCATGTGAAGCGCGAGGGCGGCACGCTGCCTCATTTCTGGGTTACTTCGTCGTAGCAGAGCCCTAACACGAAGGCCATCGACAGCCGGGCGTTGATCGCGGTGGTGTCCTCGAAGCCCTTGAGCGCGGCGAGCTTCTGCACCTCCTCCCTCGACTGACCCGCCTTGGCGCCGGCGCGCGCGTGCTCGAGGGCGGCGGCGAGGTAGTTCCGGAAGTGCGTCACGTCGGCCCGCGTCGTCTTCGGGGCGTTCTCCTTGGCGTGGCCCGCGATGAAGATGGTGTCGGCCTCCGCGCCCGCCGCCGCGATCTCCAGCACGCGGATCCAGCTGTCCACGCGCGCGCCCGCCGCACGGTCGATATTCGGGTGGGCGCGATTGAACAGCAGGTCGCCCATGTGAACGACGTTGGCCTTCTCGAAGGTGACGATGATGTCGCCGCTCGTGTGGCCGGCGCCGTAGTAGCGAGCGTGGATCGTCTCGTCACCGAAGTCCGACTTCCACGCGTCGCCAAACGTCGTGTCGGCAAACGCCTGCTGCGCCGTGGTGTTGGCCGCGGCCGCCGCCTTGCGGTGCCACGCGGCGCAGTTCTCGTGCGCCACGATCTTCTGCACCGATCCCTTGAAGGCGGCGTTGCCGCCCGTATGATCGCCGTGGTGGTGCGTGTTGATCAGCATCGAAATGCCCTTGGGCGCCCGTTGCTTGAGGCCCGCCACGCAGATCTCCGCGGTGTTCATGAACTGGCTGTCGACGGCGACCGCGCCGTCGGCGTTCACGAGGTAGCCGATGGTGCCGCCGCTGCCAATGAACGCCCCCACGCCGCGGCGCAGTTCCTCGAACCGCGTCACCGGCGGCGCCTGCGCGGCGGGCGTCTGTGCCCACCCCCGCGTCCCCGCCATCCCCACACCCGCCACGCCCATCGCCGTCGAGATCACAAAGTCACGTCGTCTCATTGTCAGAAACTCCAGAAATGCAACCACGAAGAACGCGAAGAGCACGAAGTATGTAGATCAAAACGCCTTCGTGTTCTTCGCGATCTTCGTGGTTACTTGTTTGCTCCGGTCAGATAGTCAATCGCCAGGTTCGCCAGCGTGCGCACGCCCACCGGCAGCGCCGATTCGTCCGCGAAGAAGAGCGGCGAGTGGTTCTGCGCCGCCTTGGTGTGGTCCTGGCCCCGCGGCGTCACCCCGAGGAAGAAGAACAGGCCCGGCACCTGCTGCTGGAAGTACGAGAAGTCTTCCGCCGTTCCCGTGAGCGGGCCCACGCGCACGTTGTCGGCGCCCGCGGAGCGCCGCAGCGTGGGCAGCATCAGCTCGGTGAGCACCGGGTCGTTGCGCGTCACCGGGTAGCCCAGGCTGAACGCCACCGTGGCGCTGCCGCCGGCCGCCTCCGCGTACTTCGTGGCGATGTCGCGGATGCGCTGCTCGATGTCCTTGCGGACGTTCTCGTCGAACGCGCGCACCGTGCCCTCGAGCTCCACCTGGTCGGGGACGATGTTCGACCGGTTGCCGCCGGTGAAGCGGCCCACGGTGACCACGGCGGGCGCCTCGGTGATGTTCACCGTGCGGCTGATGATGGTCTGCAGCGCCAGCACCACCTGCGACCCCAGCACGATGGGGTCCACGCCGCCCCACGGCACCGCGCCATGCGTCTGGCGGCCCTTGAGCGTGATGGTGAAGCTGTCGGCGCTCGCCATCATGGGCCCGGAGCGATAGACGATCTGCCCGGCGGGGAACGGGAAGACGTGCACGCCGAAGATGGCGTCGACCTTCGGGTTGTCGAGCACCCCTTCCTTCACCATCATCTCGGCGCCGCCCTGCTCGCCGGGCGGCGCGCCCTCCTCGGCCGGCTGGAAGATCACCTTCACCGTGCCCGGCAGGTCGGCCTTCATCCTCGAGAGCACGGCCGCCGCGCCCAGCAGCATGGCCATGTGGTTGTCGTGGCCGCAGGCGTGCATCACGCCCACCTGCTGCCCCATCCACTCGGCCTTGGCCGTGGACTTGAACGGCAGGTCCACCTGCTCGGTGACCGGCAGCGCGTCCATGTCGGAGCGGAGCGCCACGACCGGCCCAGCCTTTCCGCCGCGCAGCACGCCCACCACGCCCGTGTGCGCCACGCCGGTCGTCACCTCGAAGCCCAGCTTGCGCAGCTCGTCGGCAATCACCTGGGCGGTGCGCACCTCGCGGTTGCCCAGCTCGGGGTGCTCGTGGAAGTCGCGGCGCCATCCCACCACCAGGGGGTTGAGCTCGGTAGCCAGCCGCTCCACTTGCGGCGCCAACGGATTGGCGGGTCGGGCGGGCTGGGCCTCGGAGGCGACCGGGATCGGCAGGACGGCCAACAACACCAGCGTTCGTATGCGCATGACTTGGGGATTCTACCGCTTACAGGTATCGGCTTGGGGCTTGGGGCTTGGGGCTTGGGCCTTGGGGCTTGGGGATTGGGGCTCGAATGACGCGCTCTGTCGCATCTTGACGCTTGCCCGGGGGCCGGGCCGCTTCGTAGTGTTCAGGTGGCGTGGAACGCAGTCTCGATCTGGCCCTGCGGCTGGCTCTTCTCCTGACGGCGGGCATCACCTTCATCATCCTCGCCGTGGCGGCGGCCGACTTCTTTCGGCGGCCGATCACGGGCTCTGGACGGCGGATGCGTACCCACCAAGTCGCGGCCATTGTGGTGGGCCTGGCCCACGTGGGTACCCTGATCGGATCACGCAACCTGGTTCCCCTTCGCGTCATGGTGGCCATCGCCCTCTACCTGGGCGGCCTCGGCCTGTTCCTGTGGGCCCAGGTGGCGGTCAAGCGCCGGCCGCCGCACCTGGCCTTCGCGGACGGCCCGCCCGACAGCCTGGTCGACGGCGGCCCGTACCGCTACATCCGTCACCCCTTCTACACCGCCTACATCGTCGTCTGGTTCGCCGGAGTGGTGGCCACCGCCAACGGGTGGCTGATGGCCAGTGCGCTGTGGATGACGATGCGATACGCCGTGGCGGCGGCCGAAGAGGAGCTGGCCTACGAGCACACCGCCTTTGCGAACAACTACCGGCACTATCGCGCGCGCACCGGGATGTTCCTGCCGAAACCGCCGGCACGCCCGGGCGGCGATGGTCGGTCGCTTGTCGGTAGCGGCCCGCTGGTGATCGCGGCCGTGATCACGGCCGTGCTGCTGCTGTGCGCGGTGCTGGTGTACGACGCGCTCCGCGCGGCGGCGGCGGCCGCCCCGCAGTAACGCGGATGCGCCTCATCGCGTCGGATACGGCGCGACGTGAGTGGCCCACCCGGCGGACGTCCACGTGCGAATGCGCGCGGCCAAGGGGTCGTCCTTGAACGCGCGCGCGTTTCCCGCTCGGAGCGTGGGGCTCCAGTAAGGGGTCGGATGGCGTGAGCGGCGAGGCGCGGGGCACCGAGTTTCAGGTCGGTGTGGGCCGAGGCAGGGATTGTGGAGGGAGCTGGGAGATCGTGTACGTCCGGCAGCGGTCCCGTACGGGCTTTAAGTCGATCGATACACGTGGGAGTCATGCCTCTTGTCGACGTGTGCAACAAGCGGTGAGTACTTCGTGAACAAGGGTGCAGCCCTGCACGGGGCTGAGATCCGGCCGTTCTTCGTTGTCGCCACGATCAAGTGACGAATCCAGGTCGGCATCGTGCTGGGAGCCGGCGTCAGCCAACTGCTGGGCACGGTTGAACGCCAGCTGCGACTTACCCACAGGCCCGAGCCCGGTGGAACGAATGCAGTTCTTCGGCTTCCTGCTCCAAACGGGACCGCCGGGAATGACCTATAACAGCGTTCCAGATCCCGAGCCTGTGAACCCCATATCCCCACAACCGAACGGTGAGTACGTGGTCCGCCGCGGCGGTCGCTATCACTACCAGATCTTCCACTCGCGTCCCCGAGTGAGCGGCAGAACGGTGCAGACGACGGAGACGAAGACCTGGGAGACGGGCATGAGCCGGGTCCGGACCTCGACCTCGGACAGCGGAGCCGGCGGCTGTTGAACCGACGCTTGCGCCGGTTCCGGAAGCGGAATCTCCTTTCCCCAGGACTCCATCGGGCTCGAGAACGGCGTCTGGCGTCTGGTTTGGGAGGCCGTGGAATCAGGTGCCGACCTTCAGGAGCCCACGCGGCTCCTACGAGAATGTGTCTTCCGGCTGCAGTAGAACGGCACGGCTGGCAGCCCCTCACGCCCAAGCGAGACGATAACCCACGACAGCCGACGACATGTCGCTCCGCGTCTTGGACTGACGCTTGAGCCTACGCATTCGCCGGACCGACACTGCGCGTCGCATGAAGCGCTGCGCCACGAAGGCGCTGCGCGTGTCCTGGAGGTTTCCCATGAGAGGTCGTGTCGTCAGTTTTGGGGTAATCGCAACGTTGGTCGCCTCGACAGCGTTTGCCGGCCCCGGCATCCGTGAGTCAATCCCTGCAGCTGTCGCACGCGAGGTGGCGGCGCAGAACCAGCGCGGGCGCGGCGAGAACCCGATGCTCGTCCCGGGTTTGGTGCTGATCGGAGGAGGGGCAGGCCTCGCGCTCCTGGCGGTGCTCAACCCGACGTCCGTGGAGTGCTCGGAGACCAGCTCTTCATTCGAGTGCGGTACTAAGGCCAACAAGGCGCTTCTTTTCTCGGGCCTTGGGGCGGCAGCCCTCGGCGGCGTGCTCATCATGCGCGGCAACCGCCAGTCGAACGCCCCGTCGATCGTCACGACACCTGGCGGTGTCGCCGTGCAGCAGCGCATCCGGTTCTGAAAACACTCGGCCGGTGGCGGCACTGGGTGCCGGCACCGGTCGACATCTCAAGAAAGCAAAGCCATGTGGCACCAACTGATCTTCATCGCTCTCATTTCTTTCGTGGCATCCGCTCAGGGATCCACGACTTCGCCCCCAGCATCGGCAGCCTCACAGCCCGCTACGCCGGCCATGACCAACGCCGATGTCTCCAAGTTGGTGGCCAGCGGACTGAGCGACGCCTTCGTGGTCGCGCGCATTCGCCAGAGTTCCGGCCGCGCATTCGACCTGTCGCCAGATGCTCTCATCCAGTTGAAGCGTTCGGGCGTAAGCGAAGTTGTACTGGGCGCGATGCTGGACCCCGGTGCAACCGCGACTGCCGGATCGGCTCCTGCCTCAACGCCGATCGCCGGAACCACGCCTGCGCCGTCGATGGCGTCGAGAGAGCCGGGGATCTACCTCGAGGAACCCGACGGCAGCGAACCCGTGCCTCTCGAGCCGACGGTGTTCAGCCAGGGCAAGTCGGGCGGCGTCCTCGCGTCTGCCCTGACTTACGGGCTCTATAAGGCAAAGTGGAAGGCCGTCATCCGTAGCCGGAATGCCAACATCAGAACCCGCGTTCAGCAGCCCACGTTCCTGTTCTTCTTCGAGCAGAAGAACTCCACGTTTGGCGCCGGGTCGTTTGCCGGCTGGCTGGCGTCCGCATCGAGTCCGAACGAATTCGTCCTGGCACAGATGACGGAAAAGAAGAACGACCGAGAGCTCATCGTGGGTGAGGCCGGCAGCCTTGGGGCGAGCACGGGCACGCGATCGCAGGACACGGTACCCATCAAGGTGGACCGCCTCGCGCCTGGCGTCTACCGCGTCTCGCCGACGGAGGTGTTGGGTCCGGGTGAGTTCTGCTTCTTCTACTCAGCCGGTGCGGCCACCCTCGGCCAGGGCGCCATCGGGAAGCTGTTCGATTTCGGCGTCGACGGTCCGTCTGGGCCGGCAAGGTGAACACGGCGCGGGCGTTTAGTGGATCACAAGATAAGGAAGCACACCATGCCAGACGATTCGCGCCTTCGACACATCCAGAGAGTCGCTATCTGGTGCGTACTCGCTTCGACCGCTTGGCAGGCGGGCTGCAGCGGCAACCAGTCCAGCCGGAACCCGACGGCGCCGTCAGCCCCCGCCGCTCCCGCGCCACAGCCCACGTATACGGTTTCGAGCTTCATCTCAGGAGCGACCTCAGCGGACGGTAGTCAGGCGAACCTGAAGAGCGGGCCCGCGCCAACGCCGACCGGCGGACCCGCTGCCACGCCCACGGGCAACACCGGCGTGATCAACGGTGGTTCAAATCAAGTGAGAATTCGGTCGAACTCTACGTTTCAGGTCGTGTACATCTTCGTCGGCGCGGTATCCGGGGGGGTCGGCGGCTACTGGGAGCTGCGCTTGACGGCGCCAACGAATGACACCGTGGTGGTCATCAACCTGTCGCGACAGGTCCCCACAGGCACCTTTGACTGCGTCTATGCGGTCGCCACGGCCGCGGGCCTCGTCGGCCCTTACGGCGCACTGCAAACGAGGCTCCTGCCGGCATCCAGCGGCGAGGTGCAGATCAGTGCCACCTGGGATACAGCCAGCGACGTGGACCTGCACGTCATCGACCCACGTGGCGAGGAAATCTACTACGGAAACACGTCGTCAACGAGCGGGGGGGCGCTCGACCTTGACTCTAACGCTGCCTGCTCCATCGATGGCAAGAACAACGAGAACATCCGGTGGCCGACCGGCCGGGCCCCTGGAGGGACGTACACAGTGCGACTAGACTACTGGAGCAGTTGTGGCGGTCCCCCAACTAATTATGTCGTCACAGTGAACAACGGCGGGAGTACCCAGACCTTTAGAGGCACGCTGACTGGTTCCGGCGATCACGGCGGAGCAGGCAGCGGCCGGTTCATCACCTCATTCTCGCGAGCAGGCAGTCTCAGCGCACCGGCAAACGTGGTTGATCATCATGACCTCCCACGGCCCACCGGCCCCGGGGCAAACAAGCAAGCACCAACACCGCCCTAGAACAACGGGACGCGGCTCATCTCGCTGGGTACGGAGCGCTGCTCTCGGTCCACCCGGCGGACGTCCACGTGCGGATGCGCGCGGCCAAGGGGTCGTCCTTGAACGCGCGCGCGTGGGTCTCGCGAAGCTCGGGGCTCCAGTAGGTGTCTGACGGCGTCGCCGACAGCACCACGAAGTCGCGCGAAAGCTGGTAGATGATCGCCGTTCGCTCGCTCTCGAACGCCGACACCTCAATCGTCTCGCGCACCTCCAGGCCGTCGGCCCGGTTGTAACTGAGGCCCGAAGCCCTGTTGGCGGGCGAGGGCTCGAACAACAGGTACCGTTCGACGCTGCCCGTTGGACAATCAGCGCACGCGTGCGCGCCACCCTCGCCCGGTGGCGCGCTGGCGGGCGGACCGCGCGGATCGATCACGGCAAGGCTGGCCGCCCCGTGTTCGTTGCTCACTCCCGCGGCCAGCACCCGCGTGCGTCCGGCCTCCGGCAGGGACCGGAGGGCGTAGATCACGCCGGGTTGCGTGTAGCGAAGCGTGGCCGCGCCCTTGGGGTCGAGGCTGACGATTGCGCCTGGCCACCACGGGGAGTTGGCCAGGGCCACCCAGAGGCGGCCGTCGGCGTGGACCGGCTCGATGTCCATCACCACCCAGGGGGCCGTGAACCGCTGCTGCCCGAACGACAGGGCGAGGTCGGGCTCGTGCGCATACCGGAGCCGGCCATCCAGGGTGAAGCAGTAGAGGACGTCGCGCACGACGCTCCCGCCGCTGGGGTGGCCCACCACGGCCACGATCTCGTCGATGCCGTCCGCGTCGGTATCGAGACGGGCCCACCAGCGGTTCATCTGCTGACGGTAGAACGCGTCGATCTGGATCGCAGGTTCACCGAAGTCGTGTGTCCACGCAGGCGCACCCGTTGCCGCGACGGCCACCAGCAGCGATCCCTGCAGCGCGAAATTGGCGGGCTCGTCGGGAATCACGGGCCGCGCCCAACGGGTGGCCGCCGCACCAAGCGCCAGGACTGCCGACACCGCCACGGCGACCGCCCACCAGGGGCGCCGCGCTGGCTGAGCGGGGGGCGCGCCGGGATGTACGGGGGGCGTCACCGGCGCGAACGGCGGATCGGGCTTCTTCTCGCGTGACTGGCGCCACGCGTCGAGCTCGTCCGCGAACGCGAACACGGCCTGGCTGCCCTCGAGACGGTGCACGGGCAGGCCCATCTTGCCTTCCCATCGCTGGGCCGTGCGAATCTCCACGCCGAGGTGCTGCGCGATCTCGCCCCATGTCTCGAGGCGCGACCGGAGCCGGCCGTCCGGGTCCTGAATCTGCTTCATCCGATCTTCTTGCCCAGCCAGGTGAACGGCCCGCCGGTGGCTTTCTCGGAGAGCTCCTTGCCCGCGTACTTCGTGCTGACCTTCCACACGAAGTCCATCTCGCTCATGATCGCGCCGAGCGCCATGCGCGATTCGATGATGAGGAGCACCGATGCGTAGAGCATCACGAGCACGCCGGCCACGCCGAGCGCCACGGCCACCCACGTGAAGTTGCGGAAGGCCGCCGAGGCGATGGCAATGGCCACCATCGACGCCATGAAGAGGCCCAGTGCGGTGTAGAACGACGTCATCGCGCGCTGGATAAGCCGCGCGCGCGAGGTCTGGCGGTCAAGCTGCGAGAAGATGAGCGTGCGCCGCTCGTCGGCCATGTCGTCCTTCTCGGGGTCGCGAGCCACCTGCTCGAACGTCTGCGACAGGACGCGCACGCGGTCGATCACCCGCCCCAGCCGGGTGCTGGTGGAGAAGATCAACGCGCCGCACGCCGAGATGAGCACGGCCGGCGTGATCATCGCCGTCAGCACCGCCAGCGCGTTCTGCGGCGCCTCGAGGCGGGAAAGCCAGTCCATAGGGGACAGTGTAATCGGGAACCGGGAACCGGGAGCCGGGAGCCGGGAGCCGGTAGAATGCCCACATGAAAGCAATCCTGGCTCGCGAGTTTGGTGGTCCAGAGGTGTTGAAGCTCGAAGAGGTGCCCGACCCCTCCGCCGGTCCCGGGCAGGTGCGGGTTCGCGTCCACGCGGCGGGCGTCAATCCCTACGACACCTACATGCGCAGCGGCGGCTACGCCATTAACCCACCCCTGCCCTTCACGCCCGGCGCCGATGCGGCCGGCGTCGTCGACCAGGTGGGCGACGATGTCAGCGGCGTGGCCGTGGGCGACCGCGTGTACGTGGGCGGCACCGCGCAGGCCCGGGCCTATGGCGCCTATGCCGGGATGGTGGTGTGCCACCCGGGGCAGGTGCATCCCCTGCCGGCGCGAGTGAGCTTCGCGCAGGGAGCGGGCGTCAACGTGCCCTACGTCACGGCCTGGGCGGCGCTGTTCGTTTGCGCGCAGGCGCGGCCCGGCGACACGCTTTTCATCCACGGCGCCAGCGGCGGCGTGGGCGTGGCGGCCACGCAGCTCGCCCGGGCTGCCGGGCTCACCGTGATTGGTTCCGCCGGTTCGAACGAGGGCCTCGCGCTCGTCACGGCGCAGGGCGCGCACCACGCCGTGAACCACAGGGGTGACGGCTACCTGGACCAGGTGAAGGCGATCACCGGCGGCACGGGCCCTGTTGTGATCGTCGAGATGCTCGCCAACGTGAACCTGGACCGCGACCTCGACCTCGCGGCGCCCGGCGCGACGATTGTCGTGGTGGGCAACCGCGGTCGCGTGGAGATCGATCCCCGCCTGGTGATGGGCAAGGGCCTCACCGTGACGGGCATGGCGTTCTGGAACCTCCCAGACGAGGAGGTGAGGCGCGGGCATGCGGCGGTGGGTGCGGGCCTCGAGAGCGGGGCGCTCACGCCGGTGGTGGGCGCCGAACTGCCGCTGGCCGACGCCGCCCGCGCCCACGCGCTGGTGCTGGAGCCGGGCGCGCGGGGAAAGATCGTGCTCGTGCCGTAGAGGGCTTGGGGCTTGGGGCTTGGGGCTTAGGGCGGCCCGCTAATCAGGAACTGACGCCAGGTGTCCGCGGTGATCACGAGCGGGCGGTAGCCGGGGTACCGCGACACGAACTCGTCCAGCCCGCGATGGTCACGCGCGGTGTGCAGGGAGGTTCGCACCAGCACGGCCCATCGGCCCCACTCGCCGTCGATCACCGCATCCACCTCGAAGGGTTCCTCGCGCCAGTAGCTCACACGCTGTCCCGCGTTGACGGCGTGGGCCAGGCAGGCATTGGCCACCCACGTGTTGTGCCGTTCCGGTTCGCGGTCCCGGTCGGGCGCGCCGCGAGGATGCAGCGCCGAGATGATGGCGTTGTCGAGCACCACCAGTTTGGGGGGCGCCGCGCGCTGTCGCGCGCGCCGCGGCGAGAAGCGCGGCAACGGCGCCACCAGTCCCGCGTCCCCCAGCAGGCGCAGGTACAGCGCAATGGTCGTGAGCGACCCCCGGTCGAGCAAGCGCGCCTGGATGTGCTGCAGCGACAGCACCTCGCAGGGATGGAGCGCCGCCGCCGCGAACACCTGGCGCAGCAGGGCGGGTTGCCGGATGGGCGCCAGCGCCGGCAGGTCGCGATCCAGCGCGGGGTTGATCACGGTGTCGCGCACGTACGCGGCCCACCGGGCGCGGTTGGTCATGAACTCGAAGGCGCCGGGATAGCCGCCAAACGCGAGCAGCGCGTCGGCCGCGTCGGCCGGATCAACCTCGAAGGTGGCGGCCACGCTCGACGCCGACCAGTGCGCCAGCGTGGCGGTGTCCATCGGCTGCGCCGCGGCGCGCCCACGGGTGCCCGGTGGCGCCAGGCGCACCGCCGATGCCGCGGCCACCACATGCGCGGGGCGGCCCTCGGCCACCAGCCGGCCGGCGGCCTCCTCAATCCGTTCCCACCATCGGGGCCACAGATGCGCCTCGTCCAGCAGCACCACCGGCGGCTCCGGCCTGGCGCGACCGGCGACGGCCCATACCCGGTCCCAGGCGTCGGGCAACAGCATCGTGGGGTCGTCTCCCGTCACGTAGATGGCCCGGTCGCCCAACTGCTCCGCGCACTCCAGCAACAGCGTGCTCTTACCCACGCTTCGCGGGCCAAGCAGTAGCCGGGATCGAGGCACCTCGTCCAAGCCACCGATGAGCCACTTCTTGGCGGCCGCGTACGTATTCATAAGCACATATTTATTAGTTTATATACTTATACAATACAAACACAGATGAAACACAGAAATACTTAATGTTTATCTGTGTTTTATCTGTGGCCCCGTATTTTTTGTCTGTGGCCTATCGGCGGCCTAATTCTTCGTCGATGATGGCCCTGAAGGCCTCGAACGGCTGGGCGCCGACCAGGGCCCGGCCGTTGACGAAGATGGAGGGGGTGGAGTTGACGCCGAGCTTCTCGCCCTGTGCCATATCGGCGCGGATGACCTCGGCGAACTTGCCCGAGTCGAGGCACTGGTTGAATGCCGCGGCATCCAGGCCCATGGCCACGGCGGCCGCCTTGAGGTCGGGCACGCCCAGGGCGCGCTGGTTGGCAAACATCCGGTCGTGCATGTCCCAGTACTTGCCCTGCTCACCCGCGCAGTGCGCGGCCTCCGATGCCTTGAACGCCTCGGGGTGCGACGGCAGCGGGAAGTCCTTGAACACCCACCGCACCTTGTCGCCGTAGGTTTCGCGAATCTTCGTGAGGGTCGGACCGACCCTCGCGCAGAACGGTCACTGATAGTCGGAGAATTCCACCAGCGTCACCGGCGCCGTGGCCTCTCCGCGGGCGGGGTCGTGGTCCGCCAGTTCCACCGTGTAGCGCGGCGGATCGAGCATCACCCGCAGGCCCGATTCCCTGGCCCGCAGGTCGTCCACGAGCCCGGCGCGCGCCTGCAGCCGGCGCTGCCCCTCGAGGAAGTCCTTGACCGGCCCGCGCAGCTGCTCGAGCGTGCGCCCCTGGGCGCGGTCCTTGTTCTGCTCGTAGAACTGCTGGATCTCGGCCTCGGTCACCGGCAGGAGGCGCTTGGCCGTTTCCTGCGCGGCATACGCCTCCGCGGTCTGGCCCGCGGCCTTGGCGGCCTGCTCGATCAGCACGTCGCCCACCAACTGATCCAGCATGTTGCGCCGGTTCTGGTAGAGCAACTGCGTCACGCGGTTGCGTTCGGCGGCATCGAACTCCGCCCACTTGTCGTCGACTTCCTTGAGCGTGATCTTGCGCCCACCCACCTCGGCCACGACCTGGTCATGGTTAATCGCCGGGGAGGGCGACTGGCCCGCCGCGCTGGGCGACTCCGCGCAGGCGCCCGTCACGAGGGCCACCGCCAGGGCCAGCGCGGGCGTGAGGAGCGCCCGGTTCAACATCATCCCGTCAGCTTATCATCGGCCGGCGCCATGGCCGAGGCGCTTCTGGCGGCATCTTTGCTACAGTGGCAGGAGCCATGATCCGGATGTCCTCGTTTGTGTCCGTCTCGGTGCTCTTCCTCGGCGCGTTCGTGCTGGCCGCCCCCGGCCAGGACCAGCCGGTGTTCCGGTCGAGCGTGCGCACCGTGCCCATTTACGCCACCGTGATCGACAGCGGCGGCCGCCTGGTGCCCGACCTGGAGCGCGGCGACTTCACGATCCTCGACAACGGCAAGCCGGCCGAGGTCACGCTCTTCTCGAACGAGTCGCAGCCGTTCTCGGCGGTGGTGATGCTCGACACGAGCGCCAGCATGACGGCGAACCTCAAGCTGCTGAACCAGGCGGCCGAGCAGTTCCTGCTGCGCCTGCTGCCGGTGGATCGCGCGCAGGTGGGCGCCTTCAACGACAAGATCCAGTTGAGCGGGACATTCACCAACAACCGCGATGAGCTCATCGGCGCGCTGAACGACCTGTACTTCGGCAACCCCACGCGGCTCAACGACGGTATCGCCGCGGGCCTCGACGAGCTGAAGGGCCTCGACGGCCGCCGCGTGGTACTGGTGTTTACCGACGGCGAGGACACGGCCAGCCGCATCGGCTTCAAGAACGTGCTCGAGCGCGCGCGCGACGAGGAAGTGATGGTGTACTCGATCGGCCTCGAGTCGGAGTACTTCAACGGCCAGCGCGTGGTGCGGTCGAGGCCCTCGCGCGACCTGCGCAAGATCTCCGAAGAAACGGGCGGGGGCTATTTCGAGTTGCGGAAGACGGTGGACCTGGCGCCCACCTTCTCGCGGGTGGCCCAGGAACTGCGCAGCCAGTACCTGATCGGCTTCACGCCCACCGCCCTCGACGGCAAGGCGCACAAGCTCGAGGTGAGGCTGACGAAACCGGGCATGACCGTGCGCGCGCGCAAGAGCTACATGGCCGCGCCCGATCGGTCGTAGGTCAGGGCTCCAGCAGGGCCGACACGCGGGACCAATCGCTGTTTCGCACGATCTCCGCAATCAGCATGTCGTTCCCGCGCAAGCGAACGACCAGTGATCGCACACCCGCGCCGGGCCGCTCTCCGGCCCGGGCGGCGGCGGTCACTTCATACGTCACATCCGACCGCTGGTGCACCTCGGGCGTTTCCACGCCGAAGAACACGTGGGCCTCGGCCTGGCAATATCGCTCTTCGGCGGCGCCCTCCACGCGCGCGCGGTACACGCCCGCCGCGACCATCACCACGCCGCTGGCGCCCGGCACCGCCACCTCGCCCACCTTCGGAGCGTTGGCGCAGGCCACCTCCGACGTGTACGCGGCCTGGTTGAACCACACGTCCACCACCACGTGCGACTCGGCGTCGATGCGCGCGCCGGCCACGCCCTCGTCCGCCAAGCTCACCCCGTCCACGTCCTGCGAGCGCCCCGTGCGCCGCGCGTCGTCCACGGCGCGATCGTACTGCGCCTCCGACCTGCGTTGCGCCACGGCGATGGCCGCGCCAATCTGCACCATGGCCCTCGCGGCACGTGCCTGCTGTTCCGGGTTGAGCGGGTTGGCGATGACCTCGATGAACGGCGTGTCGCGGCCCAGGGGCCGCACCATCCACGGCGCCGTCGACGCGCCGTCGGCGGGCTCAGCCCCGTCTGCGTCGCTCTGCGGGTAGGGCAACGCTGGCGCCATTGCGGCCCGCAGCTCGCTCAGGATGCGCCACCGCGTCCCGGCATCCTCCGCCGGCGCCTGGGCCAGGGCGGGCGCCGCCACGACACCAAGCGAGAGCACGGCCACGGCCGCCACCGTCCGCATCAGTGCCACCGTAGCAGGAGCCCGCCGACCACCACAAGGGCCACGCCCAGCGCGCCAGGGGCGTCGGGGCCAGGTGAAGCCGCGTGAAGGATCGTACAATGCGTCCCGGAGGCCGCACGATGCGCCGCTTGTTGCTTGCACTCTCGGGGGCCGTGCTCGTCATGACCACTTCATCCGCTCAAGTCCAGCCGGGCGACCGGCCGTCCGGCAACCTCCAGGGCACGCGCTCGCCCGCCGTGGGCCGCCACGGCATGATCGCCACCAGCCAGTCGCTGGCGTCGGCCGCCGGCCTCAAGGTGCTGCAGGAGGGCGGCAACGCCATCGACGCCGCCGTCACCGCCGCGGCCGTCCTCGCCGTCGTCGAGCCCAGCATGAACGGCATCGGCGGCGACCTGCTGGCCCTCGTTTACGACGCGAAGACGGAGCAGGTGCACGGCCTCGATTCCACCGGGCGCTCGGCCTACACGGCCACGCCCGAAGAGTTTGCCAGGCGGGGCCTCAAGGAGATGCCGGGCAACGGGCCGCTGTCGGTGGACGTGCCCGGCGTCGTGGAGGGCTGGCACCATCTGCTCACCCGCTTCGGCACCATTTCCATGGCGAGGGCGGTGGCCCCAGCCATCGCCTACGCGCGCGACGGGTTCCCCGTGGCCGAGCTCATGGCGAACGAGTGGAAGGGCAACGAGAAGCGCCTCGCCGCCGACAGCGCGACCGCGCAGACGTTTCTGCCCTTGGGAAAGCCGCCCGCACACGGCGAGATCTTCGCCAACCCTCGCCTGGCGCGCAGCCTCGAGCTCATCGCCAAGGAGGGCCGCGACGCGTTCTACACCGGCGCGATCGCCCGCGCCATCGTGGCCGACATGAAGGCGCGCAACGGCCTGCTCGAGATGCGCGACTTCGCGGACCACAAGGCCGACTGGGTGGATCCGATCTCCACGAACTACCGCGGCTACGACGTGCTGGAGATGCCGCCCAGCACGCAGGGGTTCGTGGCGCTCGAGATGCTGAACATCATGGAGGGCTTCGACGTGAAGGCCCTCGGCCACAACACGGCCGACTACCTGCACGTGGTCACCGAGGCCAAGAAAATTGCGTTTGCCGATCGCGGCGCGTACCTGGCCGATCGCGATCACATGGAGAAGGGCGCGTTGAAGACGTTGCTCTCCAAGGAGTACGCGGCCGCACGGGGCAAGGAGATCGACCTGCACAAGGCCGGCGCCTACAAGCCGGGGCTTCCGGCCGGCGCCGGGCGCCCCTCGCAAGACTTCGCCGGCCGCGACCACGGCGACACCATCTACCTCACCGCCGCCGACGCGCAGGGCAACGTCGTCTCGTTCATCCAGTCGCTGTTCTCCAGCTTCGGCGCCGGCTTCGTGGCGGGTGAGACGGGCATCACGCTGCACAATCGCGGGTCGGGCTTCACGCTGCAGGCCGGCCATCCCAACCAGGTTGGCCCGCACAAGCGGCCGCTGCACACGCTGGTGCCCGCGATGATCGCGAAGGACGGCAAGCCGTGGGTGGCGTTCGGCGTGATGGGCGGCGACAACCAGGCACAGGCCCACGCGCAGGTGGTGGCTAACTTCGTCGACTTCGGCATGCACGTGCAGCAGGCCGGTGATGCGGCGCGCATGCGGCACATGGGGTCGCGCCTCGCGCTCGAAAGCGGCATCGGCGCCGACGTGCGCAAGGCCCTGGAGGCCCGCGGCCACACCGTGAGCGACGGCCGCGGCCAGATGGGCGGCTACCAGGCGATTCTCATCGATCCACGCACCGGCGTGCTGATGGGCGGCTCGGATCCCCGCAAGGACGGGCTGGCTATCGGCTGGTAGCGAAGCAAGGGGCCAGCAGGCGGCTGGCCCCAGGGGATGACGGTCGAGCCTGAAGGCTCGACGCTACAAAATCGGCAGGGTCTTCGGCTCGACCATCTCGATCTTGGGCAGCGGCACTTGCACTTCAAGCACGCCGTCCTTGAAGGTGGCGATCGCCTTGTCGACGAGCGAACCCTCCGGCAGCGGCACCCACCTGTAGAACTCGCCGTAGGTGCGCTCGGTCCGGAAGTAGCCCTTCTTCTCTTCCTTCATTTCGGCCTTGCGCTCGCCGTGGATGGCGAGGCCTTGCTCGGTCACTTCCACTTTCACCTCTTCCTTCTTCATCCCGGGCAGGTCGGCCTTGACGAGAAGGACACCGTTCTTCTCTTGCACTTCGAGCGTGGGCACGAACGGCGTCTCGATGCGAAACGCCGGCAGGCCCGGGCGCACGAAGGGGAACCCCTCAAACAGGCGGTCCATTTCGTCCCGCATTTGATCGAATACTGTCAGGGGCTTGGCGGGCTTGAGTCCGACTTTCTCAAGCAGGGCTGGCATGACTCCCTCCTTGCTGTGACGGCAAATCTTGAATAGGAGGACCGGCCGGAATGTCGTCGTCCCGTCCGGCCAACCTGTTGCAAATGCAGGAGGCTTGCCAGTGAATCCGCGCCGGATCAGGCGCAACTTCCCGCGTACGCGCCTGGGCACGGGCGCCCTCTCGCCGCAACTGGCGACACGCCGTCACCGAGGCGGCGTGAACTCGGCGGTATGATGACGGTTGAACGAACGGTTAGTCCCCACGAGGAGGACAGATGCGCAACTGGCTCAAGGCGGGTGCGGTGATTACGGCGATGGCTCTGACCATCGCCTGCGGAAAATCCGAGGCCGAGAAGCAAGCCGAAGCGGCCGCCGAGAATGCCAAGAAGGCGGCCGAGGCGATGACGGCCGCCGGCGGCGACGCCGCCAAGGGCATGGCCGACATGGCCAAGGCCATGGAAGGCATGGCCGCCGCCATGGGTGGCGGAGACGGCAAGACGGTGGACCCGGTGGGGTTCGACGTGCTGGCCGGCGTGCTGCCATCGGTGTCTGGATGGGAGATGGAGAAGCCCGAGGGTGAACGCATGACCTCGCCCTTCGCCTTCTCGCAAACCGAAACCACCTACCGGAAGGGCGATGTCCAGATCGACGTGAAGGTGGTGGACACCGGCTTCGCCCAGATGCTGATTGCGCCGTGGTCGATGATGCTCGCCGCCGGTTACAGCAAGGAATCGAGTGACGGCTACGAGAAAGCCGTCACGGTGGGCGGCAATCCTGGCTTCGAAACGTGGCAGCAGGACAGCAAGAGCGGCGAGCTCAACGTGCTCGTGAGCAAGCGCTTCCTCGTGACGATCGAAGGCCACGACCTCGCCGACACCAAGGTGCTGAACCAGTTCGCCTCGGCGATGGACATGGGCAAGCTGGCGGGGTTGAAATAGAGGCTTGGGGCTTGGGGCTTGGGGTACCCCAGGACCCAAGACCCAGGTCTATAAGCGAAAGCCGGCCTTCAGCGGATCGTCCCCGTCGATCAGGAAGGTGTGCTCGCCGGTAATCCAGGCAGCGCCTTCGATCTCGGGGACGATCGCCGCCTTGTCGCCCACCTGGCGGCGGCCCACCACGCGGCCGCTGAAGGTGGTGCCGACAATGCTTTCGTGCACGAAAGGCACGCCCTCCATCAACAGCCCCATCTCGTTCAGCACGGCCATCACGGCGGCGGTGCCCGTGCCGCACGGCGAACGGTCCACCTCGGCGTCGGCAAACACCGTGACGTTGCGCAGGTGGGCCTCGGACGACCGCGGCGGCGACGTGAAGATCGTGCCGTAGATGCCTTGCAGGCCCGCGTCCTCAGGGTGCACCACCAGGCGCAGGCGCTCCACCTCGCGGGCGATGGCCATCCCCAGGCGGCGGAGCTCGGGCAGGTGCGCGGCGTCGATCGGCAGCCCCGCCGCTTCGGAGTCCACGATCGCGTAGAAGGCGCCGCCAAAGGCGACGTCGACGGGAATGGTGCGGCCGGCCACCGTGACGGGCAGCGAGGCCTCGAATACGAACGAGGGCACGTTCTCGAAGGCCACCGACGCCACGCGCACCGCGCCGCCCTGGCGCTCGACACGCGCGCGCGCCACCACCGGCCCGGCCGGGGCGTCGAACCGGATCTCCATGCGGGGGGCCTCGCCTTCGGCGCGCGCCCACATCAGGTCGCGCTCGATGGCCATGGTGGTGACGGCAATGATGCCGTGGCCGCACATGGTGCTCCAGCCCTCGTTGTGCATGAAGAGCACGCCCGCGTGGGCGCCGGGCGACACCGGCTCGGTGAGCAGGGCGCCGTACATGTCGGCGTGGCCCCGGGGTTCGAGCATCAGGGCGCGGCGCAAGTGGTCGAGCCGCTTCATGGCCCACGCGCGCTTCTCGAGCATGGTGCGGCCTTCGGGGGCGGGCAGTCCCTCCACCACGAGCCGTAGCGGCTCGCCGGCGGCGTGCGCGTCGATGGTCTGTATGCGATGAATCATTACGGTGATTCGCTTTCGGATTACACGGAGGAGTTTATCCACAGATGACGCCGATTACACAGATGGCAGACGACATGGCCCACGCGCGGCCTTCGGCCGCCGTG
>CAYJPQ010000056.1:16711-22942 GCA_964372085.1 uncultured Bifidobacteriaceae bacterium | reverse complement strand
CGGAATGTCGCTGGTTCGAATCCAGTCGCCCCGACCAATTTCCAAAGACAGGTTCTACAGGTTCTACAGGTTCTACAGGTTCTACAGGTTCTACGGGTTCTACGGGTTCTACAGGTTCTACGGGTTCGCGGGTAAGATTCACTCGTACCACATCCCCCCGGAGGACCCACATGCCCGCCCCTGTTTGTCGCCTCGCCCTTCTCGCGTTTGTCCTGGCGCTCTCCGCGCTGCCGGCCACGGCACAGGACACGGCCAAACCGCTGTGGTCGGGCCGCTTCGACGTGGAGCCCAACAAGGCGCTGCTGGCCTGGGGCGCGTCGTTTGGCTTCGACAAGCGGCTGTTCGAGGACGATGTGACCGGGAGCATGGCGTGGGCCGAGGCGCTGGCGCGCGCCAACGTGCTGACGCCAGCCGAGGCGCAATCCATCCAGCGCGGGCTCTCGTCGATTCTCGAGCGCGGCCGCGCCGACGCGGCGTTCCTGTCGGGCGCGGACGAGGACGTGCACTCGTTCGTGGAGCGCGTGCTCATCGAGCGCATCGGCGAGCCGGGCAGGAAGCTCCACACCGGCCGGTCGCGCAACGACCAGGTGGGCGTCGATATGCGCCTCTACGTGCGACGGCGCATCCCCGACGTCCAGCGCTCGCTCACCGCGGTGATTGACGCGCTCGTCGCGCAGGCCGTGTCGGCCGGCGACGCCGTGATGCCCTCCTACACCCACGTCCGCCGGGCCCAGCCCGTGACCGTGGCCCACTACCTGCTGGCGCACGCCGCGGCCCTCCGCCGTGACGTGGAGCGCTTCTCAGTGGTGCGCGCCGAGGCCGACGCGATGCCGCTCGGCGCCGGCGCCATCGCCGGCACCAACTACGCCGTGGACACCGCGTTCCTCGCGCAGAAGCTGGGCTTCTCGAAGGTGGTGGCCAACAGCATCGACGCCACCTCCGACCGCGACTACGTGAGCAGCTTTCTGCACGCGTCATCGCTCGCCATGGTGCACCTGAGCCGCCTGGCCGAGGACGTGGTGCTCTTCACGGGCGAAGAGTTCGGCTTCTTCGTGCTCTCCGACGAGGTGGCCACGGGCAGCAGCCTGATGCCGCAGAAGAAGAACCCGGATCCCATGGAACTGGTCCGCGGCAAGGCGGGGCGCGCCATCGGCAACCTCACCGGATGGCTGGCCACCATGAAGAGCCTGCCGAGCGGCTACAATAAGGATCTCCAGGAAGACAAGGAAGCGGTGTTCGATAGCGAAGACACGCTGATGGGATCGGCCGGCGCGGCCGCCACCGTGGTGCGCACGCTCACGCTGGATCGCGCGCGGACCACGCGCGGCGCCTCGGGGTTCCTGCTCTCCACCGACGTGGCCGACTACCTGGTGGCGAAGGGCGTGGCCTTCCGCACCGCTCACGAGGTGGTGGGCAGCATGGTCCGCCGGATGCTGGCCGAGGGCAAGGAGTACGAGACGCTCACGCCCGCGGAGTGGAAGGCCTACCACGCGTCGTTTGGGGACGATGTGATGACGGTGGTGACGGCGCAGGCCTCGGTGCGCGCCAAGAAGACGCCGCAGTCGACCAACCCCGACGCCGTGAAGGCGCAGCTCGCCGAGTTGCAGCAGTGGCTCACCGCCAGGCGACCCTGAAGGGTCGCCTCTGCAGGTCGGGCGCCCGCTTGACACAGCCCACGGCCGACTGATGTAATCGCTGCCTCATGTTCACGGCACCCGTCGCCACCGCCCGTCACCCGTTCGGCGCCATTGCGCTGTACGCCGACGTGCGCGCGATGGCCGTGACGATTACGACCAGCATTATCACCATTGACGGCGTCACTCCGACTGACGCGCGATGCGGATGAGGTGAGGGTCGAATCCACCGGGTCTCTTACGAGGCCATCATCCGCAAGGGTGATGGCCTCTTTCATTTTGGGAGTGATGTGTGGGCGCACAGCAATTACAGGTGTGGAAGTTCGGCGGCGCGTCGCTCGCCGACGCGAAGGCCATCGAGCGGGCGGCCGGGCTCGTGAGGGCGCATCACGGCCCACTTATGGTGGTGGCCTCGGCCATGGGCGGCGTCACCGACCTGCTGATCGAGGGCGCGGAGCAGGCGGCCGCCGGACGGCTGCCCACTGCCACCCGCAACGCGCGGACGTTCCGGCAGCGGCACGAGCAGGTGGCCCGCGCGATGACGCGGCGCGGGCCCGCGCTGCGCGCGCTGCTCTCATCCATCGACGCCGCCACCCGCGAGTACCGTGATCTCTGCGCCGCGGTCAGCGTGCTGGGGCACCTGTCGCCGCGCACGCGCGACCTGCTCGTGGCGCGCGGCGAACGGCTGTCGTCCACCCTGCTGGCCGCCGCCATCCGCAAGGCCGGCAGGCGGACGAAGGCGGTGGACGCGCTGCAGCTGGTGGCCACCGACGATCAGCATGGCGGCGCGTCTCCCCTGCTCGATGAGACATCGCGACGGGCCCGCAAGGCGCTGCGGCCGCTGCTGAAGGCCGCCACCATTCCCGTGGTGCCCGGCTTCATCGGTGCGGCACCCGATGGCAGCCTCACCACGCTCGGCCGCGGGGGCTCCGACCTCACCGCCACGCTGATGGGCCGGGCCCTGGGCGCCCGCACGGTGGTGCTGTGGAAGGACGTGCCCGGCATCCTCACGGCCGATCCGCGCCTGGTGCCCGACGCCCGGCTCATTCCCCAACTGCACCACCGCGAGGCCGCGGAAGTGGCGCACTACGGCGCCAAGGTGCTGCACCCGCGCGCGCTCATCCCGCTCTCGGGCACCCGCATCACGCTGCACGTGCGCTCGTTCGTGCGCCCCGAGTTGCCGGGCACCGAAGTGTCGGCTCGCCATCTGCTCGACGCCTATCCCGTGAAGGCGTTGGCCATCCTGCCCGGCCAGGCGGTGATCACCGTCGCCGGCAGGGGCATGGTGGGCGTGCACGGCATCGCCGCGCGCACCTTCACCGCCGTGGACGCCGAGCGGCTCTCGGTCTCCACCATCTTCCAGGGCTCGTCGGAGAGCTCCATCGGCTTCACCGTGCCCGAGGCGCAGGCCGAGCAGGCGGTGCGCGGGTTGCGCCAGGCCTTCCGCCAGGAACTGGCGCAAGGGCTGATCGATGGCGTCACGTCACGGCCGGGGATGTCGGTCGTGGCCGTCGTCGGCGAGGGGATGGCGGGCACCCGCGGCATCGCCGCGCGCGTGTTCACCGCCCTCGAAACCGGCGGCATCAACGTCGTCGCCATCGCCCAGGGGTCGTCGGAGCGCAACATCTCGCTCGTCGTGGCGTCGCCTGACGCGGCCGAGGCGGCCAGGCGCGTGCACACGGCGTTTCAACTGTCGAAGATTGGCGGCGGGCATTCCCGGCCGGTGGCGCACACCGACGTGGTGCTCCTGGGCTTTGGCCGCGTGGGACGCGCGCTGGCCGACCAGGTGGCCGGGAGCCGCATCGATCCCCCCGTCCGCATCGTCGGCGTGCTCGATCGATCGGGCTACGTCTTCGAGGCCGATGGACTGTCGCGCGCGAAGCTCGCGCGGCTCGCCCGACAGAAAGACCGGGGCGCCCTGCTCGCCTCGCTGGGAGGCACGCGCGCTACGGCCATCGAGGCGCTGTCGTTCATCGCCGGCCATGCCGTGTCCCGGCCGGTGGTGGTGGACGTGACCGGCGACGACACGCTCCCCGTGCTGCAGGCGGCCATCGAGCACGGCTTCGACGTGGTGCTGGCCAACAAGAAACCGCTGGCCGGGCCATGGGAATCCTACGACCGGCTGCTCGGGCGGGCCGCCGCCAACGGACGCCGCGTAAGGTACGAAGCCACCGTGGGCGCGGGCCTGCCCATCATCGACACCCACCGCAAGCTGGTGGAGACGGGCGACACGGTGACCCGCATCGAGGGATGCGTGAGCGGGACGCTGATGTTCGTGCTCTCCCAGGTCTCGGCCGGGCGCCCCTTCTCCGAGGCCGTGCGCGAGGCCGTGGCGCGTGGCTACGCCGAGCCCGACCCGCGCGAGGACCTGGCCGGCCGGGATGCGGCCCGCAAGGGCCTGATTCTGGCGAGGATGCTCGGCTACAAGGGCGCGCCCCCCAGGGCCGACGACCTGGTGCCCGCACGGCTGCGCCAGGTGCCGCTGGCCGCCTTCATGAAGCGCCTTCCCGAATTAGACGATGAGTGGAAAGCGCGGACGGCCACGGAGGCCGCGCGCGGCCGACGCCTGCGCTACGTGGTGACGGCCACGCCGCGCGGAGTGTCAGCCGGGCTCGTGGCGGTGCCGGCATCGAGCCCCATGGGCGCCGCGGATGGGACACGCAACATCATCACGTTCCATTCGGCGCGCTACCGGGAGGAACCGCTGGTGGTCAGCGGGCCTGGCGCGGGGCCGGCGGTGACGGCGGCGGGGATACTGAACGACATCCGTGCCCTGGAGATGCGATGACCGGCGACGCGATGACGGCCGACGCCATGCTGCGCCTCATCCTCACGAGCCGCGTGTACGACGTGGCCCGCACCACGCCGCTCGACGCGGCGGCGGGCCTGACCCGGCGCACGGGCCATCACGTGTACTTGAAGCGTGAGGACCTGCAGCCCATCTTCACGTACAAGCTGCGGGGCGCCTACAACCGCATCGCGCACCTGACCCCTGCCGAACGCGCGCGCGGCGTGATCACCGCAAGCGCGGGCAACCACGCCCAGGGCGTGGCCTACGCCGCGCGCCACCTGGGTCTCAGCGCGGTCATCGTGATGCCGCGCACAACGCCGGCCATCAAGGTCGACGCGGTGCGCGCGCTGGGCGCCGAGGTGCAGTTGTCTGGCGACACCTATGCCGACGCCAAGACCCGCTGTGACGAACTCGTGTGCACCACGGGTCGGGTGCTGATTCATCCCTTCGACGATCCGCTTGTCATCGCCGGCCAGGGCACCATCGCGCTGGAGGTCCTCGGACATCAGCGGAGCGACGTCACGGCCATCTTCGTCCCCGTTGGCGGGGGCGGCCTGCTCGCCGGGATCGCCAGCTACGTGCGCGCCGTTCGTCCCGACGTGCAGGTGATCGGCGTGGAGCCCTTCGAGGCGGATGCGATGCACCAATCGCTGGCGGCCGGACGCCGCGTGGCGCTCGACCACGTGGGTATCTTTGCCGACGGCGTGGCCGTGCGGGAGGTGGGGGCCCTGCCCTTCGCGCTGGTGCAGGGCGTTGTGAACGAGGTCATCCGGGTCTCCAACGATGAAATCTGCGCGGCCATCAAGGACGTGTTCGACGACACGCGGTCGCTGATGGAACCCGCCGGCGCGCTGGCCGTGGCGGGCCTGCGGGCGTGGGCCAGCCGTACCGGCGCGACCGGAGCCACCCTCGTGGCCGTCCTGACGGGCGCCAACATGAACTTCGACCGATTGCGGTTCGTCGCGGAGCGTGCGGAACTGGGCGAGTCGCGCGAGGCGCTGCTGGGCGTCACCATTCCCGAACGCCCGGGCGCCTTCCGCGAGTTCTGCACCATCATCGGCCGGCGCGTGGTCACCGAGTTCAACTACCGGCTCAGCAGCCGGCGCGAGGCGCACATCTTCGTGGGCGTGGCCACCACGTCACGCCAGGAGGCCACCGACCTGGCCGCGCGCCTCGACGCGCACGGCCACCGCACGCTGGACTTGACGTGCGACGAAGTGGCCACGGCGCACGTGCGCTACATGGTGGGCGGCCGCTCGGCCGAGGTCCGGGACGAGCAGTTGTACCGCTTCGAGTTCCCGGAGCGGCCAGGGGCGCTGATGGACTTCCTCAACCGGCTTGGCGACCGCTGGAACATCTCGCTGTTCCACTACCGCAACCACGGCGCCGACTTCGGCCGCGTGCTGGCCGGGTTCGAGGTGGCCCCAGGCCAGGAGGATGACTTCGCGCAGTGCCTCATCGCGCTGGGATACCACTTCGAACGCGAGACCGGGAACCGGGCCTACGAGATGTTTCTTCAGGCCACAGACAGGCCACAGATGAAGCACAGACAATCCGATCGCTGTTAGGCGGAAGTGTCCACTTCATCGAGGGAGCTTGCCGGCGGCGGCAGGCAGTGGTTAGACGGTCGCGCGCGACGTCGGCTCGAATAGCCTCGAGCGGCCTGGCGCTCAGCCGCGAACCGCGCGGGAACGTCGCTTCGATCTACTGCCGCTCTTTCGAGTGCGGCTCGACGGCTGCAGCGCCTTGTTGGGCGGCGTGTGCGCCCGACATGAGCCTCCGATACTCGGAATAGGGACTCTTCTC